>CAMDKD010000035.1 GCA_945901125.1 Bordetella parapertussis
GGCAGACATGCAGAAATACCGCCCCGAAGTGCGCGAAGCCCTGTGCTTCTATCACAGCAGCACGCAGTCTGACGGCAAAACCGTGCAAATCTGCGGTGCCGGTGCGCCGTCTTCCGGGCTGATCGCCATGGGCCAGATCTTCGGCATGCTGTCGGCCCAAGCACGCCCCGCCGACGATATGCAAAGCGTCGACTGGCTGCACAACTACAACGAAGCCGCCCGCCTGGCCTTCGCCGACCGCGCCCAGTTTGTCGCTGACCCGGCCTTTGTGACGGCGCCCGGCAAAGACTGGAGCAGCATGCTGCAACCGGCTTATTTGCAACAACGCGCTGAATTGATTTCACCGCGCCGCATGGCCGATGCACCGTCGGGCACCCCCGGCAACACGACCACCAGTTATGCGCCCATGGCTGACCAGCCTGAATACGGCACCAGCCATATCAGCGTGGTCGACGGCCAGGGCCGCGCCGTCTCGATGACCACCTCCATCGAAAGCGGCTTCGGCGCGCGCCTGATGGTCAGCCCCGGCCTGCGCGGCGGCTTTTTGCTGAACAACCAACTCACCGATTTCAGCTTTGCACCGCGTGACGCGAATGGCGTGCCGGTGGCCAACCGCCTGCAAGCCGGCAAACGCCCGCGTTCATCCATGAACCCCATCCTGGTCTATGCCAGCGACGCCGGCGGACAACGCGGCCCGCTGATGGCCAACCTGGGCAGCCCCGGCGGCCCGATGATCATTCACTACACCAGCCAAACCCTGTGGGCCATGTTGAACGGTGGACTCGACGCGCAAGCCGCCATCAAGCAACCCCACTCAGGCATTGCAGCCACCAATGGACCGCTGATGCTGGAAAGCGGTCGCTTCCCCGCAGCCACGGTCGACGGCCTCAAAGCCCGTGGTCACGAAGTGCAGCAAACAGAAATGCCAAGCGGTTTGCAAGCGATTCAACGCAAAGGTGAAGGCTGGTTGGGTGCCGCCGATCCGCGTCGCGAGGGTTCGGTCAGCGGCGACTGACTGCCATGGCGATTCCCCAGTCTTTCATTCAGGAGTTGATAGCGCGTACCGATGTGGTTGAAGTGGTCGGCCGCTACGTGCAACTGAAAAAAGGCGGGGCGAATTACATGGGCTTGTGCCCGTTTCACGGCGAGAAATCGCCGTCGTTTTCCGTCAGCCCGAGCAAGCAGTTTTTCCATTGCTTTGGCTGCGGCAAAAACGGTAACGCCATCGGTTTTCTGATGGAACACAGCGGCATGAATTTCGTCGAAGCGGTGAAAGACCTGGCCCAGTCCTACGGCATGCAAGTGCCCGAGGACGAGGCCGATCCGCAAGAGCGACAACGCGCCGCACAACAGCGCCAGCGCCAAGCCACGCTCAACGACGTGCTGGAAAAAGCCGGTGAGGCTTACCGCAAACAACTGAAATCCAGCCCCCGCGCCATCGATTACCTGAAGGGCCGCGGACTTTCCGGCGATATCGCCAAGGCCTTTGGCCTGGGTTACGCCCCAGAGGGTTGGCGCAGTCTGGCCAGTGTGTTTGCCGATTACCAGGACCCGCTGCTGGTCGAGTCCGGCTTGTTGATCAGCAACACCGAAGACGGCGGCGAAGAAAAGCGCTACGACCGTTTCCGCGACCGCATCATGTTTCCCATCCGCAATGTCAAAGGCGAATGCATAGGCTTTGGCGGACGCGTCATGGGCGACGGCACGCCCAAATACTTGAATTCTCCCGAAACCCCGGTGTTCAGCAAAGGCCGCGAACTCTATGGTTTGTTTGAAGCGCGCACCGCGTTGCGCGAAGCCGGTTATGTGCTGGTCACCGAAGGCTATATGGACGTGGTGGCGCTGGCGCAATCGGGCTTTGCCAATGCAGTGGCAACGCTGGGCACGGCTTGCACCGCCGACCATGTGCAAAAACTGTTTCGCTTCACCGACGCGGTGGTGTTCAGCTTTGACGGCGACGCCGCAGGCAGACGCGCGGCACGCAAAGCGTTGGACGGCGCACTGCCTTATGCCAGCGATGTGCGCAACGTCAAGTTTTTGTTTTTGCCGGCTGAACACGACCCCGACAGCTACATACGCGAGCACGGCAGCGAAGCGTTTGCGCGACTGGTATCCGACGCCACCCCTTTGAGCCGTTTTCTGGTCGATGTGGCGCGCGACGGCTGCGACATAGACAGCGCCGAAGGCCGCGCCCTGCTGGCCTCGCAGGCCAGGCCACTGTGGCTGGCGTTGCCCGACGGCGTGTTGAAAACGCAGTTGCTGGGTGAATTCGCCGATCTGGTCGGCATTGGCAACCGCGAATTGCAAAGACTGTGGCTGGGTGACAGCAGCGCCAAAACGCAGCGCACTGCTTCACCCGGACAAAGCGGCGGCAAACCGCGCGAAACAAGCGCGCCGCGCAGATCATCAAGTCCCGTCAGCATGCGCCGCAAAGCGCCGACACGCCAGGATCGGGCTTTGCAAATCCTGTTCACCGACATGGCGCAATGGTCAGCGCTGGCTTTGCCGCAGCAACACATGCTGATGGACTTGCCGGCGCCGCACGGACGTTTGTTCAGTTGGCTGGACAGCCAATCGCAGGAACACGGCGTGCAACCGCTGGCGGCCTTGCGCGAAGGCTTGCGCGGCCACGAAGACGAAGACATGTTGATGCAATTGCTCGCCAGCGCACCGGTCGATATGGACAACGATGTCAGCGAATTGCAAAGCATCATGCTGGAGTTGGAGAAAGCGCATGTGTCCTCGCAAATCGACGATCTGACCCGGCGCATGGCCAGCGACCCGGCGGCTTACGCGCAAATCAAAGTGTTAAATAGTCGTCTGGCGAGTTTGAAAAAATCGCCTCTGGTACAATAGCATCCACTGACAAGCGCGACAGCAACACCTCCGGGCCCGGCCAACCGTGACACACAGCTCACGACCCGCCATTCACCGCAAGGACTGCATTCCAAATGTTCGCCCCACCAGCTTGTTTGCCCTCGATGATCAGCCTTCACGCGCTCTGCCCGCGCGTGTAACCTTTTTTATTGCCTGAGGATTGACATGACTGCCAAAAAAACCGCCAAACCCGTCGCCAAGTCTGTAAGCAAAGCCGTCACCAAGCCTGCGCCCAAGACCGCCGCCAAACCTGCGGCCAAGCCCGTTGTGAAAGCCTCAGTCAAAACGGCGGCCAAACCCGCCGCTAAACCCGCCGCTAAACCCGTTTCCAAAACCCCTGCTAAACCTGTGACCCAACCCGTGACCAAAGCCTCTTCTGCCAAACCCGACGTGAAATCTGCCGCCAAGCCTGCGGCCAAACCCGTGGCAAAACCCACTGCCAAACCTGTGGCTAAAACCGCAGCCAAGCCGGTTGCAAAAACAGCGGCCAAACCAGCTGCCAAAAGCACAAGCAAACCCGCCGCGCCTTCTGCTGAACGCGCCAAACCGCCCAAAGCCGCTGCCAAACCGGTGGCCAAAGGCAAGGCCGCCAAAAAGGCCATCCCTGAAGACGAAGATATCGTCGACCTGGAAGCCGAGTTTGCTGAGGAACCTGTTGCCGGTGGTGAAAAGGTCAAGCCTTTGCGCATGAAAATCAGCAAGGCCAAAGAACGCGCCTTGATGAAAGAATTCGGTCTGGACGAAGCCGTGTTGTCCGAAGAAGACCTGGCCAAGCGCCGCTCGCGTCTGAAAACCCTGATCAAGCTGGGCAAGACGCGCGGCTACCTGACGCACGGCGAAATCTCCGACCACCTGCCCGACAAACTGGTCGACGCCGAAACCCTGGAAGTGGTCATCACCATGTTGAACGACATGGGTGTGGCGGTGTTCGAGCAAACGCCAGACGCCGAGATGCTGATCATCAACAACACCGGACCGACCGTCGCGAGTGAAGAAGAAGCTGAAGAAGAAGCCGAAGCCGCTTTGTCTACGGTGGACAGCGAGTTTGGCCGCACCACCGACCCGGTACGCATGTACATGCGTGAAATGGGAACGGTTGAATTGCTGACACGCGAAGGCGAAATTGAAATCGCCAAGCGCATCGAAGGCGGTTTGATGGCCATGATGGAAGCCATCAGTGCGTCTCCTGCCACTGTCGCAGAAATCTTGCGCATGGCCGGTGACATCCGCGATGACAAAGTCGTCATCTCCACCATCGTCGACGGCTTCACCAACGCCAACGAAGCAGATGACTATGTGGCCGAAGAAGATTTCGACGAGTTCGACGACTCAGACGACGACGACGGCAAGGGCGGTTCTAAAGCGCTGACCAAAAAACTCGAAGAACTCAAAAGCGAAGCGTTGACGCGCTTAGACCGCATTCAAGGTTTGTTCGACAAACTGCGCAAGAGCTTCGACAAAGAAGGCTACGGCACACCCGCCTACATGAAGATTCAAAAATCCATCAGCGAAGAAATGATGACCGTGCGCTTCACCGCACGCACCATCGAAAAGCTGTGTGATCTGGTGCGCTCGCAAGTTGACGATGTGCGCAAAAAAGAACGCGAACTGCGCCGCATCATCGTCGACCGTTGCGGCATGCCGCAGGAAATGTTCATCAAGGAATTCCCGGCTAACTTGCTCAATCTGAAATGGGTGGAAAAACAATCTGCCGCAGGTAAAAACTGGTCGGTCACCATGACCCGCAATATTCCTGCCATCCAAGAATTGCAAACCAAACTGACTGAGATACAAAACCGCGTGGTCGTGCCTTTGGCCGAACTCAAGGACATCAACAAGCGCATGAACGAAGGCGAACGCGCCTCGCGCAACGCCAAAAAAGAAATGATCGAGGCCAACTTGCGCCTGGTCATCTCTATCGCCAAAAAATACACCAACCGTGGTCTGCAATTCCTGGACTTGATCCAAGAAGGCAACATCGGCTTGATGAAAGCGGTCGACAAATTCGAATACCGTCGCGGCTACAAGTTCTCCACTTACGCCACCTGGTGGATTCGCCAGGCCATCACGCGCTCCATTGCTGATCAGGCGCGCACCATCCGTATTCCGGTGCACATGATCGAGACCATCAACAAGATGAACCGCATCAGCCGTCAACATTTACAGGAATTCGGCTTCGAGCCTGATGCGTCTGTGCTGGCGGAAAAAATGGAAATGCCGGAAGACAAAATCCGCAAGATCATGAAGATCGCCAAAGAGCCGATTTCCATGGAAACACCTATCGGCGACGACGACGATTCACACCTGGGCGACTTCATCGAAGACGGTGCCAACACAGCGCCTATCGAAGCGGCCATGCAAGCCGGTTTGCGCGATGTGGTCAAAGAAATTCTCGACGGTCTGACGCCGCGCGAAGCAAAAGTGTTACGCATGCGTTTCGGCATTGAGATGGACAACGACCACACCTTGGAAGAGGTCGGCAAACAGTTTGACGTGACGCGCGAGCGTATTCGCCAAATCGAAGCCAAGGCCTTGCGCAAACTCAAGCACCCCAGCCGCTCAGACAAACTGCGCAGTTTCATCGACACCCTGTGATTCAGCACCACAACCGGCGTGGCGTGATCGCCATGTCGGCCGGCATGGTGTCGTTTGTCATGAATGACACGCTGGTGAAATTTGTCAGCCATACCTTGCCCGCTGCCCAGCTTATTTTTTTACGCGGCCTGTTATCGGTGGTTGTACTGTTGTTGCTGGCACGCATGACAGACCCGCAAGCACTCACGCGTGAGTGGCGTCTGCATATGACGCAACGCTGGGTGCTGGCGCGATCCTTGTTGGATGGCGTGGCAAGCCTAGTTTATTTAAGTGCTTTGTTCAATATGCCGCTGGGTAATGCCACCGCCATCAATATGTCCACGCCCTTGCTGATTGCTTTGTTATCCGGACTGCTGCTCGGTGTGCACGTGAGTCTGCGCAACTGGCTGATCATCGGCCTGGGCTTTGCCGGGGTCTTGCTGGTGGTTCAACCGCAAGCCGAAGGCTTTAACGCCTGGGCCTGGGTTGCGCTGTGCGGCACCTGTCTGCATGCCCTGCGCGATATGTGTGTGCGCTTTATTCCACCGCAAGTGCCCTCTAATGTGATCGCCACGGGTACTGCGCTGACCGCCACCGTCATGGCCGGTATCTGGAGCCTGTGGGTCGTTTGGGTGCCGGTGTCACCCTTGCATTGGTTGATGATGGCCGCAGCGTCCGTGTTTTTAAGCAGCGGTTATTTCTGTCTGATCATGGCCACGCGCATGGCTGACATGAGCGTGATCGCGCCGTTTCGCTATATGGGTTTGCTGACCGCCGTGGTGGCTGGCTTTGTCATTTGGGGCGATATCCCGAATGGCATGGCTTGGTGCGGCATGATGCTTTTGGTCGGTGCCGGCCTGTTGATGCTGCGCCTGAATCGGCAGTTACCGGAGCCGGCCTAAGCCAGACGCGGATCGTAGATAAATGGTCTGACAACTCTGGCTTTGATTTGTCGGGCATGCTTGTGACCGGGATTGATCAGCAGATTGAATTCTTCGGGGACGATGACAGAAGGCACCAGCAACAACAGTTCGTTGGCATGGGTCAGCCAATGGTCACCGAGCCTCACGGTGTCCATGCCGGCAGGCTCGGCCAGCCAAGTTTGAGGTAAATCTTGAGCGCTCAGCGTTTGAGGTTCAGTCCACAGTCTGGCTGGTATGTCGATGGCGACCAGAAAACGGTTGCGGCAATGTATGTCATCCCCCAGGTGCGCCAAGGTTTCCAACACGCAAAGCGAAACAGAAGTGGCCGCGTAAACCACATGCTTGCCTTCGCTGTTCCAACGCCCGCCGACAGCGGCTGCGCCACCCCCGTTGATGTCGTCGGCCGCGAATTCCCGAGTGTGCTTGGCGATGCGCCAGACGCTGACGTGACCGGCCTCAACAGAGGCCATCAGGCGACAACGCCGTACTCAATCCGGCCCAAGGTCTTGATCACCAATTCATAACCGCTGTCTGTGTCCATCAAGGAAACCGGTGTGACACCGCCCAGAGAACGGTTGCCGCGTTTAAACCATTGTGCGGCAGCAGGTTTATCCTCAAATACCTCTTGCGCCTTGCGCAATGCTTTGGCGGATCGCAGAACCGCAGCGCCTTCCGTGCTGGTCAACGGTGTTTTGTTTTTAATACGCGCCTCAATCGTGCTGCGGGGTAAATCCAGGCCCTCCAGGTAGAGGACGCGCGAGATAGACAACGCCTCACTCATTTCGGCAACATAAGCGGCTGGCAAGCCCTCACGAACCTGTAATGTTTGGTGCCACAGATCCAGATTGACCAGGTCGAAAACGGATACGTCATCAACGATGGCGGCCTGCGCAGCGTCAACTGAAGCAGTGACAGCGAATGCCCCGGAGCCTGTTGCCCGCCCGCCCGTGTAAGTGGAAGTTATGTCAGTCATGGCTATCCATTTCAGGAGATTATTAATCCCATTATAGACAATTCAAGTCGGTTTTGCCAAACAAACAAAAAAACCCGACCTCGGTATGTTGCAACAAAGGAACGGGTTCGAATCAAAGGGCAGACTAACCCCCCAAACAGTGGCGGACGTCGCTCAGTGCGGCGGCTTCCAGGAAGCGCCCATCAAAGCGTTTGAGGGCAAGGTTTCATCCAACAGTTTGTGCGCGGTTTCTACACCTGCGACCGGCAAACCTTTGGGGTCGAGCTTGCCAATTTGCACCAGCACGCTGGCCTGGTCCCAGTAAATATGCTCGTGGTAGAGCTTGTCGCCACGGAATTTAACAATCGCAATCAAGGGAATTTCCACGCGTTTGCCGGTCGGTGCAATCCCGGGCAGCATCCACGGCACTTCGCAGGTGTGGGTGAAACAAAACAGCATTTCATCGACGATTTGTGTCGCGCCCACAGTGCGAGAAATCGGCACCAGGCTGGTGTCGGGTGGGTTGCTGTTGACGAAATGGTTTTGGTAAAAATGCGCCAGCAGTTTGTGGCCGACGCCACCCGTCATGGTCGGGATGTGGTTGACATAAGGCTCATCCACCATGGTCGACATGGTGGCCGCCACATCCCGGGTACCGAACTCATATTCGCAATGTTTATCCCACAGGGCTGACAGGTTGTAATTCGGGCCGATGGCGGCTTTGAAAGCAGCCATGCTGCGCTGGTGGGCCATCAAGGCCGCCGGTTTGTCGAAATGGTCGCCGCCGTTGCGGGCAAACGCATGATCCACGCCGGGATACACATAGGCTTCAACATGCGGATGACTGGCCAGCGCACCTGTGATGGCGGTTTGCGCTTCGGGCGGGCAGAACTGGTCTTTTTCTGCAATGTGAAGCACCAGCTTGTTTTTGATGTTGGCAGCTTCGTTCAACGCTTTGTCTATGCCCACACCGTAGTAGGACACGCTGACAGACGCGTCGGTGCGGCACGCAGCCAAGTAAGCCAGTTTGCCGCCCAAACAAAACCCCAATACGCCGGGCTGTCCTTGCACCTCGGTCATGGCGCGCAAGGCGTTCAAGCTGGCCTGTATGTCTTCCACGCCTTTGGCTTCGTCGAAGCCCTGGTAAAAACCGAAGGCGCGTTGCCAGTCTTCAGGCGTGTAACCGAGTTGCACGCCGGGCTCCTGACGCCAGAACAAATCGGGCACCAGCACGACATACCCTTCTTGCGCGTAATAGTCAGCGACTTCGCGCATGGAAATATTGACGCCGAAAATTTCCTGCGCAATCACCAAGCCCGGTCCTTTACCGCTGGCGGGCAGCGACACATAGCCTTGAAACGTGCCGCTTTTATCATCGGCTTTGATGTCCATCATGCGTGTTGTCATTTGCTGGTCTCCTGAAAAATTGACATTGACTTGGATTTAATCACATTGCCTGCAAGCGCCCGCTTCGTCACGGCACTTTCCCCTGGGCGGCTTGGTTTTCTATTTTTTGACGCAATGCCGCCAATTGAGCGGCAGCGTTGTCTTGCCCGGCCATTGCAGGTGCGGCTTGCATCAAACGGTCGAATTTGCTGCTGCCACGCGCATGCGTGTCGCTATAGCCTTTGACGAGGCGACGACATCGTATGACTTCCGTGGCTAGCAAATAATCTGCGGGCATCAGAGCTTTGGCAGTGTCCAGCCAGTGCGTCATATGCGCGGTTTCCACCGCATGCCTCCTGCTGTATCGGCGAAAACGCCTGAGCCCGGCCAGCATTTGCAGCATGCATTGGCCGGTGATGGTGTGCGGTCGCAGGCGTTTGCCGTCGCCGATCACAGCCAGCAACAGTTTTTTCAGCGGCTTGACACCTTCAATCCAACGGCCCCATGAGGCCGGCAACAAACCGTAAATTTCCTCAATCCGCGGATGGAAAAACTCCACACTGCCGACGACTTCATCCGCTCCGGCGCCGACCTCTTCACGCAAACGCTGCGTGCGTTGTAGCCGGGTTTTGAGTTCGGCCACGCGAATCACGTCGTCGTAAGACATGGCCACCGCCAGCCAGCGCGCCGCTTCCAGCGTAGCTAAGTGCGCGTGCTGTGCGCCGCCGTGCGCCAGTCCGTGTTGATGGAAAGCCGTCATGCGCTCCAGGTATTCACGGCCATAGGCGATGTCTTGAAACTCGAGCACGCGTTGCAAGCCTGCACCCAGCATGGCGTGGCATTCGGCTGGAAATTCTTTTTCAATCCAGGCTCGCAAAGGCACGACCTGAGCAGCGGCTGCACGCGCTGGCAAGGAGCGCGGTGCGGTGGCCATCGGGTCTGCAAGAGTGTCGTGTTGTTGCGGCTGGCGGGTTGACTGCAAACCCGCTTGAAAACAGCGCAGGCTGGCGTCCACGCCTATGCCAGCACGGGTGATGGTGGCTTCATACGCGGCATCGTCAAACGGCAACTCTGAGACACCGGCAAGCGCACCGAACAAGGCCGCTGACAACACACTGCGTTGCTGGCTGGCAATGGCTTGCATGTCTTCATGCAAAAAACGCCGTGCGTGTGTCAGGCCCGCGCCCAGCACCGCAG
Organism: Bordetella parapertussis; assembly: GCA_945901125.1. Lineage (GTDB taxonomy): Bacteria > Pseudomonadota > Gammaproteobacteria > Burkholderiales > Burkholderiaceae_C > Limnohabitans. The sequence continues at coordinate 9,910 of CAMDKD010000035.1, forward strand.
ACGCGTCGGCAATGCCGTTGCCCGGATTGACTTTCTCCAGCGTGGCGTAATCCCGGTGTGAAGAAGTGATGAGCGTGGTTCTGTCTGAAGTAACCAAGCCACGCTGCATGGCGCGACCGGCCTCCATCAACTCGGAGGCGATGACGATATCGACCTCGCCGGGCACCGGCATTTGCGCCAGCACTGGTGTCTTGCCGCTGGCTGCGATGTGCGCCTGTGCATACAACTCGATATAGTAAATCGTGGCACCGGTGCGTTGCGCCACACCGGCCACCGAGGTGGCCTGCGCCAGATAGCCGTTGTGCGTGGCCAAGTCCACGATCCAGTCGACCAATACACCGCCGCCCTGCCCGCCCATGGCGAGTATGGCGATGGTGATGGGCCGCTTGGGGTCGGCACCTAATGTGCGCACCGGGCTCATGCGGAGAAGTCCTCATAAAGCGCACGCGCGTGCAAACTGCGTTGCTGGCGGCGCTGCATCCAGCCGACCACAACCTGCTGCAAACGGTGCAGCCATTTTTCAACCGTGCCTGCGTTGCGCACCCACTCGATACGGTAGAACGACGGACACAACACCGCAGCGTCGGCCACTTCGCCGCAATGCCCGCAGGCCACACAGCCGTCGTCCACGTGCGCCACCGGATCCGGCTTGAGCGGGTCGCCGCTGTTTTTCAAAGTGAGAGACGGGCAGCCCGAGAGTCGCATGCACGCGTGGTCGCCGCTGCACACGGAAGCGTCGACGCCGAATTTTTCTTTCACCACACGCTCGCCGCTTTTCACCGCTTCGGCGATTTGCGGTTTGACGCGCCGCTGTTTGTTCAGCATGCATTCGCTTTGCGCGATCACCACCTTAGGTCCTTGGTAATCGGTGGTCAGCGCATCGTTCAACACATCGCGCATGTGGTTGACGTCGTAGGTGTAGTCCACGGTCTTCACCCATGCCACGCCAACCCCGCGCACCGCTGCTTCGATGGGGTGTTGCATGCTTCGGTTGTCTTTTTGCGAGCGGGATGACAGCAAGTCCTGGCCGCCGGTGGCCGCAGAGTAGTTGTTGTCCACAATGACGATGACACCGTCTGCCTTGTTGAATACTGCATTGCCTATGCCACTGGCCAGACCGTTGTGCCAGAAGCCGCCGTCGCCCATCACCGAAATGGAGCGTTTGCCCGCCTCGACATTCATGGCGGCTGCGCTGGACGCGCCCAGACCATAGCCCATGGTGGTCGCACCCAAATGAAACGGCGGCATGGCGGCGAACAAATGGCAACCAATGTCGGCCGAAATATGGTGCATGCCCAGGTCTTGCTGCACCAAGGTCATGGCAGAAAAAATCGGCCGCTCCGGGCAACCCACGCAAAACCCTGGCGGGCGCGCCGGTACCACCGTGGCCAGTTCGGGCGCTGCCAAACGCGTCATCGCTGCCACTGCTGCCTGCGCTTGGGCGGCTCCGCTGACTTGCGTTTTCACTTGATCGATGACGGCACCAGCCTGCTGCACTGCTTGCGATGGTTTGACCGGCATACCCAGCGACACCGGTTTGGCTAAGCCCGCCGGGTGGTACTTGGACAAGAAAGCCTCAAGCCCGCGCTTCAAGGTTTGTACCGTGTATTCACCGGCCTGCGGCAACATGTCTTTGCCGTGCACCGTGGTGCGAATTTGGGCGCGGCCCAGCACCGTGTGTATGGCCTGCTCGTGGTACTCGGGCTGGCCTTCTTCAATCACCAAAATAGCTTTTTTGCCTTCGCAAAACCGTTGTATTTCTTCGTCTATCACCGGGTAAGCAACATTCATCACGTACAGCGGAATACGCGATTTGCCATAGATGTCGGCCATGTCGTAAGCCATCATGGCGCGCATCACGTTGTTGTACATGCCGCCCAGCATGACTAGGCCTATGTCGTTCAAATCGCCGTCAAAAAACTCGTTCAAGCCGCGCTCTTTGATAAAGCGTACTGCAGCCGGCCAGCGGTCCAGAATTTTTTCGTGCTCGTGCAAATAACTGGCCGGCGGCAACACGATGCGGCTGGTGTCGCGCACCGGTGTTTCCAGCGCCTGCTTCAAGGTGAATGCAGGAGGACGGTTGGCCTGCGTGACAAAGCTGCCGTGCAAATGGCAGGAGCGCACCCGCAACTCCAGCATCACCGGCGTGTGGCTGGCTTCGGACAATTCAAATCCATCGTGCACCGCCTTGACGATGGCCGGCAGATTCGGTCGCGGGTCCAGCAACCAGATTTGCGATTTCATGGCGAACGCATGGCTGCGCTCTTGCATGATGGACGAGCCCTCGCCGTAGTCTTCGCCGATGATGATGAGCGCGCCGCCGGTGACGCCGCCCGAGGCCAAATTGGCCAGCGCGTCAGAGGCGACATTGGTGCCTACCGTGGATTTCCAGGTGACTGCGCCGCGTATCGGGTACATGACTGACGCTGAGAGCGTGGCCGCTGCGGTGGCTTCGCTGGCGCTGGACTCGAAATGCACACCGAGTTGTTGCAATATAGGCTGGGCATCTGCCAGCACATCCATCAAATGAGAAATCGGCGAGCCCTGGTAACCGGCTACGTAACCGACGCCGCATTCAAGCAGCGCCTTGGTCACCGCCAATATGCCTTCGCCGTGAAACACCGTGCCGGGCTCGGCCAGCAGTTGTTGTACTTCTTTGGTGAATGACCGTTCTGCCATGTTCGCTCCAGTCTGTCGCGCCTAAGCGCCTGCCGTGGTATGGCCGCGTTCCAACCATCCCGCATCGGGCTCGGGTAAGGCGATCGCGTCCATCAAATCCCGGGTGTATGCATGCCGGGGTTGCGAAAAAATCTGTGCTGCTGCGCCCTGCTCCATCACTTCACCCTGGCGAAGTATCAATACGTCATCGCACAGACTGCGTACCAGCGACAAATCGTGACTGATGAAAATCAGCGCCAAGCCTTCTTCGCGACGCAAGGTTTGCAGCAGCGCCACAATGCGCGCCTGAGCCGACACGTCCAAGCCCGAGGTGATTTCGTCGGCGATCAAAGCCACCGGTTGCAGCGCGAGTGCGCGCGCAATGCCTACGCGCTGGCGTTGGCCACCGGACAACTGGTGGGGATAGCGCGAAGCCAGCGAGCTGTCCAGACCAACGCGGTGCAATAACTGCATGACTTTGTCAAGCCGGTCTGCGGCGTTCACGTCTTGCCCCAGCACTTGCAAAGGCTGGGCAATGATGTCGCTGATGCGCCGTCGTGGATTCAGTGAAGACATCGGGTCTTGAAAAATCATTTGCAACTGGCTGCGGTAGTTGATGCGTTGCTGCTCATTGAAAGCCAGCACAGATTCGCCGCGAAACAGCAATTCGCCTTCTTGCGGCGGCATGATCAGCGTGAGTGCACGCGCCAATGTGGACTTGCCGCTGCCGGATTCGCCGATCACGCCCAGCGACCCGCCAGCTTGCAATTCAAAACTGATGTTGCTGAAGATGCGCTTCATAGGCGCAGGTGCAAACAAACCTTTGTGCCCCATGTCGGGCAGGCTCAAGCCCAAATCTTTGACTTGCAACAAAGGCGTGCTCATGCGCTCACCCCGCGTTCGCTGTCGTACGCGCGTGCTTGCGCGTTCAAGCTGTCGATCAAATCGTCATCAACAGGCAGCAGCGTGTGCTCAGGCCGGTCAAAGCGCGGCGTGGCCGCCAGCAGCGCGCGCGTATACGCATGCTGCGGCTGCGCGAACACGGCTTCGACGCTGCCTTCTTCCAGAATGCGACCGGCGTGTATCACCGACAGACTGCGGCACAGCTTGGCCACCACGCCCAGGTCATGCGTCACCAGCAACACGCCTTGGCCGTCACCCGCCAGACGATGAATCAATCGCAGCACCTGCTTTTGCACGGTCACATCCAGCGCCGTGGTCGGTTCGTCGCAAATGATCAAACGCGGCCGACACGCCCAGGCCATGGCAATCACCACACGTTGACGCATGCCACCCGAAAGTTGGTGCGGATAGGCTTTGAGCACGGATTGCGGTTCGCGCAATTGCACTTGCTCGAGCAGGCCAACCAGCGTGGTTTCTATGTCTTTGCCGTCGGTATGCGCGCGCAACACATCGGCCATTTGCGCGCCTATGCGGCGCACTGGATTGAGCGCAGTCATAGGGTCTTGCAACACCATACTGACCGCGCCGCCGCGCAATGTGCGCCATTGGTTTTCCGACCAATGCGTGACATCTTTTCCATCAATGCAAATGCTGCCGCCGCTGATGCGTGCCGCTTGTGGCAGCAAACCGGTGGCGGCTTTGGCGACCATGGATTTACCGCCGCCGGACTCTCCCACCAGCGCGTGTATGCAGCCCGGCGCCACACTCAGATTGACGCCGCGCAATATGGGCAACCAAGTGTCGGCGCGGCGGATGTCCACGTGCAAATCGCTGATCTGCAAAGCGGGTGTGGCGTTCACGTTATTCATCGCGTCAACACCGGATCAAATTCACGCCGCAAACCGTCGCCTAGGGCATTCAAGCCCAGCACCGCCAGCATCATCAAAAGCATGGGAAACACCATCAGCCACGGTGCCTGGTTCACGTACAAACGGCCTTCGCCGACCATGCCGCCCCAGGTGGCCGCACCGGAAGACAAAGACAAACCAACAAAACTCAAAATAGCCTCGACCACAATGGCAACACCCATCTCCAGCGTGAACAAAGTGATTAAGAGTGGCATCACATTCGGGCGTATCTCGTGCCACAAAATCTGCCATGAACGCATGCCCAGCATGCGTGCAGACACCACGTAGTCCAGCGCGGCCTGGGCCTGTGTTTCGGCCCGCACCACGCGACAAAAACGGGTCCAGTCGACGATGACGATGGCAGCTATCACCGACCACAACCCCGTGCCCAGCACCGACACCAACACAATCGACAACAGCACCGGCGGAAAGGACATCCACACATCGACCATGCGGGAAATCAGACTGTCGATACGCCCGCCGTAAAAACCCGCCAGCGCACCCAGCAGCGTGCCCAGCAGCGCCGCCAGCGTGGCTGAAATGACAGCCACCAGCATGGCGATGCGCGCGCCGTAAATCAAACGCGACAACACATCGCGACCCAGGTTATCGCTGCCCAGCCAATAGTTGGGCAAGGCGGAATCCGAAGCGGCATAACCAAACAGCAAAGGTTTTTCAAACGAAGCCATCAACTCCTGCTGCCCCGGGTCTTGCGGCGCCAGCCAGGGGGCCAGCAAGGCGGTCAGCACTAACAGCAGACAGACAAAGCTGCCGAACAGCACACGCGGGTTGCGTTTGAGACGCAAGCAAACAGACACGGGTTGCGCGTCAGCCATGGCGGGCTTTCTTATGCATCATGTGTTCGCAGAACCGCGCAAACGCGGATTGAGAAACACCACCAGCACGTCGACCGCGATATTGATGGCGATGAACAACAGCGCAAAGGTCAGCACTATGGCTTGTATCAACGGCAGGTCGCGGCCTATGACGGCGTCAATCGCCAGACTGCCTATGCCGGGGTAGCTGAACAAACGCTCGATCAACACCGTGCCGCCCAGAATGAAAGCGAATTGCACGGCAGACAAGGACAGCGTAGGCGTGACCGCATTAGGCAAAGCCTCGACCAGCAACACATGCCTGGTAGACATGCCTTTCAAGCGAGCCAGCATCACATAGTCACTCGACATTGCTTCTTGCATGGAAGCTTTGAGTACCCGCGCCAGCATGGCCGCTACCGGCAAGGCCAGCGACAGCGCCGGGGCCAACATGTACAGCAACAAAGACTTGACCAGCTCTGCGCGCCCGTGAATCAGGCTGTCTATCAACAAAAAACCTGTGCCTGCCTGCTGGCTCAAGCCTGGGTCCAGCCGCCCCGAAATCGGCAACCACGGCAGCAGCACGCCGAACAACAACATCAGCATCAGCCCCCATAAAAAATCGGGAATGGATTGAATAACTGCCACCAGCGCATCTATCAGGTTGCTGACCCAGCCGCCGTCGCGCGCAGCCGACCACAAACCGGCCGCACCTCCCAACAAGACGGCCAGCAGCATGGCGACACCGCCGAGCTCCAGCGTGGCCGGCAAGCGTTCACCGATCAGCGTCAACACGTCCTGCCTAAAAGTGATGGAGGTACCAAAGCGGCCTTGCAGGACTTCGCTCAGCCAGATGACAAACTGTTGCGCAATCGATTTGTCCAGGCCGTACATGACCCGCATGTTTTGTATGTCCTGCGGGCTGGCACCGGGCGCAATCATCATGGCGATAGGGTCGCCAGGCACCACGCGCATCAGCACGAACACCACCACGCCTACGCCTAGCAGCGTAGGTATGGCGATCAACACGCGTTTGAAATAAACCAGCGGATTCATGGTCCTGCGAACCAATAAAAAACCGGTCCGGCCGCAGTTGTCTGCGACTGAACCGGCGGGCAATCAGGCATTAAGCCTTCTTAACGGTTTGCGGCAATACAAAACCGGCGCCGTGCGGAGCGGCGCTCAAGCCTTTGCGGAACACCACGGTCTGGTTGTACTGGAACAAAGGAATCACACACGCGTTTTCAGCGATGTATTTGTCCACCTTTTTGTAACCGGCGATGCGCTTGGCTTCGTCCTTCTCGCCCCACAGCGGGCCGATCAGGTCGTCCACGTCTTTGGTTTTCCAGGCCGAGTGCGGTGAATGCGTGAACATGGCAAAACCGGTGGAAGTTGAGGGGTCGCCAATGGCATTGCCCCAGTTGTAGAAAGCCGCAGGTGCCAGCTTTTGCTGGGCGCGCAGTTCGTAATGTTTGGCGATCTCGTAAACCTCGAGTTCAGCTTCCACACCTATGTTTTTCCACATGCCGACCACGGCTTGCATGACTTCGAAATCCTTGGGCTTGAAGCCGCGTGTGGTCTGCACTTTGAAGCGCAAGGGGTTTTCTTTGGTGAAACCGGCTTGCTTCATCAACTCGGTGGCTTTGGCCACGTCGTAAGGCACTTTGGTTGACGCGTCATAAGCAGCATAAGACGGAGCTTGCAGCGTATCGATAGGCTGAGCCGCGCCTTTGAGCAGTTTTTCGGTGAGTGCTTTTTTGTTGATAGACATGGCCAGCGCTTTGCGCACTCTCACGTCTAACATGGGCTCCAGGCTGGTCAGGAAAATCATGCCGATGTCGGTGACAGGCGCGTTGGTGCCGCCGAAACCTTTGGCCTTGAGACGGTCGTATTCCTCGAAAGGGATTTCCATGGTCATGTCCGAGCGGCCGGATTCGATTTCGGCAATCCGCGCTGACGGGTCGGTAACGAATTTGACGATGACAGTCTCAAACGCAGGCTTGCCGCCGAAGTAGTCGGCGAAGGCCTTGAGTTTCATGTGCGAACCGGCGACAAACTCTTCGACCATGTAAGGGCCGCTGCCCACGGGTTTTTTCTCGAAACCTTCTTTACCGACTTTCTCAAAATAGGCCTTGGGCAACACGTAGCCGGTGAGAAAAGCCATCCATTTGAAGAAAGCGGGTTCGAATTCTTTGACATCGGCGGTGACGGTGTCGCCTTCAGCCTTGACGTTGGTGACCTTGCCCCAGACGAATTGAATGGGGTTGCCGGTTTTCGGGTCACCGGCGCGGATCAGCGACCAGGCCACGTCTTCGGCGGTGACTTTGGTGCCGTCGTGCCACTTGGCGTTTTTGCGCACGGTCATGCTGATTTTGCTGCGGTCGGCGTTCCAGCCCCACTTGGTCAGCAAATCGGGCTTGAGGCTCAAGTCGGCGTTCTGGTCGATGTACTGCGACAGCACGGCTTTGTAAAGCGCTTGTATGGTCGGGTTGACGGCCGAGGGACCGACGGTCGGATCCCAAGAAGGCAGGCTGACGTTATAGGCAATCGTCAAAGTGTTGCTGTTTTGGGCCAGCACCTGCAAGGGGCCGCTGGCACCCAAGGCGGCCAGGCTCAAACCTGTGTGGCGCAAAAACGCGCGGCGCTGCTCGGCAAATTCGGGGGTGTCGATGAAATTCATGGTGATGTCCTTGAAGTGAAGGGGGAAAATAAATCGAATGCAAAAAAATCAGGAAGGTAACAAAGCAAGTACGCGCAAAGGGCTGCCGGAGCCGCCTTTGATTTTCAGCGGAGCCGACACAATCATGGCGCCGGTGGCGGGCAGCTGATCCAGGTTGGTCAGGCATTGCAAACCGAAGCGGTTGGCGCCGTGCATCAAAGTGTGGCAGGGGTAAGGCATGGGCCAGGCATAGGACTGGCCGGCGTCGGTGTTGATGGTTTCCACCGCAAAACCGTGCACATGGCGTTCCTTGATCAGCCATTCCACCGTGGCCTGTGTGGGGCCGGGGGTGTGGGCACCGTCTTCGCGCATATTCACATAAGCAACGGGGTCGGAGATGCGCTTAGACCAGTCGGTGCGAAACGCCAGCCAGGCACCCGCAGGGATCTTGCCGTGCTTGGCTTCCCAGGCTTGCAAAAACTCGACCGTCAGCAGCCAATCCGGATTGGCTTTGACTTCAGCGCTGGCGTCAACCACCACCACGGAGGCGATGAAATTGTCAGGCGTGATGGTGTCCACGGTGTTGTTCGGATGGTCTTTGCCGGTGACCCAGTGCGCCGGGGCGTCAAAGTGGGTGCCGGTGTGTTCGCCGCAGCTGAAGTTGTTCCAGTACCAGCCTGGGCCGGCGTCGTCGTATTTGGAAATCTGCTCCATTTTGAAAGCCGCCACCTGACCGAATTGCGGTGGCAGTTGCAAAGGAGGAAAGTCGGAAGACAGCGGATGTGTCAAATCGATGATGCGAATATTGCCGCTGGCGATGTCGGCAGCAAAGGAAGCCAGAGAATTGCTCATGGGAAACTCCTGTATGCAAAGGCAAAGAACATTATGTGCAGGGCTGGTGGCTTTGGCAATCCGACTTTCGTTGACACTTATCCAGAAAACGCAATAACAACCTAGCAACTTCCCTGCCCGGGCCACCCAAATGTTACGTTATGGAGCTTGCATATACTGTTTTATCTTTAACGGTTGGGCCTACCATGACCTTCCAGACTTTTCCCCGGTCTCAGGCAGACGTACACCTGCTGGACAACTACCCTTTGATCCGCAGCCGCAAAATCGAAGAGGCCCGGGAATTGATAGGCCTGGCCTTGTCGCCGCACCGCCTGGAGATCACCGGTAACGCCGGGCGGTTTGAGGCCCGTCATAACCAAGTGCGTTTGAACCAGGTGTCGCTGAATGTGCTGAGCTACGGTGCCGACGTCACCATAGACCCCGGCGTGCGCGGTGATTTTTATTTGTTCCAGTTGCCTTTGCGCGGCACGGCCTTGCTCAACTCCAATGGCCAGCAAGCGCAAGTGGATACTCGCACCATGGGCGTGCTGTTGCCGCGCGCCAAAACCAGCATGAACTGGAGTTGCGATTGCACCATGTTGATGGTGCATGTGCCCAGCAAACTGCTGCACCAGCGCCTGCCGGCAGCGCCCGGTCAGACTTGCCTGCCCTTCAGTCTGACGCAATCTTTGGACAACCCTGCTGTGTCCGCTTGGTGGTCGGCGCTGGTCGACATGACGCGTAACCTGGACCAACACGGCGAGCAATGGCTGAAATTGCCGGCGGCACAGGCGGCGATGGAAGCGTTTTTACTCAGCGGTGTTTCTATGTTTCATTCCCCGGAGGGAGACAAGAAAGTACACGGCACATCCAAGACAAATATTGCCTTGCAAAGATCGCTGGATTTCATTCACGCCAACGGACAACGCAGCCTGCGTTTGCACGAAGTCGCCGAAGCAGCCCGGGTCAGTCCACGCACGCTGGAGAGCATTTTTCACAACCGCTTCGGTATGTCGCCGCTGACCTACGAGCGCTGTGTGCGACTCGATCAGGTACACCAGACACTGAAAACTTATGCGGCCTCGGGCAAACGCGCCTCGGTGACGCAAATCGCCTTGCAAAACGGTTTCATACACATGGGGCGTTTTGCGGCTTACTACAAAGCGCGTTTCGGCTGCCCACCATCTGACACCTTGCGCCAAGCTTAAGTCGTCACTGTGCCTGTTTGTTAACAAGGGCATAAGCGTTGCGCGGGCCGCTTTAGAAAGACTCGGTATCGACTTCCTTGGTCACCGCTTCGTTGTAGCGGTTGCCGCTCACGTTGTCGTGGTTGATGGCTTCGTCCAGACGCGCCAGAATGTCCGGCGACAGTTGTATATTCGCCGCGCCCATGTTGTCTTTCAAATGGTCAATCCGCGAGGTGCCGGGAATGGTGACGATATGCGGCGCCTGGTGCAACACCCAGGCTATCGCCAGCTGCGCCGGTGTGCAACCGATGTCGCGCGCAATCTGCAAATAGCTGTCCAGCAGCTGCAGGTTTTTGGCGTAATTCTCGGCATGAAAACGCGGCGAGGTATGACGCCAGTCGGTGGGCAGCAGGCTGCCGATGTCGAGCAAATCACCGCACAAATATTTTCTGGCCAGCGGGCTGAATGAGACAAAGGCCACGCCGAGTTCGCGGCAGGCATCCAGCACCGAGATTTCAGGGTTGCGGGTCCACAGCGAGTATTCGGTTTGCAAGGCGGCAATCGGATGCACCGCATAGGCTTTGCGCAGCGTAGCGGCAGACACCTCGGACAAACCAATGCTGCGTATCTTGCCGGCCTGAATCAAATCACTCATGGCGCCTACACTGTCTTCGATAGGCACTTTTTTGTCCCAGCGGTGCAGGTAATACAAATCGATGGTTTCGGTTTTCAGGCTGCGCAAACTGTTCTCACAGGTCGCGCGTATGGTTTCGGGCCGGCCGTCGATGACCCGCACTTTCTTGCCGTCGCCGTTCGCGTCCACGCCATGCAAGCCGCATTTGCTGGCCAGCACAAAACGGTCGCGCTGCGACGACAAGGTTTTGCCGATCATGCGCTCGCTTTCGCCGAAACCGTAGAGCGCGGCCGTGTCCAAAAAATCCACGCCCTCATCCAGCGCCGTCAGCAACAGCCGTTGCGCGTCGGCTTCGGGCGGCGGCGGGCCGTAGACCGGGCAAATATTCATGCATCCCAGGCCGATGGGATTGACGCGGAAAGGGCCGACTTGACGTGTTTTCATGCCCGCATTCTAGGCCTTGAAAAAGACTGATGTTTGATGCAAAATCATCAAACATCTTGAGGATTCGACCATGCGCACCACCTTAGACATAGACGACGACGTGCTATTTGCCGCCAAGGAAATCGCCAGGCGCGAGAAAAAAACCATAGGCAAAGTGTTGAGCGAACAGGCGCGCCGGGCTTTTCATATGCCGGCCCATCCCTTGCAAGCCAATGAACCTGCGCCGCTTGCCGAGGGGCCGTTAGCCAAATACGGTTTTCATCCACTGCCGCACAGAGGCGTCATCATCACCAATGAAATGATTGACCGTATCCGTGACGAGGAAGGCATTTGATGCGGGCTTTGCTGGATGTCAATATCCTGATTGCCCTCAACGACGAAGGACACATACATCACTTGACCGCCAGCAGGTGGCTGGCACAGCACATGCATTTGGGGTGGGCAAGTTGCCCGTTGACGCAAAACGGCATGCTGCGCATCATGAGTAAAGCAAGTTATAAAAATGTCCAGGACTTGTCTGTTTTGTTTGAAAAATTACGCAACGAAACCAGCCAGCCGAATCATGTGTTCTGGCCTGACGACATCAGCCTGTTAGACCAAGCCTTCATCGACGCGGACAAACTGCTAACCCCGCGCCAACTCACCGACGCTTATTTACTGGCACTCGCGGTCAAGCACGGCGGCAGATTAATCACCTTGGATAAACGCATACCCTTGAACTCTGTCAAGGGTGCCAAAGCCATGCATTTGCTCAGCTTATAAACCTCAAGCGCTTAGCTGCTGCTCCAAATCGTGCAGTACCTGGTAACAAGGCAATACTTGCGCCACACTGCCGTTCGGTTCGCGGCCTTCGCGAATGGCTGAGAAAAATTCTCTGTCCTGCAACTCGATGCCGTTCATGGATACCGCCACCTTGGACACGTCGAGCTTTTCCTCTTTGCCGTTAAATAAATCGTCATACCGCGCAATGTACGTGGCCGTGTCGCCGATGTACCTAAAGAACGTGCCCAGCGGCCCGTCGTTGTTAAAACTCAGCGACAGCGTGCAAATCGCGCCATTGGCCGCTTGCAGTTGAATGCTCATGTCCATGGCGATGCCTAGCGTCGGGTGAATCGGCCCTTGCATGGCATTGGCTTTCACCACCGGACTGCCGGCCTGGTAAGCGAACAAATCCACTGTGTGCGCAGCATGGTGCCAGAGCAAATGATCGGTCCAGCTGCGCGGCTGGCCGAGCGCGTTCATGTTGGTGCGGCGAAAAAAATAGGTTTGCACATCCATTTGGTAGATGTTGAATTGACCTGCCTGAGTTTGCTGGTGCACAAACTGATGGCTGGGGTTGAAGCGACGCGTGTGGCCGCACATGGCAACCAAACCGGTTTGTTTTTGCAGCTCCACCACTTGTGCGCCGTCGCGGTACACATCACACAGCGGAATTTCCACTTGCACATGCTTGCCCGCGTTCAAACAGGCGATTGACTGCGAGGCGTGCATTTGTGTGGGTGTGCACAAAATCACAGCGTCCACTTCTTTCAGCCCCAAGCTGTCGTTCAAATCGGTGGTGACATGCGCAATGCCGTATTTATCGGCCACTTCTTGCGTCTTGGCTAAATCGCGACCTATCAGCGACACCACTTCCACGCCGTCAATCAGCTTGATGCCGTCCAGGTGCTTGATACCGAATGCGCCGGCACCGGCCAGGGCTACTTTGATGGTCATGGGAATCCTTTGTTATTGTTAGGTTCGATTGCTTGAGTTTAAAGAGATTTCTAAGGACAAGACGGTACAGCGGCCTGCGCACCAAAAAGCTCAAGTACGTGGCTAATTTTGAGCTTTTGAATTTTCTTAGGGAACTCATCAAACGCATGTCAAAGAAAAATCAGATCTTCAAACAGTAGTTTCTATGGCTTACTTTGCGCAACGACTTGGTGTGATTGGTGCTGATGGCTAAAAAAAAACCTGCCAATTGCTTGGCAGGGAATCGTGGTGTTAATTAAAGCAAAAGGGAATCAGAATTTGTAACGTAGTCCAGCCATGTAAGTGCGAGGCGCTCCAGGCGCGACGAATTTGGAGGTGGAACTATCTGTGCCATCGTTTTCAATATTATTGATAGAAATCATGCCGTATGTTTCATAACTTTTATTAAACACGTTATTAATTTTTCCAAATAACTCAAACCCTTTTTGAACTGTGTAAGTGGTATTGAGATTAAATAAGGCATAGCCGTTTACCTTTGCATCCCCACTTAATGCGCTGGTTATGTAGCCGTCTTCATTTCCTTGTGAAACGATACTTGAATTGGCAATGACAGAACTGCCGAGAGTCCATTTATCAGAGGCATTCCAGTCAAGATGGATTTTGAGATTATGCAAAGGTATGCCGGCCATGCGCATGCCGGGTGTAATGGACATGGTTCTCTCTGCCCCTAATAAAGATGCTGAAGATTCGTAGGTGGCTTTCAAATAACTGTATGCGGTATTGAGCTTCCAAGCGCCCCAAGTTTTATTTGCGTTGATGTCAATCCCCATGTACTGGGTTTTAGAAAAATTATCAAAGTACCCTGTCGTAATTGTTTTAGAAATAAAAATGATGTCATCTTTGTTAATGGTTCGGTAGGCTGAAACGCTAAGGTTGTAGCCATAGTCGTTTTTCCAACGCATGCCTGCTTCTAGAGTTTGTGAAACAACTTGACTCAGTTCAGGGTCAGATTGCAAACCGGTTGGAAGTGCGCAAGGTTCTGTCGCGTCAGCGCAACCGAGTTCAAGTATTGTTGGGGCACGGTTACTTTGCGCCCAATTACCAAATAGCGTCAATTGTGAGCTAAGTTGATGTGTCATACCTAATGATGGGTTCAATTTACGGTAGGTATAGGATTTTGAATCAGTGTCCGTCAAGGTTCCACTTGTGTAACTAGATAAGGTATTTGCTACAGTGGTTTGGTTAAACCTTCCCGCCATTGTTAAATGTGTTTGGTCATTTAATTTATAGGTATCCGCCAGATAGGTACCAAAAGCTGTTGTGGTTCCTGTAACGCCTGCTGTTGTTTCGGTGGAATCAGTGCAATCGGTAGTGGAAACTTGGCGGTCAGAGGAAATAGTACAACCGTCTGTTTCAGATGCGCTGAAGCTCATTTTGCTGCGTTCCAATGATGCGCCAGATGTCAAATGGTGATTGTCCAAGATTTTAGTCAAATTGGTTGAAACCCCATAAGTCGTTTGAGTAGTATTATTTCTATTAATAACACCATCACTAGAGGTGATATCTTCAACGTCACCGCCTAATCTACTTTGCGTACCGTATTTGACATAGGCGGTCGTAGCTAATTCGGTATTGTTATCTATGATTTGTTGAATATTGAAGCTCAGCAGGTGTGCTTTGTTCAGAGTCTCGTCCGGCCATGAGTAAACCGAAGAACGACTCGCACCATAGAGTCCGGTAGTGGTGCTAGTGGTTGAGACGGTTGCTCCATAACCGTAGTTTGTACTGGGTGTCAGGCCATTGCCCACCAACTTGCTGTTGCCAAACATGTAAGACACATCCCAGTTGGTGTCTTCTTGTGTTTTTCCGATTTTGACAAACAAGTTTTGTAAGCTGCCACTGGAATGATCACGCCACCCGGCTTCATCGAAAGCCGTACCTGCGATAAAACGGTGCCAGCCATCTGCGGATTTGCTGCCGTGGGTGACATCCAATTTGAGCCGACCGTAACTGCCTATGGTAGATACCACTTCATTGCCTTGCGTAGTTAAACCGGATTTGGTGGTAAAAGCCAGCGCACCGCCAAGGGTATTGAGTCCGTACATCGGATTAGAGCCCGGCACCAGTGTCACGGTGTCTATGGCAGCTTCCGGAAACATGTCCCAATTAACCACATCACCAAATGGCTGGTTCATGCGAACACCATCCATGTAAATTGATAAGCCTTGAGAGGCACCAAGTGTTGCAGAAGCGCGCATACCCCGGTAGGTGACGTCTGCCTGGTACGGACTGCCTTGAATGTCGTTGACGTTCACACCTGTCAAATTTTCATTCATGAACTCAGACATATTTAAACTGCCTGATTTGCGAATAGTCTCACTGTCTACAGATTGGACTTCGTAGGGAAGTTTGTATTTTTCAATGCCAATGCCAGGAAGCGGAGAAGTATTGATAACCTGAACTTCTTTGAGCACAGGAGTATCCTCAGCCGACGCTGGGTTTAACACCAAGCCGATTGAAACAATAACAAATAATTGCCAGCAAGTTCGGGGGCTATTGGTTTGATAAAAGGAGAGTTTTCTGGATAAAGAGTTAATCATGTTCAAGCTGCAGTCTTTAGGAAAGAAAGGAGAAAACCAGTGTACTTTTGAATCAATTGATTTGCGTCCACCATCTAGCAAGTATGAAAAATCAATTCATACTTAACAGTCTTAATTTGAATTGACTCGAGCTATTCACTTAACAGTAATTACCCTCAACGGATTGATGTCAGGAAATTCTCCTGAACAATTTTGTGTTTTTTCATAATTCGAAAATTGCAAAATTTAAACGCAAAAAAGAAATTCCTGAATACCTAATCGTTCTTACAAATTGGTGCCTCAACTATCTAGCTGAGGATAAAGCGCCGCGTATGTCCGCATATGGCGACCAAACCGGATTGATTTGGCAAGGCCACCACTTGCGCGCCATCGATCAGCTTGATACCGAATGCGCCGGCACCTGCCGGGGCTGGTTTGATGATCGCGGGGTATTTTTGTAGCTATTGGGTTCAGTTACTTGAGTTTAAAGAGGTTTCGCAGGGCAAGTCCTACAAGAAAAAGAGTGGCGAGGCTGAGAATTTTTTGAAAGATAACCAAAACCGATAAACCTAAACTCCACCAAGAGCCTTCAGGCCAAAACACATTGCTGGCCGCTTTGCTCAATTTGTCTAAGCCCGGCAAGGGCAAGGTTTGCAGCAGCGAAAACTCCAACCACTCCGGTGCGAAGTGGCAAGCCTGCATACTCAAGCCGCATTGCCCGAGCCATGACAAGATGCCATAGGCTGCAGTCAACGCGAGCACACCTAGGCCGCCGTATGTCAGCGGACGTGTGATGCTGAACCCGTAATCGCTGAGTTCCTTGTATGCCCTGAACAACCAGCGTTTCAAACCAGTTTCGCGCAGCGTTTCTTCTTCCATCTCCAAGCGGAAAAACCGCTGCTCTTCGCGGATGGCTTGTTGTTTGCTGAAGGCGAGTTTGAGGGTACGGTAGGCGCGTGCTGCTTCTTCACTACCGGTGGGCTTGGGAAATTCTGCGCCTTCAAAACTGGTGTCTTGGTGAAGTTCGCAGCCGTGGAACTTTGGGGCATCACCGAAAACAACATGCAACCGCTTGTCGGGGTATGGCTCCCATGCCAAGATTTCATTTTCAATTAAAGAAATTCCATGCTCACCGAGCTTTACTCTTTTCCTAATTCCTTGTTCAAATATTTGAAAGTCAAGATGATTCTCATTTAATTTAGAAAAATCTGTTTCAGATAAAAATTTACGATCATTAAAAAAGAGTAAGCCAGAAAATTCTGCACCTGAAAAATCAATTTCATAAAATTTATTTGGAGAAATTCCTCGATCCAGTGACCAATTTTTTGCTGCCTCAAAAGACTTTCTGTCTCGAAAATTCGTAATAAGTGGTTCCCATTCAGAGCCTGAAAAATCGACATAGTTACCCCAGCGCGTGCCTATAAAATTTATGTCATTTCCCCACTGCGCACCATGAAAATCTATAAAAGCGCCAAATCTTGCTCCTTGAAAATTTGTCTCGTCACCCCAACGGGCTGCTCTAAAACATGCTGAGTCGTCAAACTGTGCTCCTTCAAAATTAGCCTCGTCATCCCATTGAGATCCTGAGAAATATGCGTTATCAAGCCACTTAGAACCTGTAAACTGGGCATATTTACCCCACCACACTCCGTGGAATCTAGCGAATCGTCCCCACTTAGAAAATCCAAAATACGCAGATTCTCCAAATACTGAAAAAGAAAAATTGACAATATCCCCCCAAGTAGAGTTAGTAAAAATACAGCTATCACCAAAAGAAGCATTTTCAAAATTAACTCCACTACCCCAAATTGAATTTCTAAAATTAGCATCAGTTCCAAATTTCACTCCATGAAAATTTGAAAAATTTCCAAATACTGTATTCTGGAAATTTACATTATTTCCCCATTCTGTATTTTTAAAAATAGCTCTTTCTCCAAAATTAAAAAACGAAAAATCATAGCTTTCAAATTCAAAATCTTTATTTGAAAAATCAATGTGATTTCTAAAACTCTCATGATCACCATAAACGGGATATGCCACCCTCCAAGCATTCCAAACCACATGACCCTTACCCTTATGTCCGCCTAGCTCATTGCTTAATCTAGCCAACGCCAAGCACCCCGCCTTACTGATGTTGTCCGGCGTCCCATTCGCAGCATCACGAAATAACTGCCGGATGGATTCCCTCACAGGAATACCCTCCAACAAATCAGGCAGATTTTCAATATTCGGGTGATCACTCATAGCCATGCCCCTTCGATTCGCGTCAAGCTATTGCCCGCAGTGCAGATGCCAGCTATTGTGAATTAATTTCTAAATAGGCAACTTGTTTTGCGACGCCTATGCCGCTGATTACGAAGCTTCGGCGCTCCTTGGCGACGTCCGGCCCCACTGCGCAAACGGCGATCAAACACCCAGCGCTTGTGGCAATTGCGCTAGGGGCATGACCTGCACCGTTTCGCTTAGCGGCCAGGGGCTGCTGACGGGGGCCACCACATAGGCGCGGCTTAGTTGCAAGTCGGCGTAGGCGTTCCAAAAGCCTTTCGTCACACGGGGCGCATCAGAGAGCTTGATTTCAAAGCCTATGCGTTCGCTGCCGGTGTCAATGACGGCATCCATTTCAGCACCAGCACTGGTGCGGTAAAAGTACAGCGTAGCGTTGCCTCCGCCCATATACGGCACCAATGCAGCAATCTGATTGATCACCATGCCTTCCCAGGAATATCCGGCGCAGGGGTGTCCTTGCAGGTCGTGAGCATTGCCGATGTTGAGCAAGGCGTGTAACAGACCGCTGTCCCTGAAATAGATTTTGGGCGACTTGACCAAGCGCTTGCCCAAATTGACGTAATACGGTTCTACACGGCGCACGATCAGGGCATCGCAAAAAATATCCAGATAGCGGCTGACAGTGATAGGCGAAATACCGCCCATGGCGACCGCTAGTGCGGAGGCGTTGAACAACTGTCCGTGCTGGTGCGCCAACATGCGCAAAAAACGCCACAGTGTTTCAACAGGGATGGTGATGCCAAGCGTTGGCAAATCGCGCCGCACCAGCGACTGCAAATAGTCATTGCGCCAGCGCAGAGATTTGGCATCCGATGCCGCCAAAATACTCAACGGCATGCCACCGCGTTGCCAATAGTTTTGTAGTGCCAGCAACTGCTCGCTATCACTG
The DNA here is from genome assembly GCA_945901125.1 of Bordetella parapertussis. Taxonomy (GTDB): domain Bacteria; phylum Pseudomonadota; class Gammaproteobacteria; order Burkholderiales; family Burkholderiaceae_C; genus Limnohabitans. The sequence continues at coordinate 28,398 of CAMDKD010000035.1, forward strand.
GCTGTAGTAGGAACCTCGCCTTGAATTTCTTGCCACTGCAAGGGAGGTAACTCCATATAACTGACCCGACCGGCCAAGGACTCAGCTGTTTGCCGCAATAATGTGCCGCTGGCTGAACCGAGCAACAAAAATCGACCCGAGTGCCTATCGGCATCAATTTCCGGGCGAAGCTGGGTGAAAAGCTCGGGAACACTTTGCACTTCGTCCAGCACTACGAGATGCGAGCGATGCGAAGCAAAAAATGCAGCGGGGTTGTCTAGTCTGGCGCGATCCACAGGGGATTCAAGATCAAGAAATACAGCCTCAGGGGTTTGCTGCGCAATGGTGCGTGCCAGCGTGGACTTGCCAACCTGACGAGCACCCAGCAGCACAACACCAGGGTAAAAACCCAGCCTATCCTGCAAATCTGTGAATAATTGACGCTGAAACATCCTTGCATTTTAATACTTCAAATATCAAAATGCAAGGACAAAATTAGGCCGCGCTCAAAGTCCAAGTGCAACAATTTTCAAAAGGAAATTGTTCATGAAAAAAACTTACCAACATCTGCGGCTTGAGGAAAGAGCTTTGATCCAAACCATACTCGAGCAAGGCTACAAAGCAGCAGCAATTGCTTTGAGCTTAGGCCGTTCGCGCTCAACGATTAGTCGTGAACTTGCGCGCAATAACTACACTGCGCCTTCAATGCCGCGCCCAGTTGGACGCCCTTTTCTTGCAGGCGGCTATCGCTGTGTACGAGCTAATCAACGTGCACGCGCCCTCAGTTGTAAGCCCCGCGTGCCTCGGCGCATGGTCGCTGGAACTGCATTGTGGGATTGCGTACTCTGTGGCCTATCTCAAGGGCTATCCCCGGAGCAAGTCAGTGGTTTACTATCCAAGCGAATGGATAAATCAGTACGCATCAGTCACGAGAGCATTTACAACGCTATCTACGCAATGCCGCGAGGCGAACTGCGCAGCGAGGTGATTGGTTTATTGCGCAAGTCACACAAGACACGTCGACCCCGTGCCCGTGGTGATGATAGGCGTGGCTTGATACCTAACATGACCAGCATTGATGAACGTCCGCTAGAGGTAGGTGAACGCTTGGTGCCCGGGCACTGGGAAGGAGATCTGATTAAAGGTGCACACAATCGTTCGCAGAGAAGTGGCTCGGCAAAACTGAACAGGTCGGATAAGTGCATTATTGGGGTTTTTAGCCTTGGCAAGGGTGCCGGGGCAGGAGACCTTTATGAGCAAATCATCTGGGCGGCGAACGCGCCGCGTGTTTAATGCCGAGTTCAAGGCCAAAGTGGCTTTGGCCGCGTTGCGAGAAGACAAGACTTTGGCGCAACTGTGCCAGCAGTTTGAACTGCACCCCACGCAAATCACTGAGTGGAAGAAGCAATTACTGAGCAGCGCAGCTGGCGTGTTTGGTGCCTCATCCAAGGGACAGGAGCCGGTCGATCTGGTGCCGCTGCACACAAAGATAGGGCAGCAGGCGCTGGAGATCGATTTTTTAGAACGCGCGCTCACCAAGGCGGGGTTGCTGAGCGCAGGCAAATGATTGACCGTAGCCACCCACTGAGCGTGAAGCGTCAG
>CAMDKD010000036.1 GCA_945901125.1 Bordetella parapertussis
ACAGTCTTGCGACCGCCCTTGCCCAGCCTATCGGCCAACTGTTGCAAGGCTCGCGGGTTTAAGCCGCGAGTGCGAAACGTTCGTCGTTTGCAGTTAGTTTTTTTCTGCGGATTTACGAGGTGACAGAACCTCGACATGCCCTGCGCCGCTTACACACCCGAAACGGAGCCAATGTTTCATTGCCAATGCTTCATTATGAGATACCGCTCTACGACTTAGGCAAAATCTTCGCTATTTCCATGGGTTGATGAATCACAAAATCCGAACCCCAACTCAACACATCCGCTTCTTCACCCAAATATCCATAGTTAGCCGCCACGGTCACCATACCCGCGGCCTTGCCTGCCACGATATCACGCTCGTCGTCTCCCACATACCAGCAATCCTGCGGCGGCAAACCCATTAAGCGTGCACCTTCAAACAAAGGTGCCGGATGCGGCTTGGCATGCGGTGTGGTGTCGCCACTGACCACAGCGCCTGCGGTTTTGAATAAGTCCATTTGTTGGCTCAACGGGATGGTGAAACGCTGGAGCTTGTTGGTCACCACGCCCCAGAGAATGCCCTGTTGCTGCAAGCTAGACAGCATGTCATTGACACCATCGAACACCGTGGTTTTGACCGTCATGGCTTGCTGGTAATTGTCTAAAAACTCGTTTTTGTAAGCCTCATAGTCCGCATGCGCTTCGGTGATACCAAACGCCACTTGCAACATGCCGCGCGCACCAGAACCCGCCATTGGTCGGTACAAAGCGTAGTCAAGCGTTGCCATGCCCCGGTCAGTGCGCATTTTGTCGGCGGCAGCACCCAGGTCCGGCGCACTGTCAATCAATGTCCCATCCAGATCGAACAGCACGGCTTTGGGTCTGGGAAATGGGTGCATCAGAATTACCTCTCACTCAGGCAGGCGGGTGGCCATCATGTAATTGACACTGGTGTCGCCGTCCAGCCAGTAGCGGCGCGTGATCGGGTTGTATTGCAAGCCTTTGGTCGCCTGCAAGTCCAGATCGGCAGCGCGGCAATGCGCCGCGAGTTCGCTCGGGCGTATGAATCTGGCGTACTCGTGCGTGCCTTTGGGCAGCAGGTTCAGCACATACTCTGCACCGATGATGGCGAACAAAAATGATTTCGGATTGCGGTTCAAAGTGGAGAAAAACACCCAACCACCTGGCTTTACCAGGGTGGCGCATGCCTTCACGATGGACGCCGGGTCCGGCACGTGCTCCAGCATTTCCATGCAGGTCACGACATCAAATTGAGCCGGTGTTTCTGCGGCCAAAGCTTCTGCGCTGATTTCGCGGTAACTGACATTCGGGGTCTGGCTCTCCATCGCATGCAATTGCGCCACTTTCAAAGATTTACCAGCCAGATCAATGCCGGTAACCGTTGCACCGGCGCGAGCCATGGCATCGCTCAATATGCCGCCGCCGCAACCCACGTCCAGCACCTGTTTGTTTTTGATGGACGCCAATGTATTGATCCAATCCAGGCGCAATGGGTTGATCTGGTGCAAGGGCCTGAACTCGCTGTTGGGATCCCACCAGCGGTGCGCCAGGTCGGAGAATTTGGCCAGTTCGGCGGGGTCTACGTTTTGGGTTTGCATGGTCATATTGTCTTTGAATCAGCCCTCGGCTATTTTCAAGGGAATTAATCAGCGCTTTCACTTCGAGCAGGCAAAAAAAACCCCGCACGAGGCGGGGTTCGATCAAGTGAAGTTGATCAGTTCTTGCGGGTACCGACCACTTCAATTTCAACGCGACGGTTTTTGGCGCGACCTTCTTTGGTCTTGTTATCAGCCACGGGCTGAGACTCGCCCTTGCCTTCTGTGTAGATACGGGTCTTGTCGACACCTTTGCTGACCAGATAGGCCTTGACCGCATTGGAGCGGCGCATAGACAGTTTGTTGTTGTATTCGTCAGAGCCGACAGAGTCGGTGTGGCCGATGGCGATGATGACTTCCAGATTGATGGATTTGATCTTGTCGAGCAAGTCATCGAGCTTGGCTTTGGCAGCAGGCTTGAGCACTGACTTGTCGAAATCAAAGAAGGTGTCAGCGGCGTAAGTGACCTTGGTGGCCGCAGGCTGGGCAGGGGCAGCAGGTGCAGCTGCAGCTGGTGCAGGAGCAGCAGCCGGTGCAGGAGCAACAGCAGGTGCAGGTGCAGGTGCAGCCGCTGGCGCAGAAGAAGGAGCTGTATCTGCCGCAGAGGAAGCAGACGAGTCAGCTGAAGAACCTGACATGTGTGAATCATGAGAAGAATCTGTAGCGGCCGACGAGTGGTCAGTGCTGGCAGAGTGGCCTTTATCTACCTGAGGTGCAGATGCAGGCGCTGGCGCAGGAGCTGGTGCCGGAGCAGCTTCAGCAGGTGCGGCCGCCGATTTGGGCTGCTCTGTGATAGCACCGTCACAGCCTGGAGCTGCCGTGGCCGGGGTCCAGGAACTGTTGCGCCAGCATTCGCCGGAAGAGTTCTTCCAGACTTCACCGGCAGTAGACAACCAGTTATTAATTTCTCCGGCAGACGTCAAACCGGCAAATGCCAGTGTGGACACAGCGATCAAGCACTTTTGAGTGAATTTCATGAATTTCCTTTGGTACTTCAACAGACTACTAACCAATAAAAATTTTCCACTAGGGCGGGTTTACCCCCTACTACATTCGCATTATGGCACATCCTATATCTATTTTGACGGTACCGGCTTGGGCCTAAAATGGCTTGTTTACCTGCATCGAATAGACCTTCTCAATGACCCAGTTCGCCAAAGAAACACTGCCCATCAGCCTCGAAGAGGAGATGCGCCGCAGTTACCTAGATTACGCCATGAGCGTGATCGTCGGACGGGCGCTCCCGGACGCACGTGACGGCTTGAAGCCCGTGCACCGCCGGGTCTTGTTTGCCATGCACGAGTTGAATAACGACTGGAACCGGCCTTACAAAAAATCAGCACGTATTGTCGGTGACGTCATCGGTAAATACCACCCGCACGGCGACAGCGCGGTCTACGACACCATTGTGCGCATGGCCCAGGATTTCTCTTTGCGCCACATGTTGGTGGACGGCCAGGGTAACTTCGGTTCTGTGGACGGCGACAACGCCGCCGCCATGCGTTACACGGAAATCCGCTTGTCCAAAATCGCCCACGAAATGCTGGACGACCTGGACAAGGAAACCGTGAATTTCGGGCCGAACTACGACGGCAGCGAAAAAGAACCGCTGGTGCTGCCAGCCAAATTCCCAAATCTGCTGGTCAACGGCTCTGCCGGTATTGCTGTCGGCATGGCCACCAATATCCCGCCGCACAACCTGAACGAAGTGGTCGACGCCTGCCTGCACATGCTGCGTCACCCGGATGCTTCCATCGACGACTTGATGGACATCGTGCCCGCGCCTGACTTCCCCACCGCCGGCATTATTTACGGCATCAGCGGCGTGAAAGAAGGCTACCGCACCGGTCGCGGCCGCGTGGTCATGCGCGCCAAATGCCATTTCGAAGACATAGACCGCGGCCAACGCCAGGCCATCATCGTCGATGAACTGCCTTACCAGGTGAACAAAAAGACCTTGCAAGAGCGAATGGCCGAACTGGTGCACGAAAAGAAAATCGAAGACATCAGCCACATACAGGACGAATCCGACAAATCCGGCATGCGTCTGGTGATCGAACTCAAGCGCGGTGCCGTGCCCGAAGTCGTGCTGAACAATTTGTACAAGCAAACCCAGTTGCAAGACACTTTCGGCATGAACATGGTGGCGCTGATCGACGGCCAGCCGCGTTTGTGCAATTTGAAGGACCTGATCACCGTCTTCCTGCAACACCGCCGCGAGGTGGTGACACGCCGTACTGTGTTCACCCTGCGCAAAGCGCGCGAACGCGGTCATGTGCTCGAAGGTCTCGCGGTGGCGCTGGCCAATATCGATGAATTCATCGCCATCATCCGTAATGCGCCCACACCACCTGTGGCCAAAACCGAATTGATGAGCAAACCCTGGGACAGCCAACTGGTGCGCACCATGCTGACCCGCGCCAAGGCCGACGGTGGCGTGATCAATGCAGACGATTACCGCCCGGACGGTTTGGAAAAACAATACGGCATGGGCGCAGACGGCCTGTACCGTTTGAGCGACACGCAGGCCCACGAAATTTTGCAAATGCGTTTGCAACGTTTGACCGGTCTGGAGCAAGACAAGATCGTCAACGAATACAAAGAAGTCATGGCCGAGATCGACGACTTGCTCGACATTCTGGCGCGTCCCGAGCGTGTGTCAGCCATCATTGTTGAAGAACTCTCCGCCATCCGTCAGGAGTTCGGCCAAAGCAAGCTAGGCGCGCGCCGCAGCCATATTGAGCACAACGCACAAGACCTGGCCACCGAAGACTTGATCACCCCAACCGACATGGTGGTCACGCTTTCACACAGCGGCTACATCAAAAGCCAGCCTTTGTCCGAATACCGCGCGCAAAAACGCGGCGGTCGCGGCAAGCAGGCCACGGCCACCAAAGAAGACGACTGGATCGAGCAGTTGTTCATCGCCAATACGCATGACTACATACTGTGTTTCTCCAACCGGGGCCGTTTGTACTGGCTCAAAGTCTGGGAAGTGCCCGAGGGTTCACGCGGTTCTCGCGGCCGTCCTATCGTCAATATGTTCCCGTTGATTGAAGGCGAAAAAATCAATGTCGTTTTGCCGCTCACCGGCGCTGCCCGCACTTTCCCTGAAGATCAGTTTGTGTTCATGGCCACGTCCATGGGCACGGTCAAGAAAACTTCGTTAGACGAATTCAACAACCCGCGCAAAGGCGGCATCATCGCTGTCAACCTGGACGATGGCGACTACCTTATCGGCGCGGCGCTCACCGACGGCAAGCACGACGTGATGCTGTTTAGCGACGGCGGCAAGGCAGTTCGCTTTGATGAAAACGATGTGCGTCCGCTGGGTCGCAGTGCGCGCGGTGTGCGCGGCATGTCTTTGGATGATGGTCAATCCGTCATCGCTCTGCTGGTGGCCGAGCAGGAAAACACCGTCACCGATGAAAGCGTCATTGCCCGCAACAGCGTGCTGACCGCCACCGAAAACGGCTACGGCAAACGCACGCCTATCGACGAATACACCCGCCACGGTCGCGGCACCAAAGGCATGATTGCCATTCAACAAACCGGCCGCAACGGCAAAGTGGTCGCGGCCACGCTGGTACACAGCGACGACGACATCATGCTGATCACCGACCGTGGCGTGCTGGTGCGCACCCGTGTCAGCGAAATCCGCGAAATGGGCCGAGCGACACAAGGTGTCACTCTCATCGGACTCGACGAAGGCTCCAAGCTCAGCGGCATGCAACGCATTGTGGAAAACGATGCGCAAGGCGGTGCTGACGAAGCGGGTGAAACCGGTAGCGAAGACGCTCCTGCGGACGACAACCCATGACCGACAAAGCGACTGACGGCCTCGCCGGTTTGCGCCAGCAAATCGACGCGCTCGACCGCCAGTTGCTGGAGATGCTGAACCAGCGTGCGCATCTGGCCGAACAAGTCGGCGACATCAAACGCGCCGAAGGTTCGCCCTTTTTCCGTCCCGACCGGGTGGCGCAGGTGCTGGAAAAAATCCAGCAACTCAACCCCGGCCCTCTCAAAAACAACCATGTCGCCGCCATCTGGCGTGAAATCATGTCGGCCTGTTTGGCGCTGGAAGCACCGCAACGCGTGGCCGTGCTCGGGCCCATAGGCACGTTTTGCGAACAAGCTGCCATTGAATATTTCGGCAGCGCGGCTGAGTTGATTTACTGCAACAACTTCGACGAGGTGTTTCACGCCACCGCTGCGGGCACGGCGCAATACGGCGTGGTTGGTGTGGAAAACTCCACCGAAGGCGCGGTAGCACGCTCACTTGATTTGTTTTTGCGCACGCCGGTTCACGTGGTCGGCGAGGTGAGTTTGCTGGTGCGCCACAACCTGCTGCGCCAAAGTCCTTCGCTGCAAGATATCGAAGTGGTGCTGGCACACCCGCAGGCGCTGGGTCAATGCCAGAACTGGCTGACGCAACATTTGCCAAATGCCGAACGCCGCGCTGTCTCCAGCAATGCCGAAGGCGCACGACTCGCCGCCACCAACCCGGCCTGGGCGGGACTGGCCAGCGAACGCGCGGCGTCCCAGTACGGCTTGCACGTGGTCGCTCACGCCATCCAAGACGAGGCCTACAACCGCACCCGGTTTGCCATTGTGTGTCTGCCGCAAACCCTGGCCACGCCACCGGTCTCAGGCCGGGATTGCACTTCCTTGGTGGTGTCTGTGGCTAACAAACCTGGCGCGGTGCACGACTTGCTGGTGCCCCTCAAGCAAAACGGCGTGTCCATGACCCGCTTTGAATCGCGCCCTGCCAAATCCGGCCAATGGGAATATTTTTTCTACATCGATCTTGACGGCCACATCAGCCAGCCGCATGTGGCCAAGGCCCTGAGCGAATTACAAAACATGTGCGCGTTTTACAAAGTGATTGGCTCCTACCCGGTCAGCGCTTGAGGCTTGCCATGATTGATCACAGCAAGTTCAAAAAATCCTTGCAGCAGTTGCAACGACAACACGCCAATTTCCTCAGTTTGTCCGGGCGAACCCAGTTGAATGATTTAGACAAAGAAGGTATTGCTGAATCTGTCATTCAACGCTTTGAAATCTGCTACGACTGCATCTGGAAAATACTCAAACGTCACTTGAATGAAAAATTGGGTTTGCCGGATGTACCCAACAGCCCCAAGCCGATTTTTCGCATCGCTGCAGACAACCAATTGCTCAATAACAGCGAAGCACAATGGTTGATTTATGCAGAAGCAAGAATACAAACTGCGCATGACTACGACGGATTGAAGGCTGCATCTACCTTGGAACTGATGCCTGCATTTATAGCTGATGCCGTGACGCTTTACGTGACTTTGACGGGTGAACCTTGGGTCTGAACGTGGAAAAAACAGAACTGCAAATGACCGCGGCGCAATTGCAAACCCTGGTTTTCTTGCTTGCGAGGTATCTGCCTCAGGTGCAAGTCTGGGCGTTCGGTTCACGCGTAAAGGGATCAGCCAGAGCCAGTTCCGATTTGGATCTGGTGTTGTTTGCTGAAGACTCTGACAAACCCAGACTAGCTGTTCTGCGCGAGGCCTTGGAAGAAAGCCTGCTGCCCTTTGCGGTAGATACCTTGGTGTGGAATGACATATCTACAGAGTTTCAAAAACATATTGCATCGAATTTCATTGAACTGCAAAAAGCCGCGCCGATGAAAGCAACACCATGAAATTCAAACAACTCGGCCTGATCGGCTGCGGCCTGATGGGCGCATCTTTTTCTCTGGCCTTGCAAAAACACGGTTTAGTAGACAAGGTGATCGGCTTCAGCCCGAGCCAGCGCACACGTGACCGGGCTTTGCAACTCGGCGTGATTCATCAAGCAGTCTTGTCTGCCGCCGAAGCCGTACAAGGGTGTGACATTGTGTTGTTGGCGGTGCCAGTCAGTCGTACCGCTGAGTGTTTACAAGCCATTGCTTCCTCCCTATCGCCGGATTGTTTGCTGATGGATGTGGGTTCAACCAAAACCGATGTGGTGGCTGCCGCGATAGCGCATTTGGGTGAACATCTGCCCTGCTTTGTGCCGGCGCATCCCATCGCCGGTAAAGCACAGGCTGGTGTGGATCACGCTGAAGCTGCTTTGTACCAAGACAGGCGCGCCATACTCACGCCATTGGGGCAGACTGGCGCAGTTCAGCTTGAAAACGCCAAACAAGTGTGGGCGGCCATCGGCAGCCACGTCAGCCTGATGACACCGCAAGACCACGATGCCACGTTTGCAGCCGTCAGCCATGTGCCGCATTTGCTGGCTTTTGCTGCGGTCAACGCCTTGTCGGCCCAGCCTGAAGGCGCAACTTTTTTGTCTATGGCCGGCCCGGGTTTCCGGGATTTTTCCCGCATTGCCGCCAGCGACCCGGATGTGTGGCGCGACATCTTGAGCGCCAACCAAACCGAGGTGCTTAAACAGACAAGCCACTTTCGCGCGGCGCTGGACGACTTTGAAAAAGCCATTCAAAACAATGATTTACAAGCTTTGCGCCGCTTGATAGACCAGGCGAGTCAGGTGCGCTCGGGCTGGGCGCTGCAAACCGGGTCAGAAGAACACGACGATTGACCGACTCCAAGGCCTGACTTAAACTAGTCAGACAACTGGTCAGTTAAACCCAAGGAATTACCGATGAATACATGGCCTGTTCAAGACGCTAAGGCGCGGTTCAGCGAGTTGCTGACAGCTTGCCTGACCGAAGGTCCGCAAATGGTCACTAAGCGCGGCACTGAAACCGCCGTATTGGTTCCTTTGAAAGAATGGCGTCGTCTGCAAAATGCTGAGAGGCCCCAATTAAAGCAACTGCTGTTGCAAGATGGTGTGCGTACCGCCCAACTGGTAGCACCCCGCGCCCCCAGCCTGCGGCGCAAGGCCTCGTCTCTGGCCTGATTCCATGTATTTGCTAGACACCAATGTCGTCTCCGAGTTGCGAAAGCCCAAACCTCACGGCGGGGTACTGGCGTGGTTCAAAGACGTAGACGAAGCCCATCTTTTTTTGAGCGCTGTCACGCTGGGCGAGATCCAATCAGGCATAGAACTCACAAGGCAACAAGACCCGGTCAAAGCGCAAGCCATTGAACATTGGTTGGATCAACTGGCGGCCTCCTACAACATCCTGGCTATGGACGCCGCAGCATTCAGACTTTGGGCGAAATTCATGCATCAGCAATCCAACACCGTTTACGAAGACGCCATGATTGCAGCCACAGCCAAAGCACATAAGCTCACGGTAGTCACCCGCAATCTGGCAGATTTCAAACGCTTTGATGTAGCTTTACTTAACCCTTTTCAAACAACATAAAGCCGTATCCTGCATGTTTTCCACCGCCTTCCTCGACCTACCCGCGCTTGACAGCGCCAGCGGCACGGTCACCCTGCCCGGCTCCAAAAGCATTTCCAACCGCGTGCTGCTGCTCGCCGCCTTGTCGCAAGGCACGACCGAATTACAAGACTTGCTGGACTCTGACGACACCCGCGTCATGCTCAATGCTTTGCGCGAACTCGGCTGCCATTTACAAGCTGATGCCGCCAGTCTGAAAGTCACCGGCATCAACGGCAAAGCGCCGCACAAAACTCTGGATTTGTTCATGGGCAACGCCGGCACGGCCATGCGTCCGCTGACCGCCGCGCTTGCACTCATGGGCACACAAGCCATGCTGCACGGCGTGCCGCGCATGCACGAGCGCCCGATAGGCGATTTGGTGGACGCATTGCGCCAGCTCGGTTGCAGCATCGATTACACCGGCAACGAGGGCTACCCGCCGCTTGCGCTGCACGGCCACGACGGTTTGCATCTGGATATGCCTATACAAGTGCGCGGCGATGTGTCTAGCCAGTTTTTAACTGCCTTGCTGTTGGCGTTACCGCTGGTGGCCACGCAAGACATCGTCATCGAGGTGGTGGGCGAACTCATCTCCAAACCGTACATAGAAATCACGCTCAATTTGCTGCAACGCTTTGGCGTCCATGTGCAACGCGAGGGCTGGCAAAAGTTCACCGTGCCGGCGGGCAGCAGCTACACCTCGCCCGGCGTGTTGCCGGTGGAAGCCGATGCGTCTTCGGCCAGTTATTTCATTGCGCTGGGCGCGATTGCTTCTGCGGATGGCGTGCGCATACAAGGCGTGGGCGCAGACTCTATACAAGGCGACATCCGCTTCATGGACGCGGCGCGCGCCATGGGTGCTGACATCAGCAGCGGGCCGAACTGGGTGCAATCGCGTCGCGGCACTTGGCCTTTAAAAGCCATAGACATGGACTGCAACCTCATCCCCGATGCCGCCATGACGCTGGCTGTCATGGCTTTGTACGCCGACGGCCCCAGCACCTTGCGCAATATCGCCAGTTGGCGTGTCAAGGAAACCGACCGCATTGTCGCCATGGCCGCAGAAGCGCGCAAACTCGGCGCGCAGGTCGAAGAAGGCGACGACTGGATTCGCATTCACCCGATCACAAACTGGAAAGCGGCAGCTATTCACACGTATGACGATCACCGCATCGCCATGTGCTTTTCGCTGGCGGCGTTCAATCCAGCCAAACTGCCGGTGCGCATCCTCGACCCTAAATGTGTCGCCAAAACTTTCCCCGATTATTTTGAAGCACTGTTTTCCCTTTCAAAGTCTTCAAACATTCCGGTGATCGCTATCGATGGCCCGACCGCCTCGGGCAAAGGCACATTGGCATCCTTGGTAGCGCAGCAACTCGGCTACCACTACCTGGACAGCGGCGCGCTTTACCGTTTAACCGCTTTTGCCGCTTTACAAGCCGGTCTGGCGCTTGACACGGCGCATGAAACAGCCATCGCCCATCTAGCCCGGCAGTTGCCGGTGGTGTTCCAAGGTGAGCACGTGCTTTTGTCCGGCATCAATGTTTCCGAGGTAATCCGTACCGAAGAAGCCGGTATGAACGCGTCCAAAGTCTCGGTTTTGCCCCTGGTCCGCCAGGCTTTGGTCGATTTACAACTCAGCTTCAGGCGCTTGCCCGGCCTGGTCGCCGACGGACGCGACATGGGCACGGTCATCTTCCCCGAAGCTGATCTAAAAGTGTTTTTGACCGCCAGCGCAGAAAAAAGAGCAGAACGGCGTCACAAGCAACTGATTTCAAAGGGAATTTCCACTACAATCGATGTTCTTCGCGCGGACCTGCTGGCGCGTGACGCCCGCGATACCCAACGCAGCGTTGCCCCTTTAAAGCCCGCGCAAGATGCTTTGCCACTGGACAACTCATCGCTTTCCATCGATTCGTCGGTGACCCAAGTGATGAACTGGTGGCAGAACAAACAGGTGTTCGGCCCCGGCCACGCCTGAAACCCAAGTTCCTCACCATCCCCTTCGCGCTGCATGGCGCACCGGTGGTGAGGTTGTTTCACCCAACTGCGGCAACCCCGCGCCAACAGTCGAACCGGTTTTTTCCCGCTCAATTGCAGCGGACGCTTGCTCGACGAAATTAGGAAATTGAATGTCTGAATCTTTTGCAGCCCTGTTTGAAGAATCCCTGAAACGCTCAGAGATGCGCATCGGTGAAGTGATCACCGCTGAAGTCATCCGTGTCGAGCACAACCACGTCGTGGTCAACGCGGGGCTGAAATCAGAAGCCTACGTGCCTATCGAAGAATTTAAAAACGACCTCGGTGAAATCGAAGTTCAATCCGGCGACTTTGTCTCCGTGGCCATCAGCTCCGTCGAAAACGGCTACGGCGACACCATCCTCAGTCGCGACACAGCCAAGCGTCTGGCCTCTTGGATGTCACTGGAAAAAGCCCTCGAGTCTGGCGAATTCGTCACCGGCACCACCAGCGGCAAAGTCAAAGGCGGCCTGACCGTGCTGGTCAACGGCATCCGTGCCTTCCTGCCCGGTTCGCTCATCGATACACGTCCTATCAAAGACTTGTCACCGTTTGAAAACAAGACCATGGAATTCAAGGTCATCAAACTTGACCGCAAGCGCAACAACGTCGTGCTGTCACGCCGTGCTGTGATCGAAGCCTCCATGGGCGAAGAGCGCGCCAAACTGATGGAAAACCTGAAAGAAGGTTCTATCGTTCACGGTGTGGTCAAGAACATCACCGAATACGGTGCTTTCGTGGACTTGGGCGGCATCGACGGCCTGTTGCACATCACCGACATGGCCTGGCGTCGTGTGCGTCACCCCTCCGAGGTGGTGGTCGCCGGTCAGGAAATCACGGCCAAGATCCTCAAGTTCGACACCGAGAAAAACCGCGTGTCTCTGGGCCTGAAACAAATGGGCGACGATCCTTGGATGGGCGTGAACCGCCGCTACCCGCAAGGCACGCGCATGCACGGCAAAGTCACCAACATCGCCGATTACGGCGCGTTTGTCGAACTCGAACCCGGCATCGAAGGCTTGGTGCACGTGTCCGAAATGGACTGGACCAACAAAAACGTCGCACCTTCCAAAATCGTGGCCCTGGGCGACGAAGTCGAAGTCATGGTGCTCGAGATCGACGAAGACAAGCGCCGTATCTCTTTGGGCATGAAGCAGTGCAAAGCCAATCCTTGGCAAGAATTTGCGTCTGCCACCAAGCGCGGCGACCGCGTCAAAGGCCCGATCAAATCCATCACCGACTTCGGCGTGTTCGTCGGTCTGGCTGCCGGTATCGACGGCCTGGTGCATTTGTCTGACCTGTCCTGGAACGAAACCGGCGAAGCCGCCGTGCGCAACTTCAAGAAGGGCCAGGAAGTTGAAGCCGTGGTCTTGGCTGTCGATGTCGAGCGCGAACGCATTTCTCTGGGCATCAAACAACTGGACTCCGACCCGTTCACCAACTTTGTGTCGGTCAACGACAAGGGCCAGATCGTCACAGGCACTGTCAAGACGGTTGACGCCAAAGGCGCCGAAATCGATCTGGGCGAAGACATCATCGGTTATTTGCGCGTCTCGGAAATCAGCCGCGACCGCGTCGAAGATGCCAGCCATGTGCTCAAAGTCGGCGACGAAGTCAGCGCTGTGGTGGTCAATATCGACCGCAAAACACGCAACATACAGTTGTCTATCAAAGCCAAGGACGCTGCCGATCAGGCCGATGCCATGGCCAACCTGAGCCAGCAAAACGCCGGTAACGCCGGCACCACCAGCCTGGGCGCTTTGTTGCGCGCCAAACTGGACAACAACGAGAAGTGATCGTCTGCCCTGGTGGCTGACGATCACAGCCACCTGCGCGGCCCGGTGCCGTCAGGTGGCTTCTTTTTGAACACTATTTCTAAGTTGTATTGCAATGACCCGCAGTGATTTGGTTGAAGAACTGGCCGCACGATTTCCGCAATTGGCGCACCGCGATGCCGAGTCCGCCGTCAAGGCATTGCTCGACGCGATGAGCGAAGCACTGGTCAAAGGCCACCGCATTGAGTTGCGCGGTTTCGGCAGTTTTTCCGTCAACCGCCGCCCTCCGCGCATGGGCCGCAACCCGCGCTCGGGTGAAAGCGTGGCCATTCCTGAAAAACGCGTCCCCCATTTCAAACAAGGCAAGGCCTTGCGTGAAGCCATCGAAGTGCGAACACAAGAATTATTGAAAAGCCCGGGTGGTTTGAAGCCCTAGAATTTCACCCATACAAGGGGACGCGCGTGAAAGCATTTATCAGGCTGCTTCAGTGGACATTGAAAGCAGCCGTTTTTTTCATTCTGCTGGCCTTTGCCTTGAATAACCGGGATGACGCCACTGTGCATTTCTTCTGGGGTTTGCAATGGCAAGCCCCCATGGTGCTGGTGTTGCTCAGCGTGTTTGCGCTGGGACTGGCTATAGGCGTACTCGGCATGGTGCCGCGCTGGTGGCGTCAACGCCGGCTGGCTAATAAAGCACAGCAAGCCCCGACACCTGCTGCCGACAAACCGGCTTCGCCCCCTGTGGCTGCGGACATGTATGGACCTTGATATCAACTTGATTTTTTTCGGCCTCCCCCTGGCATTCGTCTTGGGCTGGCTGGCTTCGCGTTTTGATTTGCGCCAGCTGCGCATGGAAAACCGCAGCAACCCCAAAGCCTATTTCAAAGGCCTGAACCATTTGCTCAACGAGCAGCAAGACCAAGCCATCGACGCTTTCATCGAAGCCGTGCAACGCGACCCGGACACCTCCGAGTTGCATTTCGCGCTCGGTAATCTGTTTCGTCGCCGTGGAGAGTTCGAGCGCGCAGTGCGTGTGCACCAGCATTTGCTGGACAGGGCCGACATCAGCCAAAGCGACCGCGAACGCGCCCAGTATGACCTGGCCATGGATTTCGTCAAGGCCGGCATTCTTGACCGAGCTGAAGACGCGCTCAAACCTCTGATGGGTACGCCGCTGGCAGCGCAAGCGCTGCTGGCCTTGCTCAGCATTTATGAGCGCAGCCGTGACTGGCAACAGGCGGCGGATATCTCCCTGCAACTCGATCAATCCGGCCAAGGCCAGTTTGCCGTGCGCCGCTCGCATTACTTGTGTGAACTGGCTGCGACCCAAACCAACAGTGACCAAGCAAGCGCTTTGTTGCTGCAGGCCATAGAGACCGCGCCTTTGAGCGCCAGACCGCGTATTGCCCTGGCCTCGCTGCTGGAAGTCGAGCAACGCCAGGCCAAGGCCTGCGACCAATTGCAAGAACTCGCACAACTGGTACCTGCCGCCATGCCTTTGATAGCGGCTTCGCTGGCCAGACTCGCGCCGCTGGTGCAAAGACAAATCGGTGTGCTGACGTTGTTGCAAGACAGCTACCACCAGTCGCAAAGCCTGGATGTGCTCAATGCCATCGTCAGTCTGCAATCAGACATGGGACAGGTACACGGTCGCGAACTGTATGCGTCTCATTTGCAAAAGCACCCGTCGCTGATTGCCGCCACCAATTTGCTGGCCAACGCTGCCCTCGACCCTGCCCAGCAACCCCAGGTGCAGCGCGCGTTGGAACACGCGGCCAAGCCATTACGGCGCTACCGTTGTGCGGCTTGCGGCTTTGAGGCTTTGCAGCACTTCTGGCATTGCCCCGGCTGCCAGGCCTGGGACAGCTACCCGCCCAGGCGCATAGAAGAACTTTAAACAGCCGCACTGGCTTTTTTAAGCAGCGGGACTTCATCCTTTTCTGCTTGCTTGCTGAAGAATCAGACCAAGCCGGTACAACTATTTCTGCGCTGTGTTTGACCGGTGCCTCTGGTGTCATTAGCAAGGAATGCCATGTACAAACCAAGCTTGGGGGTTGTGTTGCTTTTGCTTTTTCAGCAAAGCGCTGCGCTGGAGCTCAACCAGGCCAGCGAGGCCGAGCTTGATGGTTTGCGCGGCATAGGCCCGCCGTTCACGCGGCGCTTGCTGGCAGCCCGCGAACAACAGTTGTTCACAGACTGGGCTGACCTTCAAGCACGCGTCAAAGGCATGGGGCCGCGATTGTCGTTGTCCTTGTCAGAGCAAGGCTTGACGGTGAACGGAGAAAAGTTTCAAGCGCAGACTGGCTTTGAAAAAACTATTCGCTGATGGTGCTGAGCTTGCGTGAATTGATGGGGTCGCGAAACACCAGCGGCTTGACCTCAACGCGTTTCACGTCGGGCACTTGCGCATAAGCCACCGCATCCAACACGACTTGGTGGTGCTCGGATTTATCGCATACCGGGTCGGCATTGGCTGCGTCGCCGGTCAACATCAAAGCCTGGCAGCGGCAACCGCCCAGGTCTTTTTCTTTTTCCGGACAAGTGCGGCACGGCTCTTTCATCCAGGCGTCGCCCCGGTAATGGTTGAACGACTCGGATTCATACCAGATGTCCTTGACCGTCATGTCTTTGACATTGGGAAAATCAAGGTGCTTGATCATCTTGGCGGTATGACAAGGAAGCGCAGAGCCGTCCGGCGTGATGGTCAGGAAAATATTGCCCCAACCGTTCATGCATTTTTTCGGACGGGTTTCATAGTAGTCGGGCACGACAAAAAAGATGCGTAATTTGTCGCCGAGTTTTTCGCGGTATTCGTTGGTCACGCGCTCGGCGCGTTGCAATTGCTCTCGGCTGGGCATGAGGCCGTCGCGGTTGAGTTGCGCCCAAGAATAGTATTGGCTATTGGCCAACTCCAAGTACTCTGCGCCCAGGTCCACCGCCAACTCGATGATCTTGTCTATGTAATCAATGTTCAAGCGATGGATAACGCAGTTGAGCACCATGGGCCAGCCGTTGGACTGAATCAGCTCTGCGGCTTTTTGCTTCAAGGCAAAAGTTTTGGTGTGGGATAAAAAGTCGTTCAACTCACGCGTGGAGTCTTGAAACGACAACTGCACATGGTCCAGCCCGGCTTCTTTCAAGGCCTTGGCGCGCTCTGCGGTAAAGCCAATGCCAGAGGTGAGCAGGTTGGTGTAAAAACCGAGCTTATGCGCTTCGGCGACCAGTTCTTCCAAGTCGTCGCGCACCAGCGGTTCACCGCCTGAAAACCCGCATTGCACGCTTCCGGCCGCGCGCGCGTCGCGCAACACCTTGATCCACTCTTGCGTGGTCAACTCGGGGCCGTGCTGTGTGTAATCCACCGGGTTGTAGCAAAACACGCAGTGCAAAGGACAAGCATATGTGACCTCGGCCAACAACCACAATGGCGGCCCGACCGTGACTTCCTTGCCGTTGACTGTCGGTGTCATCATTTTTTTACCCATCCTTGTTTGTCGGCAATTTCTAGAAAGGCCAGCACGTCGTTTTGCAAGCCCGTGGCTTCGAAATCTTTTTCCAGTTCGGCAATCAACGCGGTGACGGTTTTTTTGCCATCCAGGCGCTTGATGATTTCACCGGCGCTGCCGTTCAACTTCACCATGCCTTCGGGGTACAGCAACACCCAAGACTGCTGCACTTCTTCCCATTGCAAACGAAACATGGCAGATAGAGCCGGGCTACTGTTCAAGACTGCTTCATCGTTAGTCATGTTTAGGTCCGGTGATTTGTACCTTGCACTGATCAAGCATGATGGCGTCAGCCAGTGACCACAAGACATTGAGTTTGAACTGCAAAATTTCCAACGCACGCTCTTGCATGGCGCGCGTCTGGCTGAAATAGTCGAGCGTGAATTTCAAACCATGGGCCACGTCACGGCGCGCTTGCGTCAAGCGGTTTTTGAAATACTGCAAACCGGTGGCGTCGACCCACGGGTATTTTTCCGGCCAAGTGTCAATCCGCTGCTGGTGAATATGCGGCGCAAACAATTCGGTCAGGCTGGAAGCCACAGCTTCCTGCCAAGGTTGACGACGCGCAAAATTGACATACGCATCAACCGCAAAACGGCTGGCAGGCGCGACATAGCGCAATGAGGTGACGTCGTCACGGCTCAAACCCACGGCCTGGCCCAAGTGAATCCAGGCCTCGATGCCGCCCTCGTCTTTCAAGCCGTTCAACTCGAAACCATCGTGGTCCAGAATGCGCAAAATCCATTCTCGGCGGATCTCGCGGTTGTCGCAGTTAGAAAGGATGGCGGCGTCTTTGAGGGGAATGGAAATTTGGTAATAAAAGCGGTTGGCCACCCAACCGCGCAGTTGCGCCGCGTTGAGTTTGCCCTCGGCCATCATCACGTGAAACGGATGGTGTATGTGGTAGCTGGTGCTTTTGCCGCGCAACAGGGTTTCAAACTCTTCTGGGCCCCAAGGTGTGCGTTTGTCTACCAGCGCTTCGTTCATTGCATTGTTCACAGTTCAATCTCCATACCGTCAAAAGCCACCTCGATGCCGTGTGCAGTCAAGGTCTGGCGTTGCGGGCTACTGTCGTCCAGGATAGGGTTGGTGTTGTTGATATGGATCAAAATTTTGCGCACATGCGAAGGCAGTTTGTCCAGCCATTCGATCATGCCGTCAGCGCCGGTTTGCGGCATGTGACCCATGGAACGAGATGTCTTTTTGGACGCGCCGAGCGCAATCATTTCGTCTTCGGTCCACAAGGTGCCGTCCACCAACACGCAATCAGCATGTTGCATGGCCTGCCACACATGCGACTCCATCTGCCCCAAACCGGGTGCATAAAACAAGGTCTTGCCGCTGGCTTCGTCTTTCACACTCAAGCCGACGTTGTCGCCAGGCTGAGGTTTGTCACGGTGCGGCGAATAAGGCGGCGCGTTGCTGATGAGCGGCAAAGCTTCAAACTGCAAGCCTGACAGACCGGGTACCTGAAAAGCAGTTTGCAATTGCAAATCATGCCAGTCGATATCGCAATAGTGGGACAGGACTTTGAACAAAGGGTTGCCGGTGCTCAGGTCTTCGCGCACCAGCGGGTGGCAGAACAAGGGCAGCTTTTGGCGGTGTTCGCGCAGCATCAACAAGCCGGTGGTGTGGTCGATTTGCGCATCCATCAACAACACAGCAGCAATGCCGGTGTCCCGCAAAGCGCGCGCCGGTTGCAGGGCGGGAAAGGCCTTGATTTGTTGCAACACATCAGGCGAAGCATTGATCAGCAGCCAGTCGGTTTCATTGGCCGTGACTGCAATCGAAGACTGGGTGCGGGGTAAATGGTGACGGCTGCCGCCGCGTACCGCGCTGCACTGCGGGCAATTGCAATTCCACTGAGGGAAACCACCGCCAGCGGCAGAACCAAGTACATGAATTTTCACAATAGCGCCGCTTTAAAAAAAAACCGCGTCAAGCGCGGAAGATAGAAAACAAAGGAGCAAAATAAAAGGTCTGCCGGGTTGCCCCGACAGACCACCGTCAAATTAACGGTTAGCGATGTACATGGTGATTTCGAAACCGAAACGCATGTCGCTAGCTGCAGGTGTTTGCCATTTCATGGTGTATCTCCTAAAGAATGCCGCTGATTACGGCGAATCGTGTACAGAGCCATTCCGAACACAGGTATGTACTGTGCCTCATGCGCAGGTGTTCGCCTATAGGTAGGACATGGAATCTGGCCTCGTGAAATTCATGAGACCCGCCTAGGGTTTGCCCGTGGATCCCCAGGTTCTCCGGGGCGGCACGGGCAAAGCGACTAGCATTGGCCGGGTATGAATGAAAACCCTCACACCGACTTGTTCCCGCCTATCGAGCCCTACCGGCATGGTTTTTTGCCCGCGCAGGACGGACACAGCGTTTATTTTGAAGAATGCGGCTCTGCTGAAGGCCTGCCGGTGGTGTTTTTGCACGGTGGGCCCGGCAGCGGTTGCGGCCCCAAGCACAGGCAATTGTTCAATCCGCGCAGCACACGGGTGGTGTTATTCGACCAGCGCGGCTGCGGTCGCAGTGCTTCAGACCAGCCCTTGCATGCCAACACCACCGCTCACTTAATTCAGGACATGGAGCGCTTGCGCGAGCATCTGGGCATAAACCGCTGGCTGGTGGTCGGCGGCTCCTGGGGCGGCGGGCTGGGGCTGGCGTATGCATCCGCGCACCCGCAAGCCTGCCTGGGCGCGGTGATACGCGGCGTTTTCCTGTCGCGCCCCGGTGATTTGCAATGGTTTTTCCACGACGCAGGCCAATGCATGCCTGACGCCTGGGAGTTGCTCGCGCCGCATTTAAGCGGCTCCTCACCGCAAGACTGCTGCGAACGTATCTGCCGCCACATGCTGTACACCAATGACGCAGATGCACTGGTGCTGGCCCGGGCCTGGCAGTCCTGGGAAAACGCCGTGACCAACCGCAGTTACACCCCGACGGCAGCCTCCGGACTGGACGATAAGTCTGCCAAGGCGCTGTTGGCCAAGTACCGGTTGCAAAGCCATTACTTGTTGAACCAGTGTTTTTTCCCGCAAGACGGTTTGTTAAGCCATTTAGCCCCCATGGGAGAACTGCCGCTGCACCTGGTGCATGGTCGTTTGGACTGGATTTGTCTGCCCGAGGCCGCCTGGGCGGTACACCGGGCCTTGCCGCACAGCAGGCTCAGTCTGGTGGACAACGCAGGTCACAGTCCGTTTGAAGCACCCATGACCGGCGTGCTGCTGCAAGCAATTGAAGCCATGGTTCAACAACTTTCTGCCAAAGGCTGATCACGCATGTCCTTACGACTACAAATCAACCTGATCATCGGCGTGCTGCTGGCGACGTTTGCGTCCTTATTGATTGCTTTTCAGTTGGAAGACACGCGCCGCAGTGTGGACGACGAAATGGAAGGCGCCAACATGGTGGCCACCCAGTTGCTGTCGCGTCTGCAAGCCGCCAACCGGCAGACCAGTCTGATTGAAATGAAGGATTTTTTAAACAAAGTCGGACGGGTTCGCGCCAATGAAATTGAACTGCTGGACGACAACGGCTACATGCTTTACCACTCGCCGCCGCCTGTATACAAAGCCGGGCGCGACGCGCCTGAGTGGTACAGCAAGATCGTGTCACCGTCCGTCAAAACACGCGAAATCACATTGGACAATGGTCGTTTACTGGTTCGCGCCGACCCCTCGCGAGCGGTGCTGGACGGCTGGGACGATTTCGTGCCTTTACTGGTGACGATTTTGTTTGGCATGGTCATCGGTATGTTGCTGATCAGTTGGCTGGTGGGACGCGCCTTGCAACCTATTCAACAAGTTGTTCAAGGGCTGTATGAGATCGGCAAAGGCGACTACGACACCCGCCTGCCCGGCATGCGCGGTCAGGAAGCGCAGTTGATGGGAACCGCTTTCAATGCCATGGCGCAATCGCTGCAAGACGGTATGTCGGCCCGCGAAAAAGCACGCGAAGCCACACTGGCGCTGGCGCAAAACAGGGAACTGACGCAAGTCATTCAAACCCGCATTGAAGAAGTGCGCGGACAAATCGCGCGGGAACTGCATGATGAGCTAGGCCAACAGGTCACCGCGATCAAAAGCGTAGGCATGGCAATTGCCCACCGCGCCAAAGGTGTGGACACGCAAATTGAAGCCTCGGCACGCATGGTCATGGATTGCGCCGACGCCATCTACGAAGAGGTGCACCAGTTGGTGACCAAGCTCAGACCTTTGGCGTTGGACCGCTTCGGCTTGCAAGATGCCTTGCAGGATTTGCTGGAGGAAGCGCGCAGCCGGCACCCCGGCATGCAATTAAGCATGCTCATAGAAGCACAGTTGGACCGATTGGAAGACAACCTTGCCACTGCCACCTACCGCATCATGCAAGAGTCATTAACCAATGCCTTGCGGCACGCGCAAGCCAGCCAAATTGACATGAAGGTCGTCGTTGTCAACGACACATTGCACTTGGAAATACGCGATAACGGACAAGGCCCATCGGCGCATTGGCAGCTGTCGGGCCATTTCGGCGTCATCGGCATGAGCGAGCGCGCCCAAGGCCTGGGCGGTCATCTGTTGTTCGAGCCTTTACAGCCGCAGGGGGCTCGCGTGCTAGCGGTTTTGCCGCTCAGCCACAATAGCGACCATGGCTAAATTGAAACTCATGCTGGTAGACGACCACGCTGTTGTGCGTGGCGGCTTCAAGGTATTGCTGCAAACCTGGGACGATGTTGAGGTCGTGGCCGAAGCATCAAGCGGCGAAGAAGCTTTACAAATTTACGAGCAACACCGCCCGGACGTGGTGGTGATGGACATCGCCATGGCTGGTATGGGCGGCATCGAAGCCATCAAGCGCATGATCGCCAAAGACCCGGGCGCGCGTATTTTGTCTCTGTCCGCACACGAAGACACCAGTTACTCCAAACGTGCCTTACAAGCGGGCGCGCTGGGTTATTTGTCCAAGCGCACAGCCCCCGAGGTGTTGATAGATGCCATCCGCCTGGTGGCGCAGAAAAAACGTTTCATCGATCCGGTGATAGCCCAGCGCATGGCCATGCAGGATCTGGACGGCGACGAAAGCCCCATCGAAAAATTGTCGCCGCGTGAATTTGAAGTGTTTATTCAACTCGCGCGCGGTCAATCGGTGCAACAAATTTCTGAAAGCCTCAAACTCTCCGCCTCCACCGTGGGCACGCATTTGTACAAGGTGAAACAAAAACTGCAACTGGCCAACCAGTCGGAAATCACCTTGCTGGCCATGCGCCACGGCCTGCTGGATTCAAATGTGTCTTGAGGTTTTAATTCAATGGTTGAATTTTTAACCTAGAATCAATTTTTTAGGGGAAAACCATGAGAAAACTCAACGCATTAACAACTTTATCCTTGCTGTGCATTACAGCAATGGCCCAGGAACCCGCACTGGATTACAACGAAGCCAGCCTCAGCTACGCAGCTTACAAATCTGGTTCAACCACCTACAACGGCTATGCAGCTGATGTAAGAGCCATGTTCACGCAGAACATTTACGGCCTGGCCAATTACCAAAGCGTTAACAATGGTCACATTTCACAAGGCAAACTGGGACTTGGCTACAGAATGCCGGTTGGCGGTGGTGCGGATGGTTTCTTCACCTTGAAATATGAGTCAGACACAGAAACCGCGACCAGCAGCGGCTACAGCCTGGGGGCAGGCGTTCGTGCCAAAGTCACAGGAGACATGGACATCATCGGCGGCTACAGCTACCGCATCATGGGCTCTTCGAAAGATTACACATTTGACGCAGGTTTGAACTACAAGTTCAACAGCAGTATGTTTGGCAAACTGGGGTACAGCAACACCGCAGGTGATTCCAGCTCCTCGGCTTATGTCTTAGGCGTAGGCTTTAATTTCTGATGCCTGTCACACTAAATTGAGCAGACAGCAAAAAGCGCCCCCAGGGGCGCTTTTTCATTGGTGGTTGGGTAGCTGCTTAATCGTACAAATCCGGCTGGTCTTTGGAGATACGCGCCAGCAAAGGCTGGAACTGGAACCAGCCTGAATACGAAGAGCCGACGATGGGGTAAGCCTGTTCGGCCGCAGCCTTGCTCACCATCTTCAGCGGCTTGCCGTGAGAAGCGGCCTCGGCCATCAATTGCACCTGGCAGCAGCGCTCCATGGCGATGTACCACCAGGCGGCAGCCTCCACAGAGTCGCCGACAGTCAGCAAACCATGGCTTTGCAAAATCACACCCTTGTTTTTACCCAAGGACTTGGCAAGGCGGTCGCCCTCGTCCACGTCCAGCACCACGCCTTCGAAATCGTTATGTACTACGTGGTCGTTGTAGAACGCACACGAGTCCAGCGAAATGATGTCCAGCTGCTTGCCAAGCGTCGCCCAAGCGCGGCCGTGAGGCGCGTGTGTGTGGGCGGCAGCGACCACATCAGGGCGTGCATGGTGAATGCGTGAATGGATGGCGAATGCCGCTTCATTCACAGGCAACACACCTTCGACCACGTTGCCCCGGTGATCCACACGGAGCAGGTTGGACACCTTGATCTGGCTGAAATGCATGCCGAAGGGATTGACCCAAAAGGTGTCGGTGAATTCGGGATCGCGCGCCGTGATGTGACCAGCCACGCCCTCGTCAAAACCAAAGCGCGAGAACAGCCGAAAAGACGCGGCGAGCATTTGTTTGCGGTGCAGGCGCTCTTCCTGCACATTGGCAAATTTTTTCGGTTGCGGCAAAGCGGGCGAGACACCATCGCCGAGTTTTTGATGGCGCTGGTGCATGGAAGATAGTTCTGCGGGTGCGTTCATGGTATTGGTTCTCCTAGACGCATCATAAATCGAATTCAATAGTTGGCGGGGCAGAACATACCTCATCACAAACCGCCTAAGTTTTCCAAGGGCGAGTAGATCAAGTTCTTGGGGTCCGGTTCATCTTTCTAAATGTTGATGATTCCATGATCCCTTTGGTCTGAGCAAGGCAACACCGTCGCCTCACTACCCTGACAAGTGATTCGCTGAGAAAAAGTAAAGAACAAATCTTTTCGCAGGATGCGCTTATGCCTCGATGCCAACCATCATCCTGCGCTGAATCGCCGTAGTAGGTTTTCCAAAGGTCCTGTCGCCCAGCGAGATTGCGTCGCTTTTGCTAGCAGGTCGAGCGCGATCCAAGTACCCAGAGCCAACGCCGATACGGCACCCGCATTGAGCTTGCCGAAAAGGCCCAAACCATAGGCACAGAAAACAATCGACAACATGAGCGACTCTCCGATATACCCGCTTAGGCTCATCCTGCCCGCCGGCCTGAAGATGGCTAGACCCCGCACTCCACCTGTATGCATTGTGGCAAGTACCGACACATAACCCCAACTGAGAAGCGGCGCTCCGGCAAATCCGATTGCTATCCCCGCCGTTTCGCGCAGCCCCCAAGTGCCGACCTGAGCGCCAGGTCCTATAACGAGCCACGCCGAAAGGAATCCAAGACACAGTCCAGGGCTTAGGCCCCAGCGCAGACCAGCCTGCCAAAGTGGCCTTTGAAGTTCGGGTCGAGCGAAAAGGCTCCGTCGTCCACTCACTAGGCCGAGTGCAAACGCCGCCAGTACGCACAAGCCGTTGAACACGAAGATCGTTGATGATGCCAATGGCCAGAAAGAAATCCGCGCAGCGGTTGCCTCAAAAAAACCACCATCACGCATCGCTTGATTAAACGATTGACCGGCAGCTATCCACTGCTTATCAGTAATCGATCCCCCGGGCTCCGCCATAACTGCCATTGGTAGAGCAGCCAGCAGAAGTAACCAAGCAATCCCCGCAAGAACTGCCACGCGTAGAACCATCCGATCACTGAGGCGGCGCATCCACGTCAGAGTAAGCCCCAATACTGCATATAAAAACAAGATGTCTCCCACAAAAAGTAGTGCAGCATGCGCGATACCTAGGAGACCGAGGCCCAGCAGGCGACGCCGGAAACGACGTAAAGAAGTTACACCTTCGTCTTTGACGATGAAGTGCATGCTGTAGCCGAACAGGAAGGCGAACAACAGATAGAACTTCGCCTGAGCGAACGCTACGACGGCAAATGCTGCCGCGCGGTCGTACCAGGCGTGTACCGAGTCTGCGGTGAATCCCTCAGACGAGATACCGATGAATGGGGCGTTGACAAATATGATGCCAAGCAGAGCGAAGCCGCGCAGTTCGTCAGCGAACTCTTGCCGCGGCAACGGGGCAAAAGACGAGGAAGGTGAAGGGGTGGTCATGTCAGACTTCAATAAAGTCAAGCTGTCCAGGATCATAATATAATGCGACGAATTACTCCATCCATAATTATTTATTGAGGTAACACGTGGCCAGAACACGGGACGAGGCGTTGCATGCGACGCGTAGACAGGACATCCTCGCAGCAGCAGCCCGAGTATTCAAAGTCAAGGGCTTTCACCTTGCGCGAACTGAAGACATCTGTGCGGAATCGGGTCTAAGCGCGGGCACCCTGTTCCGTCACTTTCCCGACAAGAGATCGATGATCGCGGCGATCGCCGATATTGAGTTCGAGCGCTTGCGATCAGAAATCGAGCAGCTCTCGACAAGAGAAGGCATCCTCTGGCTGACCCGATTAACGGCGGAAGAACTCGCACAACTCATCGAGCCCAAGGGTTTCGAGCTAGGTACCGACAGCTGGTTGGAACTGGCTCGCGACGGCGAGGGTCGAAAACGGCTGCTCGTGGTTGACCAAACATTGCGACAAATGATCTCGCGTCAACTCGAGCAGGGAAAGGCTGAGGGCTGGATCCGCAAGTCGGTTGACAGCGATGGTACTGCAGCCATTTTGCTGGCATTGTTTAGCGGTCTTCAACTGGGAAGCGAAGTAGGTTTGGCAGTGGACACGCAGGCCACCGCCTGCGCGATTGCCGATCTGTTCGGTGGCTTGCTTCTTTCCTGATACAGCGCAAAGGCAAGCAAGCCATGAGCACTTGAAACTCCCAATCGTTTTTCCTAAAGAACGAACAAAAACACTTGGAAATTGCAAAACCACATTAGAAAAAAGACAATGAAAAATATAACTGGTTACTTCCTTTTTGTATTGTCATTCATGGCTTGGGCTGCAATTGCAATTCTGCCTTTTTTGAATTTATCAATTGAGATGAGTGCGGCTATCACGACTGCTCTTGTTGTTGGTGGTGAGATCGCGTTTGTTTTAAGCATCGCATTACTCGGCAAAGAGTTTTTAGGAAAAATCAAAAGCTTTTTTAATAAGCTCAATTTTTTCCAAAAAGGAAAGTAAAGCTACAGGATGAATGGCATCCAAATACGATCTGGCTCTTGGAGAAAATATGATTTACAAAGACCGAATGACGGCACGAATGGACGGCGATTTCGTGGTCTTCCTGATAGGTATGCGCATCAACAAGCCACTGGCAGTTCACAAGTATTTTCCGGTGCTAAACGCTATGCCCAAAATGCTCACGGAACTTTATAAAAAACCAGAGTTGGGCTTGATACACCACGAGATGTGGTTTTCTCGAACGATCATTTTGGTTCAATACTGGCGTTCAATGGAGCAACTCATTGATTACGCAAAGAACAAAGATTCGGCTCATTTGCCAGCTTGGCAAGCCTTCAATAAAGCTATTGGTACAGACGGTAGTGTTGGCATATGGCACGAAACCTACAAAGCCAGCACCGGTACTTATGAGAACCTTTACGTGAACATGCCTGCCTTCGGTCTAGGGAAGACCGGTCTGCTGGTTGAAGCAAAGGGGCATCTCAAATCAGCATCGCATAAAACCGCGTGCTATCGGTAGGGTTTAAATTTGGGTTTTGAACTTGCTAAGTCAAGAGGTTTTGAGCAGAAAGCCGTCTCAACAGTTCGAGTACCCCATCAAAGGGTGACTTACTTCAAGATTGGGGAAAGCTTTGGAAGAAAAAACTCAAACAGATCAATTACTTGCAAACAGGCGTTTGAAGGATTGAAATATTGAAAGAAGTCACTGGCGGAAGCGGTGTCTGAAACTTGCCTTGTACTGTCTTGGCAAGTTTTGGATCCTATCGACAAGCCTTAGCTTGTGATGTTGACTCCAGTTTACAGATTTATTAGGTATAAATTAATTTATGCCTATCCATCTGATTGCCAAGACCTTACTGTAGCGACCAATGCCTCTTAAATCGTACTAAGAGGTTGTTGGAGTAACAACTGTGGTAACGAAAGGCAAGCCATGCAAATGACAGACATCAGCCTTAAAAGGCTCAACAAGGTTGGCAGGCATACCGACGACCAGACAAAGGGTCTGCACCTCTGGGTCAAACCCAGTAAGCAGATGTATTGGATTTTCAGATACACCCTGAACGGCAAGCGTGAAGGTATCAGCTTGGGTGCATATCCTGAAATCGGACTCAAGGCTGCCAGACAAAGAGCCATAGAAGCCAGACATAAGATCAACCAAGGCATCTGCCCCGCCATGGAGAAAAAAACAGTTAAAGCGCCGATTAAAGTGCCCAAAACCCCAAAGTTTGCCGACTTTGCCTTGGAGTACATCGAAACAATGCGTCCCAAATGGCGAAATCAAAAACACGGTGACCAATGGGTCAGCACCATCAAAACATATGCATTTCCAGTTCTTGGTGATTTGCCCTTAGATGAAATCGACACTACTCATATTCAAACTGTACTGATGCCCATTTGGCTCAAGATTCCCGAAACGGCCTCTAGACTAAGGGGCAGGATTGAGAAAATCTTGTCGGCTTCAATTACCCACCAGCACCGTAATTCATCCAACCCAGCGGTATGGACTGGTCACCTTGAAAACCTGTTCCCTGCACACCAAGCCTCGTTTAAGCACCATGAAGCTTTGCCATATGAAGAATTACCTGATTTCATTCAAAGGCTAACCAAGGTTGATGGCATTTCTGCCCTTGCTTTGCAATTCACCATCCTGAATGCCTCCAGAACAGGGGAGGTTTTGCTCGGCAAAAGGTCTGAAGTCGATGGGGACATTTGGACAATACCAGCCAATCGAATGAAGGCCAAGCAGGAACATCAAGTACCTCTTTGTAAAAGGTCACTGGAATTGCTAGAAATAGCTAAGTGGCTTGACCCAAGCAGTGAATACCTTTTTTCTAATAAAGGAAAGCATTTATCCAACATGGCTATGCTGATGGCCGCAAGAAGACTAAAACCTTTTCTGACAGTCCATGGCTTCAGAAGCACATTCAGAGACTGGGTAAGTGAAGAGACTGAACATAGCCCTGAGGTTGCTGAAATGGCTTTGGCTCACACTATCGGAAACAAAGTAGAAGCCGCATATCGTCGAGGCAAGCTACTGGAACGCAGAAGAAGGCTAATGAGTGATTGGGAGTCGTTCTGTACAACTGGGTATTGGGGTAATGTTGTACAACTAAACGAGATCAAATCAACTGGATATGTGCAATCGCAATTTATAGCTGTGTGAAAAAAGGAGAAGTAGATGAAATCCCAAAATTATGATTCGAAAAATGAATCCAGTCATGCGTCATTTGGAGAAATTCGGGATGAAATTAACAACATCAATTCCTTGATGATTTACTTTAAAAATGCATTTAGTCCTAATGCATTTGATTGTGGAATCGAAGTTAAGCGGGATTTTCTTGAAAAGAAACTATTGCAAGAGTTCAAAAACAAAGAAAACATTACCAATGAACTTATCTCGTATTTGGCAACCGCCATGGCAGTTGCAGAAAAAGAAAGTTTTAACTTTTTTCGATTAAAAACATTTATCACAGTATTAGAAAAACGGATGAATGATCTCGCTGAGGCTACCTCTAATAAAGTCAAAGGTGGTCGCAAACAGAATGATTTCATGTTTGATCTTGCCTATATAAATGTCCAGGGTTTTAGGCAAGTTCACAATGGCAAGTATCCAAGTGCAATATGGCTTTCAAAATCAGCAAGCAATGAAGCTGAAACGCTTTTTGAATCATTAAAAGCAGGTGACCATGAGTCACTTCCAACAAATTTTAGAAATCGGTTTCTAACTGAACTACAGAAAAGAGATGAAAAACTGAAAACCAATGGAACCGAGTACTTACCGGCTGAAACTGCACGTGCTTAGTAAGCGGCTGGGCATCCCATATTGAATTTACCTTCGGCTAACCGGATCATGTCCATTTACAAACCAAATGGACATTTACATGGGTGCCACAAAGGGCGGAACGAGGCGTAGCCACAGTGATGATTTCAGGGCAGCGGTGCTGGCGGA
>CAMDKD010000037.1 GCA_945901125.1 Bordetella parapertussis
TCCGCCAGCACCGCTGCCCTGAAATCATCACTGTGGCTACGCCTCGTTCCGCCCTTTGTGGCACCCATGTAAATGTCCATTTGGTTTGTAAATGGACATGATCCGGTTAGCCGAAGGTAAATTCAATATGGGATGCCCAGCCGCTTACCATGTATGGGCCTTATTCCGCAGCTTACCCCGGCAATTCTGTGGGTGCAACAGTCAACATAGCCACTGCAATGCCCGATACATTTACTGGTACAGCCAATGTGACGCAAGCGATTCAGCATTTCAGTTTGATGGGCACCAGTGATGACTACAGCACCACAGTGGCCAACGCCATGCTGGGCAATTCCAACGGTGATTTATCCTGGCGATTATCTTTAAGCAAGGAAGATGCACATACGCAGCCAAGAAGTTTCATCACAACTACAACATTAAACGCAACTTCCTATCCCTACCAATCTAAGACAAGCAGTTCAACCTCAGGTTCATATGTTGGCGCAGGCGGGATTATTCACGGTATCTCAGACAGCATTAGTTTGAAACTGGCGTACAAGTTAACACCTGAACTCACACTCGGATTCTTAACTTCCATGTGGACGGGTGATTCGGATGCAAGTTTGCAAACCTACACGGGTAACTATTCAACGGGCACATGGCAAAGCAGCAGCACTGCTTCTGCTTACTATTTGGATCAAAAGCATTTAATGAATGCCCTCAGCCTCAAGACAGATGCTGACCGACAGTGGTCATGGGAAATAGCTCTCAGCAAGTATGACTACTTCAATGACAAACAAAGATGGGGTGGGACATTAAACGCAGATGGAACCATGAAAACGTCTGCTTCTGGCTATGTCGCAGACTACAGCGGCACGGGTTGGTCAAATTTCGATTACCGAAGCAATTACAAAATGGACAATGGTGAACATACGCTGAGTTACGGCTACCACTACGACACCAATATCTACAAATACTTACTGACTTCAGGAACTGGTTGGTCTACAGAAGACAGTCTTTCAACCAACCATACGATTGCACGCGGGGCCAGTAAAACACAAGCCGTCTGGGCTCAAGATTTTTGGAAATACTCAGACTATCTGACATTGACTGCAGGCATTCGTTTAGAAGGATGGAATGCTTACGACGGCTACAACCTTGCTTCAACCGGTGCCGCCTCTAACCATTCGAGTCAAAGCGCTAACGCCATTTCACCCAAATTGTCTGCCACAGTAGATGGTCCTGATAATTGGTTAACCACGGCATCCTTGGCCAGAACCACCAGATTTCCTACGCTCACAGAGTTATATGGAATGTCAAATTGTTTGACAACGATCTCCACCTGTACAGACACAACATATAAATCCACAGCAACAGGAAACTTAAGCCCTGAGATCGTTACTTCTGCTGAATTGAGTTTTGAAAAAACTCAAGCGCTTATTAATTATCGGGTGACCATTTTTGGTGAATCAGTCAAAGATGCCATCTTGCAGCAGTATGGCTATCTCTACCCTTCGGTCAATCCCAGTGGTTTGTATCAGTACTGGCAAAACGTTGAAAAAGTACACGCCTATGGAATTGAGCTTGCAGGTAATTTCAAAAACGCAGGTATAACTGGTCTTGACATATACGGACAGGTTACCCGTGTATGGTCAGCGATTGATGAAAGTTCATCTTTAGGAAGTTCAGCGCAAAGTGTGGAAGCCAACCCAATCACTTATGTGTCACCATGGCGCGCCACTGTCATGGCAAGCTACAGACCAGATGAGAAACTCACTTATTCGATGGCGGGGCGCTACCAGGAAGCAGGTGCATCATCTTTGGATAACAACGATGTCAAACGCGATACTTACGGTGGATTCCAATCATTTTTCGTCATCGATGCCAAAGTGCGCTATCAGTTGGACAGAAGATGGAGTGCATCTTTTGGGATAGACAATATTGAAAACAAAACATATTGGATATACCATCCTTTCCCGCAAAGAACATTCATCTTCAATCTGAAGTATGTCCCTTGATGTTTGACAGGACACACAAATGATTGATAAAAATTCTTCGACTTCTCATGCCTCAGCGTTGAAGTCAGTGCTATGGCGTCTGCATTTTTGGGCCGCACTGTTTGCAACGCCGTTTGTATCGGCGGCTGCGTTGACTGGTCTTTTGTATGTGTTCACGCCGCAAATTGAGCAGTACTTGTATGGCCGCTTAGATCACGTGAATATTCAACCGCAACAGGCCAGTTTGGACTTGGCATTGACAGCAGCCATATCGCAAGCCCCGGTTGGATGGCAACTTCATGCGATATCCCCGGCAAGCCAGTCAGGTGAAACCCATCAATTTGCTTTTGTTCCACCTGCATTGGCAAAAGACCAGAGCAACGGGCACTCGTCACACATGGGCTCAAGCCATGAAAGTAAAAATCAATTTTTAAAACCTATATTCGGGTTTCCAAAAAATGCATTGGTGGTTTACGTTAATCCCTACAACCTGCAAGTTACAGGTAAATTGGAGCAACAACAACGTTTTACTTATTGGGCCAAAAAACTGCATTCCACTTTGCTACAAGGTAGTTCGTGGCGCTGGATGATTGAATGGGGGGCAAGTTGGTTCTTGTTGATGCTGTTAACTGGTATATGCCTGGCTTGGCCAAAAAAGATCGGCGATTTTCTTCCAAAGTTTTCGGTACACGGCAGACCGGCATGGAAGCAATGGCATTCAATGATTGGTTTGACTTTGTCATTGCTCAGCTTTTTAATTATCTGCACCGGATTGACCTGGAGCCAAGTGGCAGGACAACAAGTCAGGTATTTACGGGACATATCCGGTCAAGCATCTCCTCAGGTTCCTGCTATCACCCATGTTGGAGGAAACGATAAAAATCAATTGATCAGCGCGCATGATGCTTGGAAATCCATAGAAAAGACTACTGATGGCGTGCGTATGCAAATGCTTCCTCCCTCAGGCAATAACGGGGTTTGGCGTGCAGCCCATATGGAAAGAACTGATCCACTCAAGCGCTTTGACTTGTTGCTTGATGCTTATTCAGGAGAAGTGTTGTACCTGAGTACGTGGAAAGAACAAACATGGTTTGGCAAAGCAACTGCTGTTGGTATTCCGTTTCACAGAGGCGAATACGGAGTCTGGAACCAAGTTTTGTTATTTATATTCGGCGCGGGCGTTTTATTTTCAATCACAACCGGATGGGTCATGGTTCTGAAACGTCTTCGCAAGGGTGCAAGTATTTTTCCAGTCATTGAAAAAAATGCTTGTCGATCTAATCCAATATGGATAGTCATCCCATTTGCAGCATTACTATGGCTAACTCCTTTGTTAGCTATAGGTGTTGTGTTTATTATTTTTATTGAAATAATTTTCGTCTTAATAAAAAAGTACCGGTATCTTAAAGCCGAAAGAATTGAATGAAAAATTTATTCTCCAAAAAAGAGTTTCTCTATGGCTTAATGCCTTGTTCTATGTTCATTGTTATTTGGAGCGCTTGGGCACATGGCTGAGCTTAAAAAAATATCTTTACTCACTCGGCGAATTGTGACGTTTCAATATACCAACTGCTACTTTTATAAAACACAACACCAGGACAGTTCCTGTTAAATTTCCAATAATCATGACAAACAAATTATTGATGAATTGTTCAGAAACTTGGTTATAAAAGAACCAGAGCTGATGTAATGAAGCGCTGAGTAACGCAAAAATGATTGACATTTGCAAGATGCTTTTGAAAGTGAGATTTTTTAAATCATTTTCGATAAGCAGGAAATCAAACGATATCTTCCGGGCAAGCAGAGGCGAAGTGCCTGTGATGATGCCCGTGGTAATGGTGTGAAGATCAGAACCCAAATAATAGTGTTGAAATCCTATGAGCCAGGATGCAAGCATAATTCCAATGGCTGCATCTTCAACAGCAATCAATACGAGGACAAGCTGCAAACCACTTGGGATGAAAATCCAATTGACTCCAAATGAAAAAGCATATTCGTTGAAAATAAATCTATTGAAAGTAAAGGCAAAATAGTAAAAGCATGCGCAGGCAAGGCTTGTGACAATTTTTTTTGCAAGCAACATTGAATGCTTATTAGATATCAAAAGATTAAATTTACAACAATATGAATTTTAAAACCGAATGCAGTAAGAGTGATAACCCCAATTTTCAATCCCTGTAAATGGCACTGGGTAATCAAATCATTCATTCACAACTGTAGTAACAATTTTGTGTTGATTGATTTTTGTATTTACATCCTAAGAGTAAAAATAGATGTCGTAGACAAAAAAGCCGCTAAAGCGGCTTTTTATTCGTGGCAAATAAGGTTGTTATTTTTTGAAATCCAAAGAGCCTGTGGATTGCGGGTAAGTGACGATGCCCCACGGTGTGCCGGGACTGGGTATGTCTTGCAGGATTTTTCCTGTCTGAGTGTCGGCAATTACCAGGTTGTTGGACCTGCCACAGGCTGCAATCAATTTGGATTCATCCGGGCTGAGTGTGAAGTGCCAGCATCGCTCGCCGACGTTGATTTGTCGTTTGACGGCATAGCTTTTGGCATCAAAAACCTGAACTGCTTTTGCTTTGGCAAGTGCCACGTAAATTTCGGTTCCTGCTGCATTGAAAGTCACGCCATAAGGGATATTGCCTGTGGTGATGACTTCCTGAATTTCAAAGGACTTATTGAGGATAAGCATTTTGTCGCTTAACTCAAGAGTGACAGCAAATGTGTTGCCATCCGAAGAGCGCTTGATGCCACGAGGGCGCAAGCCGTGTTTTTTGGTGTCGACCTTTTTCACAAGTTTGCCGGATGCTATGTCATGAATGCTGACGTTTTCATCGGATTCATTGGTGACCAGAAGTAATTGACCGTCAGCGGAAAACTCAATGCCTTCTGTTTCCAAGCCCGCTTCGATATCTGCTATTTTCTTTGCGGATTTCAGATCAACCACTGAAACACGGGCCGGCGTGGCATCGTCGTCGTCACCTTTGGTTTTTTTCTTTTGATGAGAGGCATCGGCTCCAGCTGGGGCCATTTGATTGGAGGGTTCGTAGGCTACGAAAGCTTTGTCGTTCAAGACGCGAACAAATTCAGGGTTTTTTCCAACCGCAATGCGTTTGATAATTTTGCGTGACTCAACATCAATCAGTACTAGTTCACCAGAGCTTTTGACTGCAACTGCCAGTGTCTTTCCATCGTTGCTGATTCCAAGCCCCCGTGCGCCATCGCCGACTTCTATGTCAGCAAGCTTGCTCATGTCATCCAATTGGTAAATAGAGATAAAGCCTTTAGTGAAACTGACAAAGGCTACGGGTTTGTTGGCTGCATAAGCAGTATGAACCAGCAGAGCAGCAGATAAGAGCAAAATTCTCAAAACGGTTTTCATTGTGAAACTCTATAAAATTAACAATTCAGTATTATTTACCAAAGAAATTATTTTAACAAGGGAAATCTTCCTGACAGCCCAATCAAGCTATTGTAGTGAAGTTTTCCTATAGAAGTTAATTGAGATCAATCCTAAGATTTATTGATTGATTGATATTAAAAAGTTCTCCCCCTGCGCTCGGACAAGCGCTTTAGACCCTGCCTCGCAGCAGGGTTTTTTTTACTATACCGGGGTTAAAACAATTCAAGTATTTAAAAAGAAAGAAGATTACGTATGTGTTTTGAAAATACCATGGTGTAAAGCCATTTGTACAAGTTCAGCGGTATTTTCCATTATGTATTTTGTTTATACATATAAAACAGCAATACGCAAAACTCTCAGAATTACTCAGGACGCGGATCAAAGTAACGAACAGCAGATGGTCCGGTGAGATAAGGCCCGACGATTGCGCCGAAACCTGATGTTTTGCGCCATTCACGGTATTTTTCGTGGTGAGCCTTAGATTTCCACTTTTCAATCAATAAAAGCGTGTCAGTGCCTTGCTCTGCGAATACTTCCAGACTGATCAATCCATCAAAACGCCGTGTGTCTTTCAATGCAACATCAAGAACTTCCTTGCACAAGGCATCTAATTTCCCGGGTTTGGTAGTCAATTGCACGGTGGCCAAAATGAAACTGTCCTGGGTTTGAGAATGGCCTGTTAAATGCACAGTAGCAATCGCAGCGCTGACGCCGACAGCAGCAGCGCGACGGAAAAATGCTCTTTTGGCGGGTTGTGTAACTTCAGTGTTTTTTTGATTATTGTTCACGGGTTGCTCCTTTTGAAAAATCAATTTAACCACATCAGTGATTATGGATTTATCAAATCAACCCTGAATTATCTTTCCGCGATGTTTTAGGTTTTTTTCAGCTGAATTACTGAAGATCAAGCCGAATACATCTCTCGCAATTTGAGTTTGAAAAATTTGCCCGTGGACGTTCTTGGAATGGCAGTAATGACCTCATACCGTTCTGGCAATTGCCATTTGGCAAACCCCATTCCTTGCAAATGAAGCGCTAGTGCGCTCACATCGAGTTGCGCACCTTGTTTTAATACGATGCAAGCCAATGGCCGCTCGCTCCACTTCACATCGGGTATGGCGATGACGGCAGCCTCTGCGACGCTTGCATGCGCCATCAAGGCGTTTTCCAAATCCACCGAACTGATCCATTCACCACCCGATTTGATCAAGTCCTTGGTGCGGTCAGTGATACGCACAAACCCTTGCGGGTCTACGTTGGCCACATCGCCTGTGCGCAACCAGCCGTCAGTGGTGAATTTATCCTCTTGAACCGGCACGCGGTGGTAACTGCCGGTGATGAAGGGGCCGCGCACTTGTATCTCGCCGACTTGCACACCGTCCCAAGGCGCGTCCTGTCCATCCTCACCGCGTATGCGCAAATCCACCAGCGGCACGAGCACGCCCGCCATGGCGGCACGACGGTAGCGTTCATCAGCCGGTGCTTGCGCCAATGCCGACTTCAAATAAGAGACAGTGCACAAAGGCGAGGTTTCTGTCATGCCCCAGCCCTGCATGATCCAGACGCCGTGTTTGTCAAACGCCCGTATCAGCGATTCAGGTACTGCGGCTCCGCCGACCAGACTGCGCATGCCGACCGGCAGCTTCCAACGCCCCGGTTGTTGTTGCAAAGCTGTTTCATAAGTTTGAATAAGCCCCATCCATATGGTGGGCACACCTAATGCGAGCGTAGGAGGTGCATATTGCATCAAATCGAGCAGGTCATCCGGATGCAGATGCGGTCCTGGAAACACCAGTTTGGCGCCGGTCATCAATGCACCATAAGGAATGCCCCAACTGTTGGCATGGAACATGGGTGTAACAGGCAAGACCACATCGTTGCTTTTCAATGCCCAGCAGTCGCTCAAGCACCCAACCAGGGTATGCAAGATGGTCGAGCGGTGTGAATAGACCACGCCCTTGGGTTTGCCCGTGGTACCCGAGGTGTAGCACATAGATACCGCATCGTCTTCATGGTGTTTTGCATATGCAAAGTCGCGCATGTCGGCAGCTGCCAGCAGGTCTTCATAGTCAATTTCCGGGCCGCTGTGTTTGTTTCCCGTGAAGGGCACGACGATGATTTTTTCAAACTTGCATTTGTCTTTGAACTGAGCGAGCAAGGGAAGCAGCACATCGTCAACAATCAGAAAACGGTCTTGCGCATCATTGACGATCCATGCAATTTCATCCGGCGATAGCCGCAGGTTCAAGGTGTGCATGACGCCACCGGCAGCAGGAATGCCGAAATAGCATTCCAGGTGTACATGGTGGTTCCAGCACAGCGTGGCAACCCGGTCACCTGCTTGCAGCCCGAGTTCTGTCAGGGCTTGCGCCAATTGCCGGGTACGGCGGTAAATATCTCCGTAGGTATGGTGGACATAGGTTTTGTCGGGCAGCCGTGAAATGACTTCGTTGTCCGGAAACAAAATACCTGCACGGTCAAGCAAGTGATTCAGCGATAAAGGCACCTGCATCATGGTGCTGACAATGTCTGATGAGTTCATAGGTCTGCCTTATTTATCCGTCACATGATTCACAACAGCCCTCAGGTGTTGACCTTAGGGCAGGGCTATCAATATGTCCCTCACTGCGCGCGCAGTTGAAGAACCCAATCCGAGACAAACTTTGACATGGGTGCCACAGCTTGCGGGTCGCGAATTTCGCCTGCCAGCACGTGCTGGCCTTTGCTTTGACTGTAAATCACGGCTTCTAGGGTTTTATTGGGAGAACCCAGTCTGGCGAAGGCTTGCTTGATTTGTTCGGGATCCACCGTCTGATCAGCGGCGCTGAAAAGCACCAGCACCGGAGTTTTGAAAGCAGACAAATCGCTGTCGCGTACTTTTTTCACCAAAGCCAGCATGGGGAAAATAGCTTGTGTCGGGTAGGACGTGGTCCAGGCCTGAGATTCACGCGGATCGGACGGGGTGTAGCTGATGGTGTCGCCGGACACAGCAAGCGCAATCTGATGACCCCAATGGCCGTTGACGAGTTCGGAGAGTTTGTTTTTCAAACCGAAGTTGGGCGAGATGAACACATGCGCGCTGACTCTAGAGGCTTCAGAGCCAGTGCCCAGCCAGGTCGATAAAGTGGCACCGGTTGAGCAACTGATGACCAGCACTTTGTCGCCCAAAGCTTCACCGATACGTACGGCTTCCAGCGTGTCAGCCAGCCAGTCTTGTGCGGTCGCGCGACCCATGGCCTCACCCGGCAGTCCGTGACCGCTGAGCCGGGTGTAAAAAAGATTGGCACCTAATGCCTTGGCGACTTCGTCTGCCACCGGCGCAGTTTCCATGCGGCTTGCTGAAAAACCGTGGATATAGACCACCGACCAAGGCGTGCGTTTTTTCTCATTGCCGGCCCAGACTATGCCTTTGGCAGTGCCGGGGCGCAGGTCTGGAATTGATGCTTCGCTGTTTGCCAGCCAGCCGTCAAGTTCATTCAAAGCAGTCGGTGCAGGTGCGCGTTGGGTGGGTGTGTCGGGGCCGAAGTGATTGACTGGCCCCAGTAAAAACAACACTACCAACAGCGCTATCAATCCGACTGCTGACTTCCAAAGCCAGTGGCCCTCTTGTGAATACCGGCGATTCAACATGATCGACTTGCCAGCGCTTAGAGGTGCTTGAAGTTGGCAGGGCGCTTGTTGACAAACGCGTCCATGCCTTCTTTTTGGTCTTGAGTCGCAAACAAAGCGTGGAAGATGCGCCGCTCAAACATCACGCCATCACTCAAACCGCTCTCGAAAGACCGGTTGACAGATTCTTTGGCAGCCATCACCGCAATTTGTGAGTAGCTGCAAATCATCAACGCAGCTGCCAGCGTTTCTTCCATCAGCTTGTCCAATGGCACGATGCGGCTGACCAGACCGGCGCGTTCGGCTTCGTCAGCGTTCATCATGCGACCGGTCAACACCAAATCCATGGCCTTGGATTTGCCCACCGAACGCGGCAAGCGCTGTGTGCCTCCGGCACCGGGGATGATGCCGAGTTTGATTTCGGGTTGACCAAAGCGTGCGTTATCGGCTGCAATGATGAAATCACACATCATGGCCAGCTCGCAGCCGCCGCCCAAGGCAAAACCGCTGAC
The DNA here is from genome assembly GCA_945901125.1 of Bordetella parapertussis. GTDB lineage: Bacteria > Pseudomonadota > Gammaproteobacteria > Burkholderiales > Burkholderiaceae_C > Limnohabitans. The sequence goes on from CAMDKD010000037.1 coordinate 9,504, forward strand.
CGCAGCAATCACCGGCTTGCGTATGCTGCGGATGGTTTCCCAGTTTTTGGTGATGTAGTCGTTTTTGTAGACGTCGGCAAAGCTGTAAGTGGCCATGGCACCGATGTCGGCACCGGCGGCAAAAGCCTTTTCGCTGCCGGTGATGATGATGCAACCAATCGCTGAATCTGCATCAAAGCTTGTCAAGGCTGCGCCGAGTTCAACCATCAAATCGGGACTGAGCGCATTCAATTGTTTAGGACGGTTGAGCGTGATCACGCCGACCTTGTCCGCTTCGGTGTGCACATTGATGAATTGGTAAGACATGAGAGGGTCCGTTCGGCTGAGTGAATCCGGCCAACTATAACCAAGGAAAGCCGAACCGCCTCGGTGTTAAATTACCTCAAAAGGAGACAGGTATGAGCGAAAACACCGTTTTGTATGAAGTCCAAGGCGGCGTGGCCTTAGTCACGTTGAACCGACCGCAGGCTCTCAACAGTTTTACGCGAAAAATGCACCATGATTTGTGGGCCGCGCTGGACCAGGCCGAAGCCGATGCCAATATCCGCGCCTTGGTAATCACCGGTGCCGGTCGCGGTTTTTGCGCCGGTGCCGATTTGTCTGAATTTGATTTCGCCGAAGGCCCTGATCTGGTCGAGCGCGCTGACCCCGGGCCCGTGATTGATCAGGCTTTCAATCCGACCACGCGCCGTTTGCAGCAGTTGCGCATGCCGACGATTGCAGCTGTCAACGGTGTGGCCGCCGGTGCCGGTGCCTCCTTGGTGATGACTTGCGATATCGCGATTGCCGCGCCCGGTGCCAGCTTCATACAAGCGTTCAGCAAAATCGGTTTGATACCGGACGCAGGCAGCAGCTGGTTTTTGGTGGAGCGATTAGGTCTGGCGCGTGCCATGGCGCTGGCCATGACTGGCGACAAATTACCGGCCGCCCTTGCCAAAGAATGGGGATTGATCTGGGACGTAGCTGACGACTGCATGGCTGCATCCATGGACATGGCACACAAACTCGCCGGCATGCCCACCAAGGCTTTGGTGGCCACCCGGGCGCTGTTGCGCGAAGCCGGGGCCCGCAGCCTGAACCAGCAACTCGATGCAGAGCGAGACGCCCAGTCAGCGATGGGAAGAACGCATGATTACATTGAAGGCGTGACCGCGTTTTTGCAAAAACGTCCCGCTCAATTCACCGGTCAATAAGCCATGGATACCACGGTCACACCCGAGGCGCTTGCCGCCAAGGTCGGGGAAACCATGTTTGCAGTGGATGTCGCTTCCAAAGACACCATGGGCATGGAGTTGCTGCTGTGTGCGCCGGGTCATGCAAGCATGCGCATGCAGGTGAGGGAGTTTCATTTGAACGGCCACGGCATTTGCCACGGCGGTTTTATTTTCACGCTGGCAGATTCCACATTCGCGTTTGCCTGCAACAGCCACAACAACAATGCCGTGGCAGCCGCAGCCAGCATTGAATTTTTAAAGCCAGCGCAACTCGGCGACGTGCTGATCAGCACCGGCGTGGAACAGGTGCTCATTGGTCGCCACGGCGTGTACGACATGACGGTGCGCAACCAGCGCGATGAAGTGATTGCTTTGTTCAGAGGCAAAAGCGCACAAATTGCAGGAACGGTGGTGAACCCGTGAACACAGCATTTTCATTAGAGCCGATTGAAAAGGCCGGGGTGGATGAGTTGCGCGCTTTGCAATTGCAACGCCTGAAGTCCACGCTGACGCATGCTTATTCGAATTCTCCGGTGTACCGCGCCAAGTTTGACGCTGCCGGTGTGCATCCCCAGGATTGCAAAAGCCTTGCCGATCTGGCGAAATTCCCGTGCACCACCAAAGCCGATTTGCGCGACAGTTATCCGTTCGGCATGTTTGCCGTGCCGCGTGAGCGACTCGCGCGCATACACGCGTCAAGTGGCACCACCGGCAAGCCCACGGTGGTCGGCTACACCTTGAACGACATAGACACCTGGTCGAATTGCGTGGCGCGCAGCATTCGCGCCGCCGGTGCTCGTCCCGGCGACACGGTACACATCAGCTACGGTTATGGTTTGTTCACCGGCGGACTGGGTGCGCATTACGGCGCAGAAAAATTAGGCTTGACCGTGGTGCCCTTCGGCGGCGGTCAGACTGAAAAACAAGTGCAATTGATCAACGACTTTCGCCCCGACATCATCATGGTGACACCCAGTTACATGCTTGCTTTGGCCGATGAGTTCGAGCGTCAGGGTTTGTCAGCGCGTGACAGCAGTTTGCGTCTGGGTATCTTCGGCGCCGAGCCTTGGACCAATGACATGCGCTTGAATATCGAAGAACGCATGGGCATGGATGCTGTGGATATTTACGGTTTGTCTGAGGTCATCGGTCCCGGCGTGGCCAGCGAATGCGTAGAAACCAAGGACGGCCCGACCATTTGGGAAGACCATTTCTACCCCGAAATCATCAACCCCGACACCGGTGAACCGGTGGCTGACGGTGAGTTGGGTGAACTGGTTTTCACCAGCCTGACCAAAGAGGCAATGCCCATCATCCGTTACCGCACGCGCGACCTCACACGTTTGTTGCCGGGAACAGCGCGAACCATGCGGCGCATGGAAAAAATCACCGGCCGCAGCGACGACATGATGATTGTTCGTGGTGTCAATGTGTTTCCGACGCAAATCGAAGAACTCATATTGCGCCAGCCCGCTTTGAGCGCGCATTACCAGTGTGTGCTGTCCAAAGAAGGACCGCTGGACAATTTGTTGGTGAAGGTGGAAACCCGTGTCGGTCTGAGCCCGCATTCACCCGAAGCGCATGCCGCTGCACAAGCGCTGGTGCACGATGCCAAGGCTTACATAGGCACCAGTTTGAATGTGGAATTGTGCGAGCAAGCTTCGATTGAACGCAGCCAGGGCAAGGCCAAACGCGTGGTCGATTTACGCAAAGCCTGATTCAGTTCAGAGCGCAGATTTACCAGCCAGCCATTGACCGACTTTGCCCGGGTCTTTGATGCCCAGTCGCCATACGGCTTGTGTTTTCATGGGCAGGCGCACCGGTAATTCCAGCAGTTGCCCGTCTCGCGCCACCAATGCGGTGAAAGTTTTGTGCTTACCCAGCAAGCCCGGTAATTGGTCAATTCGTTTGATGCGCCAGGCGCTTGCAGTGGCGCTCCCCGCCGCACCTACCGTCACGCCCAGCCACTCGTCACCAGGTGCAAAACCGGCAGCTTCGCTGGCGCTGCTGTTAAGCACAGTTTGCACTTGCACCGCATGGTTTTCCTGCACGCGCAAACCGAGTTGCTGGCTTAACAGCGGCTTGTCTTCGATGATGTCCACGCCGTGAGCTGTCAACAATTCGCGCAAGGGCAGGTCAGCAGTGCCATGTACCCAGGCCTTGAGCTCGCGTTGCCAGCTGCGACCGGTGATGTCTTTCAACACCTGCAACACATCGCTTTCCTGCATAGGCCCGGCTTTGCAGCGCTTCCACAAACCGCGCATGACTTCGTCCAGACTGTGTCCGGATTGACGCAATGACAAATCCAGACACACACCGACCAGCGAGCCTTTGGCGTAATAGCTGATCGACAGATTCGGGCTGTTGGCGTCCGGGCGATACAGTTTGGTCCAGGCTTCAAAGCTGGCTTGGGCCACGCTGTGTTTTTTGCGCCCCGGTGTTTGCAACACGCTGTTAATGGTTTTGCCCAGCAGCTTCAAATACACCGCAGGTGAAATCAACTCAGCGCGGCACAGCAGCACATCGTCGTAATAACTGGTGAAGCCTTCAAAGAACCACAGCAGATCGGTGTAGTTTTCCTGCGTGTAGTCGTAACTTGCCAAGGACACAGGACGCAAGCGTTTGACGTTCCAGGTGTGGAAATACTCATGGCTGATGAGGCCTAGCAGACTGACATAACCATCACTGTTGGCAAGCTGGTCCACACGCGGCAGATCTTCGCGCTTGCAGATCAAAGCCGTGCTGTGTTGGTGTTCCAAACCACCATAGCCGTCAGCCACCGCATTGATGAGAAACACATAACGGTCGTGCACCGCTTTGCTTTTGCCGTGCCAGAAAATGATTTCGGTTTCACAAATGCGCTGCATATCTTTGAGCAAACGCTGTCCATCGAATGACGGCGCAGCACCTGTGACCACCACCGTATGCGGCACGCCTTTGGCCACAAAACTGCCCGACCAGAAATCGGCCATCTCCACCGGCGAGTCAGCCAGTTCGTCGTAACCGGCGGCACGGTAAAGGCCGAAGCCATTTGCGCTGGTTTTCACGGGTTTCAATGCGGTAGCCAAACGCCAGTGCGCGCAGTTGTCCGGCTGAGGGATTTGCAATGTGTGCGCGTGCTGCTCGTGGCCGACTGCGATCAAACACAAACTGGTTGGGTTGAAAAAACCGCGCAATGCATCCAGCCAGGCGGTGCGCACCGAGGCATCGTATGCATGCACCTGGTAGTGAACTATCAAAGCCTGTGCTTCATCTGCTTGCACTTGCCAGGTGGCTTTGGCGGTTTGTGTGACCGCGCATTCGCCGCTTAGCTGACTGGCTTTGACATAGCTCAGTTGCTTAGAGAATTCGCGCACCATGTAACTGCCAGGAATCCACACGGGCAATTGCAGAATTTGCAAAGCCCGGGGTTTGGCGATGGTGAGCGTGACTTGCCACAGGTGTGCATGCAGGTCCAGTACTTCAACCTGGTAATGCACTTCTGCGGCAAGCGGGGTCATGGCTGCTTGCCCAACATTTTTTCGATTTGTGCAAGTTCAATCGCCCCGGGTACGCGGGTGCCATCAGTGAAGACCAAAGTCGGCGTGCCGGTGATTTTCATCTTCTGACCGAACTCGGTATTGCGTTTCAAAGCCGCTGTGTCGCAGCTGGCAGATGCTGGTGACTGGTCGCGCACCATCCAGTCAAGCCAGCTTTTGCCGGGTTCTTTGGCGCACCAAATGGATTTGGATTTGTCCACAGAATCCTTGCCCAGAATGGGATATAAAAACAAATAGACCGTGATGTTGTCAGCCTTGGCCAGTTCACGCTCGAAGCGTTTGCAGTAGCCGCAGTTCGGGTCTGCAAACACCGCCAGCTTGCGCTCGCCATTGCCGCGCACTATGGTGATGGCGTCTTTCACTGGCAGGGTTTTGAAATCGATGGCGGTGATTTTCTGAACCCGCTCGTCGGTCAGATTGCGCTGCGATTTGGTGTCTATCAACTGACCTTGCAACAAATAGCTGCCGCTGGCGTCGGTGTAATAAATCTCGGTGCCGTCCACCCGCAATTCAAACAAACCCGCCATGGGTGTGCGTCTGATCTCGTCAATCGGTTGAATATGCGGCATGCGTTCTTTGAGGTTTTTGCGTATCAAGGCTTCCTCGCCTTGGGCAAACACCGCGCCGCTGCTGAGTAGCGCTCCACTCAAAACGGCGAAAGAAATAAGGCGATGGCTTGAAAAGTTAAACATAAATTTTCCTATTGAATTCAATGCATGGCTTGCTGCACCGTCCATTGCTTGAGTGGTGTGAGCTGGTTAAAACTGTTCAAGCCCCAATTGCGCAGGGTTTGCACAGCGGCATTCGGGTGATTGAACAAACGTTGCAAACCGTCGCAGGCCAGCCAGGTGGCCTGCAAACCGGCTTTGCGCGCACGCTCGTAGCGGCGCAGCAAAAACCGGTCGTCTACGCCGCGCCAATACGCAGTGGTTTCGCGTTCTTTCAAAACCGCAGCCAGTTCGCTGACATCAGCCAGTCCCAGGTTCAGGCCCAGACCGGCAAGTGGATGAATGCTGTGTGCTGCATCTCCGGCCAGCACCCAAGCGCCGCCATCGGCAAAGCGACCGCTCCAGTGAGATGCCTTGGCCAGTTGCAACGGCCAGACCTGTGCGGTATGTGTGGTGTGCAGTTCGCCCAGCGTCTGGCGGCTGGCTTGCGTGAGTGCATCAGACATTTGTTCCGGCGAGGCGTGTTGCAGTTCCAGCGCGCGATCAGACGGCATGGACCAGACCACCGCAGCTTCGTCACCAGAGCTGCCACCGAGCGGCAGCAGCGCCAGTATGTCGAGTTCCTGACCGTGTTGATTGAACCATTGCAGCGCCTGCTGGCGGTGCGGTTTGGCGCAGCGTACGCGCGTGGCCAGCGCGTGTTGCGCATAAGGTAAGGTGTCGTAGGCCACGCCCAGGTCTTGGCGCGTGCTGCTGTGCCGGCCTTCGCAGACCACAGTCAGTTTGGCTTTGGCGGGAGCGTCTATGCGCTGAATGGCGGGTTGAAAAGAAATGGCGTCGGCCAGCAATTGTTCCAGCGCGGGCACATCGACGATATGCGTCAGGCCGTTGAAAGACGGGGCTTGAAACTGTACCTGCCCGCCGGCATCGCCCCAGACTTGCATGGATTGCACCGGCGTGGCGTGCAAGCCGTCGGGCCAGCAACGCAACTCCGACAACAGTTCGCGCGAACCTGAGTTCAACGCAAAAGCCCGCACGTCATTAGATGCCGCAGGCTGGCCGACCAGGGCAATCCGCAAACGCTGGCGCGCCAACAGCAAAGCCAGTGTGCTGCCGGTAATACCGCTGCCGCGAATGCAAATATCAAAGGAAGAAGACATGCAAACCATTGTAGGAGTTGGCTGGCCGTAGAATTTCAGGCTTTGCGCACAACCCTAGCTTGCGCATTAGCTTTCCAAGGAATCAGCCATGAGTTTGAAATGCGGCATCGTGGGCTTGCCCAACGTCGGCAAGTCCACCCTGTTCAACGCCCTGACCAAAGCGGGCATTGCGGCTGAAAACTACCCGTTTTGCACCATAGAGCCGAATGTCGGCGTGGTCGAGGTGCCGGACACGCGTCTGGACCAGTTGTCTGGCATCGTCAAACCCGAGCGCGTCGTCCCGGCTATCGTCGAGTTTGTCGACATCGCCGGCCTGGTCGCAGGTGCCAGTACCGGCGAAGGCCTGGGTAACCAGTTTTTAGCGCATATCCGCGAAACCGATGCGATTGTGAATGTGGTGCGCTGCTTTGAAGACGACAACGTGATTCACGTGGCCGGTAAGGTCGACCCTATCTCTGACATTGAAGTGATTCAAACCGAGTTGTGCCTGGCCGACTTGAGCAGTGTGGAAAAAGCATTGCACCGGCATCAGAAAACCGCGCGCTCCGGCGACAAAGAGGCCGCCAAACTCGTGGCCATTTTGGAGCGTTGCCAAACGGCGTTGAATGACACCAAGCCGGTGCGCACGATTGATTTCAGCAAAGAAGAAAAACTCGCGGTCAAACAGTTTTTCCTGATCACCGCCAAGCCCGCCATGTTTGTCGCCAATGTGGCGGAAGACGGCTTCGAGAACAACCCCATGTTGGATCGCCTGACCCAATTTGCGCACGCCCAGCACGCACCGGTGGTTGCCATCAGTGCCAAGCTAGAAGCTGAAATGAGCGAGATGGGCGACGAAGACCGCGACATGTTCCTGGCTGAACTCGGTCAAACCGAACCCGGCTTGAACCGCTTGATCCGCTCGGCTTACACCTTGCTGGGTTTACAAACTTACTTCACCGCTGGCGTGAAAGAAGTGCGCGCCTGGACGATTCGCGTGGGCGACACCGGCCCGCAAGCCGCAGGCGTTATTCACACCGATTTTGAAAAGGGCTATATCCGCGCCCAAACAATTGCGTTTGATGATTTCATTCAGTTCAAAGGCGAACAAGGGGCCAAAGACGCGGGCAAGATGCGCGCTGAGGGTAAGGAATACGTGGTGAAAGACGGCGATGTGATGAACTTTTTATTTAGCAGTTAAATCCACCACGCCATCAACCACTGCCAGCCGAATACCAACACGCCATAACGCAATGCCTTGCCTATGGCCATGTACAGGGTGCATGGCAGCAAAGGCAATCGCAAATAACCCGCCACTACGCAGAGCGGATCGCCAATGATGGGCAGCCACGCGCCCAGACAAGCTACAGGGCCGACGCGCTGCAACCAGCGCAAGGCGCGCATGTGGTGCGTCACTTTGTCTTGATGCAGGTACTGCGACATCCATCGCTCGGCACCCAGTCCCATCCACCAACCGACGACACCACCTAGCGTGTTACCCAAGGTTGCGACGACCAAGGCAGGCCACAGCAGTGAGGGGTTGACCGCAATCAATCCGAGTAACACCGGCTCGGAACCCAGCGGCAACAAGGTGGCTGCAAGCATTGAGGCGGCGAATAAAACGGCCAATCCATACTCAGGCTGCGACAAGTTTGTCAAGAGGGTTTGAAAAAAATTCTCCATGTGATGCAGTGTAAGTGTTGACTCTCACGCTAAAACAAACACTAAAACACACAATTGATTGTCAAAAAAATTTGCAAAAAAACACGGCACAAAACCTTTCACACACCGCTAGAATCGTGCCTCCTTTTTAAGCAGACCATATCTGAGCTTCATGCGCATCGCTTCTTTTAAATTGGCACACAACGTGTTTGTTGCACCCATGGCCGGTGTCACAGACAGGCCGTTTCGCGTGCTGTGCAAGCAACTCGGTGCAGCCTATGCGGTCAGCGAAATGGTGACATCGCGCAAAGACTTGTGGGACAGCTTGAAAACCTCGCGCCGCGCCAACCACGACGGCGAAGCCGGTCCCATCGCCGTGCAAATTGCCGGTACAGATGCCGACATGATGGCCGATGCGGCGGTCTACAACATTCAACGCGGTGCGCAAATCATTGACATCAACATGGGTTGCCCGGCCAAAAAGGTGTGCAACAAATGGGCCGGTTCCGCGCTGATGCAAGACGAGTCCCTGGCCATCTCCATCGTGCAAGCCGTGGTCGATGCTGCCACGCCTTTCGGCGTGCCCGTCACCTTGAAAATGCGCACCGGCTGGCGTGCTGATCAGCGCAACGTCGTCAACTTGGCTAAGCAGGCCGAATCCGCCGGTGTGCAAATGATCACCGTGCATGGCCGTACCCGCGAGCAAGGCTACAGCGGCCAGGCCGAGTACGACAGCATCGCGCAGGTCAAGGCGGCGGTCGGCGTGCCTGTGGTGGCCAATGGCGACATCGATTCTCCGCAAAAAGCACAGCAAGTGTTGGCATACACAGGCGCAGACGCGGTCATGATTGGGCGCGCTGCGCAAGGACGTCCTTGGATATTTCGCGAGATTCAACACTTTCTGTCGCACGGCACGCTGTTGGCACCACCGCTGGTGGCCGAGGTGCAGCGCTTGCTGTTACACCATTTGCAAGACCATTACAGCTTGTATGGCAGCCACATCGGCGTGCGCAGCGCGCGCAAACACATAGGCTGGTACTCACACGGATTGCCGCAGGCACAAGCTTTCAGACAAGCCATGAATGCGATTGACGACTGCGACCGCCAACTGGCGGTGGTGGCCGATTACTTTGAACGGCTGGGGCAACACTCAGACCGTTTGCACTACACAACATCAGTACCTGTTCTGGAGACACAAGCATGAGCAAAAAACAACTTGAAGAGGTGGTGCGCCACAGTCTCGAGGCTTACTTCAAGGATTTGCGTGGTGCCGAACCCGATCAACTGCATGACATGATGATTCAAGTCATGGAAAAACCCTTGCTGGACGTGGTCATGAAACACGCAGACGGCAACCAATCGCGCGCCGCTACTTGGCTGGGGCTGAACCGCAATACCTTACGCAAAAAACTCACCGACCACAAATTGCTTTGAACGCAGTCCCACCGGCTTATCAGCCCTCTAGAAAGTTGTACCCATGAATGCATTGATTTCCGTGTCCGACAAGACCGGTGTTGTGGAACTAGCCCAAGCGCTGCACGATTTAGGCGTGAACTTGATCTCCACCGGCGGCACGGCGCAGTTGCTGGCCGCCCAAGGTTTGCCGGTGCGCGAGGTCGCCGACCTGACCGGGTTTCCTGAAATGCTCGATGGCCGTGTCAAAACCCTGCACCCCAAGGTGCACGGCGGTTTGCTGGCGCGGCGTGATGTACCTGCTCATATGCAAGCTTTGCAAGACCACGGCATAGAAACTATCGACTTGCTGGTGGTCAACCTCTATCCGTTTGAGGCCACGGTGGCAATGCCCGATTGCACGCTGGACGATGCGATTGAAAACATAGACATAGGCGGCCCGGCCATGGTGCGCAGCGCCGCCAAAAACTGGAAGCATGTGGCGGTGTTGACCGATGCGTCCCAATACCAGGCTGTTATCGACGAATGGCGCGAACACAAGAGCTTGAGCGAGGGCACACGCTTCAAACTGGCGGTGGCCGCGTTCAACCGTATCAGCATGTACGACGGAGCCATCAGCGACTATTTGTCTTCGCTGGATCTGGCTACCGAACAGCGCAGCCTGTTTCCGGCGCAGGCCAATGGCCGCTTTGTTAAATTGCAAGACTTGCGTTATGGCGAGAACCCGCACCAACTGGCGGCGTTTTACCGGGATGCTGAACCCGCGCCCGGCTCGCTGGTGACAGCGCGTCAGTTGCAAGGTAAGGAACTGTCTTACAACAACATCGCAGACGCGGATGCGGCTTGGGAATGCGTCAAGAGTTTTGACACACCGGCCTGCGTCATTGTCAAACACGCCAACCCTTGCGGCGTGGCCGTGGCCGAAGACGCTTTGTCTGCTTACAAAAAGGCTTACCAGACCGACCCGACATCGGCTTTCGGGGGCATCATCGCGTTCAATTGCCCGGTCGATTTGGCCACCGTGCAAGCGCTGGGCCAGCAGTTTGTCGAGGTGTTGATTGCGCCGTCATTCATGGGCGACGCCTTGGTGCAATTGCAGGCCAAGGCGAATGTGCGGGTGTTGCAGATTGCGCTGCCGCCTGGCGGCTACACACCTTGGGCGAATGGTTTGAACTTGCTGGATGTGAAGCGCGTGGGTTCAGGTTTGCTGATGCAAACCGCCGACAACCATGAACTGACGCTGGCCGACATGCAAGTGGTGACCACCAAGCAACCCAGCCCCGCGCAAATGCAAGACCTGTTGTTCGCGTGGAAAGTGGCTAAGTTCGTCAAGAGCAACGCGATTGTGTTTTGCGCCGACGGCATGACCATGGGTGTGGGCGCGGGTCAGATGAGCCGCTTGGATTCAGCTCGCATTGCCGCCATCAAGGCAGGGCACGCCAAGCTGAGTTTGCAAAACACGGTGGTTGCCAGCGATGCGTTTTTCCCGTTCCGCGATGGGCTAGACGTGGTGGTGGACGAGGGCGCGACTTGCGTGATTCAACCCGGCGGTTCTATGCGCGACCAAGAAGTGATTGACGCGGCGAATGAGCGTGGCGTGGCCATGGTGTTCACGGGCGTGAGGCATTTCAGGCATTGAGGGTTGACAGCGCTGGTTGAACTTCTTTAAACAAACAGTGTTGAATGATTTACCAGTCCTCTAAAGGCAATAGGATAGCGTCATGGTGTTTGCCAGTAATGGTGTTGGGCTGGTGCGACCCGGCTACCTGATCCATCAGTTGATAAAGGTTTTTGCTTGCTTTGCTTGCGGTGATGATTTTCATCATGATGATTTTCATCATGATGATTTTCATCATTGACTCCTTCTCTAGAAAGGTGTACGTTGATGGGGACGGTTTGTTATTCGTCTGATGTACGCACGTTTAGCGCTGTGTGGCGTTAGTTTTCACATAGTCATCAAAATATTGGGTTATGACTGCTAGAGCTTCTGCCCAAGAAATTCCACAAGATGCAGCGCCTGAATCAACAACATCATGAAATGTTTGCACTATGTGCCCAGGCCTATATTCTTCATTTCGTTGGATTGCTGATGCGATATCACGCATAGTTCCGCGTAGCGAGAGAACCGATAATGCAGACTTTATATTCTCAGGAATCTCCTCGCCAATTTCGGAAGAAATAGTTCCTACTATGACCCCGGCTTGGGCCTCTGAACCAAGCGCATTTGGATACTTTTTCCAGTCTTCTATTTTCTCTTGCAAGCTCATGGAGTTCTCTTTTCAATGTGTTTAGGCTTTTGTTTCCCCGGTACTTTATTGGGGCTCCGTTAATAATCGGGACAATACACGAACTAATTATAAGCATTAATTATATAAATATATATAAAAAGTATTTAATTATTAATAATATTAATATACTTTTAAATTAAATAAATAAAATCTTTTACGTTAATTACATTTCGCACCCAGAGAGTATTAGTCGCTTACATACGAAAAAGGCACATCTACACTTTTATTCAGCTAAAGTATTGCAAATCTAAAGTTAAACTTTAAAATTGCACAAATGATCCCCCGTACCGCCACTACCACTCTAGAACGCCTGGCCAAAGGCTTCCCCGTGATCGTCATCTCTGGGCCAAGGCAGTCGGGCAAAACCACGCTGGCCAAGTCGGTGTTCAGCCACAAAACTTATGTGTCTTTGGAGAACCCCGACGAGCGAGCCTTCGCCCTGGAAGACCCCAAGCGCTTTTTGCAACGCTTTTCCGATGGCGCGGTGCTGGACGAGGTGCAACGCTGCCCCGAGTTGCTGTCTTGGCTGCAAGGCCTGGTGGACGAGCGCGGCATCATGGGCGACTTTGTGCTCACCGGTTCGGCGCAGTTTGACTTGATGGCGGGCGTCACGCAGTCATTGGCGGGTCGCGCTGCCCGTGTGGAGTTACTTCCCTTAAGCGCCACTGAGTTGGCCGCTACACAACAAGCCCCCGCCGACTTGAACACTGCCTTGTTCCAAGGTGGCTACCCGGCGTTGTACGACCGCAAGCTGACACCGCAAGACTGGTTTGCCAATTACATCGCCACGTATTTAGAGCGTGATGTGCGCCAACTGATCACGGTGCGCGATTTGTCGCAGTTTCAGACCTTCGTGAAGATGTGCGCTGCCCGCAGCGGCCAGTTGCTCAACCTGACGTCGCTGGGCGCAGATTGCGGCATCTCGTCGGTCACCGCCAAGCATTGGCTGTCGGTGCTGGAAGCCAGCTACATCGTCATGCTGCTGCAACCACACCACCGCAACTTCGGCAAGCGACTGGTGAAAGCGCCCAAGCTGTATTTTTGCGATGTGGGTTTGGCCGCTTGGCTGTTGGGCATTCACGATGTTTCTACCTTAGACACCCATTTCGCACGCGGTGCGCTGTTTGAAACCTATGTTGTCAGCGAACTCACTAAGCAGCGCCTGAATGCAGGTCAGCCGCGTGACCTGTACTTCTGGCGCGATAGCGCTGGCAATGAAGTGGACGTGTTGATTGAAAGCGCCCACGGGCTACAAGCCATTGAAATCAAGTCTGGCAGCACATTTGCCAGCGATTGGTCCAGGGGCTTGAAACAATGGAACAAAGTTGCTGGCGAAGAAAGCCTGCAGCCATCGCTGGTTTATGGTGGCAACGAATCTTATGCGCGTGAGGGGGTGCAGGTATGGGGCTGGCAAGACATTGGAAAGATCAATCCCTTCAATTAAGGCACATTTGGCCAATTGACTTGAATGGATCAGGTTTGTGTAGGCCAGTTCATTCGAACCTTGTGCACAAATGTATTTTTGAGCAAAACTTCCATCATGAGTATCACCCTCGACCTGCCAGATCCGTTGTTCAACCGTCTCAAAGCCCTTGCGGCCCAAGAGGGGAAGTCCATAAGCGACCTGCTGATCGAGTTGGTAGAAAAAAAGCCTGTCTGCCAATAACATGGTTGATGAACAGCAGCGTTTTCAGGCAAAGCCGCTTATTCGCTCAAAAGCACAAATAACCCTGCCGCAGGACAAACTTACCAACGCCGATCTGTCCGAACTCGTCAACCAAGACAACGGTGAGCGAGCCCGTCAATTCCTTCAAAGTCGCTGAGATTCCGGCTTCTGACAGCTTTAACCGCCGACACGCCGTCGTGTTTTTAGCCGCACCTTGTCGGTATCGATGCGCTTGCTGACACTACCCAAGATACCGTGCTTTGCTGTGTAAGATGGTTCACGGGCCGCAGTACACGCACAGCCTGTCTTCGGGAAACCTATGAAAACACCTGTCAACCAGTTCAAGCAAGCCATCCGCAACAAACAAGTTCAATACGGGCTGTGGGTCAGCATGGGCAGCGCTTACTCCACTGAAATTTGCGCGGGTGCCGGGTTTGACTGGCTGATGCTGGACTGCGAACACGCGCCCAACGATTTGCAAAGCATATTGATGCAACTGCAAATCACTGCTGCTTACCCGGACACCCATCCTGTGGTGCGAGTGCCTGTGGGACACGGCCATGCAGGCGTGACCTTGATCAAGCAATACATGGATGCGGGCGCCACCACCATTCTGGTGCCCATGGTCGATACCGCTGAACAAGCGCAAGCGCTGGTGCAAGCCATGCGCTACCCGCCGCAAGGCATACGCGGCATGGGCACGGCGCGCGCCGCACGCTGGGGCCGCTACACCAACTACACCCGCGAAGCCAATGAGCAAGTGTGTTTGCTGGTGCAAGCCGAGACCACCACGGCTTTAGAAAATATCGATGCCATCGCCGCGGTCGACGGCGTAGATGGCGTGTTCATCGGCCCGGCCGATTTGTCCGCTTCCATGGGCCATGTGGGGCAACAAGCGCATCCTGAAGTGAAAGCGGCGATTGAAGAGGCGTTTCGGCGGATTCTCAAAGCGGGTAAGGCACCGGGCATTCTCACGCCGGATGAAGAATTGTCCCGCCACTATCTCAGCCACGGTGCGGTTTTTTCTGCGGTGGGCACGGACAGCAATTTGCTGGCGCGACACACCAGCGCCTTGTGCCAACGATTTAAAAAACCAGATTAAACAGTTCTTGATTCACGACGGAGAAAACACATGAGTCACACGATTTCCAGCGACGCGCTGACCCGCAAAGTAGCCGCGCTGTTTGAAAAATGCGGCAGCACCGCCAGCGAAGCGCAGCAGGTCGCCGCTAATCTGGTACTGGCCAATTTGAGCGGCCATGATTCTCACGGCGTTGGCATGGCGGCGCGTTATGTGGATGCCGTGCTTGAAGGCAATCTTCAACCCGATGCGACAGTGAAGATTCAAACCGACCACGGCATGATGTTGGGTCTGGACGGCTGCAACGGCTACGGTCAGACCGTCGGTGTTCAAGCCATGGAACTGGCGTTCGAGCGCGTGGCGCAACACGGTTGCTGCATTTTTTCGCTGGCCGATGCCCATCACCTGGGCCGCATCGGTCATTACGCCGAGATGGCGGTGGAGCGCGGTTTGATCAGTCTGCACTTTGTCAGCGTCTGGTCACGCGCTCTGGTGGCACCTTTTGGCGGCAGTGACGCGCGCTTTGGCACCAACCCGTGTTGCATTGGCATTCCGCTGGGTTGGGGCGAGAACACGCGCGAACCTTTTGTGCTGGACTTCGCCACCAGCCGCGTGGCTCAGGGAAAAATGCGCGTCGCGCACAACGAGGGCCGGCTCGCCGAACCAGGTACCTTGATTGATGAACACGGTCATCCCACACTCAATCCCGGCGTGGTGGTGGTTCCGCAATCCAACGGTAAAACCGGTGCGCTGCTGCCTTTTGGCGAACACAAAGGCTTTGGCATGGCAGTGGCTTGCGAGCTGTTGGCCGGTGCGCTCAGCGGCGGCGGCACCTGGCACCACACGCACGACGGACGCCGCGCCGTGATCAACAACATGCTGACCATCGTCATCGACCCGGCGCGTTTAGGACATCAAGCTTTTTTTGCGCAAGAGGCATTGGACTTCATCGATTGGATGCGCCAAAGCCCGGCCGCGCCTGGCACCGAGGGCATGATGCTGGCGGGTGAGCCCGAGCGGCTGGCGCGGGCGCAGCGACTGCGCGATGGCATCGTTATTGACGATGCTTCCTGGAAAGAACTGCAGGACTGCGAAAGCAAACTCGGCTTAGCCGGTTAAAAAAACGCAAGTAATCGGGTTTCAAAGTGAAAACCTATATTGCCAAGGCCAATCAATCCCATATTCATTGCATGCTGCCTGTTGAACTTAATGATCTTCTTCCCAAGGGTTGTGTTTGATCTCCGATGGCATCCAAATGGTTTCGAACACTCTTTGCAACTCTTTTTCGCGAGCCAATTCTTCAGTCACTGACATGGTTGAATATTTAGCTGCAGTTCTGCTTGAAAAATCCCGGCTGACCACGCCAGGCGCTGACATGACTTTTTTCAACCCGCCTGTGCATTTGGGGCATTCCGTCGGGCCGGTTTCATTCATACCGTGTCTGACCTTGTAGACAACCAGGCACGGGTCACATTCGTATTCGTAAAAAGGCAATTTATTTCTCCAAAAAAAACGGCCGGCAAATTAATTGTCGGCCGTTTGTTTCTCCAATCAACCGTCAGGCCAGCGCGGTTTTGACGATCTCGGCCTTGGCTTGCATGGCGGATTTTCTGTCTATATTCCAGATGCGCGCGGCATTTTCGCCAAGTACCTTGCGACGGATCTCCGGGGTGATTTTCGGATAGCCATGGCCTTCCACCAGGTGATCCGGGATCTGGAATTTTCTGAAGGCTTCAATTTGCCATTGCGGGTTACCCCACAGCAAAGAGTCGGTGCCCCACAGCACATAGTCTTCACCCAAGTCGCGCAACAGTGTTCCCAACACGTGGGCGCACTCCAGCGGGCGGCTGGTGACGGTGGCTGCGAATGTGGTTCCCACTTCAGCAAACAGGTTTTTGCGCTGGGGCTTGAAGCCTTTCAGTGCAGCGAGTTCGTTGTGGTATGGCCAGGCAGCGTGGTAAGCGATGAAATTGAGATCCAAAAAGTCATCAGCCGCTGAATCAAAATCTTCGCAATGCGCGTAACGGGCATAAAACTGTCCGAACGGAACACCTTTGTGGCAGCCGATATTTTTGATGCCAAGCTTGCGGCATTCTTCCCACATGGGGTAAGCGAGCTTCTCGTCGTCAAACCACCAGCCTTTTTTCTCTGTTGCGTCAAAGGTATAAAGCTTCAGGCCAGAGACTTTGTAATCTTCTGCATACATGCGCAAGCGGTCCAGGGTGACATCTAAGCCCTGGTTCGGGGTCAGCCCGCCGGCCAGCATCATGGTATTTTTGGGCCAGCGCTTTTTCACCTGCGCCTGATACTCAATAGGCACCATGTCCTGGCCGCCGTAGTGCTCTGCAAAACCGAAAGGATTGAAAATGCCGACGGTTGTGTCGCTGCCTTCCAGAATCAATTTGCCGTAGTGGTCAATGTCCATGTCTCTGGTGCCGTTTTTCATACCGAAGGCCTTGCCCAGATCGTCCAGTAATTGGACAAACCACATGCCGCGTTCGCTGGTGTTAACGCCTAACTGGTAGTGATCCGGGCGGGTACAGACATGGGTATGTACATCGACGATGAAATCGCTACCGGCGCGGGCGACTTGAATAGCCTCTGCCTTGGCATCAAAGTCAACCGCTTCGGCTTTGCTGACTTCAAAAAATTCCATGCCACTGGCTTGATTGGCAGCCAGCATGGCGGCTGACAGTCCTATGGATGAACGGAAAAAATTGCGTCTATCCATCCCGGCTTTTTTGGCTTGTTTTTCCATGTTCTCTTTGATCTTTTGCCCCATACCGCCATTGAGGAAAAGAGAAGTACCGACTTCGTTCGGATTGAAAGGGTTGATAGGTTCTTTTTCTATGCCCTTGAATACACTAAGTACATTGAATTCCATGAATTTTCTCCCCCAATTTGAGTATGTGACGTTGATAAAAATTAAATACCAACTGAATTAAGTCAGATACTTTCAAGTGCGTCAATATGGTTTTACCCAGATTAAATTTATAAATAAAATCAATAGTGTCCCAACGTTTTCACATTAGGTCTTCGTAAGTTAATGATTTACCTTGGTTTTTCACGATTTTTGTCTGGTCTCGATTTGAACTTCGATTCCATGACTTATGGTCTTTTGCGTCTGCACGCAAAGGACCCTCATGAACCACGGCAAGCTTGTTTTCTCTCAACTCATGGCGTTCTTGCCGCTGAGCACGTTTCGCCGCTGCGTTGC
>CAMDKD010000038.1 GCA_945901125.1 Bordetella parapertussis
GAGAACGAAGGCCAAGTGTTCCACGTGCATCAAATCTTGTTGGCTGAATTCGGTGTCTTCATTTTGGAGAACGTCGTTGCCCAGCAAGCTATCAAAGATGGCGTTTATGAAGGCATGATCACCGTTGGCCCACACCGCACCACGGGTTCGGTGCAAGCTATTGTGAATCCCATTTTTGTTTATTGATCCATCTCTGTACAGAAATGTCAAAGGCACCTTCGGGTGCCTTTTTTTTCGGGCAATTGATTTATTCTCACCATGTCGTCATCTGTTCGCAGATTTACTTCGACTTCATTTCTGCGGTTCGATCAACCAGCTGTCTTGATATTCGAGGCAGCTCGATCATCCAGAAAGCCACTAAGCCGACCGAGGGGGCGTTTTTGCGAGTGCGCGCAGCAAAAATCGCACCGGAGGGTCGGCTAATGCGTGTCTTTAAACAAATAAATAAATCAGCTCTTTCCGATACGGCTTTCCTCACCGCGCATCAACTTGGCAATGTTTGCCTGGTGCCGCCAAACCAATATGCCGCTCATGATCACCGTCGCCAGCAACACCTGTATGTCGATCAACCAGACCACTTGGTTGCCTAAAAAATAATAAGCCGGAGCAAATACCGCACTTGCCAACGCCGCCAACGACGAATACCGCGTAAAGAACGCCACGATCAACCAGGTGGCAAAGGTCGCCAGCCCCAGCACAGGTTCAATACCAAGCAGCACACCGGCGGCAGTTGCCACGCCCTTGCCGCCCTTGAAACGGAAGAACACCGGCCAGACATGACCGGCAAACGCCGCCAATGCCACCATCGCCAGCGTGCCGTCACCCAAACCGTAAGCCGCGCCGTAACGCACGACCGCCCAGACCGGCAACCAGCCCTTGACACCGTCGAGCAACAAGGTGAGTGCAGCAGCGGCTTTGTTGCCCGAGCGCAGCACGTTGGTGGCGCCCGGGTTTTGGCTGCCGTAAGAACGCGGATCGGCCAGACCCATGACGCGGCTGACCAGCACCGCGAACGACAGTGAACCGATCAGGTAAGCCGCCAGCGCAGCCAACAGCGGATAAACAAGGGACAGCGCCTGTTCCATCCTGGTCAGACAGCCGGATCGCGCATTTCCCAGCGGATCTCGTCAATGGCTTTAAGCATGTCAGGCGTCAGCTGTTTGCCCCAGGCGTCCAGGTCTTCATCAAGTTGCTGCACCGAGGTCACGCCGATGATGGTGCTGGCCACGCGCCACTGCGTATAGCAAAACGCCAGCGCCATGTCGGTCGGCGTCATGCCGTTGTCGCGCGCGAGCTGGTTGTAACGTTTTGCTGCCGCCAAGGCTTCCGGGCGGGCCCAGCGCTGCTTGCGCACGCTTTCGTATTTGGCGATACGTCCTTCTTTGGGGGACTTGTCACTCAGAAAACCGGCTTCGTCGTATTTGCCGGTCAACAAACCGAAGGCTAGCGGCGAATACGCCAGCAACGACACATTCAGGCGGTGCATGGTTTCGTCCAACCCGTTTTCCGGCACACGGTTGACCAGGCAATACGCGTTTTGCACGCTGACAATGCGCGGCAAATTGTGTTGCTCGGCCAGACGCACAAACTCGTGCACACCGTAGGACGTTTCATTAGACAAACCGATGTAACGCACCTTGCCTTGCTTGACCAGCCCGGCCAGCGTTTGCAACTGCTCGTGGATAGAAGTCGCAGATTTTTCGTTTTTAGGCTCGTAGTACATACCGCCGAACATAGGCACGTGGCGCTCAGGCCAGTGAATCTGGTAGAGATCGATCACATCGGTTTGCAAGCGCTTGAGGCTGGCGTCACACGAGGCCAGGATATCGGCCGACGTCATACCCTCGCTGGTGCGCACCCAGGGCATGCCGCGCGACGGGCCGGCCACCTTGGAGGCCAGCACGATGTTCTGGCGCATACCCGGGTGCCTGGACAACCAATTGCCGATGTAGGTTTCGGTCTTGCCGAAAGACTCGGCGGTAGGCGGCACTGCGTAAATCTCGGCGGTGTCAAAGAAATTGACGCCGCGCGCAATGCTGTGGTCCATGATGGTGTGCGAGGTGGCTTCGTCTACCTGCTGACCGAAAGTCATGGTGCCCAAGCTGATGGGGGTGACGTGCAAATCGCTTTGACCCAAGCGGACAGGGGTGAGGTCGAGTTTTTTCATGGGACTGAGTTTACGTGGGGTGAAGACACAGACAATATTTGACAAAGCATGAGAATACGTGATCCGGTTCTTACTGAACTTTCAAGTCACTCGATAATTTACTCAAAATGACAATAGATACAAGCCATCCCCCACTCACGGCCATCGTCACCGGCGCAGCGCGCGGCATCGGCTTGGCGACCACTCACTTGTTTTTAAGCAAAGGCTACCGGGTCGCCATGGTCGACCGGGATGCGCTTGAACTTAAAAGCGCCTCAGATGGTTTAGACCTTGTCTTGCCGGTTGAATGCGACGTGTCGCAAGAAGACCAGGTCAGCACCATGCTGCAAACCGTTGTGCAATGGTCGGGGCGAGTTGATGTGCTGGTGAATAACGCAGGCGTCGCCGATTTCGTGGCCATACAAGACACCACGTTCGAGCGCTGGCAAACCGTGATGCGCACCAACCTCGACGGTGTATTTTTATGCTCTCAGGCCGTACTGCCCGCGCTGCGCGAGAGCCGGGGTTGCATAGTCAATATCGCGTCCATCTCGGGCTTGCGCGCGTCCACGCTGCGCGTGGCCTACGGCACCTCCAAAGCCGCGGTCATCCACCTGACCAAGCAACAAGCGGCAGAACTCGGGGAATGGGGCGTGCGCGTGAACTGCGTCGCACCCGGACCGGTGAAAACCAAGCTCGCCATGGCAGTGCACACACCCGATATCGTCAGCGCCTACCACGATGCGATCCCCTTGAACCGGTATGGCAGCGAAGAGGAAATCGCGCGGGTGATTGTGTTTCTGGCATCCGCTGAGGCAAGTTATCTGACCGGCCAAGTGATTGCCGTGGACGGGGGGTTTGATGCGACCGGGGTGGGGTTGCCGGCGCTGCGAAAGTGAGCTTGCCAAAATGCATTCAATAAATTAAAATGCATGCATTGCTTGCTTATATATTTAAGGTGTACCTATGGCGATGTTGACCGTTCGCAATCTACCCGACGATGTGCACCGCGCTTTGCGTTTGCTCGCCGCTGAAAACGGGGTTAGCACAGAAGCAGCGGTCAGAAACCTAATTACCGTTGCCGTGAAACCAGCGTCGCGATTGCTTATGGGGGATGCCATGGCTGCACTTAGCCGGGAAGCGGGTGTGACCCGCCAGGATATTCAAGCTCTAGAAAAAAAATTGAATAAACCGCCTGCTGAACCCATGGTTTTCAAATGATTCTGCTGGATACCAATGTGGTTTCAGAAACCATGAAGCCTCAGCCAGACCCGTCGGTGCTCAATTGGTTGAATGTCCAAGCCGCACAAACCTTGTATGTGTCGTCTGTCAGCTTTGCAGAATTGTTATTCGGGGTTGCAGCATTACCAAAAGGACAGCGGCAAACAAGACTTCAACAAGCCGTTGAAGGATTGACTCTGATGTTCAAAGACCGAACCTTGTCATTAGACCTACCCGCAGCCCGCGAATACGCACAACTGGCACTGCTGGCCAGAAAAAGCGGTAATGGCTTTCCCACTGCCGACGGCTATATTGCAGCGATTGCTGCATCCAAAGGATTTATGGTTGCAAGCCGCGACACTTCAGCTTACATAGCTGCGAAAGTCAAAGTAATAAATCCGTGGAATTCTGTGTAACCAAAAAACTTTCAATTTTTGCCACACGCTTGAAATGAGTTCAAGCCCAACAGGTTAAGCTGCTCACTCACCCCGTTTTACCTCTCGCAAGCCAACCAGCAAAAAAAATCGTTTGAACTTTTCTGATTTAAGCCTCAACCCCGCGCAGCAACAAGCGGTAGCCGACATGGGTTTTTATGCGCCCACCCCCATTCAAGCCCAAGCCATTCCTGCGGCGCTGCAAGGCCGCGACCTGTGGGCCACCGCGCCCACCGGCTCGGGCAAGACGCTGGCGTTTGCTTTGCCGCTGGTGCAGCAACATGTCTTGCAACCGCGCAAGACAAACTTTCGCCGCCCTATTCGCAGCCTGGTGCTGGTGCCCACGCGCGAACTGGCGGTGCAAGTGGGCGGTGTTTTCACGCAATTGGCTTATCCGCTCAATCTCAAAGTGGCGGTGGTGTTTGGCGGCGTGTCGATCAACCCGCAAATGATGGACTTGCGCGGCGGCGCCGACATCCTGGTCGCTACGCCGGGGCGTCTGCTGGATCTGGTGGATCACAACGCAGTGAGCCTGAGCGATGTGCAACACCTGGTGCTGGACGAAGCCGACCGCTTGCTGGACTTGGGCTTTGCCGAAGAATTGCAACGCGTGTTGGCGCTGTTGCCCGCGAAGCGACAGACCTTGTTGTTTTCGGCCACGTTCGCGCCCGAGGTGGAGGCGCTTGCCGCCAACTTGCTGCGCGATCCGGTGCGCATCACGGTGGAGGCATTTGAGGGTCACAAGCCAGACATCAGCCAACGCGCGATTCGCGTGAATGACAAAAAACGCGGCGCTTTGCTGCGTCACCTCATGGCAGAAAACGGCTGGAAGCAGGTGCTGGTGTTTGTGGCCACGCGCTACGCCTGCGAGCATGTGGCCGGCAAGCTTTACAAAGCAGGTATTTTTGCCACGCCTTTTCACGGCGAGATGAGCCAGGGCGCGCGCCAGGATGTGCTGCGCGATTTCAAGGCCGGCCGCTGGGACGTGGTGGTCACCACCGATCTGGCCTCGCGCGGCATAGACATCGCCATGCTGCCCGTGGTGGTGAATTACGACTTGCCACGCTCTGCCACCGACTACACCCACCGCATTGGCCGCACCGGCCGCGCGGGTGAGCATGGCGACGCTGTGAGCTTTGTCACGGCAGAAACGCTGGCGCATTGGCAGCTGATACAAAAACGCGAAAGCCTTTCGCTTGATTTAGAGCATGTGCCGGGCTTCGAGCCTTTGGATGAACCGCCAGCGCCGCAAGGCAACGGCGGCATCAAAGGGAAAAGGCCGAGTAAGAAGGATAAGTTGAGGGCTGCAGCCAACAATGCATTTGACTGAATCAAGTGCATCTAAGACAACTTAATCTCCCTCCGCCTCCGGCCAAAGACCCGGAAAATAAAATCGCAGCGCGTGCTGAGGAACTCCAAATCGAAGCTTCCCATACGGGGAGTCTGTCAACAACAAGCCACGACCGAGCAACGCTTTAATTTGCGCTGTGGCTAATCGTCCGCCCAAGCCGAGCATGGCTTTGAAATCAGCACGTTCAAGCTCGGCCTGAGTGCAAAACAAATAATGCAAAGCGCGTAAGGATTCGGTACGAACACCTTGCCGAATCACTTGTTCTTCGAAACTCAAACACGCGGCTATGCGGTCTTTCATGCCATCCAGTGACAGCGAAGCAGCCATGAATGTCACTTGGTCAATACAAACACCAATGACATAGTTGATCCAGGCCAGCAAGCCTGCTTCAGTGAGATTGCCACGCCCGTCTAAGTCCCCTGCGCGCGGCTCGTCAGCGGCGGCCAGGTGCGCGTAATAAGCTTCATGTGTCCTGGCAAACCCCCGCAACGGCGACCACAAGCCGCCAGTCAATCCCATGTGTGCCAACACCAGATGGGTGTGTAAGCGAGCAACCCGGCCGTTACCATCTAAGAATGGGTGAATCCATGCCAAACGGTGGTGCCCTGCCGCCATCGCCACAATCTGCATTTCACCTCTGCGGGCATTGCCATAGACTTGAGCCCAACGCGACATAAACGCAGGCAGCGCATCAGCCACAGGTGCAGCATGTCGCCCCACACTCACCACGCTTTGCCGGAGTTGACCCGGCACAATAGTTTGCATATTCGAACCGCTGCCTTGCACCAGATCAAGCCCTGGCAGACGCGCGAACAAATCTTGATGAATGTCACACAAGGTCTGAACCGACCATACCCGCTGCGTGTCCCACTGAGGCCACAAGGTTTCAAGTTGTAACTCTGTTGCCATGTGTGCCAGCGCCAGTCGTTGACGACGCGCCTTGTCAGCGTCCTTTTCGTAATTATTTTGCAGCGCTTGTTCGATCTCCAATGGCAAGGTGTGTTGCCCTTCAATTTTGTTGGTGTAGTAGGAGTTCATCGCCCGCAACAACTGCCTCAAGCCCGGCAAGCCCCCTGTACGCCCCCATCCGGCTAATTTGTCAGCCTGACGCACCAGGTCATGCGCACGCTCAAGCACAGGGGCCAAGCGTGCTTCACCGGGAAGCATGGGCTCCATTTGCTGCGGATGGTCATACAGCTCAAATTTTTGCGACTTATTCATACAACACAAGTATATGATATATATATATTAAATTGGTTTTTTACGAGATAATTTGCGACTTTAATTGCGAGAACGTTTTCAGGCAATAGACAATTGGTAACTGTCAGCCAGCACGACCGGACGCAAAGACCGTTCGTTCTTTTCCATACGTACCAGTCCGTAACGGGACATGGTTTTCAGCGTTCGCGACAGATTGCCTTGTTTGCGCCCTGTCAACTGCGCCAGTTCACTGATGGAGTTTGGGTTTGTTTGGCGAATCACGTCTAACATGGCGCGGTTCTCATCGCTCAACACCTCGGCCAGCGAACGCATAGAAGTAAACCAGACCTTCGGGTCTGATGGTTTAGGTGTGATTTCACCCTTGGCAATGGCCAACACGCGCTGACGGATTTTTTGCTGAGAAGCGATGCCGATCTTGATGACTTTCATTTGGGTTTGACCTCTTTCAACACTGAATCATATTCAGCGAAAGAATCTGATGTCAATGCTTAGTCAATAACAAAACCGCCCTCTCCTCCTCCCTCAACCTCAAAACCCTCCTCTGCACTTTCCCCGTGGTCGTCATCGGCAACTGATCGATGAACTCTATCTCCTTGGGGTATTCATAAGGCGCGAGCAAGCCGCGCACATGCTGCTGCAACTGCGTCACCAATGCATCTGACGCTGTAAAGCCAGCAGACAACACCACATAGGCTTTCACCAAATTGCCGCGCTCGGCATCGGGCTTGGGCACGACGGCGGCGTTGGCCACCGCCGGGTGTTTCACCAGGCAGTTTTCAATTTCGCTCGGGCCAATGCGGTAACCGGCGGCTTTGAACACATCGTCAGCGCGGCCTTGGTACCACAGGTAACCATCGGCGTCGCGCGTGGCCAGGTCGCCGGTGCGGCACCAGTCGCCGGTGAATTTGCGCTTGGTGGCCTCGGCTTGGTTCCAATAGCCGAGAAAGAAAATCGGGTCCAGTTCGCCGTGTACATCCAACCGGTGCACCGCCACGTCACCGGGCACGCCATCAGCGCATTCATGGCCGTCATCGTCAATCACCGCCACGCGGTGGCCGGGGTAGGCTCGGCCCATGCTGCCGGGTTTGGCAGGCCAGCCAACGCCGTCGCCGGTGTCGCCGTTCATGGCGCAGTTGCCTACGATGTAATTGATTTCTGTTTGCCCGAACATTTCGTTCACAGTGACACCGAGCTCATTGCGGCAATAGCTAAACACGGTGTCGCCTGCGGCCTCGCCCGCACTCATGATGGCTTGCAAATCCAACTGAAAGCGCGCCTGCGGCGAGGGGTAGGCTTTCATCATGGCTTTCAATGCCGTGGGAAACAAAAACGCATGCGTGACCCTGTGTTCTTGCATCAATGAAAACGCCAGATCGGCCGAGAAACGTCCCGCCCAGGCGACGATGGGTCGGCCGAAATACAGCGTCGGCAACAAAGCGTCCATCAGGCCACCGGTCCAGGTCCAGTCGGCGGGGGACCACATCACCGCATGACTGCCGACGGGTAAATCGCCGTGCCCGATTGGCTCGACCGAAGAGGTAGAAAAACCGAACCAGTTTTGGCTGCACACAAAACCGCTGAGGTTGCCTATCAGCGCCTGGTGCGGAATCAACGCGCCCTTTGGCGGGCCGGTGGTGCCGCTGGTGTAAATCAAGAGCGCCGCGTCCGTGGCCAAGGTGTTGAACAAGGGCCACAGCGGTATTTCAACCGAGGCTTCATGGTCAAAGCAGACATCGCCGCAGCCAGGGTCCATGCCTACCACGCACCGCAACGCCGGGCATTCTTTTTTCATGCCGCTGACCGTTGCCGCAGACACCTGATCGACCACAGCCAGCACCGCCCCCGAGTCCTGCAAACGGTAAAGCAGCGCATCCGGCCCGAACAACTGCGACAGCGGCATGGCAACCGCTCCCATTTGCAACACCGCCATGTAAGCCACAGCCGTCTCAAACCGCTGCGGCAAAACCACGGCCACGCGGTCGCCGGGTTTGACGCCTTGCGACACCAACACATGGCTGAGCGCATCGGCAGCAGTTTGCAACTGCGCGTAACTGTAGGCACGGCCCTCGCCCACCTCGGTCTGATGCCGCAACACGGCTGTGCCTGAGGCATGCGCGGGCGACGCCGCCCAGCGGCGCGAACACACCTGGGCGATATTGAAATGCGTGGGCACCGACCAGCGAAAGCTGCTGTGCATCAGCGGGTGGTTGTCTGTTGTGTGACCGGCGGTCATGCGCTACATCCTTATGATCGGGTGAATGTACCAAGTAAAAAAAGCCTCGCGCACCGGCTTCATCACATTGCGCCAACTGAATTACCACGTGCGCGAATGGGGCACACCGCGCCCCGGGCAATTGCCGCTGTTCATGGTGCACGGTTGGATGGATGTCAGCGCTTCCTTTCAGTTCGTGGTGGACGCCATGAAAGAAGACCGCCACATCATTGCGCCGGACTGGCGCGGTTTCGGCCTGACCGATGTCGGCGACGTCGACTGCTTCTGGTACCCGGACTACCTGGCCGATCTGGATGCGTTGATCGACCATTTCCAGCCCGAGGGCCAGATTGATTTGCTTGGTCACAGCATGGGCGGCACGATAGTCTCCATGTATGCAGGCGTGCGGCCCGAGCGCATACGCAAACTGATCAACTTGGAAGGCTTTGGCATGGCAGCCAGCCGGGCGTCGCAAGCGCCCGGGCGTTATGCCAAATGGTTGAACCAGGTGAAGTCGCTGCGCAACGGCGGCATAGGCCTGCGCAGTTACCCCGACACCGAAGCCGTGGCAGATCGCCTGATACGCACCAACCCGCGCCTGAGCACGGACAAGGCGCAATGGCTGGCGCAGTACTGGGCCAAAGAAAACGCCGACGGTCTGCTGGACATTCTGGGTCATCCGGCCCACAAAATAGTCAACCCTTATTTGTTCCGGGTAGATGAAATGCTGGCGATTTACCGCAACATCAGCGCCCCAGTGCTGAATGTCGAGGCCAGCCAGAACGACCTGGAAAAATGGTGGGAAGGCAAATACTCGCTGGACGAATTCCACGAGCGGCTGCAATCTATTACTGACTTGCGCTCGGTGACGATTGCCGACGCCGGTCACATGATGCACCACGACCAGCCGCTGGATCTGGCTCAACTCATCGAGGCGTTCTTGCAGCAGCCATGACCCAGGTCGATGTGCTGATCATCGGCGCGGGCGCGGCCGGCTTGTTTTGCGCTGGTGTCGCAGCTCAACAGGGATTGAAGGTTTTGCTGCTGGACCATTACCCCAAGGTGGCGGAAAAAATCCGCATTTCAGGTGGCGGGCGCAGCAACTTCACCAACAAAGACATAGACCCGCGCGCGCCACACACACATTTTCTGGGCGAGAACCCCATGTTCGCGCGCAGTGCCCTCAGCCGTTACACGGCGCAGGAGTTCATCGCGTTGATGCAAAAACACAGCGTGCCATTCCATGAAAAACACAAAGGCCAAATGTTTTGCGACCGCAGCGCGCAAGACCTGATCGATGTGCTGCTGCGCGAATGCGAGGCCGGTGCCATGGGCGGCAAAGTCACGCGCTGGCAGCCCTGCAGTCTGACTGGTTTGACATACAGCGATGCGCCTGGGCCTCACTATGTCGCCGACACAGACCAGGGTCAGGTGCAAGCCAGCGCGGTGGTGGTGGCCTCCGGCGGTTTGTCCATCCCCAAGATTGGTGCCACTGACATAGGCTACCGGCTGGCCAAACAGTTCGGCTTGAGAATGGTTCAGCCGCGCCCGGCGCTGGTGCCGCTGACCTTTGCTGCCTCCGACTGGCAACCCTACGCGGCGCTGGCCGGGTTGTCGCTGCCAGTCGGCATGCAAACCGGCGAAGGCAAAAAACCCACGTTATTCAACGAAGACCTGTTGTTCACCCACCGGGGTTTGTCGGGTCCGGCGGTGTTACAAATATCCAGCTATTGGCAACCGGGCACGCCCATCCGCTTGAACCTGTTGCCCGACACTGATCTGGCAGACGCGCTGCTGCAAGCCAAGCAGACATCGAAGAAAAACCTGGCCAACACCTTGGCCGCCTGGCTGCCGTCGCGCCTGGCCGACACTTGGACCGCAGGACACAGCGACTGGCAACGCAACTTGCCGGACACGCCGGACAAGGCTTTGCAGCGCTTGGCGGCATCCCTGCAATCCTGGGCACTGACCCCGTCAGGCACCGAAGGCTATGCCAAGGCCGAGGTGACCGCCGGCGGTGTCGACACCCGGGATCTGTCCCAGCAAACCATGGAATCCAAACAAAACGGCTTGTATTTCATAGGGGAAGTGGTGGATATCACCGGCTGGCTGGGCGGCTACAACTTCCAATGGGCCTGGGCCAGCGCACATGCTTGCGCAAAAGCCTTGGCAGCCCGGTTTAAACCGCTATAATTTGCGGTTTGGCGGATCAGCCCCTAGCGTTGAGCCCCCGACACCCCGTAACACCGCTGCCCGGCTTTGAGGCCCGATCTTCTTCAAACACCTGGTTTGCACATTTTGAAAATTGTTGTCAATGACCACCATCCGTGTAAAAGAAAACGAACCCTTTGACGTGGCACTGCGCCGCTTCAAGCGCACCATTGAAAAACTGGGCCTGCTGACCGACTTGCGCGCCCGCGAGTTTTACGAAAAACCCACCGCCGAGCGCAAGCGCAAAAAGGCAGCTGCTGTCAAACGCCACTACAAGCGCGTTCGCAGCATGCAGTTGCCCAAAAAGCTGTACTGATATTCACAGGCCTTGGCCTGATCAGGCTCGCCCGGACCAGTCCGCGCGGGCCTTTTTCTTTTTCCCAGGAGACACACCATGAGTTTGAAAGCCCAAATCACCGAAGACATGAAAACAGCCATGCGCGCCAAAGACAGCGTGCGCCTTGGCACCATCCGTTTGTTGCTGTCGGCGATGAAGCAAAAAGAAGTGGACGAACGGGTGGAACTTGATGACGTCATGGTCATCGCCATCGTCGATAAATTAATTAAACAGCGCAAAGACTCGGTCGCCGCCTACCTGAGCGCGCAGCGCCAAGACCTGGCCGATGTGGAAAGCGCGGAAATGACGGTGTTGCAGGCCTACCTGCCGCAACGCCTGTCGTTAGAAGAAGTGCAAAAAGAAGTAGCAGCCATCGTGGCCGAACTCGGCGCCAGCGGCCCCGGCGACATGGGCAAGGTCATGGGCGCGGTGAAAACACGTCTGGCCGGCAAAGCCGACATGGGCCAGGTGAGTGCGGCGGTCAAGGCGGCGTTGTCTTAGTCAACAAACCGGGCGTGTCACGCCCGCAGGCGCTCAACAACCTGATGCTTGCCATTGTGTGAAGTTGTTCATATTCACAGGTTTTGCTCAGGCTTGCTCTCATTTTTCTTTCCAAAAAATAAGGACTCAAGAAAGGCTGACATCAAGCCGAATCTAGAGTTATGAAAGCTGAACAATTTATAGAATTTGCGAATAACTTTGCAAAAGCCAGCGCTAAAACATCCAGCGATGAAATTCAACAAGCCTATCTAGATAACTTAGATTGCCTTGCCCGCCCGGGAGATCACGTTGTCGTGATTAAAAAACCCTGGCCGATAGGCCGCAGGGCCAAGGTCATCGCATTTCGCGAATTCAATCCCTGCTATTTCCGCGTGGAAATTGAAATTGACGGCAAGCAAATTCAAATTCCAGCACATGCCATCGCCCGTTGGGTAGGGGCATCGGACTGTGAAAAAGCCGAACTGCAAAATATCTATTTACTGATGAAAATCAATGGATTGACGATTGCGCATTGATTGATTAACCAACAACTATGAAATTCCCGGCCGCCAAACGACTGCCTGTTATTCACTTACCCGAAGTCATTTAGCCAGCCCCAAATGAACCCGAATGGCATCTTCAACAGCTTGCATGTCTGCTTTACTGACTGAACCCAACTGGCTTTTAAGTCTTGATTTGTCAGACGCCATTATTTGGTCGGCCATGGCCTTGCTGCTTTGACCGGCAACGGTCACAAGCGCTTCACCAGGGTAAATTTTGTGCGTATTGCTTGACAACGGCACCACTACAACACGGGCCAGATTGCGGTTGGCTGCATCGTTACTGAGAATCAACGCAGGGCGTGTTTTAAGAATCTCTGAACCAATGGCGGGGTCGAATTCGAGCCACCACACATCACCGCGCTTCATTCACCATGTCCTTTGCCAAGGCATTGGCCCATTCACCCGCCTCAGTCTCTCTGGCGGTATCAGCGGCCATGGCACGGTAACCCTCGTCCATCGCAGTATCCAAAACATGCGGACGAAGCAAATCTTCAATGAATTGGCTCATTTGGCGCTTGCCTATGGTCCGGTACAAGCCGTCGTAGACAGCTTCATCCAGGGTAATGGTCATTCTTTTGTGCATGGCTTACTTACACGTTGTGCGTATAACGCATCTTATAACTGAATTCAGCAAAAATCAACCCCGGCAAAGCCGCTGCGTCAGCACGAATGCCCGTAGCGGCTGATTTCCCAATCGGTGACTGCGGTTTGCCAGTCCTGCCATCCTGCTCTTTCACCTCCAGGTACACCTCGCAAAACGCCTCGCCCATGGCCTGGCGCAAGGCTAAGTTCTGACTGAAAGCAATGAGGGTTTGGCCTGAGTGTTCCGGTCATCAGCAGCTTGCAAACTTTTATCGCCAGTTTGTCTGTCCCACAAATTGGTCTTTGAAATAAGCAGGCCACTGACAGTGCCTAAAATCGCCCCCATGTCGCCTTGAATCGAGCTTGATTCAAACGCAATGCCCGCCAACCTTTTGCATACAACTACCGTGGCCGACTCCCCTGTTTACCTGCGCATAGATCACATCAGCAAACGCTTTGGCGACACCATCGCCGTCAACGATGTCAGTCTGGACATCGAGCGCGGCGAAATATTCGCCTTGCTGGGCTCCTCGGGCTGCGGCAAATCTACGCTGCTGCGCGTGCTCTCGGGCTTTGAAACCCCGAGCAGCGGCCGCGTCTGGCTGGACGGCAAAGACGTCACCGACCTGCCGCCCTACGAGCGCCCGATGAACATGATGTTCCAGTCCTACGCCTTGTTTCCCCATTTGAACGTGTGGGAGAACGTGGCCTTCGGCTTGAAGCGCGACGGCGTGGCCAAAGCGGAAATCGCGCAACGCGTGGAAGACATGCTGCAACTGGTGCAATTACAAAAATTTGCCAAACGCAGTCCGCACCAACTCTCAGGCGGGCAGCAGCAACGCGTGGCGCTGGCACGCAGTCTGGTCAAGCGCCCGCAATTGCTGATGCTGGACGAACCATTGGGCGCGCTGGACAAAAAACTGCGCGAAGAAACCCAGGTTGAACTGGTCAACATCATCAAAAAAGTTGGCGTCACTTGCGTCATGGTCACACACGACCAGGACGAAGCCATGACCATGGCCGACCGCATCGCCGTCATGAGCGAAGGCAAATTTCTTCAAGTGGGCGCGCCCAGCGAGGTCTACGAATACCCGAACTGCCGTTTTGTCGCCGACTTTGTCGGCAATGTGAATCTGCTGGACGGAGAGATTGCACAAGACCAACCCGACCACGCCGTCATCAGCAGCGATGTCTGCGGTTTTCATGTGGGACACGGCATCTCCGGACACCTGGGCATGCCGGTGACCGTGGCTTTGCGCCCGGAGAAAATCCAGTTAAGCCTGCAAGACCCGAAACAGGCTTTCAACGCTGTGGGCTGCGAAGTTCAAAGCCTGTCGTATTTCGGCAGCTACACCAGCTACCACTTGACCATGGGCAACGGCAAATCATTACAAGCTTGGGTGACCAACACCGACCGACACCACGAAAGCATTGAAATAGGCCAGCGCCTGTGGGCGCACTGGCCGGACAACGCCATGGTGGTGCTTAACCGCTGACACGGTTCAGGCGCCGGCCACTTTCATGCGGTTGATCAACACTGAACCGACCGACTTGGCGCCATAGTTGTAAGCGTCAGCGCCTATGGCTTGTATGCCCATCAACATGTCTTTCATATTGCCGGCGATGGTGATTTCCTGCACCGGGTAAGCGATTTCGCCCTTCTCCACCCAAAAACCGCTGGCGCCGCGCGAGTAGTCGCCGGTGACGTAGTTGATGCCCTGGCCCATCAATTCGATGACAAACAAACCGGTGCCCAGCTTTTTCAGCATGGCCTTCAAGTCATCCTGCGCACGGGTTTGGGTAGAAGACATCACCAGGTTGTGCGAGCCACCTGCGTTGCCGGTGGTCGTCATGCCGAGTTTGCGCGCCGAATAACTGCTCAGAAAATAACCTTGCACCTTGCCGTCGTGTATCAATTGGCGTGCGCTGGTTTTGACGCCTTCTTCGTCAAACGGTGAACTGCCTTTGCCGCGCATGACAAACGGGTCTTCCAGCACATTGATGTGCGCGGGCAGCACTTGCTTGCCCAGCGAGTCCATCAAAAAGCTGCTTTTGCGATACAGCGCGCCGCCGCTCAATGCGTGCACCAGGCCGCCGAGCAGGCCGGAGGCCAGCGGCGACTCGAACAGCACCGGACAACTGACGGTGCGGATTTTGCGCCCGTGCAAACGGCTGAGCGCGCGTTCGGCGGCGTAACGACCGACCACCTCGGGCGCGGCCAGTTCGTCCGGGTGCCGCATGGAGCTGTACCAGGCGTCGCGTTGCATGTCTTCGCCGGTACCGGCGATGGGCGCGACCGACACGCTGTGGCGTGAACTGGCGTAGCCGCCGCGAAAGCCGTGCGTGTGCGCGCTGAAAAAATGGCTTTGTTGCGCCGACACCGCCGCGCCTTCGCTGTTGGTGATGCGCGCATCGGTTTGCAAGGCTGCGGCTTCGCAGCGCAAAGCCAATTCAGCGGCTTGTTCGCTGTTGATCGCCCAGGGGTGAAACAAATCCAAATCGCGCTGTTCATGCGCGATCAGATCCGCATCCGGCAAACCGGCCATGGGGTCTTCGGCAGTGAAGCGCGCAATATCGAATGCAGCTTGCACCGTGCGCTCTATCGCTGCTTCGGAAAAGTCCGAGGTGCTGGCGCTGCCGCGGCGGTTGCCGACATAAATTGACACGCCCAGCGATTTGTCGCGGTTGCGCTCGACGTTTTCCAGATCGCCCTTTCGCACGGACACGCTCAAACCGCAACCTTCAGAGGCCTCGGCGGCGGCGTCAGTTGCTCCTATTTTTTTGGCATGCGCGAGCGCGCTGTCGACCAGGGCTTCGAATTGGGCACGGCTGTGACTGAAACCCGGCAGGGCTTTGTCAGAGGGGGAAGGAGGTTTGGAATGTGGTTTCATATCGACAGCTATGATACTTGCCACACCATTACCCCCACGACATGTCACGCAAACCCACCAAAGGTTATTACGTCAAAGGTCATTTTGTTGCCGAAGGCAGCGAACTCGATCTGGAACTCAAACGCGAGCTCAAAGGCAGCGACAGCGCCAGCCGCACCGACCTTAAACGCGAAAGCTTTGAGCTGCAAAAGCTAGGCGAAGACCTGTTGCAACTGCGCCAGGACGCCATGCTTCAATTGGTAGCGCAACAGCAAGTGCCCGAACTGCTGTTTGAAGCCATACGCGATGCTAAAAAAATCACCAACTTCGAAGGCCTGCGCCGGCAAATGCAATTTGTCGGCAAGCTGATGCGCAAGCTGGATGAACCACAGGTGCAGGCGATCCGGGACGCGCTGGACGTGCAACACAACGGCAGCGCCGAGGAAACCCTGGCCTTGCACATGAGTGAACACTGGCGCGATAGATTA
Organism: Bordetella parapertussis; assembly: GCA_945901125.1. GTDB lineage: Bacteria > Pseudomonadota > Gammaproteobacteria > Burkholderiales > Burkholderiaceae_C > Limnohabitans. The sequence goes on from CAMDKD010000038.1 coordinate 16,117, forward strand.
CTCAAAGACGATCAGGCGCTGGCCGACTGGCTGGCCGCTCACCCGGACACCGACAGCCAGCAATTGCGCGCCTTGGTTCGCCAAGCCCGCAAGGATGGACTGCCGGACAAAAGCGCGGTGTCGCAAGGCGCATTTCCCCGTCAGGGCCGCGCCTACCGCGATATTTTCAAACTCGTGCGGGATCAGTTGTCCGCGCAAAAGGCAGAAAACCCGTGAATGCAGATCCCTCTTTAGACACGGTTCGCATCGGCATTGTGTCGGTCAGCGACCGTGCTTCCAGCGGCACCTACGAAGACAAGGGCCTGCCCGCCTTGCGAGAATGGCTGCAACAGGCTTTGCACAATCCGTTGGTGTTTGAAGCCCGTTTGATTCCCGATGAACAAGCGCTGATCAGCCAGACGCTGATTGAACTGGTCGACGCAGGCTGCTCACTGGTGCTGACCACTGGAGGCACCGGTCCGGCCATTCGCGATGTCACGCCAGAAGCGACGTTGGCCGTGGCTGACAAAGAAATGCCAGGTTTCGGCGAGCAAATGCGCCAGATCAGCCTGCGCTTTGTGCCCACCGCCATTTTGTCCAGACAAGTGGCCGTGATTCGCGACAACAGCTTGATCATCAATTTACCCGGTCAACCCAAGTCCATCACCGAAACCCTGGGCGGCTTGAAAGATGCGCAAGCTGCCAGCCTGGTTGATGGCATATTCGCCGCCGTGCCTTATTGCATAGATTTGATTGGCGGCCCTTATATGCAAACACGTGACGCGTTTTGCAAAGCTTTCAGACCTAAAACAGCGGTGCGACCCTATACGCCGCCGGTTTGAGCCTCAGTCCTTGATCAATTGGAATTTCACTTGATCAATATCGAAATACATTTTGTCGAAAAACAATTCAGTGGCATTCGAGCCGCTGCTGCTCAGGCGTAAATTGGCCGTTTGCGGACTGTGCATGACGGCGTCCTCGGGTGAATAGTGCAGCGTGACAAACACATATTTTTCCAGCGATCGCAAAAACACCGCAAAACCGGGAACGTTGAGTTGCGCCGGATCCTCGCAGACCAGCCACCAGTGAGAGTGAAATTGGTTAGGCGCAAACAGTTGCAGTTTGATCAGGCAGTCCTTCACCATCAAACCGTATTGCTCCACGCTGAAAGACAAATCGGCGTGAAAACTGCCGTCATCGGTGCGCTGAAAATTCAGGCTATGCGGGTGCAGTTTGATGAAGGCGGACATAGTTTGAGAATCGACTTGAAACCGCTGCGCTTTAAATACTCAATCGATCAATTTGTTCAGTTTTTCGATATCGGCGTCTACGCTTTTGGAGGCATCCTGCGGCACGCAATCCGAGGCGTTCAACGAGCCTTGCGACAATTTTTCCAGCGCCTGCCACAGCATAGCGATTTGCTTGTCCTGCTCGGCTGTGTAGTCGATCAAACCGCGTATGGCCTGGCTCAGCGGGTCGTCGTTTTGCGTCACGCCGTAAGCGGAAAAACCCATTTTGGAGGCAACTTCCTCGCGCACCGCATCGGTTTTGGCTTCAATGATGCGCGCCGGGTTGCCAACTGCAGTCGCACCAACAGGCACCGGTTTGGTGACCACCGCATTGCTACCCACTTTGGCGCCGTCACCCACCGTGAATCCGCCCAGCACTTTGGCACCGGCGCCGACCACCACGTTTCGCCCCAACGTCGGATGCCGCTTGGCGCCTTTGTACAGCGAAGTGCCGCCCAGGGTCACGCCCTGGTAAATCGTGCAACCGTCGCCGATCTCGGCGGTTTCACCCACGACCACGCCCATGGCATGGTCGAAGAACACGCCCGAGCCTAAAACCGCCGCCGGATGAATTTCAATGCCAGTCAAAAACCGCGACACGTGCGAGATAAAACGCCCCAACCATTTCAAGCCCATGCCCCAGCAGGCGTGCGCTAAACGGTGCAGCACCACGGCATGCAAACCGGGGTAGCAGGTCAAGACCTCAAACCAGCTGCGCGCTGCAGGGTCACGGTCGAGTATGGTTTGTATATCTGAGCGGATTCTTGAAAACATGCAATGAGTCTAACTTTTTCGCTGCGAGGTCTGCGTCATGGCCTTGGCTATGCCGCGTAGTATGTGCACTTCTTCTTCGCTCAAAGCCGCGCGGTTGAACAACTGGTTCAAGCGCGGCATCAGCTTTTTCGGGGCTTGCGGGTCGAGAAAGCCTATGTCCGTCAGCGATTGTTGCCAATGCGACAACAAACCGGCGATTTGCGCAGCATCGGCTTGCACAGCAGGCGCGACAGCATCCTGTACCGCGAAGCCGCCGAGCGCTAACCGCCACTCATACGCAATGACTTGCACCGCACCGGCAATGTTCAGTGAGCCGAAGGCCGGGTCGGTCGGAATGCTCAGCGCAACATTGCATCGGTACACATCTTCGTTTTTCATGCCGAAACGCTCGGAGCCAAACAAAAACGCCATACCCCCTGATGAAAGAGCAGGCGAAGGCAGTTGCGCGAAATGCTCTCTGGGCGTGCGCGTCGGCGGGCCGAAATCGCGCGGCGTCATCGCTGTGGCGCACAAGTGCGTCATGCCTTCCAGCGCCTCGTCCAAGGTGTCGACAATGCGCGCGTTTTCCAAAACGTTCAGCGCACCGCTGGCGCGTTGAATCGTTTCCTCGCGGCGCAGCACATTGGCCCAACGCGGCTTAACCAACACCAAATCGTCAAAGCCCATGACACGCATGGCGCGCGCCGTGGCACCGACATTGCCGGCGTGGCTGGTTTCGATCAGGATGAAGCGTGTGTGCATGGGACTAAAATAGCGCCTATTGTCGTCGCCCGCTCTGCCGGGCGTGTTTTTTTGCTTTAGACGCTGCTTGTACGCGTTCAACACAGGCTTGACTATCTCCCCCACATGACCACTACCGCTTCCTCATCGTCCATACACCCCATGCTCAACATCGCCATCAAGGCGGCGCGCTCGGCAGGGGCCATCATCAACCGCGCAGCCCTGGATGTGGAATCGGTGCGCGTGTCGAAAAAAATGGAAAACGACTTTGTCACCGAGGTTGACCAGGCCAGCGAAAAAATCATCATCGAAACATTGCTCACTGCCTACCCTGACCACGGCATCCTGGCCGAAGAGTCCGGCAAAACGCACGGCAACCCGAATGCAGAACACGTGTGGATCATCGACCCGCTGGACGGCACCACCAACTTCATCCATGGCTTTCCGTTTTACTGCGTCAGCATTGGTTTGCAAAGCAGAGGCCGCTTAGAGCAAGCCGTGGTTTATGACCCAACCCGCAACGATTTATTCACCTCCACCCGCGGACGCGGCGCTTTTCTGAACGACCGCCGCTTGCGCGTGAGCAAGCGCATACGCATGCAGGAATGCTTGATCACCACCGGTTTTCCGTTTCGCGAAGGCGATGATTTCAACGCCTACCTGAGCATGATGGGCGAAGTGATGAAACGCACCGCCGGTGTGCGTCGTCCCGGCGCAGCTGCCTTGGACCTGGCCTATGTGGCCGCTGGTTTCAGCGATGGTTTTTTCGAAACCGGCCTGCATCCCTGGGACATGGCGGCCGGCGCGCTGCTGGTCACAGAGGCCGGTGGCCTGGTGGGCAATTTCACCGGCGAGGCCGATTATTTGCACCAGCGTGAATGCCTGGCCGCCAACCCCAAGGTTTACGGCCAAATGGTGACTTTGCTGCAACCCTATTCCAAGTTTTCCGGCGTGGCTGATAAGGCGGTGGCGGCGCAGGCGATTGAGGAGTTAAAAGAAGAGTTGAAGCCGTAAACAGGCGTGTACATCCATGTATTTACATTAGGCCTTACCCCGATTAAGATCAGTGAATCCCTCACTCCAGTAACGCCACACCGTGACCAGCACCAAGCTATTCAAAAACGGCAACTCGCAAGCCGTTCGCATACCCGCAGAACTGGCCTACAGCAACTGGGACATGGAGTTGGTCATTGAGCGCCGTGGCGATGAATTGCTGATTAAACCGGCGCAGCGACGCATTGGCGATGTGCTTGGCAAGTTTGCCGGGTTCACGGATGACTTCATGGCGCAGGGGCGCGGCGAAAACATGGAAAGCGAACGCGATCCCTTATGAATCCCCGGTACATGCTGGACACCAACATCTGCATTTACCTGATGAAGCACCAACCGCCTCAGGTGCAAGCTCGATTCAATGCCTGCTTCGTCGGTGAAGTGGTGATGTCGGCCATCACGCTGGCGGAGTTGGAATACGGCATTGTGTGTAGCAGCACAAGCTCTCAAGCCGCTAACAGGGCGGCACTAGATGGCTTGATCGACGACATACCTGTGGTGCCGTTTGCAGCTGCGGCGGCCAAATCCTACGGACCTGTCCGTGCCTCTGACAAACACCGCAACCGGGATGCTTTGGACAAACTGATTGCTGCACACGCCTTGTCGCTGGGCGTCATACTGGTGACCAACAACGAAGCCGATTTCAATAAATACGAAGGTCTTGTTGTGGAAAACTGGGTCACCGCCCATTGACATGATGACTACCAGCAACCCATGACCTCCTCCGTCAGCGCCACCCACACCCCGATGATGACCCAGTACCTGGGTCTGAAAGCAGACTTTCCGCAGACGCTGCTGTTCTACCGCATGGGAGATTTTTACGAGCTGTTTTTTGAAGACGCGGAGAAAGCCGCGCGCCTGCTTGACATCACATTGACGCAGCGCGGTCAATCCGCTGGTCAACCGGTGGTCATGGCCGGTGTGCCGTTTCATTCGGTAGACAGCTATTTGTCGCGCTTGATCAAACTCGGCGAGTCCGTCGCCATTTGCGAGCAGGTCGGCGAAGTCGGCGGCAAAGGCCCGGTCGAGCGCAAAGTGGTTCGCGTGGTCACGCCGGGCACATTGACCGATGCTGAATTGTTGAACGATAAAACCGAGGCTTATGTGTTGGCGGTGCACGCCGGTGAACGCGCGGGCAAAGCCGCTGGCTGCGGGCTGGCCTGGTTGAGCGTGACCGAGGGCGAGTTGCGCTTGGCCGAGTGTTCGGCCGATCAATTGCCTGTCTGGATTACACGCATTGCGCCCAGCGAAGTGATTTTCAGCAGCGAATTGCCAGCGCATTTGCTGCCGCTGCTCGCCGGTGTGAACGTGAAGTCCGAGCGGCCTTCGTGGGCGTTTGACGGCGCTTTAGGTCAACGCAAATTGCTTGAACAATTGCATGCTGCGTCCTTGGAAGCTTGGCAGGCGCAAGACCTGGTGCAAGCGCACGCGGCCGCCTCGGCGCTGCTGGCTTACGCAGAACACACACAAGGGCGCAGCCTCACGCATGTGCAAAAACTGCGGGTCGAACGCAACGAAGAACGCATAGACCTGCCGGCCACCACGCGGCGCAACTTAGAGCTGACGCAAACGCTGAAAGGCGAAGACAGCCCTACCTTGTTTTCCTTGCTTGACACCTGCATGACCGGCATGGGCAGCCGCACTTTGAAACGCTGGCTGTTAGAACCGCCGCGTGAACGCGCGCTGGCAAAACAACGGTTGGACGCCATCGCCGGCTTGCAAGGCGCGCACGGCGCAGGCGTGTGGCGCGATTTGCGCACGGCATTGAAAGGCCTGGGCGATGTGCAACGCATCAGCGCGCGTATCGCATTGCGCCAAGTTCGGCCGCGCGAATTGGTGGCGCTCGGTTTGGCGTTGCAACGCGCAGCACAGTTACCTGCGATGTTGTCTGAATCAGCAGATACACCTTGGCTGCAAACGCTGTGCAAATCGCTGGTGTCGCCGCCTGAATGTGCCGCTTTATTGCAGGCGGCCTTGCTGCCCGAGCCGGCAGCGCTGGTGCGCGATGGCGGCGTCATTAATCACGGTTTTGACCCCGAGCTTGATGAGTTACGCAACATACAAAACCACGGCGACAGTTTTTTGCTGGAACTCGAAGTGCGCGAACGCGAACGCACTGGCATACACAATTTGAAAGTGCAATACAACCGGGTGCACGGTTTTTACATCGAGGTCAGCCAAGGCCAATTGGAGCGTGTGCCAGACGATTACCGTCGCCGACAAACTTTAAAAAACGCAGAGCGCTTTATCACGCCCGAGTTGAAAGCATTTGAAGACAAAGCTTTGTCGGCGCAAGAACGTGCGCTGTCGCGCGAAAAATTTCTGTTTGAACAACTGCTGGATGACTTGCAACAGTTTGTCCCCGCGCTGTCGCAAGTGGCTTGGGCGTTGGCCACGCTGGACGTGCTGTCCACCCTGAGTGAGCGTTCGTTGTCGCTGAATTGGTGCGCACCCGAACTGGTGAACACGCCGGGCATCAGCATCACGCGCGGACGGCATCCGGTGGTCGAGGCACGGCTGGCTGAAACCGGCGGCAGCTTCATCGCCAATGACACGCAACTCGGCCCGTCGCAGCGCATGCAAATCATCACCGGGCCAAACATGGGCGGTAAATCGACCTATATGCGGCAAGTCGCGTTGATTGTGTTGCTGGCCAGCATAGGCAGCCATGTACCGGCTGACGCGTGTCGCCTTGGTCCGATTGACGCGATTCACACCCGCATAGGCGCGGCAGATGATTTGGCGAACGCGCAATCCACCTTCATGCTGGAGATGACCGAGGGCGCGCAAATTTTGCACGCAGCCACCTCGAACAGCCTGGTGCTGATGGACGAGATAGGCCGCGGCACTTCCACCTTTGACGGTCTGGCGCTGGCCAGTGGCATCGCCACTTACTTGCACGAAAAATCACAGTCCTACAGTTTGTTTGCCACGCATTATTTTGAATTGACCGAGTTTGCGGCCACGCACCGCGCTGCTGTGAATGTGCATGTCAGCGCCGCCGAGAGCGGCAACGACATTGTGTTTTTGCACGAAATACAACCCGGCCCGGCGAGCCGCAGTTACGGCATACAAGTGGCGCGATTGGCGGGTATGCCGTCCAGTGTGTTGAACCACGCAAAACACGCGTTGAATGCGCTGGAGTCAGATGCACAAAACTCGCGCGCACAAGTGGACTTGTTCGCAGAACCGCCTGAGGCCATAGACAGCGGCCCGTCTCCTTTGCAAGCCAAATTGGCACAGATAGATCCCGACACCTTAAGCCCGCGCGAAGCGCTGGATGCTTTGTACGCTTTGAAAAAATTACTTTGATACTTGCGCCTTGATGACTTCTTATCCTGATATACCTGCCGGTCAACCACTGGTGCTTTTTTTCCACGGCAACAGTTTTCCTGCCAGTACATACAACGTCATGTTGAATGATTTGCGCAGACGCGGCATGCAAGTGCAGGTGCTGGAAAAAATCGGCCATAACCCGGCATTCCCTGTCACCAGCAACTGGCCGCATCTGGTAGACGAATTGCACGCATTTGCCAAACCGTTGATAGCCGCGCACAGCGGCCCGGTAGTATTGGTCGGGCATTCACTGGGCGGCATGCTCAGCCTGATGCTGGCCGCGCAGTTTCCTCAACTCGCGCACGCCGTGGTCATGGTCGACGCGCCGGCGCTAGGTGGTCTGCGGGCCAAGGCCTTGCATTTGTCTAAAACGCTGACATTGACAAAGAAATTTTCACCCGGCGTGGTCAGCCAGAAGCGACGCATCACTTGGAACTCATTAGAAGAAGTGCACGCCCATTTCTTGTCTAAAAAAGTGTTTGCGCGATGGGATCCACAAGTATTGAACGACTATGTGCTGCACGGTACGCACGAAGAAAAAAACGGTGAAGGTGTACAACGGGTGTTGAGTTTTGACCGCAACATAGAAACACAGATTTACAACAGCGTGCCGCACAATTTGGAAGGCTTGCTGAAAAAATACCCGCTGGCCTGTCCGGTCAGTCTGGTAGCTGCGCGTCATTCAAATGAAATGCGCTTGGCCGGTTTTGATTTCTCTAAAAAAATCACCAAAAATCGCATTTGCATCATAGACGGCACGCACTTGGTACCTATGGAAAAACCGCTGGTCACGGCTTCAGCCATCGAAACTAGTATCTTGAATATGCTCAGCCTCAAGACTGCAAAATAACTCGTACTAAGGTTGCCAGACTATCCAACCCTGGTAAGAAGTGAGTAACACCACCGCACCGAAAGCAATGCGATACCAGGCGAACGGTACAAAGTTGTGCGTAGAGATATAGCGCAGCAGCCAGCGCACACAGACCAGCGCACTGATGAAAGAAAACACCAGGCCAACGGTAAACATGGGCACATCGGCCACACTTAACAAGGCGCGTTCCTTGTACAAACTGTAGACACCAGCGCCGATCAGCGTTGGAATCGCCAAGTAAAAAGAAAACTCGGTGGCGGCTTTGCGCGACAAACCCAGCAACATGCCGCCGATGATGGTGGCGCCGCTGCGGCTGGTGCCTGGCACCATGGCCAGACATTGCACCAAGCCGACTTTCAATGCATCCAGTGGCGACATCGATTCGACATTCACGATTCGCACATGGTCATCCGGGTGCCCGTCATGCATAGGCTTTCTGCCCCAGCGCTCGACCCACAGAATCACCAAGCCTCCCAGAATAAAAGTCGTGGCAACCACAGTGGGCGTGAACAAATGCGCCTTGATGGCTTTACCGAACAACAAACCCAGCACCACAGCCGGTAAAAATCCTATCAACACATTGATGGCAAAACGGCGCGCCAGCCGTTGTGAAGGCAATGCCATCACCGTGCTGCTGATTTTTTCCCAGAACACCATCACCACCGCGAAGATGGCACCGGTTTGAATAGCGATATCGAACACCTTGGCTTTCTCGTCGTCAAAACCCAGCAGCGCTCCGGCCAATATCAAATGCCCGGTCGAGGAGACGGGTAAAAACTCGGTCAAACCTTCGACCACGCCCATTGCGGCGGCTTTCAAAAGTAACATGAAATCCACGGCGTATCCTTTTGATTAAATTGAGGTTTATTCTAAGTGAAGCTGAACGGGAAACAGCAGAATTTGCTTGCTTATGCAAATACTGAAAAGCTCCGCGTGTGTGCCTGCGCGAACGAAATTGATCCGATCCTCATCCACTTGGTAGATCAGCAAAAAATCTCCGCCGATATGGCATTCGCGGTGGTCCGACCATTCCCCTTTGAGTGCATGGTCTAACCATTCGGGGCCAAGCGGCGCATCGTTGGCTATCAACAGCATCATGGCGTCTTTCAACCTTGTCATGTCATAACGGCCCGCGTGTGACAAGCGCTGCCAGTCTTTCAAAAACACCTTGGTGTAGTTGGACAAACGTGGCAGGACTGCGCGTTTAGGGTTTGCTGTTTTTTTCAAGATCAGCGAAAAGTTCGTCAGCCTTGGCAAAGCGCGCACGACCCTTGGCCATCAAAGCACGGGACTCTTGCATGGCAGCCAGCGTTTCGGCGTTAGGCACTTTGAGTTCGAGTGGAAAGGCCTGGTCAATCACTACTCTGCGCAAAAATAAACGGACTGCATCTGACATGGTCAAGCCCATCGCGGACAAAGCCACAGTGGCTTGCTCTTTGGTATCGTCGTCCACGCGAATGTGGAGCATGGAGGTTTGGGCTGACATCAGGACTCCTGCAAATATAAAGATATTGTATCTCAAATGAGATATTTTTAACAACACTAGCGTCCCAACGTTGGGAAGAGGGTTTGTTGAATAGGATCTTGGCCGATTTCAGGCCCATCTTGTAGTTTTCCCAGTAGGGCGGATATTGGCGTGGTTTCAAACATATTCAGATCCAGCACTCGCAAAATTTCGTACAAAGAATGATCCAAGCGCAAACGCTTTTTGACGATGGCGATCAACACGTACGTGGCGATCGCAGTCCATATTTGCGTCTTGACCGCGTTTTCGGTTGTTCCAAAGAACGCCTTGATACGCAGATGCTGTTTGATCCATTTGAAGAACAACTCGACTTGCCAGCGCTGTTTGTAAAGTGCGCAAATAGTCAACGCAGAAAGTGTCATGTTGTTCGTCAGGAACTCCAGTGTCTTGCCGGTTTCTGGATCGATATAGGTCACTTGCCGAATCAGTTCTGGATATCGTTTGTGCGACTCGTACCCCGTCAACTGAATGTGCTGATCGCTGACCAAACCCGTGTTGATGGGTACAGGAAATTCCTGCACCACAACGAATTTCATATTGCTTTTGGCACGGGTCACAAAAAAGGCTCTGGCGATATGCAGTTGATGCAGTCTGGCAAAGTCGACATACGCCTTGTCCATCACGTAATAGGCGCCAACCTCGATGTAGCCTTGCTTTGCGAGGAGATCCAAGACTTTGATATCGTGCATCTTGCCGTCGCTGATGTGAATAAAACTCGGGATCGATCCACGCAGATCCATCAAGGTGTGAAGTTTGATGGCTGCTTTTGTTGTGCGAAACGGCGCCCAAGAAAACAGGCTCAAGCACAGATCAATGGTGGTCGCATCCAATGCGTAAACGGTTGCGCCCATCAACGATTTGAGATCGGCGCTCGTTGCGTCGTTGGCGTAAAGTGGGCGAGCCACGCCGATCAAATGATGCGCCAAATCGGCAAAGACTTCCCATGGCCGAACGCGGTTCGCGTTGGCCAAGGTGTTGCGCGAGATAGTCTTGCAGCGAAAACCCAAGTGATAGAAATGTTGGCGCTGCACACGCAAATTGATCTCGATGTCGCGCAAAGATTCGCGGGCGGTCAACTGAGCAAAAGACAGGGCCAAGAATTGATCGAGACAAGAGAAGTCTTTGACTTTGTGCTGAGCGCGCCTGAGTTTGACCATGCGACTGAATGCCTTCAAGGGCAGATAAGTCATGACTTGCGCAAAGACGAGTTGACCCGAGTGCATGCCAGTCCCCAGCAGATGAGATCCGCCGAGCATGCCCTAAGTCCGGAAAACGATTCAAATCGTGGACAAGGGGAAAGTCAGATTTATTCAAATAAATCATGAGGTTACGCTGAGTCTGACGGCAAACGTTGGGACACTAGTG
>CAMDKD010000039.1 GCA_945901125.1 Bordetella parapertussis
ATGCCGGTCGCGTCTGCCGAGGCCAGAAACACCGCCATGCCGACGATATACCTGTTTTGTTGCAAATTACCTTTCTTCAGTGTTCATTAAGCCTTGATGCAGTTGCAATCCAAACACCTGCCAAGCCAGAAATAAGCCCAGCTCAATGATCGCCATTGAAATAAACAATCAGGGTTAACCCTATATTTGATTATGATTCGCTTCAATGAGTTTTTCTCATTCGATAGTTTTTATCAACCACTCAACCATTCAATCATTTAATCAAAGGAACCCGCATGTCACTCATCAACACCAAAGTCCAGCCCTTCAAAGCCCAGGCATTCCACAACGGCAAATTCGTTCAGGTTTCTGACGAAAGCTTCAAAGGCGAATGGTCTGTGCTGATTTTCATGCCGGCCGCCTTCACCTTCAACTGCCCGACCGAAGTCGAAGACGCTGCCGACAACTATGCCGAATTCCAAAAAGCCGGTGCCGAGGTTTACATCATCACCACCGACACCCATTTCGCGCACAAGGTGTGGCACGAAACATCACCCGCGGTCAGCAAAGCCAAATTCCCTTTGATCGGCGACCCCACACACCAACTCACACGCGCTTTCGGCGTGCACATTGAAGAAGAAGGCCTGGCCTTGCGCGGTACTTTCATCATCAACCCTGAAGGCCAGATCAAGACCGCTGAAGTGCACGACAACGCCATCGCGCGCGATGTCAAAGAAACACTGCGCAAATTGAAAGCCGCCCAGTACGTGGCCAACAACCCCGGTCAAGTCTGCCCCGCCAAATGGAACGAAGGCGCCAAGACATTGACCCCGTCACTCGACCTGGTCGGCAAGATCTAAGCAGCAGGTGTTCTGCTCAAAGAGGTGTGCGCTGTGCGCCTCTTTGCATGGAAGCCCTGAGCTTTTATTTCAACCCACTGTTTGCGCTTGATGCGCTTTGAACCAAGGAATACAAGACCATGCTTGACTCGAACTTGAAATCACAATTACAAACCTATTTGCAAAACCTGCGCCAGCCGATCCGCTTGATAGCCAGCCTGGATGACAGCGCGCACAGTGCAGAGATGCGTGAACTGTTGCAAGACATCGTCAGCCTGTCAGACAAAGTCAGCTTTGACGAAACCGGCACCGATGCGCGCAAGCCTTCGTTTGTGATCGCCAGGCAAGGCGAAACACGGGGTGTGTGTTTTGCGGCCATTCCCATGGGCCACGAGTTCACTTCATTGGTTCTGGCTTTGTTGTGGACTGGCGGTCACCCGCCCAAGGTGGAGCCGCAGGTGATTGAACAGATAAAGGCTTTGGACGCCGACATGAAGTTCGAGGTGTACATGTCTTTGTCCTGCCACAACTGTCCCGACGTGGTGCAGGCGGCGGCCTTGATGGCCATCTACAACCCACGGATTCAGACCACGGTGATAGACGGCGCATTGAACCAGGCTGAAGTCGATGCGCGCCAGGTCATGGCCGTACCCATGGTTTACATGAACGATAAAGTCTTTGGTTCAGGCCGCATGAGCTTAGAAGAAATAGTCGCCAAGCTCGATACCCGATCGGCAGAACGCGAAGCCGCCAGATTGAGCGAAAAAGATCCGTTCGACATGTTGGTGGTCGGCGGTGGACCCGCAGGCGCGGCGGCTGCGGTTTACGCGGCGCGCAAAGGCATACGCGTTGGTGTGGCGGCAGAGCGTTTTGGTGGCCAAACCAACGACACCATGGCCATTGAAAATTACATATCGGTGCTGGAAACTGACGGGCCTAAGTTTGCCGCAGCTTTGGAAGCCCAAGTCCGTCACTATGAAGTGGACATCATGAATTTGCAGCGCGCTGAAAAAATTGTTGCTGCCGCTGAAGCCGGCGGCATGCTGCAAGTGCATATGAGCAATGGCGCGGTGTTGAGCGCACGCAGCGTGATTGTGTCTACCGGTGCCAGATGGCGTAACGTGAACGTGCCCGGCGAGCAGGAATACAAAAACAAAGGCGTGGCCTATTGCCCGCATTGCGACGGGCCTTTGTTCAAAGGCAAGCGCGTGGCGGTGATCGGCGGCGGCAACTCAGGTGTAGAAGCGGCGATTGATTTAGCCGGTGTGGTGGCGCACGTGAGCTTGATCGAGTTTGCAGATGCTTTGAAAGCCGATGCAGTGTTGGTGAGCAAACTCAAAAGCCTCTCGAATGTGGATATACATTTGAACGCGCAAACCTCGGAAATCACCGGTGACAGCCGCAAAGTGAACGGCTTGCGATTCAAAGACCGCACCACGCAGCAAGAACACGCATTGGCTTTGGAAGGCGTGTTTGTGCAAATAGGACTGGTGCCTAACACCGAGTTTTTGAAAGGCACTTTAGAGCTCAGCCGCTTCGGGGAAATAGTGATTGACGATAAATGCCGCACCAGCCTGCCCGGCGTGTTTGCCGCCGGTGATGTGACCACTGTGCCTTACAAGCAAATCGTTATCGCCGCAGGCGAGGGCGCCAAGGCCGCGCTCAGCGCGTTTGATTACCTGATTCGCACGCCCGAGCCTGTGGCTGAGAAAGAGCATGCATTGGCGTGAGACTGCAAAGCCTGTGCGTCAGCTATGAGGCATTGAATGAGAAGGGTAGGTGTTCAACAAGATAAACTGAATTCATGTTCGCCAACCGGGTTTCCCTATGAATGACAGTCTTGGCAAAAAGCCAAATGCGGTGGTGTTGCTGAGCGGCGGTTTGGACTCGACCACGGTGCTGGCCATGGCCGCAGAGCAAGGCTTTGCCCCTTATGCCTTGAGCTTTCAGTACGGCCAGCGCCACGCCCACGAATTGCTAGCTGCTGAGGCAGTAGCCCGAAAGCTGCACGCCGTCAAGCATGTGGTTGCCAACATAGACCTGCGCGAATTCGGCGGCTCTGCCTTGACCGCCGATATAGATGTACCCAAAGGCCGCTCGGCCCAACACATGGCACAAGGCATCCCGGTCACTTATGTGCCGGCCAGAAACACGGTGTTTCTGAGCTTTGCCCTGGCCTGGGCCGAGACCCTGGGTGCGATGGATATTTTTATCGGCGTTAACGCTTTGGATTACTCCGGCTACCCGGATTGCCGGCCCGAATACATAGCCGCTTATGAAGCCATGGCCAACCTGGCCACCAAGGCCGGCGTGGAAGGCGCACAAAAACTGAAAATCCATTCGCCGCTGATCAGCTTGTCCAAGGCGCAAATCATTCTTGAAGGCATGCGCTTGGGTGTGAATTACGCCGACACCAGCAGCTGCTACGACCCGGGCCCGGACGGTAAGCCATGCCAAGCCTGTGATTCGTGCATTCTGCGCGCCAAGGGCTTTGCTGAAGCGGGCATGGCCGATCCGCTCTACCTCAGACACGACATAGTCTGAGGCATTTCCTGACTTGCCTGTGATGCAGCAGGACTTAACATAGCCCTGCGAGCAGCCTGACTGCGCTTACAACAACAAGGAGACACAGATGCAAGACTCACTCAAAGGCCGGGTGGCCTGGATCACCGGCGGCGGCAGCGGTATCGGCCTGGCCGGTGCCATCGAACTGGTCAAGGCCGGGGCGCATGTGGTCATCAGCGGTCGCAACGCTGCCACCAACGCGGCTGCGCTGGCGCAGTTGCAGGCGCTGGGCAGCGCCGATTCGGTATTGCTGGATGTGGCAGACAAGCATGCAGTGAAAGCCGTGGCGCAGCAAATTCTGGCCGCGCACGGCCGCATAGACATATTGGTCAACAGCGCGGGCATTAACGCCACCAAGCGCAACTTTGACGTGCTGAGCGCCGAGTCCTGGGACGATGTGGTCAACATCAACCTGAACGGCTTGTTTTATTGTGTGCATGCCGTGCTGCCCGTCATGCGCGCGCAAGCCGGTGGCTTGATCGTCAACGTGTCTTCCTGGGCCGGTTTGTACGCCTCTAAGCTTACCGGTCCGGCTTACAACGCCACCAAGCGCGCGGTGCTGGCCTTGAGCGAATCCATCAACATGGAAGAGTGTGGCCACGGCATACGCGCCACCTCGCTGCTGCCCGGCGAGGTCGCCACGCCCATCATGGAAAAACGACCGGTGCCGCCTTCCAAAGAAACCCGCGAGCGCATGGTGCAGCCGGAGGACATGGGCCGCGCTATTTTGTTTCTGGCGCAAATGCCGGCGCGCGCCTGCGTCAACGAACTGGTTATTTCACCGACGCACAACCGTTTTTACCTCGGTGGTCTTGAAACACCGCCGCCCGCCAAACCCTAGTCACCGGTCAAGCAGTTTGAGTAAAGGCTAACACCATGAGCTTCAATCCATTCGCACCGGCGCACAAACTGGCCGCTGCCATCCGTCAGCAAAAAATCGGCAGCCTGGAGTTGCTCAACGCTCACCTCAAACGCGTCGAGCGCTTCAACCCGGCGTTGAATGCCATCGTGGTGCTTGACATTGAGCGCGCCAAAAAGCAAGCGCGCGCCGCCGACCGCATGACCTTGCGCGGCGAAAGCAGCGGCCCTTTGCATGGTTTGCCCATGACCATCAAGGAATCGTTTGACATGAGCGGCTTGCCCAGCACCTGGGGCAGGGTGGACATGAAGCAGTATTTGCCGGTCGCAGACGCTGACGCGGTCAAGCGCTACCGCACCGCCGGAGCAGTCATCTTCGGCAAAACCAATGTGCCGGCCATGCTGGCCGACTGGCAAACTTTCAACCCGGTCTACGGCACCACCAACAACCCCTGGGATGTGTCTCGGGTGCCAGGCGGTTCATCCGGCGGTTCGGCAGCGGCGCTGGCCGCCGGAATGACCGCGCTTGAGACCGGCAGCGACATAGGCGCGTCCATCCGAGACCCGGCGCATTACTGTGGTGTCTACGGCCATAAACCCACCTACGGTTTGTGTTCCATCGAAGGCCATGCCTTGCCCGCGTTTTTATCGGTCGACGATATTTGCGTCGCCGGGCCGCTGGCGCGCAGCGCGCGCGACTTGGAAATTGCGCTGGGCATCATGGCCGGTGGCGACGATGTGCATTCGCGCGGCTGGCGTGTGCAGTTGAAAAAACCGGTGAAGAAGCACTGGAAAGAATTCAAAGTGGCAGTGCTGAAAACCGCAGACACTGCTCCGGTGGACATGGCGGTGCAAAACCGGATTCAAGCCGCGGCCGATTTTCTGGGTAAGGCCGGCGTCAAGGTCAGCGACAGTGCCAGGCCAGATATAGATTTGCACGAAGCGCACAAGACTTTCATTTTGCTGTTGCGCGCAGCAACAGCACGCAATCTGTCGCCAACCCAGTTTCGCGGCATACAACAACGCGCAGCTGATTTAGATCCCAAGCGCGACGACTACGAGGCCTGGATGTTGCGCGGGTGTGCCTTATCGCACTACGAATGGCTGCTGTTGCACGAACAGCGCTACCGCATGCAATTGCAGTGGGAAGCATTTTTCAAAGACTACGATTTCTTGTTGTGCCCGACCGCCACGACCACGGCATTTGCGCACAACCAAAAAGGTGAACGCTGGGAACGTATGTTGGATGTGAATGGTCAACCGCAACCGACCACCACGCAATTGTTCTGGGCCGGTTATTCGGGCATGGCTTATTTGCCCTCGACAGTCGCCCCGGCAGGTTTGACCGAAGCCGGGTTGCCCAGCGGCGTGCAAATCATCGGCCCGCAATACGGCGACCTCTTGTGCATAGACATGGCCAAACGTCTTGAAAAAGAATTTGCCGCGTTTCAAGCGCCACCGGGCTACGCGTGATGAACATTGACAAGTGCCTGCAAACGCTGTGTTTGCTGTGCATCTTCATCGGTACGCAACTGTATGCCCAGACCGCGTACCCGGCCAAGTCGGTGCGCCTGATCGTGCCGTTTGCGCCGGGCGGTGTGGCTGACACCAGCGCGCGCGTGATCGCCGAGCAGTTGTCGCGCCGTCTCGGTCAGCAGTTCATGGTGGATAACAAGGCCGGGGCTTCGGGCAACATAGGTACCCAGGCAGTGGCGCTGGCCGAACCCGACGGTTACACCTTGTTGCTGGCGTTTGACGGCACCATGGTGATCAATCCGCATGTGTTTGAAAAAGTGCCTTTTGATACCGTGAATGATTTCGCGCCTGTGGGAAAAATCGGCGATGCGGTGTTGGTGCTGGTAGCCCATCCCGGGGTGAACGCCAAAAACCTCAAAGAATTAATCGCCTTGTCTAAATCGCAGACCGGGGGAATGTTTTACGGCACCTCGGGCAGCGGCGGCACGGCCCATGTAGCAGGCGAATTGTTCAAGCAAAAAACCGGCGCCAACCTGACGCACATGGCCTACAAAGGCGGCGGACAAGCGCTGGTGGATGTGCTTGGGGGCACCATTCCACTGGGTTTTGTGGCGGTAGCAGGTGCAGCGCAACACATCAAATCAGGGCGAGTGAATCCGCTGGCAATTACCGGCACGCAGCGCATCAGCAGTTTGCCGCAGGTGCCGACCTTCATGGAAAGCGGTGTGCCTGAAGTCGATATCAATTCCTGGGTCGGCCTGATGGCGCCTGCCAAAACGCCGCGCGCGGTGGTTGAGCGATTGAACACCGAACTCAATGCGGTGCTGGCCGACCCCGAGGTCAAGGAAAAGCTCAAGACCTTTGGGATCTACGCCACGCCGGGCAGCTCGCAAAAATTTGGCGACGAGATCAAAAAAGATCTGGCCCGCTACGCTCATATTGTGAGAGCAGCGAGCATCAAGCCCGATTGATACAAAGCGCTTATGCGTCGCTGGCAGCAGGTACCGGTTGGTACCAAGGCACGTCGGCGTGGGTGCCGTAGCGTCTGACGCGGATATTGGCCTGTTCGCCGTGACCGGCAAAGTTCTCCATGTGGCACAGGCGCGAGCAGTACTCGCCTATCAGTGCACTGGCCTCGTCGGTCAGCACGCGTTGGTAGGTACAGGTTTTTAAAAACTTGCCCACCCACAGCCCGCCGGTGTAGCGCGCTGCTTTGTTGGTTGGCAGTGTGTGGTTGGTGCCTATGACCTTGTCGCCGAAAGACACATTGGTGCGCGGGCCGACAAACAAAGCGCCGTAGTTTTGCATATGCGTTTCGAACCACGCGTCTTTGGCGGTCATGATTTGCACATGCTCGGAGGCGATTTCGTTGGCTTTGGCCAGCATTTCCTCGTAGGTGTCACAAACGATGACTTCGCCGAATTCGGCCCAGCTTTGCGCGGCGATGGCGGCGGTCGGCAAGAGCGTGAGTTGGCGTGCGATTTCAGCCATGGTGTCTTTGGCCAGCTTCTCGCTGTTGGTCAACAACACCGAAGGCGAGGTCGGACCGTGTTCGGCCTGACCCAGTAAATCCACCGCGCAGATTTCGCCGTCCACGGTTTCATCTGCAATCACCAGGGTTTCGGTAGGACCGGCAAACAAGTCGATGCCGACGCGGCCGTATAACTGACGCTTGGCTTCGGCCACGTACATATTGCCGGGGCCGACCAGCATGTCGACTTGGCCGATGGACGCTGTGCCTATCGCCATGGCGGCAACAGCTTGCACGCCGCCTAGCGTGAGTATTTCATCGGCACCGGCGAAATGCATGGCGGTGACGATGGCCGGGTGCGGCGCACCCTGAAACGCAGGCGCGGTAGACACAATGCGCTTGACGCCTGCCACTTTGGCGGTCAGCACGCTCATGTGCGCGGACGCAATCATGGGGTATTTGCCGCCGGGCACGTAGCAGCCCACCGAGCTGACCGGGATATGCCGGTGACCCAACACCACGCCGGGCAAGGTTTCGACTTCCACATCCTTCATGCTGTCGCGTTGAATCTGGGCGAAACGACGGATCTGGGTTTGGGCAAAACGTATGTCTTCAATCTCGCGCGCCGACAGCGATTTGACAGCGGCCTCAATCTGCTGCTGTGACAAACGGAAATCGGCCGGGTCCCAGTTGTCGAATTGGCGGCTGAATTCACGCACCGCTTCGTCACCGCGTGACTCTATGGCCTGAATAATGGATTCCACCGTGGCGCGCACCTTGGCGTCTGCGTCGGATTTGGTTTGAGCATCTTTGCCGCGCTTGAGATAGCGAATCATCTGAGGTTCCTGTGTTCTGTGAAAAGCAGGTACAGATGATAGGGGCACTCAGGGGTTGCAGTTGTCACACACTTGCGGATCAGCCTCCAGTGTTTGCGCTAGCGTTTTGTGACTGCTGTAGTTGCAATGCGTACATTGCCTAAGTTCGCAAACGGCTTCGCGCGTTGGTGAACCGCAGCCGCCGCAGGGCAGGCCTGATTCTGTCTTCATTTTCCAGAATCCCGGCATTTGGCATTCCAGGCAAAGCGACAAGAGCTTGCGCGCCAAGTCTTCTGTGGCCTGTTCGATCATCAAGCGGCGGGTCGGGTTGCAAAAGGCGCGCAAATCGTTTTCGACAAAAACTTTGCCATTGCCCGATTGCAGCAAGGCTTCAATGAATGCAGATTTCAAAGTGTCTACATCTTGAATCCCTTTGGTTACCCTGGGATCGCTGGCGTTTTGCGGTCTGAGCATCAAGTGGTGCCCGGGAAAACCGGCATCAGCAGCAAATTCCATCAGGCTGTCAAAGTCTCTGACCGATTTGCTCATGTTCATCGCGCTGCCTTGTGCCATCCCGACCACTTCTAAGCCGTGCAAATCATCCAGGAACAACACCATTTCAATGTTCCATGGCATGAAGCCGGAGAACGGGTCAACAGTGAACGATCCTTCGCTGGCAATGCCGACAATATGGGGGCTCAAGTCGATGGCGAATTGCGCTTTTCTTCTGGCGGTTTGCAATTGGCTTCCCTGCCGGGGCGTGATGCGATCAAAGCTGCCGAACTGATCGGTACCGCAGCCCTGCACTTGCTCGACCTGGCAGCCCAGGGCGCGCTCCAACACCGGCGCAATGATGAGCTCCTTGCCGTGGTTTGTCAGCAATGAGATTTTTCTCTTTCTGTAGTCAATTCTCATATCAACTCCTTATAAAAAATAAATTTCAGCGACACCGGCATACAAAGGAATGCCGATCAACAGGTTCAAAGGGAAGGTGATGCCCAGCGACATGCCGAAGTAAAGAGAGGGGTTGGCTTCCGGGAGCGCTGTGCGCAACACTGCCGGCACCGCAATGTAAGAAGCACTGGCGGCCAGCACCATCAACAAGGTGGCATCGCCTCTACCCAGACCCGCCAGCAGCGCCAGGCACAAGGCCAAGCCTGCATGCAGCAAAGGGGCTACCACGGCGTACAACACCAGACCGATAGACATACCTTTGAGTTGATTGGCATTGCGTGCGGTCATCAATCCCATGTCCAGCAGGAAAAAGGCCAGCATGCCTTTAAAAAGATCGCCTGAAAAAGGTTGCATGGCCGTCTTGCCGGCTTCGCCTGACAACAGGCCGACCAGCATGGCCCCGAGCAACAGCAGTTGTGCCCCGTCGGTAAAGGATTCATGCAGGATTTTCTTCAGCGGCACCGGGCGGTGTTCGCTGTTGCCTGAAAGCAATGCGACACCTGAACCTGATTGCAAAACGACAGGTGCCAGCGATTGTTGCCTGAGTGTGTTGGCCAGCAGCACCGCCATGATGATGGCGGGCGATTCCATCAACGCCATGGCTGCAGCCATGTGGCCGCCATACGCAATGCCATGGTTGTCCAGGTATTGCACGACGGTCACAAAAGTCACTGCACTGACAGAGCCGTAGGTGGCGGCCACAGCAGCGGCATCAAAACCGTTTAAAAAGCGTTTGAGCAAAAAGTAACCGAGCAGGGGAATGATGATGGCCAGCGCGACAGCGCAAGCTAGGCTGGCAGCCACCTCCTGGGTCAAGCCCGAGCGCGAGAGTGCGAAGCCGCCTTTCAAGCCCAAAGCCATCAACAGGTACAGCGATAAAAAGCGGGAGATGGCAGGCGGGATTTCCAGATTGGATTTCAGACTGCCGGCAATTGCGCCGAAGACAAAGAAAAGTATGGCCGGATCGAGCAGATTCTGCATGTTATTGAACTCCTGATCTGTGATCCTAGGAGGGTTTAAATGTTTTGTAAAATCGATATTTAAATGCTTATATATAGGAAAATATCTATGCATATCAGCTTTCGCCAACTCAAACTTTTTCTTGCCTTGGCCGACACAGGCAGCGTCAGTGCCGCGGCCAAAGCCATGCATGTGACGCAACCGACGGCATCCATGCAGTTAAAAGAAATCACGCTGGCTGTTGGTTTGCCTTTGTATGAGGTGATTTCAAAAAAAATCTACCTGACAGAGACAGGACGTGATTTAGCAAAAACTGCGCGCGACATGCTTGGTTGCTGGGATGTGTTTGCGCAAAACGTGGATGCCACCCGGGGCCTGACGCGCGGCAAACTCAAAGTAGCGGTGGTCAGCACGGCCAAATATTTCATGCCCAGGCTGATAGGTGGTTTTTGCAAAAAATTTCCGGACATTGATGTCTCGCTGGAAATTCTTAACCGTGACGGTGTGGTTAAACGCATGCGTGACAACCTTGATGACCTTTACATCATGTCCCAACCGCCTGTGGACATTGATCTGGCCGACGAGGTGTTCATGGTGAACCCGTTGGTGCCAATTGCTGCAACCAGGGATCCCTTGTCCAGGCAAAAGACAATCCCACTTTCTGCGCTGGCAGACAAGCGCTTCATATTGCGCGAAAAAGGATCTGGCACACGCATGTCAGCTGACAGGCATTTTCAAAAGCACAAGTTCCGCCCCGACATACGCATGGAACTCGGCAGCAACGAGGCCATCAAGGAAGCTGTGGCCGGCGGACTCGGCATAGGCGTGGTGTCAAAGCATGCTTTGCACGGATTGACCAAGGAACACGGCGTAGCCATCATCGACATCAAAGGTTTTCCGGTGATGACGCACTGGCACATCGTGCATCCAGCGAAAAAGCAATTGGCACCGATCGCGCATGCTTTCAAAGCGCATCTGCTGAGTCATGTTGTGTCGTCATGAGAATCAGGGCAGGTTGAGCTTTGAAAAAAAACCTGCATTAGTGACAGTGTATTTTTAATCAAAAATATCTTCAAGCCAAGATTTCCTGCGACCGCGCTGGTAACGCAAATCGTCTTTGTAGTACGCATCTACATGCGCTGGTTGATGGACGTGTACTGCCGCTGCCCGGGATTGAGGAGCGCTTTCGTTTTGTATGAAGGCTGATTTTTCAAGCAGCTTATCCAGCTCGCCTCTGTCCAGCCAAACACCACGGCAGGCCGGGCAATAATCAATTTCCACGCCTTGTCTGTCGGACATGACCAGGGTGGTGTCAACACAATGAGGACATTTCATTTGTACTTCTCGCTTAATGGATAAATCATGATTTTTAAAATCCTGGTCACATGTATATGACCGCAGCGCTACCAGCTATGCTGATAGCACTCGTCAATGCAAGCAAGCGTGCGTCCCGACGGTTTTTTGCTTTGAACTCTTGCCAGGCGCCGTACAAAATGGCGGCTGCAACCAGCGCACCACCCCAGGCCGCATGCGGCATTTGTATTTCATTCACTTGAGCCACCGATGCCGAACAAGCTCAGCAGACTGGTGAACAGGTTGAACACCGATACAAACAGACTTACTGTTGCCAGTACGTAATTGCTTTCACCGCCATTCACAATGCGACTGGTTTCAAACAAAATCAGACCGGCGGATAAAAGTGCAACCATGGCCGACACGGCCATTCCCAAGCCCGCAATGTCAAACACCGTGGCTGCAATACCTGCAAGCAAGGCAATGACCATGCCGCAGAAAAGAAAGCCGCCCATGAAGCTGAAGTCGCGCCGTGTCAGCAACACATAAGCCGACAGACTCAGGAAGCTTGCTCCTGTTGCTGCGAGGGCCAGCGACACAGTTTGCGCGCCGCCGGGTAATGCAAGCGAATGCGTCAACAAAGGACCGAGGGTGTAGCCCATGAACCCGGTGAGAGCAAACACAGCTGGCAGGGCGAGCGCGCTGTTTTGCCATTTATGGATAGCGAACAGCAGTCCGAAATAGCCGACCAGTGTCAGAATGATGCCGGGTGCAGGCCATTGGTAGGCAACTGCTGCGCTTGCAACAGCAGCGCTGAACAACAAAGTCATGGCCAGCAATGCATAGGTATTTCGCAACACGCGTTTTACCTCGACCGTATGCACAAGCTCAGGCTGAGGCACCTTCACTGGAAAGTCAGTCGGGTTACGCGATGAAAGAGAGGTAGTGTTAAGTCTCATGGTTTTCCTTTCTCAAAGTAAGGCTTTGAAGATAGGCTTTGATGCAATCAAATAAAAGCAGATAATTTCTCATCAATATTCCTGAAAATACTGAATATGAGCGCATCCTTTAATTTCAAGCACTTGTATTACTTTTGGGTGGTGGCCAAGGAGGGTGGCATGTCCCGCGCTGCCGATAAGTTAGACATGGCGGTTCAGACTGTCAGCGCTCAGGTGCGCGAACTTGAACGGTCACTTGGCTGTGAATTGCTCAAACCGGCCGGACGCGGTCTGGTACTGACAGATGCCGGCGTTGCCGCTATGCAGCAGGCTGATCTGATTTTTCAACTTGGTGAGGATTTACCAAGCCGTGTGCGGGATGCGGTCAGCAAGCCCTCGGTTCGACTGTGGTTAGGTATCAGCGATGGTCTGCCCAAACTCGTGGTGCATCGCCTGCTGCAACCGGTGATGGCCGAGCCTGACTTGCGTTTGTTGTGTCACGAGGGGCAATTCAATGATTTGTTAGGCGATCTTGCTTTGCATAAGCTTGATCTGGTTATCTCAGACAAGCCTGCACCATCGAATCCGAATATCAAACTCTACAGCCATGCGCTGGGTTTTTCAACCCTGGCCTGGTATGGAACCCCGGCACTGTTGAAGACTTCGAAAAAACCTTTTCCCGCCTGTCTGGCTGAATTACCGGTTCTGTTGCCGACCACGCACACGGCAAGCCGGGACCGGCTTGATAAATGGTTTGAGCAGCAAGGTATCAAACCGCGCATAGTTGGCGAGTTTGAAGACAGTGCCTTGCTGAAAACTTTTGGCTCCAGCGGCATGGGTGTGTTTCCCGGTGCCGAGTGGGTACATGACGATTTGTTATTGCATTTCGCGGTTAAGCGCCTGGGGCCTTGTGAAGGCGTGATTGAACATTTCTTCGCGATAGGCACAGAAAAAAAAGTACAGCACCCGCTGGTACAGCGAATGCTGCAAGCTTCTGTATAAAGCCGCTTAAGTACGAGCTTGCGATTTTGCTTTCCTCATACTCAAGAACATGGTTAATCCAAGAATGCCTAAAACCACCGCGAGTGAAACGCTGACCGGTATGTTGTAGACATCAATCAGGCACATCTTGACACCAATGAATACAAGAATGACTGCCAGACCGTAGCTCAGCAAATGGAACTTGTTCGCCACAGCCGCCAGCAAGAAGTACATAGCTCGCAAACCGAGAATAGCCATGACGTTGCTGGTCAGCACAATGAACGGGTCGCTGGTGATAGCAAAAATGGCCGGGATGGAATCCACCGCAAAAATCACATCAGTGAATGCAATCAAACAGATCACCATGAAAAGCGGCGTAGCAATGCGTTTGCCGTTTTCTTCAGTCATGAATTTTTCGCCGTCAAAATTTTTGCTGACTGGTAGAAATTTGCGCAGCAACTTCAGGGCAGGGTTGTTGTTCAAGTCCGGTTCTTTGCCGGCAGCCCACCACATCTTGATACCGGTCAATACCAGGAAAGCACCAAATACATACAAAACCCAGTGGAATTCAGCCAGTAGCCAACTGCCCGCCAGAATCATGACGGTACGTAAAACGATGGCGCCAACGATGCCGATCATGAGCACACGTTTTTGAAACGCAGTCGGCACCGCAAAGTAGGTAAAGATCATCAGAAATACGAAGATATTGTCTACCGCCAGCGATTTTTCAATCAGGTAACCGGTCAGAAATTCCAGCGACTTGGCATTCGCAAGTTCAACGGATCCAGAACTGTCTTTGACTGCCCACCAGAACAAGCCATTGAATAAAAAGCTCATCAGAATCCAGACGATGGACCAGTTCAGCGCTTCCTTCACGCCGATATCGTGTGCCCCTTGTTTTTTGAGCACAACAAAGTCTATGAACAGCGACACCAAAACGATGACAGCAAAAGTGGCCCACAGCCACAGGGGAGCAACAGTATCCATTTGAACCTTGTCAGTTTGCGGTTCGGATGATTTAATCATTTATTTACTGATTAAAAATTAAAAATACTTCGAAAAAAACAGATAGATAGTGCGATTTTCCTTGCTGTCAATCCGCTTCTTCTGATGACAACATGGGCTTCTGCTTGGATTGACAGAGGGCATAGCCATGACACAAAACAAGTCCTTTATCCGCGATGCTGTCGGCAAATGGTTGCCCGGCAAGGAATTTCTGGCCAAGCACCCGTGGCTCAAACCGATTGCCGGCAATCTGCTGGATCCTCAGTTATGGAGAATTCAGCATGAAGCGGTAGCACGCGGCGTTGCTGTGGGTTTGTTCTGGGCCTTTGCCATTCCGGCGGCGCAAGTACTGGTGGCCGCCGCCCATTGCGTCTGGTGGCGGGCCAACATACCCGTCGCTGCATTGATGACCATGGTGACGAATCCCTTGACCATCGGTTTCTGGCTTTGGCTTGCTTACCGCCTCGGCTCAGTGTTGTTGGGCGAACCGGTAGAAACCAGTGTTTCTTATTCGGCGCTACCGGCCCAGTGGTTAACAAGCTTCGCTTGGCCTACGCTAGTAGGAATGGCTGTATTTGCGTTTGGTTCATCATTCACGGGATACCTGTGTGTCAAGTTGTTCTGGCGATTGAATGTGAATCTCAAACGGTGGCGTCGCAGACTGTCACATTAAATGCCCTGTCTTGACCAGGATGGTGCAACCCTCTACGCTGAATGGCTTATGCGCACTCATGTGCGGACTGCGCAGCCAGCTGCCCTGCGGGTAGCGCCCGTGTTCATCTTCAAACACGCCTTCAATCACAAAGATTTCTTCACCGCCAAAGTGTCTGTGCGGATTGAAATACGTTTCCGGGGCCCATCGCACCAACGCGGTATGGCTGGTGCCGGATTCAGACAAGGGCAACACCGACAAGCCTGGAACCAGACCCGGGTGCCACGGTGCTGAGCGGGTATCAATCACGCAGTGTTCCTTGTCATCCGCTGCCATGTAGCGAAGTTTGACGAAAAGCGTACATCCTTGCTGCGTGAAAGGCGTGTGCACGGAGCCCGGCGGATTTTTCACATAAGTGCCGGCCGGGTACTGACCGTTTTCATCCTCGAACACTCCATCAAGCACCAGAAATTCCTCGCCCAGGTCATGGCGGTGGCTGCTGAAGCTCGAACCCGGCGCGTACTGCACGATGCTGGTGGCCCGGGCGACTTCATCGCCGTCGCGTTCAAGCATTTTTCTTTGCACGCCAGGCATGGGAGAGGCGACCCAGGGCAGGTCAGCGGTATTTAGCGTGACCCTGACTGCGGTGTCTGCGTTGATTTTCATGGCCTGCTTTCTGTGACTGTGCCTGTAAGAGCATCAAAACGGTATCTTACGTTTAAGCCTTACGGCCTCGCTGCTAAAAGATGGCAAGTACGCGCAGTTCTATGCTTTGGCGAGGTATCGGATGGTCACAGGCCTGCGGTTCTTCTATCGCGCTGTGCGGCACCGAGGTGTTGACATTGTGAAGCACATCGCTACCGGAAAAATGCCTGAAGACGATGACTTCATCGCGCGTCTGGCGCGGATAGTAAAACCAGCTGTGCGAGGAATTCCGTGTGATGGCATAGGTTTCACCGGTGCGTTCCGGGTAAATCAGTTTGTTGGGTACCAGATCACTGGTGTTCACTGTGCGGCAATCAGCCAGCGCCATCGGCGCATCTTCATGCGGCGCGTCGTTGATGCAGCGCCACATGCCGTAAATCACATAACGCTGCAATTCAAGCGGTTCATCCAGCGGCAAACCTAAAACCTGGCGTATGCGCAGCGGCCCGCTGCGCGGTGTGAAATCCAGGTGCACACGGCCTACCGGTTCACGCACAGTGCTGAACGAGCCGCCAGTGCCGTCAAGCTGCGGTCTGTGTGCGGCTCTGCGTCTTAGCGTATGGTCAAACACCAGTGCTTGCCGCGCGCCGGTCAATTGCATCAACAAGCCGGCTGACTCGGCATAGTAGGTGTCGCGAACTTGTGTTTCGTTCCAGAAATCTGTCACCGCGCTTGGCGCTTGTGCCATGGTGAAGCCGTGCGAGTCCAGCGTAGCTGATGGGCTGAGGCCACGTGCATCTCTGACCGGCATACGGTAGTCTTGCAGTTGGCCGTTGAAACGCGGGCTGCCGTCCGGCGGGTCATAGCTGTAGGTATGTAGGGGCTGCGCAGTCGGCTCCAGGTAATTCAGCAGCGCTTGCGCAGCGGTATTCACACCAAGACCTAGAAAAACGCCATGGTTCTGACTTCTATGCTCTCTCTTTTTTGCGCGTCCGGCGCCGTGTCCGGGTGCTCAAACGCTGAGTGGCCCATGAAGCGGCAGCGTCCGTCAACTTCAGAGTCATAGGTTTTCAGAATCAAGGCGTGGTTGGGTTCCATGAACGGGAAATACATCCAGCGGTGTTTAGGTGAGTAACGCATCACATAAATTTCGCCAGTGCGTTCGCGGTATTTCAAGTCCATGCGCAACATGTCGTCGGGTTCGTGGGTGCTGGCGTCGCACATGGCCAACGGCAATTCCTCAACCCGGCGGTAAAGCGGTTTCCAGACGTTGAAAAAAGCCACGCGCCGCTGAAGCAAGTCGTCGGCATCACCGGGCACGATATCGCGCACGCGCTGCGGGCCGCTGATGACGGTGTAGTCGCTGTGCACCAGCAGCACGGCCGGGCGCTGCACCTCGGTTTGCGCTTTCAAATCGGCAGGCAGGCGTTTGCGTATGGTGTGGTCAAACACCACGACGCGCTTCGCCCCTGTATTCAACTTCACAAAATCGATCACTTGTTGATAAAACACCTGTTTGATCAGGTCGTCGTGATCGAAATCTTTGAAGGAGGGATCGAATTCGTGCAACTCGAACCCTTGTTTGTCAGCGCTGAACGAATTCAGTTGAGGCCAGCCGTCGTGAATATCCACTTCATGTGAATCGGTCCCGGGCGGATTGAGTTTTACCTCAGGACCGGGATCGTAGAAGTAGTAATCCGGCGGTATGCCGTTGTCAACAGAGTATTTCAGCGTGGCGCGTACAGTGGTCGAAGACATCGTCGTGGGTTCCGGTCTCAGTTAGGTTTCTGGGTGGTGAAGCCCTGGTAAATCATGGTTTTCTGCCAGCAGGGCAGGCCTTCGATGGCGGTGGTCAGCCAGCGCTTCAAATGCCTGTGATTGTCCAGCGGCAGTTGCTGCCATCCGTGTAAGTGCATGGGAGCGGCCAGCGCGATATCGGCAATCGTCACATGGTCGCCTGCCACCCAGGTATGTTGCGACAAACGCTGATCAAGTATGGACGCGAGTTTGTGGAACTGTGCATCTTGTGCAGCAATCACCGCAGGATCTGCTTCGCCGCCGAGCAAGGGCTTGACGCAGTTTTCCACCAGGTAGACGTAGCAGCTCGGGAACCAGCTGGAGGATTCCCACAGCAGCCAGCGGTTGATGTCGGCGCGGGTTTTCAAATCCCTGGGGTAAACCGCGTCGTTACCGGTTTTGTCGGCAGCGTATTGAAGAATCGCATTCGATTCCCACAACACAAAATCGCCGTCGACCATGGTCGGCAAAGAGGAATTCGGATTGATGGCCAGGTAAGCCGCTTCCTTTTGTTCCGCCTTGAAATAATCGACATGAACCAGTTCGTATTTGGCACCGATCAAATCAAGACCGGCTAATACTTTTTTACAGTTGACCGTGATTGGGTCTGCATGAATTTTCATAGTGTCTCCTTGGTTGTTTTAGGGATTAGCGCCGAATCAGTATATGGATTGACCCATGTTCTGATAACTGTTGTAATGCGAACAGATTGTCTTCAAATTGGAAACGATGATCCCCTCCGAACGCCAACAACGGCCTATTTCTACCGACATGTTGACCGCTTTTGTGCACGTGGCACAAACGCGAAGCGTGAGCAATGCCGCAACCGCTCTGGGAGTGGGCAAGGGCTTGATCAGCAAACGCATCGCTCAGTTGGAAGAAAAGCTGGGCATTATTTTGTTCAGCAGGAGCAGCCGCAAAATCGTGCTGACCCCGGCAGGTGAGGCTTATCTGGCTTATGCGCAACGGGCTTTGAATGAAATCGCAGGGGGGCTGGAGCGGGTGCGGGCACTGAAATCCGAACTCACCGGCAGCTTGCGGTTGACAGCCCCGGTGTCGTGGGGGCAGAGGGTGCTGGCGCGGCATTTGCCGTCGTTTCTCAAATTGCACCCGGCGGTGGAAATCGAATTGATACTGTCGGACAGAATCATGGACCTGGCCGCCGAGCGCATGGACATTGCCTTCAGATGGTCGGCCACGGCAACCGGTGAATTGAAAAACACGCCCATTATTTCAGTGCCATGGTTGTTGACCGCGTCTCCTGAATACCTGGCTGCGTCCGACATGCCGCAGACGCCGCCTGAGTTGTCCAGACACAGCTGTTTGTATTACCGGCGCGACAGCAGCGACGACAACTGGGTGCTCAGTTGTCACCGCGTGCAGCCTGAGCGGGTGCAGGAAAAAATTCCGGTCAGGGTCAGCACCCGTTATGCGGTGGACAATGCAGAGGCCGTGCTCCACGCAGCCGTCGCCGGGCTGGGAATTGCACTGTTGCCGGATTATTTGTGTGAAACCTCGTTGAGAGAGGGCAGCCTGGTCAGGGTATTGCCCGAATGGACGCCATTGACCAAATTCGGCTCGCAAATCGTGGCGCTGATCACGCCCGAGCGCATGAATTTTTCGCGCAATAAAGCCTTGCTGGATTTTTTGCTGGCCGCCATGGACAAAGAAGCGGCGACATAAGCCCGTTGACTATTGCCTAAACTGAAGTTTTCAAAATTAACAAAGATTGACTAAACTCATACTGATTTTTTAACAATGAATCAGAGAAATTTGTATGCCTAATCGTCTTCCATCACTCAATGCATTAAGAGTATTCGAGGCGTCTGCGCGCCATATGAGTTTCGCTCGCGCAGCCGAAGAGCTTCACGTCACGCCTGGTGCAATCAGTCAACTGGTACGGCAACTCGAAGACAATTTAGGACAAAGACTTTTTCTACGACAAAACAATTCACTCACTATTACTTTTGCAGGCAAGGCGTTGCTGCCGCAAGTCAGAGAGGCCTTTAATGGCCTGATAGAAGCAACCGATCTGATTCGTACAAAAAACTTTGAAAACATTCTAAAAATCAGTGCACCCCCGACTTTTTCAATCAAGTGGCTAAGGCCAAGATTGACGCATTTTCAAAATCTTCATCCCGATCTAGAAATCAGACTGACGGCTAGCAAGCAACTCGCTGACTTCAACAAAGAGGATTTGGACGTGGCTATTAGATACGGCCGAGGAAGTTACGAAGGTCTTATGTCTGAGAAAATCATGACTGAAGATATTTTTCCAGTATGCAGTCCTGTTTTGTTGCAACGAACCCTGGCACTTCGCAAGACATCAGACCTGAAACACCACACACTGCTACATGCCGAGCACAGTTCTTATGACGATACAGCCCCTAATTGGTCAAAGTGGCTTCGAATTGTCTGTCCAGAAACATTGGAAATCATCAATGCAGGCAAAGGAATGTTTTATACACCGGCATTATTGGCGATTGATGCTGCTATCGCTGGTGAAGGTATAGCCTTGGCAAAAGGGAAATGGGTGCAGGATGACTTATCTGCGGGGCGATTGGTTCAACCTTTTGACGACATTTTGCATTCGGAGTTTGACTATTACCTCGTTTATCCGCAAGGTACAACCAGTGCCAGGGTAACTCTTTTCCGTCAATGGCTTTTTGAGATGCAGGGACTTTGCGTGGTTTCTGAAATTGCTTCCACTGCCAATTCAAGTGCACATTCATGAGTGTTCGCTTAGATTAAATAACCCTAAGGGCTAGATATTCTGGTTTGACCAGTGTGCGTCGATCGTACAGAATATTTGAATAATTTCAGATTGATACGTGGTTGTGTACGAATATCAAAATATCTGACAAGCCAATTCTGATTCAATTAAACAATGGAGCTTATTCATGAAATTTTTTCCTTCTCTGGTTTTTTTCTCGATGTTGCTCCCATTAGTGGTAACAGCTGAATCCATCAAGCTGGGACAGGTGTCCTTGTCCTTTTACGCAGTCACTGGAGGCATAGTCCAGCACGTTCTGGAAAAAGAAGGATACACAGTCGAGGTGATTGAAGGCTCGCATGCCGATATTTATCCTAAGGTTGGTTCAGGTGAGGTGGACATACTAGCTGCGTCATGGCTTCCCAACGCGCATG
This sequence comes from Bordetella parapertussis, assembly GCA_945901125.1. GTDB lineage: Bacteria > Pseudomonadota > Gammaproteobacteria > Burkholderiales > Burkholderiaceae_C > Limnohabitans. The sequence continues at coordinate 20,376 of CAMDKD010000039.1, forward strand.
CGGTTTTATACAAAAAAGTGGAAGCCAGCACATTCAAATTAGCCAAGCTCTATGACGATGCTCGTCTGTACTGGACTGTTCCAGCCTACGTTCCGGCTCAAGAGGTTTCCTCAATTGAAGATCTGCTGAAACCTGCAGTCAAGTCCCGCATGCCGTCGACTATCGTCTCACTGCCTGAATCAACTGGTTTGACGATCTTGGGTCTTGAGGTGCTCAAGAGTTACGGTCTTGATGCCGCAGGCTATCAATTGCAAGCCGCTCCCCCGGGTACTTGGATCGGTACATTTAAAACCGCCTATGAAGCAGGGAACTGGGTGGTGTTTCCATTGTGGCAACCTCAATGGATAAATTCCGTCTATGAATTGCGTGTGCTGGAAGATCCCAAGCGTATTTTTGGTACAGACAGCGCATATCTGATAGCCAATCAGCAACTAAAGTCGAAATTGTCACCTCGTACGCTTGCTTATCTGAGTAATATCCGCTTGTCGATTGCGGCGATCACAGAAATGGATAAATCTATGAATGTGGAAAAAATATCAGCGCGTCAAGCCGCAGAACGCTGGATCGCCGCTCATCCGGAGCAGGTTGACGGCTGGCGACCAAAGTAATGCCCTAGCAAAATCTATATTTTCTTGAATTTCTTTTATTGAGGGTCGAAAAAAATTTACATAACTCTTACAACATCAATTTTATTTGGATTTAAGACGACTATCTTTCAACATAAATCGTAATGATTTCTTAGGCAGATCGGCAACTTATCGAGCTTACGAAGTGGTACTTAAATTCAAATCAAATCTGTCAACGCAAGCTGTAGCCTCGGTAACTATTGCCCAGCGCGATTTGCAATATCTGCCCGTACAGTACGTGCTGACCATGGTGAACCACGCAGCCGCACTGACTGGCTGCTGCGAGAAGCGGCATATCGTCATTTCGCACCACTGCCTCGCAAATGACAGTGCGGGGACCAAGGCGATCAGTCGCCAACCGACTGTAGGGTTCTTCACGCGCAACCGGCATAGGGGACATTACTTCGGTTTACCCTGCGATATAGAGACCACCATTCACGTGCAACACTTCGCCAGTGACGAAACTAGCGGCGCTGCTGCACAAAAATCCGATTGCACTTGCAATCTCACGGGGATGTCCAAGTCGCTGCAAGGGTGTTTGCTCAATGGAGTCCGCGCCGCGTTTGGCAATGAGCTCAATCGTCATCGGTGTTTCGATCACACCCGGCGAGACTGCATTGACGCGGGTACGCGGTCCCAGTTCCCGCGCCATGCTGCGTGTCAAACTCAGAATCGCCCCTTTCGATGCCGAATAGTGCGCGTTGTACATGGCACCTCGATGTGCCGCCACCGAGGTCAGGTTGACGATTGCACTGTGCTCGCGTAGCGCGGGAATTGCCCGCCGACTCAGGTAAAAGACACCATCGAGATTAATACCCAGCGTTTGACGCCATTGCTCATCCGTCATCTCCTGAATCGGCTGTGCCTTGTAGATTCCGGCCGAAGGAACCAAAAAATCGATACCTCCAAATATGTCTTGAGCCAACGCTACTGCGTGCGCGGAATCTTCCGGATTGGCCGAGTCCATTCGTAACGTGACAATACGTTTGCTACTTGAATCGAGCGACTCCGCAAACAAGTTCAAATTTTCTTCGTCGAGGTCGGTCATGACCAGATTTGCACCGTGCGCATAAAACAATGCGGCAACCTCGCGCCCGATGCCGCCGTTCGCCCCGGTCAGCAAGAGCGTTCTATTTTCAAAGTCGTACATGGTTGTTCCGTTAGTTTTGAAATGTTGTTAGTGCTTCAGATGTGCAGCGCGCGACCGTACGCCGATAGCACAGCTTCGTGCATAGCTTCGGACATAGTCGGATGTGGAAAAATAGCCGCCATCAATTCAGCTTCAGTCGCCTCTAGGGATTGAGCGATGGCGAAACCCTGAATCATTTCAGTTACCTCTTCACCCAGCATATGCGCGCCTAATAGCTCTCCACTTTCTTCATCGAACACCACTTTCACAAACCCAGCTGTGGCGCCCATAGCAATGGCCTTGCCGTTGGCGAAAAACGGAAACTTTCCAACCTTTACCTTGCGCCCATCAGCTTGCGCCTGCAATTCAGTCAGACCGACGCTGGCGACTTGTGGATGGCTGTATGTGCAGGCCGCCACGCGCTTGGAATCCAGAGGGTGCGGATGCAGACCGGCGATGTGCTCAACACATATCACTCCTTCGTGGCTCGCCTTATGCGCCAGCCATGGTGGACCAGCCACATCCCCAATGGCGTAGATGCCAGGCTCTTGCGTTTGACAGAACTGATCGGTCACTATGTGGGTCTTTTCAATTTTGATGGCCGTCTTCTCCAAGCCCAGGTCTTCGACGTTGCCAACGATGCCAGCTGCGACCAGTACAACGTCTGCTTGAACTCGACTTGTCGTTTTCCCTTGTAGATCAAGTTGCCACCCTGCGCCTTCCCGAACAGCGCCTTGTACAGCCGTTGCCGTATGTAGCGTGATTCCATCACGCGACAGGCTTGAAGCCATCTGGGTTGATATGTCGATATCCTCCAAAGGCAAAACACGGTCCGCCATTTCGACCACGATTACCTCGACGCCGACGGCATGGTAAAAGCTCGCAAACTCAATACCAATCGCACCTGCCCCAACGATCACCATGCGTTTCGGAACGCTTGGGGGATTGAGCGCGTCGCGATAAGTCCAAATCGTCTTGCCGTCCGGATCAAGCTCAGGCAAATTCCGTGCACGTGCCCCCGTCGCAAGAATGATGTGTTTGGCGCTGACCAAAGTTGCCCGCCCGCTCTTGTCGGTAACTTTTAGCGATCCTTTACCCTCCAAGCGAGCGTGACCACTAAGAACAGTGATGCCATTCTTCTTCATCAAACTATCGATACCCTTGTTCAACTGAGCTGCAACCGCTCTTGAACGGGCGACCATGGCGGGTACATCAGCCGTCGATGCCGTTACTTTCACACCAAAATGTGATGCATTCTTAGTCAAGCGCAGTACATCAGCGCAACGCAATAGCGCCTTAGTCGGAATACAGCCCCAGTTGAGGCAAATACCACCCAATTCGGCCCTCTCGACAATGGCGGTTTTCATACCCAACTGCACGGCTCGAATGGCTGCTACATAGCCACCTGGTCCACTGCCTATTACGACCAGATCAAAAACAGGATGTGTCATATCTGGTCCTCAGATCAACATCGACAGTGGATTTTCCAGAAGTCGCTTGAACGCTGCCAACCATTGCGCCGCCAGTGCACCGTCGATTGCACGGTGATCCACGGATAGCGTACAGCGCATGACCGATGCAATCTTCACCGCGCCATCCTCAACCACTGGAACTTGCTGAGTCATCCCGACTGCAAGAATCGCAGCTTGTGGTGGATTGATGATTGCGGAGAATTCGCTCACACCAAACATGCCCAGATTGCTCACACTAAAGCTGCCGCCTTGGTATTCATCCGGACGCAATTGCGAGGCGCGCGCACGCTCAGCCAAATCGGCAATTTCTTGGCTAATCATCGACAGCGACTTGCGATCCGCGGCGCGCACGATGGGTGTAATGAGACCGAAATCAGTAGACACAGCTATGGCAATATCTGCTTGCGTGTACTGACGCATTGCGTTTTCTGTCCAGCCTACGTTGGCTTGTGGTACCTCACGCAGAGCAACAGCTACAGCACGCACAATGAAATCATTGACGGAAATTTTTCGTGGCATAGCCGTATTGATTTCACTGCGCAGTGACATCAGTCGGTCCATGCGACAGTCCACAGAAAGATAAAAGTGTGGGATGGTGGACTTACTCTCGGTCAATCGACGAGCGATGGTACGCCTCATGCCACTGTGCGGAACTTCGGTGTAGTCACCCAAGGTCGATGGCGAAACAGTTGATGGTTGGGTCATGACGGGCGAAGAGACCACAACTGCGGAACCGGCCTCAATGTCTCGTTTCACGATTCGACCATTCGGGCCACTGCCGATCAGTGTATTCAAGTCTATACCGCGTTGCTTAGCCAAGCGGCGTGCCAAAGGACTGACGAAAACTCTATGCGATGGGGTGACCTTCGATCCGCTCAATAAAGTTGGTGGGGCGGCAGGTTCAGAAGTGGATGGATTTGCCAGCTGTGGGACACTAGCATTGTCTCCAGTTTTAGCCAGCAGGGCTGACACATTTACGCTGGTCTCGCCCACGTCTAGCAGAACACCAATGGGCGAACCAACTTCTACTTCTTGCCCTGCCTGAATAAGCGTAGGACCCATTACGCCAGCGCGATCGGCGTTGAATTCAACGATGGCCTTATCAGTTTCGATTTCGGCTAGGCAGTCACCCACAGCGACAACCTCCCCCTCCTTCTTGATCCATGTTTGCAGCGTTACTTGAGTGGCGTTCGCTGCTACTTCGGGCATGCATATCAAGGTGGCCATTTCAAAGAGTCCTTTAATGAAAATCAGGCCGATAGGCCTTGAAGTCAGAGTACTGCACAATCTCGATCACATTGCCTTCCGGGTCGTGAAAAAATGCCAGATAAGTACCAGGGCGCACCTCAATGCGGCTGGGGCCAGTCAAAAAAATCACTCCTAACCCATTTAGCTGATTGATAACCATCTCGATATCGTCAGCGATGAAGGTCAGATAGGTCGCATTAGCTTTATCGAGGATGTAATCAGTCGCTGCCTCAGCGGGAGGAGGGTTAAAGGGTGCCAGGAGCTTGATGCGTTCGCCCTGGGGTGTTTGCAGCCTCACTAAGGTGTAACCTGAAGCATTCATTGTCGCCAGCTGCGCTAGCTCAGCGGGCACTTTGACTTCATTGATTAACCCAAAAAACCCCATCACCTCTTCGTAGAACTGGCGCATTCGGACAACATCACGCACAGGGATGCCAACCTCCATAGGGACAATCATGTCTATATTCATGGAATGGGTCCTTGGTTCAGGCGAAGCCCTTGGCTTGCATGACCAATTTGAGCCCGTTTACAACTTCCTCGGTCCGTGCAGTAGCAGCACGCTCCAGCACTTTGGAGATGCTGGGCGAGGCTTCTGCTCCAGTCACACGTTGCACCGGCTGGTCGAGCCAGTCGAAGTAACGCCGTTGAATCTCGTCGGCCAGCCAACCGCCATAAGAGGTGCCTCGCACGCCCTGCTCGACCAGAATAACGTTGTTAGTCTTTTTGATGCTTAATTCAATCGTGTTCCAATCAATGCTTGCTTGATCGAGCCAACGCAGGTCAATCACTTCGGCATCAATGCTTGTTTCCTCAATTGCATCAAGCGAGTGACTTACCATGGACAGGTAGGTGATTAGAGTCACTTCTGTACCAATACGTCTTACTGCCGCCTTACCCAGTGGCAAGTGGAAATCAAAATCATCTACGGGTCCCACGCCCGTGGAGTTGTAAAGGTCAACGTGCTCGATCACGAGAACCGGATCTTTGCAAGACAAAGCTGTATTCATCAACCCGACGTAATCATAGGAATTAGATGGCGCGACGATGCGCCAACCTGGATTGGTTGCAAAGATACCGGCTGGATCCATGGAATGCTGGGATCCATAACCGGTACCCATGGCGATCTTTGTGCGTAGTACCAAGGGTACGCCACTTTCGCCACCGAACATGTGCCGAGCCTTGCCAATCTGGTTGAACACCTGATCCGCAGCTACCCACATGAAATCCGGATACATGAACTCAACAACCGGCTTGAAACGGCCATCTAAAGCCATGCCGCCGGCTAAGCCGACGAACGCGTTCTCGCTAATCGGGGTTCCCAGCACTCGATCTGGAAATTTCTCACTCAAGCCACGCGTTGCACCATTCGTCCCACCCTTGAGACGATGTACGTCTTCACCCATGACCACCACCGATTTATCGGTTTCCATTCGCCGCGCCATGACATCTGCAACGACGTCGACAAATTTGCGTTCGGCGAGCTTGCCCTTAAACTCGGACTGTTCTTCGAATCGAAGTCCTTCAAGTTCTTTGAGGTTGCTTCGAATACCGACATCGCGAAAATATGGGCTTGGCCAAAACTCGGGGCAAATTCGACGTTTGCCCGCTTTTCCAGAAGGGTCCACCTCTGTCAGCTCCGCAACGGCTTTTTGCATCACTTCTTTGACAGTTTCTCGCAGGTTTAACACTTCTTCTGCCGTTATGAGTTTTCGCTTTTGCATTTGAGTTGATGTCAACTCAATTGGATCACGAGCCTTCCAATGCTGCTCCTCTTCCTTTGACCGGTAGCCGAATGCGCTGCCCGGAAACGGACCATTCTGATGGAAAAAGCGGTAGACATCAGCTTCAATTATGGTTGGGCCTTTTCCCGCGCGCATGTGTTCCAGCGCTTCTTGCATAGCGATATGCACCGCGAGAGGATCCATCCCGTCAACTTTCCAGCTGGGACTGTTGAAGGCTAATCCCCGTGCAGACAACCTCGGTTCCGCAGTCGAT
>CAMDKD010000040.1 GCA_945901125.1 Bordetella parapertussis
ATGCCCTGCGCGCTGTAAATGCAGATCAAAAAAGAAAGGAAGCAAACATATCGGTATAGTTATACACAGCTGGCAGTAATCAAACCAGCAAAAGCCCCTGGTCAAGATTCAATCGGCACAGGTGGTCAAAATTCAATCGGCGCCAACAGTTGGCGACGCTTAAAGACCTTCGTCATGCAGCTCAGCAAACCCAAGAGCAAATGGCTGCCGCCTTGGGGGTGCGTCAGGACACCATTTCTCGTCTGGAAAAGCGCAGCGACATGCTGCTTTCAACAATGCGCCACTACGTGGAAAGCATGGGCGGAAAGCTGGAACTGGTAGCCAAGTTTCCTGATCGTCCGTCAGTGGTGATCGACCACTTGGGTGGTGACGTCACCCTCGACAAGCGCCTAAGTGCGGCTCGCCGGTCACGGGCAGCTGTCTAAGTTTGACCGGTCGCTTTGGGTCCGAATAAATAATTCAGCCGTCACTAGCTCCATGCGCACCACGGCACTGACAACAGGCACAAAGTCATTCGAATCATTGGTGCAGGCTATTGGCGCAAAGGAAAGGCAATTTATGAAAAAGAAGATCGTTTACACGGATGAGCCCATGGGCGATGTTGAGGTAGTTGCGGATTTTCTGCCGTCACCTGCCGATCTGGCGTTCAAGGAAGATGGCGTGAAAGTCACGCTGGCCCTGAGCAAAAGCAGCGTGGAGTTTTTCAAGTCTGAGGCAGCCAAACACCAGACCCAGTACCAGCGCATGATCCGCCGCTTGCTGGATTCATACGTTGAAGCGCAGGGCACCTTGGCCAGTAAAGCGAAACGTACAGTGCGCAAGCGCAAATCGATGTAGGCCTACAGAACCGAGTCGTGGTTAGGACACTGCGCTGAGGCTTGAAATAACCCGGGGTTGCCAACTCCGCAAACGCCCATAGACCGTGCAAAGGCAGCGCCACAAATCCCGCTAAACTGTACAACTTAGCCAACCCAAGGAGTTTAGCCATGATCACAGTCACCTCCGTAGAGGCCCAAAACCGATTCGGGCAGTTGCTCGATACCGTGCAGCGCGAGCCCGTAACCATCACGCGCCACGGACGCACAGCGGCGTTCATTGTTTCGCCACAAGACATGTTGGAGCTGCAGCAGTTGCGCGGCAAGCGCACCAGCGCGGTAGAAGCTTTTGAAGTGTTTTTTGCCCAAGCTGACCCCACACTTTTGCCAGCGGCTACCGAACTGACCGATGCGGCTACTTCCAAGCTCGTCAAAGCGGCACGATGAACCCATTGGGGAGCGTGGTCATCGACACCAGTACCCTGGTCGGTACAGTATTACGCCCAGCATCCATACCGCGGCAAGCCTTGCTACTAGCCGTCAAAAACTTTGTCCTGTGCGTCAGCCAAAGCACTTTGCATGAACTGCAAACCGTGCTGCATCGGCCTAAGTTTGATCGCTATGCACCGTTGCAAACGCGCATGGACTTTTTGACTTTGATTACCCAATGGGCGCGCCTGATAGAGGTGGACGCCGCCTGCACCCAAACCGCCCAGGGCGTTTGCAGAGACCCCAAAGACGATAAATTTTTGGCTTTGGCCTTGGCTTGCCAAGCCACAACCATCGTATCAAGCGACGCTGACTTACTCAGCCTTAAGTCGTGGGAGAGCATCACCATCATCAAGCCTGCGGATTTTTTGGTGATGGAAAAGCGCTAGTGGCACACAATTGAAGCTTCAAAGAGCGGCTGAATGGTGAGCAATTCGGGCTGCACGAATCCAGTGTTTACTTTCGCTCGGGCGGCAAATCCGTAAAAGATCCATGAGCCACTTCCGCCGCCATGCCTATGGATTCGCCAAGGGTTGGATATGGGTGGATCATCAAACAGCAGTTCGGTAAAGCCTTCGTCTCAGCCATTGGCAATGGCGCGGCCTGAGGCGGTACAAGGGAACAGTCCTTTGAGGAAGTCAATCAAAAGCGAACCGGCCAGCGCCCGCGCCCGTGAGCTGTACCAAGCCAAAGGCTACCCGCAAGCATGGATCGAAAAACGGCTGCGCTCCATCTCCGTGCGTGGGCAACCCCAGCAGAACTTTATTTCTTCAGTCTCACCGCAAAAGACAACCAACCCACCATCAAACCTATGGCAATGCAAACAATGGTCCTGCCTGTGGCGGACAAAACACCGTCGGCGGGCAAAATCAGATGAACGGCGAAGGCAATGCTGACAACCATGCCGATGAAACCGGCGTATTTTGAAATCGCATCGTTGGAGTCGTGAGGTGTCGGAAAAAACATGGCGGATCCTTTCAAAAAAATCAGTATAGAAAATAATCATTCTGCGGTAAATGGGGTAATGGACTGAATAAAGCCGGATGCATCGCCGCTGCCATGAAAACCCAGGTATTACAAAGGCCGGGATTGGCCCGCTCAGGCTGGTATATTGCATTCAAAAGCAATGGAAGAACGACAATGAAAAAATATGGGATTGCCGTGTGCCTGCTGCTCACAAGTTTGGGCGTACACGCGCAATGGGTGTATTTCGGTACCGACGGTGACCGCGCCGACTACATCAACAAAAGTCTTGAGATCATTGAAGACAATGTGAAATTCTGGGTGATACAGGATTTCAAAAGAGCTCAGACATTGGAAAACAACCCCTTGCCTTTTTTGTCGCAAAAAAACCAATACGACATTAACTGCGCTGAAAACCGGTTCAAGATCTTGGCGCTCAACTACTACGACAAGCACATGGCCGGTGGCAGCAAGGTTTTCAGCGTCACCGAGGCGGGCGGCAGCATAGAGATAGAGCCGGATACTTTCGGTGAAGCTTTAAGAGATTTTGTTTGCCAATAACAGATTGACTGTCCTAGGCTGCGGTCCAGCCCGCCGGTAATCAGTGTCAATGCAAGACTTCATCCTTGTACCTGTCCGTCATGAACAGCACGCCCACTGTGCCCACCACCGCCCCGAACATCACATAAAAAGCCGGGGCCAGCGGCGTACCGGTTTCGCGTATCAGCCAGGTCACGATGAGTTGGGCAAAGCCGCCAAACAGCATGACCGCAAAGTTATAAGCCAGCGCCAATCCGGTAGAGCGCATGCGCACAGGAAACTGTTCTGCCAGCGCAGTGGATACCGGGCCGAATGAAATAGCCACGGCAGTGCACAAAATGATTTGCATGATGGTCAGGCGTGTCAGCGTTGGTTCAGCTTGTAACCACGAGAGCAGCGGATACGGCAACACAAAATAGCAGGCCAGGGCAAACAACAGCACAGGTTTGCGGCCTATGCGGTCGCTCAATGCGCCGAAAAACGGAATGGCTGCGGTCAGGCAAAGCAGCCCGGCCACTTGCGCCATGAACGCATCGCCCAGCGGTATTTTGAGTTGCGTCTTGGCGTAGGTAGGCATGTAAATCAGCACCACGTAATACATGATGGTGCCGGCCACCACCAGCCCAAAACACGCCAGCACAGAGCGGGTGTGGTCACGCCACAGGGTTAGCAGACTGACGCTTTCATGCGATTGCTCTTTGGCCGTGGTGAATGCCTCTGTTTCCTCCAAATGCCGGCGCATGTACAAACCCACCGGACCTATCAACAGCCCGAATATAAAAGGCAGACGCCAGCCCCAACTGTCGATTTGTTCCGGTGTCAGGCCTTGTGTGATCAACATGCCCATGGCCGCACCAGTCAGTGCTGCCAGACTTTGCCCGACCATTTGCAATGAACCGAAAAAACCGCGTCGTCCCGGTGGTGCGCATTCCACCAAGAATGAAGTGGCGCTGGCAAATTCGCCGCCTGTGGCCATGCCTTGCAGCAAGCGCGCCAGCAAAATAATGAGCGGCGCGGCAACACCTATGGCAGCATATGTGGGTGCAAACGCAATCATGGCAATCGAAATCGTCATCAGCAAAATGATCAGTTGCAAAGCCGCTTTGCGACCGTGACGATCAGCGTACATGCCGATCAGCACACCGCCGACCGGTCGCATGAAAAAGCCGACACCGAAAGTGACCATGGTCATCAACAGCGAAGCGTATTCGTTGTCCGCCGGAAAAAACAAGCGCGAGATGATGACGGTGAGAAATCCGTACACCACAAAGTCATACCACTCAAGGGCATTGCCTATGACAGCGGCAACTATTTGGCGTGTAGCAACAGTTCGGGTTTGCATTAAAAATCCTTCCATTAAAGGAACGGCTTAAATAAGGATTAACACTTGCATACTAACAGGAATAACAATGATTCAAAAGTATTCAATCGCAACTTATTTACACCGCCTTGGCATAAGTATTTGCTGATGCTGATTAGCCTATCATGGGCCTTAGATTTTTTCGGGGCCGTCGGCGGGATTCAATTTCCCGCTTTGACTGCCAAGTTGTCCCGCATTCACGCATTGCACAGCATACGAAGGAATGTCCATGGTGACTGGTATCGGCAAGCTTCAAGGTGTATGGGCAGATTTGCTCATGCCTTTGAACGAAGATTTATCTATTAACCACGCCAAACTTTATACGCATGTGCAAACCCTGGCTGCAAAAGGTGTGCACGGGCTGGTGTTGTTCGGGCGTTGCGGCGAGGGCGCGTCTTTCAGTCCGGTTGAGCGCATGGAGCTGGTCAAGTTTTTGATTGAGCAGGGCGTGGCCGCAACCGATATGTTGTTGAATGCCAGTACCGCCAACATGCCGGACACGGTTCACTTGATTCGCAAAACACATTCACTCGGCGTACAGGCCTTCATGCTGATTCCGCCGACAGCCGATCAGGATGCTACTGATCAGGGACTGGTGGATTTCTTCAGTTATATCGTGCGCAATCTGAGCGGTTTGAATTTGCGCTTGTACCTGAGCTCGCAGGCGAGTTCAGGTCCCGGCGAATTGAATGCCAGAGCTATCAATGAACTATTGAGCAGGCATCCTCAAGCTTTCCAGGGATTGATAGACCAAAGCCCGAATGCCAGCCACACACTGGATTGGATACGTTCTTTTGCTGCCTTGTTACCGGTGTACACCACCAATGATATGAATGCCCAAGTGGTGGCCGGTATGGGCATACACACCGGCATTTCCAGCTACGCCAATTTAATCACCAAGCTCATGGTGAGGATAGTGACTGCATCAGACGCAGACAAAAAAATATCTGTCACCGGCAACAAAATAGGCAATGATGATTTGCGTTTGACTGAGTTTGATCAGCTGCTGGCGCATTTGCCGCAAGTTCCTGCGTTGAAATATTTGCTCTGCAGCATGTACCGCGACACAGACTGGTTACGCGTGCGCCCGCCGTTGTCTGCGTTGAATACCGATTCGCAGGAAAAAATGGCCAAAGCATTCAAAAAATTCAATTTGAATCCCAATGTGTATTAATTTTTGGAAAGGCTGAACAAGGTGCAAAACAAAGCAAGCTGGTATTTGATAGAGCAAAATGGTTTGTACCATGCGCTGACAAAAGAAGACGCCGAAAAACTCGACCCTGATTCGTATTCGATTCATCAGGTGTTTGATTCGCACCGCGATGCGCTGTCTGAAATGAGCCGCTTGATTCAACTTCAAATTGCAGAAGTCAAATCGCATGTGAACAAGCTGGCTGACGAATCCTGATTCGCGGATATTGCGCATGGCATTTGTCTACGTCTCTAACGCAGTCAGTGGCGGCATCACCGTTTTCAATATGGCCGGGGATGGCGAGTTAAGTTTGCAGACGGCTTGTCAGCTCTCAGGCAGTCTGGCGCCTATGGCGGTCAGCCTTGGTAAAAAAATGCTTTATGTCGCTCAGCGCGGCGACCTTAACGCCATCGTCAGTCTGGCTATCCATTCTTTGACAGGCGAGCTCACACAGTTGGCCGTCACGCCGTTGAGCGCCAAAATGAGTTACCTCGCGCGCGACCACAGCGGCGCTTTTTTGCTGGCTGCTTCCTACCATTCGCATCACATCAGCGTGCTTAGCCTGGGGGCTGACGGTCTGCCTTACGGCAAAGAACACATATACGAAACACCGCAGCATCCGCACTCGGTGCTGATGTCGCCGGACAACAGCCATGCATTGGTAGCGTGTCTGGGCGCAGATGTGCTGCTGGTGTATGACTTCGATGTCAACACCGGTCTGCTTACACCGCGCCCGTCTTCGACATGGGCTGCGCGTGCCGGATCCGGGCCCAGGCATATGCGCTTTTCAGCCGGCGGACGTTTTGTGTATCTGTTGAACGAACTCGACGCCACGCTGGATGTGTTGGCCTGGCATGCTGAGAATGCGCAGTTGCAGCATTTGCAAACGGTGCCCACCTTGCCGCCGGGCTTTGATGCTAAGCCGTGGGCCGCTGACATACACCTCACGCCGGATGGCCGTTGTTTGATCAGCAGCGATCGCAGTTCCAGCACGTTGGCGGTTTTCCATGTGGACACAGACACGGGTTTACTGACCCTCGCAGGACACACACCAACCGAAGTGCAGCCGCGCGGTTTTGCCATCCATGACAACGGACTACATGTGCTGGTCGCCGGTCAGCAATCGCACCATGTGAGTTGTTACCGCTTGGACACAAGCAGTGGCACACTGGTCTTTCAGCAACGCGTGCCGACCGGCCAAGAGCCGAACTGGATAGAAATCGTTGTCTGACCGCAAGAATTTATGTGTGCGTCTTAAGATGCAGGCGCAAATAGTTTTTCATTATTCAAACAAGCAGAGGTGTATATGCAAATAGGAATGATTGGCTTAGGCCGCATGGGTGGAAATATTGTGCGGCGCTTGATGCGCCATGGACACCAGTGTGTGGTCTATGACGTGAACCCTGCCAGCGTCAAGCAACTTGCTGACGAAGGGGCCATACCCGCGAATGACTTGAAGCAGTTTGTTGCTTCGCTTGAATTGCCGCGCACGGTCTGGTTGATGCTGCCGTCCGGCGTCATCACCGAAGCTGCGGTAGACCAAATGCATGAATTGCTGCAAAGCGGCGATATTCTGATTGACGGCGGCAACAGCAATTTTCAAGACGATGTGCGCCGCGCTCAAGCACTGCAGAAAAAAGGCATACGCTATATCGACGTTGGCACCAGCGGCGGTGTCTGGGGACTGGAGCGCGGCTATTGCATGATGATAGGCGGCGACAAACAAGCGGTCACTGAACTCGATCCGATTTTCAAATCGCTGGCCCCGGGCATAGGCAGCATAGACAAAACACCCGGTCGTGAAAACCGCCAGTCCACCGCCGAGGAAGGCTATTTGTACACCGGCCCTGCGGGCTCGGGGCATTTCGTGAAGATGGTGCACAACGGTATTGAATACGGTTTGATGCAAGCCTACGCCGAAGGTCTGGATATTTTGAAAGGCGTGAACCAGGCGGTGATTCCTGCGGAGCGCCGCTACGACCTGAACCTGGCCGACATCACCGAACTGTGGCGGCGCGGCAGTGTGGTTTCGTCATGGCTGTTGGACCTCAGCGCCATTGCGTTGGCAGAAGACCCGCAGCTGTCTTCGTATTCAGGTTATGTGGAGGATTCGGGCGAAGGCCGTTGGACCATACAAGCGGCCATCGAAGAAGCGGTGCCGGCGGATGTATTGACGGCTGCCTTGTACACGCGCTTTCGCTCGCGCCAGGAACATACGTTTGCCGAAAAAGTGTTGTCTGCCATGCGCAAACAATTCGGCGGCCACCAAGAACCTAAAAAACCTTAAAGGACGACCGTGGCACAAGACATAGAACATATGAAAACGCCGCATGGCGAACGCGCGCCTGCCTGCACGCTGGTGATTTTCGGTGCGGCAGGTGACCTGACCAAACGCTTGCTGATGCCGGCGCTCTACAACCTGGCGCGCACCGGTTTGCTGCCCGACAACTTTGCGCTCATCGGCGTGGACCGCGCCGATATGAGCGACGATTCCTTTCGCGCCCATGTGGCGCAGGCGGTGACTGCGTTCGCCGCTGATAAGCACTACGCGCAAACCTTGCAGACCGAGCATTTGGACAAATTGCTGGGCAGCATGTCGTATTTGTCTGCCGATTTCAGTGACCCGCAGGCCTATGTGCAACTCACATCCCGCTTGCAACAAGCGGATAAAGCAAAGCAGACTGGCGCCAACGTCATGTTTTACCTGGCCGTGGGCTCGCGGTTTTTTGCAGGCATCGTCGATCAACTGGGAGCCGCCGGGTTGGTGCAGGAAACCGAGCAGGCCTGGCGTCGCGTGGTGGTGGAAAAACCGTTCGGCCACGACCTGGCATCTGCGCGTGAATTGAACAAGCAACTGCGAAACAATTTGCAGGAAACCCAGATCTACCGCATGGACCATTTCCTTGGCAAGGAGACGGTGCAAAACATCATGCTGATGCGTTTTGCCAATGGCATTTTTGAGCCCTTGTGGAACCGTGACCATATCGATCACGTGCAGATCACGGTCGCTGAAACCGTCGGTGTTGAGCAGCGCGCAGCCTTTTACGAAACCACCGGCGCCATGCGTGACATGGTGCCTAACCACGTGTTTCAACTTTTGGCATTGACGGCGATGGAGTCACCTGCCTCGTTTGACGCAGACGCGGTACGCAATGAAAAAACCAAGGTATTGGATTCGGTGCATGTGCTTGATCCGCTCAAAGATGTGGTGCGTGGTCAGTATGCTGCGGGTGAACGCAGCGGGGAAGCGTTGAAGGCCTACCGCAGCGAAGCCGGTGTGTCGGCAGACAGCGGCACTGAAACTTATATCGCCATGAAGCTGGGCATAGACAACTGGCGCTGGGCAGGCGTGCCGTTTTATTTGCGCACCGGCAAGGCCTTGGGTCACCGGCAAAGCGAAATACAAGTGCAGTTCAAGCGACCGCCTTTTTCATTGTTTCGCGATACCGCCACCGACGCCTTGCAGCCCAACACGCTGCTGATCAAATTGCAACCCGATGAAGGCGCCATGCTGAGCTTTGGCGCAAAAATTCCCGGCCCGCGCATTGAAATCGGACAAGTGCATATGGACTTTCATTACAAAGACTATTTCCAGAATGCACCAAGCACCGGTTATGAAACATTGATTTATGACTGCATGATCGGCGACGCCACATTGTTTCAGCGCTCAGACAGTGTCATGGCCGGTTGGCAAATCGTGCAGCCATTGCAAGACTATTTGGCGCAGCACAGCGATGCGCCGCTGTCAATGTATGCCGCCGGTTCACAAGGGCCAGAAGCGGCTGAGCATTTGTTCGGTGACAGCGGTAACCGCTGGCGCACCTTGTCTTAAGACACGGCGCAGGCTGTGTTCAGTCTGCGCGTTCTCTTATCTCACCAGCACCGTGGTGGAGACTTTCAAAAACGGTTGCACCGCGTGGTAACTGGGTTCGCCGAACGAAGGCAATTCGCCACGGGAGACCGGATTGAGGCTGAGCGACAAAGTATTGTCGGCAACATAACGCGGTACTTCCTGCGGGTCTGTATCCGGCGCATGGCCTGCCAAATAGGCCGACACCCAGGCTTTGCAGGGGGTAGACATGGGGGCGTTGGCAGCACAGTAACGCCAGTTTTCAGCATGCACCGGCAGCACAAAAAAACTTAAAACAAAAATCAAAGCGTTCGATTTAAACATCTACATCCCCTTTTGGTATTCATTTGCGAAGCTTGGTGTGTCAACGCAATATCGACACTGACAGGGAATGAGCAATTTCTGCGCCTCGGATATTTGACAGTGGGTAAGGTAAATGACAGGCAGTTCAATCTGTTGTTTTAAGCGAACTTTGTATCAGGAAATCTCAGCTTTCTGCAAACCCCCCTTTTAAATTTGTGTTTTAGACAGATTGAAAAGTGATCTGTGCAAGGCTTAGCCGGGTTGTTTTCATGCCATTCGCAGGTAAGTTGTCTCAAGTTGTATAAAAAAATCACATGGAGTTGTATATGAATTTAAACAAACTTTCCGCCTTGGCCTTGGTGGCACTGCTGACTGCCTGCGCGTCGACCCAGGAAAAGGAAGAACAAACGGCCAAGGCAGAACAATCACAAAAAGCCCTGGATGAATTAAACCGCCAAGTCAGAAGCCAATCCGAGATGCTCAGCACCTCTGCCAAGCAAACAGCGCAGTCACAAAAAGCCATAGAAGAACTGAATAAGCAACTGAAAGATCAGTCAGACGTTTTGACGACCACTTTGAGCAAAGCTATCCCTGACGCCGGTGCTGCACAGCGCGCCGAGGCTGCCAAAGAAGCAGAACGCCGCAAGGCAGTGGAAACCAACATCAGCAAGACCCCTGACTGGTTTTTACATAATGACAACAACACGGATGCGATTTATGTGACCGCCACAGAAGGTGCGGTTGATATGCAGTTGTCTATAGACATGGCCATGTTGTCGGCCAAGCGCCTTTTGACCCAAAACCTGGGCGAGTTGATTTCATCACGCATGACTGAATTCGCCACACAAACCAACAGCGGTGACGACATCACGCTCAGCAAAGAAATTGAACGACTCACTAAGACCTTGATTGCCGAGGTGCAGCTCAATGGCTACACCCGGGATCGCATCACGGTGATTCCTAACGGTCGCGAATACCAGAGCTATGTGCGTTTGCGCTATCCGACCGAAGAGCTGAAAAAAATGATGGCCAAAGAAGTGAAAAAGAACAACATCATGGCCACCAAAGTCAGAAAGACCAAAGCGTTTGAAGAACTGGAAAAAGAAATTGAAGCCGCACGTGAAGCCCGTGCAAACAACCAGAGTGCCAATGACAAGTAAACAATCTTTGCCAACAAAAACCAAGGTGCGGTTATGAAAATCGCATCCTTGGTTTTTTTCGTCATGCTCTCCGTCATGGCACTGCTGGGTTCAGTGCTGCTGGATCAGTCTGCGCAAACGGCGCGGGAATTGGCGCAGGTCAAGCAAGAGTTGACACAGTTAAAGCAAACACCGCCAAGTCAGGCACCGCAGGTACTGCCAAAAATCGAGTCGGCGGTTCAGCGCCTTGAAAAAGACAAGAAAGCCGGTTTACGCAAAGAGAATTTACAAAAAGAAGGTGTACGGCTTACCGCGCTGGAAGAATCGCTCAAGCTTGAAAAATTGCGTATCCAAAAAACGCAGCTGCAAATTGACGCTGAAAAGCAGCAACTAGACACCGATGAAAAATCGCTGGATTTGGAGATGCTGACGGCGGTGCTGGAAAACCGCTTGCAAAAGAGACTCAATACCTTGGTGGCAGCGACTACAGCGACTGCAACACCTGTACAGCCGCAGAGCAACGCGCCGGTCAAGGGTGCTGATCAATACGGCGAATTGCCCTACAGGCCTGTGCCTGTCAGCGTGCAACAGGTGCAAGCGCCTCAAGCCGAGAACAATGCGGTGGCGCAAATCACGGCACGCAAAAACAGTCTGATGGAAGACCGCAAAAAACTCTGGGCGCGTCAGCGTTCACTTGACGAAGACAAACAAAAGCTGGGACAAGCCGCAGAGCAGTTGAAAAACCAACGGCTTGAACTGGCCAGCGCGATGAAGACCGCCGGAGTCAAACAACCATGAAGCAATGGCCGTTCGTTCTTAGGATCCTGTTGCTCAGCTTGAGTCTGAGCGGTGCGGTGAAGGCGCAAAACGCTTTGCTTACATGCAAAGGCCAGGATGTGAGCCAATGGCACGCCTGTCGCGGTATTTTGGACGATGCCGATTATTCCTATGCCGGTGACTTTGTGCGCGGCAAATTTGAAGGCCGCGGCATTCTGGAGTTCACCGCCGATAAATACCAGGGCGATTATTTCCAAGGCGAATTCAAAAACGGCTTGAAACACGGTTTTGGTATTTACTATTTCGCCAATGGCGAAAAATATGTCGGCCAATACCAATACGGCAAACGCCAGGGCAAGGGCACTTACTCGTTTCCCAATGGCAAACCGGCGCTCAGCGGCAACTGGTCTAACAACCAATTCGTCAACCCCGGCAAGGTTGTCATTGAATCCAAAAGCGGTGCTGTACAAATGCAAACAGTCGGCACAGAGGCTGTAAAAAAAAAGACTGATGAATCAGCTTTAGACAAATCGCGTGTACTGGTGGACGCCAGACCGGTGAACACGGTGGACACTTTTGTCGCCAAGCCGCGGGATGCGGTTGCGTTGGTGCTGGGCATTCAAAATTACCAGCGCTTGCCCGGCGCCAGTTTTGCTGCAAACGACGCCAAGCGGTTTCGCGAGCACGCCATCAAGTACCTGGGCGTACCGGTGGACAACACCAAATTGCTGATAGACGCGGACGCACAACGCGCCAGTATTTTGCTGGCGCTCAAATACTGGTTGCCCGCGCACGTGAACGCAGGCAGCACCGATGTGTATGTGTTTTTCAGCGGCCACGGACTGCTGCGCGAACCGGACAAACAGTATTACTGGTTGCCGCAGGACGTGAACACCGATTTGCTGGAAGACACTGGCATCAACCAGAAAGCGCTGTTGGCCATGCTAGGGCGCAGCGGTGCGAAATCTGTCACTGTGTTCATGGACAGTTGCTTTAGCGGCAATACACGACAAGGACAGGTCTTGCAGCAGCATCAGCGCGCGGTCACACTCAAGACTGGGGCAGACAGTCTGCCCGCCGGTGTCAGCATTTTGTCTGCGGTCAACAGCGGGCAAATTGCGTATGCAGACGAATCTTTGCAGCACGGCGTATTCAGCCATTACCTGCTCAAGGGATTGGCAGGCGAGTCGGACAGCAACCAGGACCGGCAAATCAACTTGGGTGAACTGGCTGACTATGTGTCGCGCCAAACCTCGCGCCATGCGCTGGGCATGCACAAGCAGCAGGACCCGCAGCTGAGCGGAGACCGCCAACACGTGTTGGCTTACCGATGAACAAGCTCAGGCTGACACTTTTTCAGTTGGCAATGACGGTTTGTCTGTGGCCGGGGCAAACAGCCTTGGCGGTGCCCATCGATGTGAAAGCGGATTTTTACTTTGGCCCGGATATGTCGCGCAACCAGGCCTGTGACAACGCACGCGAAGCCGCCAAGGCCAAAGCGCTGGCACTCATGGCGGGTGAGAACATCGCTTCCGATCAAAGCATGCACTGTGTGCAATCGGCCCATACAGCGCGCGAGCAACGCTGCGATATGCAACGCAACGCCTGGGTACTGGTTGAAGGCCGTATCCGCAAAAGCGAAATGATTTCAGAGACTGTCAAAACAGTACAAGGTGCACAACTATGCACGGTCAGCATGGTGGTCGATGTGGTGCCGCCGGCCATAGACGCTGACCCCGGCTTTGATTTGCGGCTTGAACTCAACCGCAGCAGTTTTCGCGCAGGCGACGCTTTGGTGATCAATCTGACGCCGGCGACACCTATGTTTGTCAGCGTGTTCAACTGGCGGCCAGCGTTCAGCCGTGACAACGTGGTGCGCTTGTTTCCGAATGAGATTGAAAAAAACAATTTCATCAGAAACGCCGTGCGTTTGCCATCGGCCTCAGCAGAAAAAAACTACAGTTTCGAGTTGGAGTGGCTGGCACCGGCGGGTGAGGACAAAGACAGCATGAGCGAATGGGTGATTGTGGTCGCCACCAAAAAACCCATGCCTTGGTTGGCGGTCTACGACATGCAACGCTTTAAGGAAAAGCTGTTGGAGATTCCGGCTGATCAGCGGCGCGTGGTGCACCGGCCGTATCTGTTGATGCGTTGATGCGTTGATGAATTGACAGTGGCTGTGTTCAGCCAAGGTCTTGTATCAAGCGCAGCTTTTTCTCCAAGTCATCCGCCAGTTGTCTGCGCACAGCATACATGGCTTCGCGCTCGCTGTTGTAGGCGCGTACCTGCGAGATGGAATCAAACATTTTTTGATGAATCTCGCGCAATTCAACAATGGTCTGGTTCATTTGCGCTTCTATGCTTTGCAGCAGTTTTTTCTTGACTGTGAAAGCTTCGATATGGGACAGCAAAGGCTTCCATGTTTCCAGAACATCATCCGGCTTGGCTTTGCTTTGGTTCGCGTCCGTCAATGAGTGCGAGATGGACTCCAGCGTATTGAAGATGTCGTAAAGCTCAGACACGTTCATTTTGTTTTGCAGACTTTCGTATTTGTCCAGGTAAGCCAGTTCTTGAACCAAATCCGGTAGCTTGACTTCTTCTTCGACCGTCATTGCGTTGGCAAACGGCACTGCAATCTCTGCGGGCTCGCCGGTGGCAAGCTGGTCCAGCGGTGTCAAATTCAAATCTTCTTTGTGCACCGGCAGGTCTGCGGGGGGCGGGTCTGACAAAGGCGTTTTGTCTGACTGATCACCGTTGAAAACTTTGTTGAGAAATTTCATGTCAAGGTTCCTGAAGTAGGCATCATGGGTTTTGCAGCAAGGGCAGGTTGAAATGAAAAATCACAGTTTGCTGTGGGCCAAGCGACATGTCAATGCGGCTACCGAGTTGCTTGGCCAGCGTTTGCGACAGCCACAGACCGAGTCCGGTGCCTGCAAATTTTCTGGCGGCTTCGGCGCGGTAATAGCGTTCAAACAAATGCTTGCTATCCGGTATTCCCGCTTTGCCCAAACTGTTTTCTATTTCAAACTTCAACTGCTGATTATTGTCGCTCTGAATCTTCTGAATGCGCAGAATCACCGGCGTAAATGGCGGTGAATATTTCAATGCATTGCTGATCAGGTTCATCAGAATAGAGCGGAGGTAATGTCTGTCGGTTTGCAGCCAATGGCCGGTTTGCTCATCCATCACCACTTGTATGCGTGAGGCAAATTCGGCGTTGGCCGCGACTATCTGACTCGTCATGTCAGCCAATTCCTGTTCAACGATAAAGCGCGAGATGCTGGGTTGTATCAAGCCTGCATCGTGTTTTTCAGCTTGCACACAGTTCTCAATCACCTGGGTGATGTTGTCTATGGCCACATCTATGCGTTGCACCCAGGTGCTTTGGTCTTTGGCGGCAGATACGCCCTGCGTGATGGCATCGACGCCTATCTTGATGACGCTCAGCGGTGTGCGAATCTCATGCATCAACATGGACAAAAAACGCTGCTGGTTGCGCCGCAATTCTTGTTCAGTGCTGGCTTGCTGTTGCGCCTGGCTGGCATCGTCGCAGCGCAACTTGAACGCCCGCTGTCTGCAAAAGTCACGGACCAGCAGCAACAGCACCAGTACACAAAGGCCAAGCTCCAAGCCAGAGAGCGGCACCGTTTGCGGAAAGAACATCGCCAGCAGTCCCAAAGCACAAACCGCCAACAACGCAGCAAAACACGCACTGCGCGAACCGCGCAACACATTGGATACAGAAGAACGGGCGGTGTGATTGAAAGAAGTGGGCATAAGAAGGAGAAAGCTACAAGCAAACAACTATGTTGAATTTATAAGATTTGTCGAATAAATGCTGAGAAATCCTGAAATTCAACATAAAATATAAAATTGAAATCTAATATACGCTATGTTTAGATCCCGGTTCTTAAGCCCATGACGCCGCTTGCGAATGCTGTTCTTTTGGTAGAAGACAACATCGCCTTGCGCGAGGCTTTGCAGGATCAATTGAGTTATTCAGGGTTTGAGGTGCGCGGCGTCGGCGACGGCCAGGAACTCAACCAGGCGCTGGCCATAGCAGTGCCTGACGTGGTGGTGTTGGATTTGAACCTGCCGGATGAAGACGGTCTGTCTATCGCCAAACGATTGCGCCAGGCTTTGCCGCAGATAGGCATAGTGATGTTGACGGCCAGGGTGCGAAGCATTGACCGGCAAGAAGGTTATGAATCCGGTGCCGATGTTTATTTGACGAAACCGGTCAAGCCGTCTGAATTAACCACCGTATTGCAAACTTTGTGCAGACGCATAGCTCCGCTGGTCTCGCCTGACAGTTGGTTGCTGCAAATGGCGTCGTTGCAATTGTTGCCTCCCGCACAAGCGCCGATTGGCTTGACCGTGAGCGAAGCCACGTTGGTACATGAACTCGCGCTGTCGGGTGAATTGCTGGGCATGTCGCGTTTGGTTGAATTGTTCGGCGATATTGATTTGCCTGAGGCCACCAACAAGCTGCGCATAGAGCAAATCGTCAGCCGGGTGCGACGCAAGATGGACGCTGCTTTGAACGGTCAGCCGGCCATCAAGGCGGTGACCCGCTTGGGCTATAAATTGTTTGTGCCTATTCGCATCGCTTGAGCTTGACTAGATGCCGGGTGTAGCAAGGAAGACAGCGCAGCGTACAACTCATCGGGCGCTAACGGTTTGTGTAGCACTGGAATGCCGCTGCCGGTGACTGCGCGCAAACGATCAGGTGAGGTGTCGCCAGTGATCAACAAGGCCGGTATGTGTAGCTGCAAGGCTTGGCGAACAGCGGCTATCACTTCTGTGCCGTTGGCGTACTCGCGCAGCCTGAAGTCGCAGACCAGCACATCCGGTACCCGCGTACCAGCCAGTGGCAATGCGTCGTTCAGGCCTTCGGCGGCGTCGCAAGTCATGCCCCAGCTGCGCAGCAGCGAGACCATGGCTTGCAACACGATGTCGTCGTCTTCAATCACCAGTGCGTGGCAGCCCTTGAGCGGCGTGGTGAACACGGCAACAGGTGGCTCTTGTTCCAGCGGATGTCTGCTGTGAACCAAAGGCAGCTCCAGCCGAAACACACTGCCGCGCCCGAGTTTGGAAGACAGGGTCAAGCGGTGGCCTAGCGTGTGGGTCAGGCCTTGCACGATGGCCAATCCCAGGCCCAGGCCTTTGCGCCGGTCGCGTTCAGGGTTGCCCAGTTGGTGAAATTCGCGAAATATGTCTTGCTGGTTTTCCGGGGCAATGCCAATGCCGGTGTCGCAGACTTCCACCAGCACCTTGTCACCGCGTTGCCTGCAAGCCACCAGCACACCGCCATGGTCTGTGTAGCGAATCGCGTTAGACACCAGGTTGCGCAAAATCAAATCCACCAGCGCCGGGTCGGACAGTGCGACGACGCGTGTGTCGCGCGAACGGTAAGCCAGTTTTTTGGCGTCAGCCACGGGCGCCAAGTCGTTTTCTATGGCGTGCAGCAGTTGTTGCAGCGGAAAGTTTTGTTTCACGGGGTGAATGACACCGGCTTCTATGCGGGAAAAATCCAGCAAGCTGTCCAGCATGTCGCGCGTGGCGCGTGTGGCAGAGCGCAGGCTGTCGATGATTTCTTGCTGCTGCGGTGTCACGCGCGTTTGGCCCAGCACTTCTAAAAACAAACCTTGGGCGTGTACCGGTTGGCGTAAATCGTGGCTGGCTGCAGCCAGGAATTTGGATTTGGCCGCATTCGCTTGCAATGCCGCAAGACGTGAGGCTTCAGCCTGTTCGTACAAGTCTTTGTTGTCGAAACGCAGTTCTATGCTTTGCTTAAATGAAATGGAATTGTTCTTTGTTTGCCAAAAAAGACTGGCTATGAATAACAGTTGGGACAAAAGGCTTAAGTGGAAATAGGGATCGTAAAAACCAAGAGCCTTCAAACGGGATTCATCAATCAGTAGCCACTGAATAGCCAAGGAAATAACTTCTCCTGCCATGAAACTGATGACCATGTGAATCAATGGAACTGAGAAAATCAGGTAGATCACAGTAATGCCTGACAGCCCGGACACCACCGTCATGCTGTGCAAATTGATGCTGGGCCGTAAATCCATGGAACAAACACTGGCCCACACCAATCCGTCTACGAACATCAAAATCATCAAGGAAAAAATAGTGCCCCGGGCATTGTTCAACACTGGTATTTGTTTTTTGTATTGTTTGACAATCCACCAACTGATTGCTTTAGATGCAATAAGCAGAAAACACCAGATCACCATCAATGCAGGTTTATCAGGGCTGAAGAGCAAGTAGCTTAAGACAGGCACACTGATACACAAGGAGACAGTGGTTAGATCAGAGCTTTTAAGTAACTCAGTCAATTGTTCGTTCAACACCCGGGGTTCAGCCAAGGCCAACCAGGCAAACGGCTTTTTCAATAGATTGAAAAGCTGCATACAGCGCTTTAGATGATCAAGCCTAATTTTCGGGCTTTAAACAAAGCAGCAGCGCGGCTGTTAACGCCTAAAACAGTGAGCAGGTGTTGCACATGTCCGCGCACGGTGTACTCAGAGACTTGCATGCGTTCAGCAATGGCTCGGTTGGACAGTCCTTCGCACAACAGGTCTAAGACCTGGCACTGGCGTGGTGTGAGCTGCGGGTTGACTAGGGTGCGTAATTCGTGTCTGGCAGGTACAGATAAAGCAGCTTCATTCACTGAATTCGCTAGTATTTGTTCAACGATGCGAATGATTTTTTTGTCAGTGTCAGCCTTAGAGACAAATGCCACTGCGCCTCTTTCCATGCACAGACGCACCGTATCCGCATCGGTCAACGAAGACAACATGACGACGGGCACATCAGGCCAATGACGCTTGATCATGCCCATGCCTTGCAAGCCGTTGACGCCTTGCAGTTGAATATCCAGCAAGATGATGTCTGGCGTTTGGACATCAAGGCGCAAGGCTTGTTCCAGCGAGCTTGCTTCCAGCACTTGCACGTTGTTCATACCGGCCAGCAATAGCAGTCGCATGCCGGACCTGAACATGGCGTGGTCATCAATCAAGAGAATGGATTTATTTATCATGAATTGATTTAACCATAGGCGGTTAAAAAAATACAGGAAAACACCGGCAGGTAAATTTGTTAGTGCTCTTTGAATTCAAAGGCAATGAATACCAATTGACCGGTTACTTTTGAGTATTTTCTTTTTGAATGAAATAGCAAATACTTCACTCTATGCAAAGAAAAGATTCATACGTTTCACACGCGCATGAATCCATTCTTTGATCATTGTTTAAGACCTGCTAGTAACTATTTAAAGAAAGTCCGCCATGTCCAAACTGCTTCTGAAAGCCATCCCCTCTAACGCCTCCAGCGCCGCTGCCGAGCAATCCCTGGGCTACATAGACACCATGGGTAGCACACAACGTGTGAGCGTGAAAGCCCAACCCAAGACGGTGTACCGCCTGGTCGACGCCAAGACCGGCGAGGTCATTAAAAACCAGACCGTGCTGCGTCAAGGCAAGAAATTGAAAGTGATGGTCGATGGTGTGAATGCGGTGGAGCTGGACAACTTTTTCCCGGACGAAGCGGCCAACGCCACCGCGCCGGTTGACAGTCCCTCGTACCTGGTGGACACAGGTGTGGCGGGTGCGCCCGCTTATGGTGCGGTGACAGCGCAAACCCCGGTGGAGGTGAGTGCCAATGGCATGTCGGTGCTGTGGACGCCGGGCATGCCGGCCATACCGTTGGCTGAACCGGTGGCGTTTGGCGCACCTGCGGTGGCTGCGGTCTCCGGTGTGGGCAGCATGGGTGGCTTGGCTGCAGCGGTGGGTGTGGCCGCCGCTGCGGGTGGTGGCGGTGGCGGTGGTGGCGGTGCAGGGGGTACCGCCAGCAAGCCTACAGCCAAGATCACGGGTTCAGCGTTCAAGGCCGAGGTGGCCGACAACACCGGCTTGGTGGTGGAAGCGTTTGACTCGACAGGTAAAAGCCGCGGCAAAGCCAATGTGGGTGCAGACGGTAAATATGAGCTGACGTTGGACGACCCGGCATTCAAAGGCTCGCTGGTCTTAAAGATGTACGACGGCTTGCCTGACGATGGGAAGATGCCCAAGTTTTACGATGAAGCCTCAGGCGAAGTTAAGGACTTCACCAAGCCTTTGTATGCGGTGGTGAATTACGGCGGGGAAGGTAAGACCATCACGGTGAATGTGACGCCGCTGACCAACTTGGCGGCGACGGTGGCGGGGGTGGACACCAAATCAGATAAACCCACCTTGTCAGGCACCGCGGCAGAGACAGAAAAATTGGTGAAAGAGGCCAACACCAAGGTGGCGCAAAAGTTTGGTTTGAACGTTGATGATTTGACTGCGGCGGACGTGCAGACCACCAAATCGGACAAAGTGAATGCCTATGGAGTGGCCTTAGCGGTCATGTCCAAGATGGAGCAGAGCAAGACGCAAGATGAAGTGGCTAATCTGTTCAAAACAGACAGCAGTGCATTTACCTCCAGTCTTCAAACAGCAGTGACAGCGCTTAAAAAAGATGCGGGCAGCAACAACGAATACCTGAAAAACATAGACACATCCAAGTTGCAAGCTGTGTCCGACGTGGCGAGTGACACCACTGCGCCAGAACTTGTCGATTCAGAATCAGCTATCAAAGCCAACACCAGCAGCGACGGCTTCAAGGTGTATTTGCATTTCGATTCCGAGTTGGCCAAAAACACGGCTGAAAAAGGTCAGTTCACGGTGAGTGTGACTACTCCGGGAGGTAACGGAGTGGATGCAGTGATCAGCAGCGTGGCTATAGATGGCAATGACGTGGTGTTGACTTTGGCCACGGCGATCGTGAAAGGACAAACCGTCACGGTCAGTTATAAAGATCCAACACCAAACGTTGCTAACGACGCGACCACAAACGATTTGCTGGCAGTGCAGGATGTGGCGGGTAATGACGCTGCGGACATTTCTGCAACAACGGTGGACAACAACGTAGCAGTCACCAAAGTGTTTACTTTCGCAGAAAATCGTAATTTTGAATACGATGAAAATCAGGTCGTCTCGAAGTCGGTGGCAGGAGACAACATAACTTACACCTATCCGAAGGTGGCCACAGTTTCTATGGCTGAAGGCTCTGTTACTCCTACCAAATTCCGCTTTACCGTAGGCAACTCCAGCGTCAGCAGCGACGGTTTGTACAGCATAGACAGCGAAGGCAATATTTCACTCACCAATGTCGGCCTGAGCGCGGGCAAGGCCAGTAACGACTATGAGATCAACAGCGGCAAAGACTTGAAGTATGGCGTTCAAGCAGGTGACGATATGGGTAACTGGTCGACTTCCGTCGACATCATTTTGAAGGTGAAAGACGTCAGCCTGGAGGCTCCCACGGTCAGCGCACCGGTGAGCTTCACGGTGACAGAAGACGTGGCAGGTAACTTGGTGTTTGCCAAAGACGCGTTTGCGGACCAGGACAGCACCAACCTTAAGGTGGAGTTGAGCGTCACGAATGGGACCATCACTCCCACCACGGTCGAGGGTGTGACTGTCACGGGAAGTGGCGCTTCACTCACATTTGCAGGCACCAAGACTGACTTAAATACTTTCTTTTCTACAGCAGGAAATATCAAATACACGGGGGCCGCCGATGTCAATGGCAGTCGTGTACTGACTGTCAAAGTCAGCGATGACAGCACTCCCACTGTTTTGTCCAAATCCATCACCAGCAACATCAAAATCACAGCGGTCAATGACGCGCCGGTAGCCAGCGGCACTTCCAGTTTGGTGGCGATTGATGAAGACAACACCAGTTCCGCAGGTTCAACGGTATTGACCTTGTTTGGCAGCAACTTCAGTGACAGCAAAGATGCCGTCACCAATGGCAGCAGTGCCAATACCTTGGCAGGCGTAGCCATCACAGCTAATGCCGCTACCGATGCGCAAGGCGTGTGGCAGTGGTCTACCAACGGTAGTAGCTGGACACCGATTGCCACTTCCGGTTTAGCTGATACCAGTGCTTTGTACTTGGCTGCGACGACCAAGCTTCGCTTTGTCCCGGCCAGTAACTACAACGGCAGCCCCGGCGCTTTGACTGCAAGGCTGGTGGAAAGCAGTGCATCAAGCCTTACAAACGGTTCAACAACTGACGTATCTGCCAACGGCGGCGCAACTGTATTCAGCGCAGCCACTGTCAGTCTGGGCACCAGTATCAACGCGGTGAACGATGTGCCTGTAAGAACAGCGGGCTCTGACATCACGCTGAACATAGACGAGGACAGCGCGAGTTCGGCGACATCGCTGGGATTGGGTAGCTATACATACGGTAATGGCGGTGGAACTGATGAATCCAGTCAAACGCTGAGCTATCAATTCACCAGTATTCCGAGCTCCATCACTTTGTGGAAAGCTGATGGCACGACGCAAGTGACGACCAGCACCACCGGTTTGACGCTGGTGGAAATGAACGGCCTGACATACAAAACCGTGGCCGACGCGAATGACAGCGCTGCACAAAACTTGACCTGGACAGTGACCGACAGCGGCACGGGAACCAACAGCATCACGGAAAACCTCAGCGTGAAAGTGAATGCGGTGAATGATGCGCCGGTGAACACGGTGCCTGTCACAGTCGATGTGGTCGCCAATATGGCCACCTATAACCTCGCTGGTACGCAAGTGGCGTACACCTCGAAACCCGTTACCGGTTTGAACATTGGAGACGTTGACGCAGGCACCGGCACCATGAGTGTCACGCTGTCGGTGACCAACGGCAGCTTGGCGCACAACACTGCATCTGGTGTGACTTTCACTGACACCAGTTCCAGAAGCTTCACGGCAAGCGGCAGCAAAGCCGATTTGAATGCCTGGTTGGCCTCTACTGGCGGTGTGACATACACGCCCACGGAAGGTTTCAAAGGTAACGACACGCTCACCATGCTGACCAGCGACGGCGGCAACAGCGGCAGCGGTGTTGCCTTGACTGACACAGACACCGTGACATTGACGGTGGCTGACAAGACAGCGCCGACATTGCTGAAAGCGGAGACAGACGAACAAAACGGAAGCATCATCAGGTTGACCTACAGCGAAGATCTGGACGGTACAAACATTGCTACAAATGCAGCATTTTCGTTGTCAGTCAGAAATGGTTCGGCAGATGATGCTGCAGTTGTCAGTGGTGTGCTTGTAAATTCAGTCTCAGTGTCTGGCAGGGTAGTCACACTGAATTTAAGCAAGGCAATTGAAGTCCAGCACAAGGTCAAACTCACCTACACAGACGCAGACGGCGACACCACTGCCACAGTGCAAGATGCACAAGGCAATGACTCAGTGTCATTCGCCAACCAAGCCGTCACCATCAAAGTGCCGGATTTGGTGGCTCCTGTGGTGAAAGACAATCAGGCATTCGACTACAACGAAATCCAAAATGATGGTGCAGTGGTTGCTACTGTGCAAGCAAGCGATAGCGTAGGTGTCTCCGGCTACCGGTTTGCCAATGCGGACGGTTCCAGTGGCTCAGATACCAGTTCAGATGGTTATTTCAGTATTGATGCAGACGGCAAGATCACCATCACGGCTGCAGGTCGAAGCGCGGGCGCGAACAATTTTGAAAACACCATGAGCTCTGGTGATGCAGCCAAGACCAGCTTTAGTTACCGCATTCAAGCCCGGGACGAACGCGGCAACTGGTCTGCTGCCGAGACCGTCACTTTGAACCTGAAGAATGTGAATGAAGCGCCCACGCTGACGAGCTTCAACTCATTCAGTATTGATTTCATGGATGGGGAAGATACTTTTACGGAAATCCTCTACGGGGATTTGCTGGAATTTGCCCAAGATGAAAGCGATGTGGATGCGAATGACACATTGAAATTCCTGATCACTGGCGTGACAACAGGTACATTGCAAAAATGGACATCAGGCACATGGGTGAATGTCACTGCAAACTCCACCACAGTGGCCGAAGGTGAAAAGCTGCAATGGAAACCTGCTGCGGATGCCAACGGCGACAATTTGAATGCATTCACTGTCAAGGCCATGGATGCTGGTGGTTTGAAATCTGCCACGGATATTCAGGTCAAAGCCAACGTCGCTGCTGTCAACGATGCGCCGATAGTCGTCTCAGGCAAACAGACTGTCACGCTGACCCCAGCTGCCACCGAGGATCCAATCTATACAAACGGAGCGAATGTCGGCAGTTTGTTTAGCGACAGTTTCAGCGATGCAAAAGATGCAGTCTCGGGCGGCAGTTCAGCCAACATATTCAAAGGCATCATTATCACCGGCAATGCTGCCACTTCTGCGCAAGGCACATGGCAATGGTCTTATGACGGCTCAGATAATGACTATGCAGAATGGTTTTACATTCCCAAGGATACAGACTCAGATGCACCGACGGCTGAGAATGTGTTTTACCTACGTGCTGATGCCTTTGTGCGCTTCGCCCCTTCGCGCAATTTCAATGGCACACCCGGCGCACTGACCACGCACTTGGTGGAAAGCAGCTATCCCGAGGTAGACACATATGACAACTCAAATCGTTTCTATCCGGAGGCGGGCTATTTCACCGCTGAAGCGGTGACCTTGACCACCAGCGTTACCCCAGTCAACGATGCCCCCACCGTCGTCGCATACGCCGTCACTTTGGCCGCTGTTGATGAAGACACTGCCAGCCCAGCAGGCGCGTTCGTCAGCAGTTTGTTTGGGGCCAGTTTCAGCGATGCCAAAGATACAGTCACGGTAGCTGTATCTGGTGGCAGTTCAGCCAACACCTTGGCAGGCGTGGCCATTAAAGGCAATGCAGCTGTAGCAGCCACACAAGGCGTGTGGCAATGGTCTACCGACGGTAGCAATTGGAATCCGATTGACACTGATTTAGCTGATGCTAACGCTTTGTATTTAGCAGCCGCGACCATACTGCGCTTTGTACCAGTCAGTAACTACAACGGCACGCCAGGTGCGCTGACAGCCAGACTTGTAGACAGCAGTGCTACGTCGAGCAATGGCACCAGCATTGATGTATCAACCAACGGTGGCACTACCGCATACAGTAACAGCACCGTGAGTTTAGGCACCAGCATCAATGCGGTGAACGATGCGCCTATAGTCATTGCCCCGTCTACGTTCACCGTCAATGAAGACACGACCGTGAACCTGTTGTACACCGGTACCCCGTTTGCAGACGTGGACAGCAACATCCTGTACGTGACCTTGAGCACTGCGGACGGCAGCATAAACGCAACCTCTGGCGACAATGTGACCGTGGGTGGAGCAGACGCAGCACGCACGTTCCGAGGCACAGCAGCAGACCTGAATACTTTCTTTACAACGGCTGGCAAGATCACTTATACCGGTGCGCTGAACGCCTACGGCACCCGTATGTTGACCACCACAGTGCACGACCTCTCTTTTGCCAGCAACAACACTGCGACGACCACCAGCACCATCACCATCGATGCGGTGAATGATGCGCCGACCATCACCACCCCAGCAGGTACGCTGCCTGGTGCCAATTCGAACGTGGCCTACTCTATAGCCGGTGGCTTCACCATTGCAGATGTAGATGCAGGCAGCAGCAGTCCGGTGCAGGTAAATTTTCAAGTGCTCGAAGGTGCGGTCACCGATGGAGACGTGCTGAACTACGGTACGCTGCCCGCAGGCGTCACCTTGGTCGGTGGCACCTATGGCACTAACCACGTGTACAGCTTCCAAGGCACGATCAGCGCTTTGAATGCGTGGATGTCCAATACAGGTTTTTTGAAGTTCACTTCGACCTCGGCCAGTGACGTGGTCGCCAGTATCAATACAACCGTCAGCGACTTGGGTAACACAGGTACCGGTGGCACATTGACAGCTAATGGAACCACGCTGAGCGTGAACGTGGTGAGTGACTCTACGCCGCCTGCATTAATCGCTAACGGGGCGACGACTGACAGCAATGGAAATATTGTGTTGACCTATGACGACACTTTGTCTGCCGCTGGACCGAATGCCAGCATGTTCTCGGTGTTCATGAACGGATCTGGAAGCGCCAACAACACAATCAACGGAGTCACAGTGAGTGGCAGAACCGTGACGCTGAATTTGGCCACGAAGATTAAATTCGGCGATACGGTCAAGGTCTCTTACACCGACAACGACGGTGTAAACACCGCCAATGCCATACAAGACAGCGTGGGTAACGATGCGGTAAGCCTTGTTAATCAAACTGTCACCAACAATGTGCCAAATGTGGCGCCGGTCGCAAGTGGCACAGCCAGCTTGGCTTCGATTCTCGAAGACAACACAATCTCCACTGGCTCGCTGGTGTCTGCGCTTTTTGGCACGAACGCCAATTTCAGCGATGTTGATGGCAACACCTTGGGCGGGGTTGCAATCACAGCAAACACCGCAACCGCTGCGCAAGGTAAGTGGCAATGGCAGGCTTCGGGAACTTCCACATGGACTGACATTGCAACCTCTGGACTGGCGGATATCAGTGCCTTGTACCTTGCAGCAAACACCAGCTTACGTTTCTTGCCTGCGTCTAACTTCAATGGCACACCCGGTGGACTGACAGCGCGTTTGGTGGACTCCAGTGCTTCAGGCTTGACCAACGGAACCAGCACCAACGTGTCCACCAATGGTGGCAGCACTGCTTACAGCGCTGCTACTGTCAGCCTGAGTACCAGCGTTACTGCTGTCAATGACGC
>CAMDKD010000041.1 GCA_945901125.1 Bordetella parapertussis
TGCATGCCAGTCCCCAGCAGATGAGATCCGCCGAGCATGCCCTAAGTCCGGAAAACGATTCAAATCGTGGACAAGGGGAAAGTCAGATTTATTCAAATAAATCATGAGGTTACGCTGAGTCTGACGGCAAACGTTGGGACACTAGTGATGCGGGTTGAGGAAGGTAAGGCCAAAGCAAAGCAGCAAGGCTCTTCGCAATGTGGGTGCCTCGGCATTGCTGGCCAGCAAGGGCTCGGGGCGAAATACGCGCCGGGCAGCAAAGAAAGCATAAACCGCTAAAAACAAGGCCCCGGCATAACGGCTGGCCTGCAGCCACTCAGGCTTGCCTTGTATCAAGGCTCCTGCACCTGCCACGCCAAGCAAAATCAACAAGGCATCGGACAGGCTGCAAAACAGCACCAAGGCCAGCACATGCTGGCGCAACAAGCCTTGGCGCAGTAAAAAAGCGTTTTGCGAACCAATGGCAACGATCAGGGCCAGCCCAGACGCAAAGCCGGTCGCAAAAACGCTGATCACACCAACAAAGCATTCACCCGCTTCACATACGCCGCCGGGTCGTCGGGCAAACCGCCTTCGGCCAGCAGCGCCTGGTCAAACAAAATATGCGCTAAATCGTGGAAATGGATTTGGCCGGCATCGCTGTCGATTTTTTTCACCAGCGCGTGTTCGGGGTTGATTTCCAAAATCGGTTTGGCGTCGGGCGCGCTTTGACCGGCTTGTTTGAGCATGCGCGCCATTTGCAAGGACACGCCATGGTCTTTCACCACCAGACACGCCGGTGAATCCACCAAGCGTGTGGTGATGCGCACGTCTTCGGCCTTGTCTTTCAGCGCTTCTTTCAGCTTGGCCAGCAAGGGCTTTAAGGTGTCGGCGGCGGCTTCGGCGGCTTTCTTTTCTTCTTCGTCTTGCAACTTGCCCAGATCGAATGCGCCTTTGGCCACCGATTGCAGCGGCGTGCCGTCGAACTCGTTCAAAAAGCCCAGCGCCCATTCGTCAACCCGGTCTGACATAAGCAACACCTCGATGCCTTTTTTGCGGAAGACTTCGAGTTGCGGGCTGTTTTTGGCGGCGGCCAGGTTGTCAGCGGTGACGTAGTAAATCGCTTCTTGGCCTTCTTTCATGCGCGCTTTGTAATCGGCAAAACCGACGCTGACGGTGTCGCTGGTGGTGCTGGCAAAACGCAGCAACTTGGCGATCTTGTCTTTGTTGGCAAAGTCTTCGCCCAAACCTTCTTTGAGCACCGCGCCGAACTCGGCGTAAAACTTGGAAAACTTGCCTGCGTCTTGTTTGTCTTCATCAGACGCATCAACCGCCGGCACATCGTGCTTGGCCAAGTCTTCCAGCATGGACAACACGCGTCGCGTATTGCCTTCGCGTATGGCTTTGACGTCGCGGCTTTCTTGCAGCAGTTCTCGGCTGACGTTCAAGGGCAAATCGGCGGAGTCCACCACGCCTTTGACAAAGCGCAAATAGGTGGGCATCAGCGCTTCGGCATCGTCCATGATGAACACGCGTTTCACATACAGTTTGATACCGGCTTTTTTGTCGCGGTTCCACAAATCGAAAGGCGCTTTGCCCGGCACATACAGCAGTTGTGTGTATTCAGTGCTGCCTTCCACGCGGTTGTGGCTCCAGGCCAGCGGGTCTTCAAAATCGTGGCTGATGGCTTTGTAAAACTCGGCGTGTTGTTCGTTGCTGATGTCTTTTTTCGGCCGAGTCCACAGCGCGCTGGCTTTGTTGACGGTTTCCCATTCGTCGGTCACCACCATTTCGCCGGGCTGGTCGTTTTCGCCTTCTTTCCATTCTTCTTTGCGCATCAATATGGGCAGAGAAATATGGTCGGAGTATTTGCCGATGATGGATTTGAGTTTCCAGTTGCTCAGGTATTCGTCGGCGTCATCCCGCATGTGCAAAACGATGTGGGTGCCGCGTTCTTTTTGCGTGATGGCTTCCACCTCGAAGTCGCCACTGCCGCCACTCGTCCAGCGCACGCCTTCATTGGCATCCAAACCGGCACGGCGGGTTTCGACCACGATTTTGTCGGCGACGATAAAGCCTGAATAAAAGCCGACACCGAACTGGCCAATCAAGGCGCCCTGGTCTTTGGCGTCCGATTGTTGGTCGCCGGAGAGTTTGCTCATGAAGTCGCGGGTGCCGCTTTTGGCGATGGTGCCCAGGTGGTCAATCGCTTCTTGCTCGCTCATGCCTATGCCGTTGTCGCTGATGGTCAAGGTTTTGGTGGCCTTGTCAAACGCGACTTTGATGTCCAGCGTTGGCGTGTCTTCATACAAGGCGGGCGTATTCAGCGCTTCGTAACGCAGTTTGTCGCAAGCGTCGGAGGCGTTGGACACCAGCTCGCGCAAAAAGATTTCCTTGTTGGAATAAAGCGAATGGGTGACCAGGTGCAGCAGTTGGGCGACTTCGGCTTGAAAGGAATGGGTATGTTTGCTCATGGGATAAAGAGAGTGAAAAAGGAATTACTTTGCATATGAGGTCTGGGCCGGGCAAATCAAGTCATCCGCCAGTGTTTGAATGACACAGCCGTTGGAAATTTATTAAATTCACCAATAACAATAAAACCCATTATTTGCCTATTTTAGTTGAATAAATGTCAATATATAAATACTTATAAATTACATTGCTAGGCTGAAAGATCTGAAGTCTGACTCACACGGGCCGTGTTTGTTTGAACCCATACTTTGGAGAACAAGAGGAATTCCATGAACCCAATGCCTAGTCTTCCAGCCAGCCGTTTGTTGCCCGTGACCGGTACATCCCTGTGGCGCAAGCGGCAGTTAATGGTTGCGGGCGTGTGTGCCAGCGCCTGGCTCAGCGGCTGCGGTGTGTTTCTTAGCAATGACGAGTTCGGCCTGTCCTGGTCGGGCAAACCACTGGCGCAACTCCAACAGGCTTGGGGTCCGCCGGCCGAACAACAAACCCAAATCGACGGCAGCATAGAAATCCGCTATGACTTCAAGCAAGAGAGGTGCACCTATTGGTTCACGGCTGACAAGGCAGGCAAAATCGTCGCTTACCGCTACGAAGTCGGGCAATGGGGCAGTTGCAAGCCGACTTGATCTCAGGCGAAGGTTTCGTCCCGACCCAGATAGCGCCATTGGCCGACCGGCAATTGACCCAGTTTCACCCGGCCTATGCGCACCCGCTTCAAGCCGACCACAGTCAATCCGACTTGTTCGCACATGCGGCGTATTTGCCGCTTTTTGCCCTCGGTCAGCACAAAACGCAGTTGCTCCGGGTTTTGCCATTCCACCAGCGCCGTTTTAAGGGCTTGACCGTCCAGCGATAAACCGTGGCACAGCAAAGCTATTTTGTCTGCTGGAAACAAAGATTGCACATCGGTTTGCACTTCACCGGCGGGCAAGCGCCCGTATTGCACCCGCACCAAATATTCTTTTTCTACGCCGGAGTTTTCGCCTATCAGTTGACGCGCCACGCGACCGTCTTGCGTCAACACCAGCAGGCCGACCGAATCAATATCCAAACGACCCGCCGGTGCCAAGCCCATGCGCTGGCGCGGCGCAAAGCGTATGGGCGAGCGGTCGTCGCGCCAGTGCGTGCGCGCTTCAATCAGGTTGATGGCCGGTTCGTGTCCGTCCTCGGCCTGGCCGCTGACATAGCCCATGGGTTTGTGCAAAAGTATGGTGACTTGTTTGTCCTGCTGGCCTCGCGCCAACGGGTCAACCTCGATCCGGTCCAGGGGACTGACCGGCTTGCCGAGCACGGCGGTCTCGCCATTGACTTTCACCCAGCCTTTGGCAATCCAGTCGTCGGCTTCGCGGCGTGAGCAAATGCCGAGTTCGGCCATGCGTTTATTCAGTCGAGTTAATTGATTGGTAAGCAAAAGAAAATAAGTCGTAGGTTAGTTTTGAAAGGAATATTTTGGTGATTTTTCAAATAATTGATAAGACGGCTGCCCACCTGTGGTTTGATTTGATTGGATATATTTAGCCAAATGTGATGCGACATAATAGGCCAGCTTAACGGGTACTGCGTTTCCAATGACTTGCTCGATGTCAGATTTATTGCCAACGAGTTTAAAAGACTTGGGAAAAGTTTGAATCCATGCTCGTTCTTCTGAAGTCAAAGACCGTAGTGATTCAGAGATGCATGCGGTGTCCCCAGAGTGTCCAGGATAGCCTTTAGGAATGGGTCGATTAACACCACGAATAGTGGGACTAGGCTCATCAATACTGAAAACACCACGTCTCGCATATGAACGAGGATGACGGTAATAATTTTCAAATGGTAGTTTATTTTTAAAGTAGCGTCTTAATGTCATGGGCTCGGCACTTTGATTTCGTTCAAGAGCCTCTTCAAGAAAACCATCTGTGCCGTTTAATTCGCCGATGACAAATAATCTTTTTCTAAGTTGCGGCACTCCGCAGTAGGCAGAGTCCAATACTTTAATAGTCAAACCATAATTTGCATTTTTAAAAATGGATAAAGCTTTTTTAAATGCTTGCGATGATCCCGCGCGAGCTACATTTTCCATCACAAAATAAACAGGCTTGTAAGCTTGAATGATATTAGCGAAATGAACAGTTAAGTCAGCTCTGCCGCCAGATTCATCACGTTTGCCTGCGCTTGAAAAATCTTGACATGGTGGACCGCCAATAACGAGTTCAGCTTGATATTTCTGCAGCAAGTTAATAGCTTCTGATTCTTGTGATAAGTCGAGTGAAATAACTTCATGTGAAGAGAAGTTGTTTTTATAAATATTGATGGCCGGTTGCCAATTTTCGACAGCGCAAACAATGTTGAAATTTGCTTGTTGAAATCCAAGGCTGAGTCCACCGCCGCCAGCAAAAAAATCTACGGTTTTAAGCATGTATTAGCGTCCAAAAAGTTCGGTTGAAAAATACAAAATGGCATCGAAACGCCGTTCAGGGCTGAGGAATTTTTGACCGCCACCCATAATGATATTTTTGATTTCATCTTTGTGGATGGCTGGCTTAGTAAGCCTTTCGCAAGCCATGATTTCATGGGTTTTAGACCCGGAAACAGCAAATTCTTTATCGTTTTGGTTATCAAATGTCATTCCATCATAAATCGGCGCTTGGAAAACCTTTTCACTCTTTGACTTCTCATAAAGAAATCTGCATAACCTCAATGCAGCTCTGAGTTGCCGAGAAATAGTATTTCTGTCACGGGGATTTTTGGCTGAGTTTAAAAAAAGATGTGCCAATGAAAAATCACTCCAGACAAATATATCCAAACAATGATCTGCAAGGATTGGCGATTTACCTACAGTTTTCCAAATGGGCTGCATCAACAAAGGAGACTCTAGGTGTTGAAAATGATTTAAGAATAGTTCAAGCGCCTCAACAGCAGGCCTAGAAATGGCAAGCATTTCAGCCTTGTTATCCCAATTGCGCACAGTGGCAAATACAGGTTCAAAAATTGCTCGAATTTCATTCTGGTGAGCGTTGACAGCGCGGCTCATAGATAACGCCATGTAGCGCATGGTCGCTAAGCGAATAACCAATTCAGAACCGTATTGATCCTCAGATAAATTTTCCGTGGTGTTGTCAGGTAACGTTGTTAACTTGACTTCAATTGGCCTAAGTTGCTTTATGGGGTCGTTGATTCCAATGACCAGATCTATAGCGGGTAATTCATCGTGTACAAAGTCACGGAATGCATCAAAACGCGTTTCAAAAGAAAAAAAGATATTTTCTGATTTTTCAGAAGTTCCAAATAATTCAGCTGCATCCAGTGTTTTTAAAACAGATTGGCCGCTGGAACCGTGACATATATAAATGAGCGGTTCGTTCTTTGACCTCATGTAGCAGGCCAAAGCTACTGGAAATGAGGAGTTAAACTGGTTTTCCCCCCAATAATAAGGGTCAGCAAAGTTACGGTTGCTGCGCTTAATACCGAATAGAGAAGGGTTAAGATTGCTAATGACTGTGAATTTGTACAGTATATATAAATCGAACGGATTAGCAAGGGTTAATTGTTGCGACTAAGGCAGTGTATGGCTTCGCAGCGCGGGCAAATTCAATACGCGAATACCGCCGTAGCTGACACGTATCCATTGCGCTTCTTCCAGCCGCTTCAAAGCCACATTCACACGTTGGCGCGACAGGCCGACCAGGTAACCCAACTCTTGTTGGGTGATATCCAAGACTTCGCCTACCCCCGGAAACAGCACCGGGTTGACGAGGGCGGCCAGGTTGCGCGCGACGCGCAAGTCAGGGTTGTTGATGCGGTCAATTTCGCGCGCCGCAATGAACTGCCCGAGGCGCTCGTTCAACTGGTTCATGATGAAACGGTTAAAGCCTATGGACTCGGCCAGCAGGGTGTGAAAACTGTCAATCGGCAAACCCGCCACCACGCTGGGACGCAGTGCGTTGACGTTGTAACGGTAGGGTTCGCGTTTGAGGGCAGTGCCTTCGCCGAACCAGCCGCCGCGCGACACACCGGTGAAAGTCAGGCTATCGCCTTTGTCGGTATCTATGTTCATTTTGAGCAAACCGTCGACCACGCCGAACCAGTAAGTCGGGTCGCGTCCTATGCGGCAGACCGCGTTGCCGGTTTCTGCGTCCCCGACAACGATGCGCGGCAACGTGTGTTCGCGTTCTTTGTCGCTGAGCAGGCGCAACCAGGGGATACCGTCGAGTTCCTGTGCGGTAGGTGGCCGGCGACGTTGGTGCAGGGTCAGGTCTTGGGTCATGGGTGTCAAAAACGTAAGAAACAAAGCCTAGGTATCTTCCCTATATTGTCGTCGGAAAGACAAAATAGCGTCAAACTCCAGCCTAATATCCGCGCACTGTGAGATTCAGGCGTATTTCCGTCTGACGCTGTGATTGACTGTCTGATGAACACCACTTTCCCCCGTTTACTTCAGGAACATGCGCGCCAACGCCCGGGCGATGCCGCGCTGCGCGAAAAAGAATACGGTATCTGGCAAACCCTGAATTGGGCTGACCTGTACGCCATGGTCGGACAAATAGCCCATGGGCTGGCGCGCGACGGTTTGCAACGCGGCGAGCATGTGCTCATCGTCGGCGCCAACCGCCCCAGGCTGTCCGCCGGCATGCTGGCCGTGCAAACGCTGGGCGGCATACCGGTGCCGCTTTACCAGGACGCGGCGGCTACGGAATACGTCTTCCCCATCAACAACGCTGAAGTGCGGTTTGCTGTGGTGGAAAACCAAGAGCAGGTCGACAAGTTGCAGGAAATTCAAGCGGATTGCCCGACGCTTGCGCGTATTTACTACGACAACCCGCGCGGCTTGCGCAATTACCCTTCGCAAGGTTTGTGCAGTCTGGATACGCTGTTGCAGGATGGTGCAGCGCTGGCGGCCAAAAACCCGCCATTTGTCGAGCAGCAAATACAAGCCGGTCAGCCGGATGACGTGGCCGCCATGTTTTTCACCTCCGGCACCACCGGCAACGCCAAGGGTGTGGTGCATACGCACCGCAGTTTGTTAGACCGCGCCAAGGCCGGGGCTGACTTTGACAAACTCACCAGCCGTGAAGAAGTGCTGGCTTATTTGCCACCGGCTTGGATAGGCCAAAACATTTTCAGTTATGCGCAGTGGCTGTGCTGCGGTTATGTGGTGAATTGCCCGGAGTCAACCGAGACCGTGACCATCGATTTGAAAGAGGTCGGGCCTACCTATTACTTTGCACCGCCGCGCGTGTTTGAAGGTTTGCTCACCCAGGTGATGATTCGCATGGAAGACGCCAGCGCGCCCAAGCGAGCCGTGTTCAAGTACTTCATGGACTTGGCGCGTGAGGTCGGGCCGCGCCGCATCGACGGTGAACCCATTGGTGCATGGAACTCACTGATGTATGGACTCGGTAACTTGCTGGTCTACGGGCCACTGCGCAATAACCTGGGTTTTTCGCGGGTCCGCGTGGCCTATACCGCAGGCGAGGCCATAGGCCCGGACCTGTTCAGTTTTTACCGCTCTATCGGCATCAACCTCAAACAGTTGTACGGTTCCACAGAAACCGCGGTGTTTGTGTGTTTGCAGCCGGACAACCAGGCGTATGCGGACACCGTGGGTGTGCCTTGCGACGGCGTGGAAATCAAAGTGGCAGACAACGGTGAAATTCTGGTCAAGTCGGCCGGTTTGCTCAAAGGCTATTACAAAAACCCCGAAGCCACAGCAGAAGTGTTGAGCGCCGACGGTTGGTACAAAACCAATGACGCTGGCTTCATCGACAGTCGCGGACATTTGAAAATCATCGACCGTGTCAAAGACGTGGGCCGCATCCAAGGTGGTGCAAATGACGGCGCCATGTTCGCGCCCAAGTACGTGGAAAACAAGTTGAAATTTTTCCCGTTCATCAAAGAGGCCGTGGCTTACGGTGACGGGCGCGACAAAGTTTGCGTCATGCTCAACATTGATTTCGATGCGGTCGGCAACTGGGCCGAGCGGCGCAACCTGCCTTATGCCGGTTACACCGATCTGGCGCAAAAGCCCGAGGTGCACCAGTTGATTCTGGACTGCGTGGAAAAAGTCAACGCAGATTTGTCTATCGATACTTTGCTGGCCGGATCGCAAATCAGCCGCTTTCTGGTGTTGCACAAAGAACTCGACGCCGACGACGGCGAACTCACCAGAACCAACAAAGTGCGGCGCGGTTACATCGCTGAGAAATACGAAGTGCTGGTCAACGCTTTGTATGCGGGACTGGCGCAGCAATACATAGAAACCGCCGTCAAGTTTGAAGACGGCAGAAGCGGCAGCGTCAGCGCCACATTGATGCTGTCGGACGCCAAAGTGTTCAGCGCCGTGGAGCGTGTCGCATGAGCAAACAAATCGGTGACGTCATATTGAATGTGCAAAACATTTCGCTGAGTTTCGGCGGCGTCAAAGCCTTGTCTGACATCAGCTTTGATGTGCGCGAGCACGAGATCCGCGCCATCATCGGCCCCAACGGCGCCGGCAAATCTTCCATGCTCAATTGCATCAACGGCGTGTATACGCCGCAGCACGGGCAGATCACGTTTCGCGGCCAGACCTTCAGCCACATGGACAGCCACCAGGTCGCAGTCATGGGTGTGGCCCGCACCTTCCAAAACCTGGCCTTGTTCAAAGGCATGAGCGTGCTCGACAACATCATGACCGGGCGCAATTTGCGCATGAAATCGAATTTGTTGTGGCAGGCGCTGCGACTCGGCCCGGCCGAGCGCGAAGAAATCGAACACCGCAAGCGGGTGGAAGAAATAATCGACTTTTTGGAAATTCAGGCTTACCGCAAAACACCGGTGGGGCAGTTGCCTTACGGTTTGCAAAAACGTGTGGACTTAGGCCGTGCGCTGGCGCTGGAACCGCAAGTGCTGTTGCTGGATGAACCCATGGCCGGCATGAATGTGGAAGAGAAGCAGGACATGTGCCGCTTCATTTTGGATGTGAACGACGAGTTCGGCACCACCGTGGTCTTGATCGAACACGATATGAGCGTGGTGATGGACATTTCCGACCGTGTGGTGGTGCTGGACTATGGTAAAAAAATCGGCGACGGCACGCCCGACGAAGTGCGCAACAATCCCGAGGTGATCAGCGCCTACCTCGGTACAGGACATTGACTGCCATGGGATTCTTTCTGGAAACGCTGCTGGGTGGCCTGATGGCCGGCATGTTGTATTCGCTGGTCGCTTTAGGCTTTGTGCTGATTTTCAAAGCCTCGGGCGTGTTCAATTTCGCGCAAGGTGCCATGGTTTTGTTTGCCGCTTTGGCGATGGCGCGGTTTTCCGAGTGGCTGAATGCAGCCGGGCTGGGCAATTTGTGGCTGGTCAATTTGATCGCTTTTGCCATGGCGGCCGCCGTCATGTTTTGCGTGGCCTGGGTGATTGAGCGATTGGTGTTGCGCCAACTGGTGAACCAAGAAGGTACGACGCTGTTGATGGCCACTTTAGGCATCACTTACTTTCTGGAAGGCTTGGGCCAATCGATTTTCGGCAGCGATATTTACAAAATCGACATCGGCATGCCCAAAGAACCGGTGATGGCTTTTGAGTCCACGTTTCCGGGCGGTATTTTGATCAACCAGGAAGATTTGATCGCAGCGCTGATAGCGGCTTGTCTGGTGGCTTTGCTGTCTTTGTTCTTTCAAAAGACCAGCACCGGACGCGCTTTGCGTGCTGTGGCAGATGACCACCAAGCGGCGCAGTCTATCGGCATACCGCTTAACCGCATCTGGGTGATTGTGTGGTGCGTGGCCGGTGTGGTGGCTTTGGTGGCCGGCATGATTTGGGGCAGCAAACTCGGCGTGCAGTTTTCATTGGC
Organism: Bordetella parapertussis; assembly: GCA_945901125.1. Classification (GTDB taxonomy): domain Bacteria; phylum Pseudomonadota; class Gammaproteobacteria; order Burkholderiales; family Burkholderiaceae_C; genus Limnohabitans. The sequence goes on from CAMDKD010000041.1 coordinate 10,268, forward strand.
GACAGTCGCCTTGCGTGCCTTGCCGGTGGTGATTTTGGGCGGCCTGACTTCGGTGCCCGGTGCCATCATCGGCGGCTTGATCATCGGTGTCGGCGAGAAATTGTCCGAGGTGTATCTGGGCCCGTATGTCGGCGGCGGTATTGAAATCTGGTTTGCTTATGTTCTGGCTTTGTTGTTCTTGCTCGTGCGTCCTCAGGGACTCTTTGGCGAGAAAATTATTGATCGCGTGTAACCATGTTCTATAGAGAAAACGGCCAATTCAAAACCAGCTACCAAGCGGATCAGCAGATATTTCCTATCGTGCAAGACCGCTGGTTCATGGCTGCATTGTTGCTGCTGGCATTTGCCGGCGTGCCGTTCATCGCCTCCGACTACATGTTCAGCGCTATTTTGATTCCCTTTGTCATCATGGCCATGGCGGCGCTGGGCGTGAATATCCTGGTCGGTTATTGCGGCCAGATTTCCCTGGGCTCGGGTGCATTCATGGCGGTTGGCGCTTACGGTGCTTACAACTTTTTTGCCCGCGTGCCCGGCATGCCATTGATTCCTACTTTGATATTGGGGGGCTTGTGCGCCACGGTTTTTGGCATTTTGTTCGGCTTGCCGAGTTTGCGGGTGCGCGGTTTGTACCTGGCGGTGGCCACACTGGCCGCGCAGTTTTTTGCCGACTGGATGTTTTTGCGCATCAAGTGGTTCACCTTGGACACCCCATCCGGCTCGGTGTCGGTGTCTAACTTGCAAGTGTTTGGTATGCCGATTGAAAGTGATCTGAGCAAATACCTGTTTTGCCTGAGCCTGTTGTGCGTGGTGGCATTGCTGGCCAAAAATCTGGTGCGCGGTGCGATCGGCCGCGAATGGATGGCGATACGCGACATGGACGTGGCCGCGGCGGTCATCGGCATCCGACCCATGTATGCCAAGCTCAGCGCATTTGCCGTCAGTTCGTTCATCATCGGCATGGCCGGTGCCTTGTGGGCGTTTATTTACCTGGGCTCTTGGGAGCCAAGCGCCTTCTCCGTCGATCAATCTTTCCGTTTGTTGTTCATGGTCATCATCGGCGGCATGGGCTCCATCATGGGCGGATTTCTCGGTGCGGCCTTCATCGTGGTGCTGCCGATTTTTCTCAACCAGTTTCTGCCGGTGTTTGCCGGTTGGTTTGGTCTGGTGATATCCACCACTGTGGTGTCGCATGCCGAATTGATGATTTTCGGCGCTTTGATCGTGTGGTTTTTGATTGTCGAGCCGCACGGCTTGGCGCGTTTGTGGGCCATAGGCAAACAAAAAATGCGCGTCTGGCCTTTCCCTTATTGAGTGTGTTTAAGCCCCTTTTTGTGAGTCCAAATTGAAGGAGACGAAGATGAAAAAACCAGTCTTGTTGTTATCTGCTCTGCTGACCTCGGTGTTGATGTTGGCGGCCACACAGGCCGTGGCGCAGGCCAAGGAACAGTTTGTCCCGGTGCTGTCTTACCGCACCGGCCCTTACGCGCCCAATGGCACGCCATGGGCCAACGGCTTTGTCGATTACCTGAAGCTGGTGAACGTCAAAGGCGGCATCAACGGCGTGAAAATCGCTTATGAAGAATGCGAAACCGGTTACGACACGGCACGCAGCGTCGAATGCTATGAACGTTTGAAAAGCAAGAACCCCAGTTTTGTGCAAACTTTGTCAACCGGGGCTACTTTTGCAGTGACTGAAAAAGCTCCCGGCGACAAAATCCCGGTGCTGACCGTCGGTTATGGCCGCAGCGAAAGCTCGGACGGCGCGGTGTTCAAGTGGAATTTCCCTATCGCCGGTACCTACTGGGTGGCGGCTGACACCATTGTGCAAGCCATCGGTAAAAAAGAAGGCGGCTTGGACAAACTCAAAGGCAAGAAAATCGCCTTGGTCTACCACGACAGCCCGTTTGGTAAAGAGCCTATTCCGCTGTTGCAAGAGCGTGCACGCAACCATGGGTTTGAGTTGCAATTGCTGCCGGTCACGCCTCCCGGTGTTGAACAAAAAGCCACTTGGCTGCAAGTGCGCCAGGCCAAGCCTGATTTCGTGGTGTTGTGGGGTTGGGGCGTGATGAATTCCACCGCCATCAAGGAAGCGCAGGCCACCGGTTACCCGCGCGAAAAAATGTACGGCGTCTGGTGGGCCGGTGCCGAGCCTGATGTCAAAGACGTGGCCGACGGTGCCAAGGGTTACAACGCGGTCACGATTCAACACGGAGCCGAACCGAATTCTGACATCGTCAAATTCATGCTGACCCAAGTCCATGCCAAAGGTCAGGGCACAGGACCCAAAGAAGAAGTCGGCCAAGTGCTGTATTTGCGCGGTGCCATGAGCGCCATGATTGGCATTGAAGGCATACGTTCAGCGCAAGAGCGTTTCGGCAAAGGCAAGGTCATGACCGGCGAGCAAGTGCGTTGGGGCCTGGAGAATTTGAACCTCACCCAAGCCAAACTCGATGCACTTGGCTTCAAAGGCGTGATGCGCCCGATCAGCACTTCTTGCATGGACCACATGGGTGCGGCCTGGACGCGCATTCATACCTGGAACGGCAAGGCCTGGGAGTTCACCTCGGACTGGATGCAAGCCGACGAGCAAATTTTGAAGCCGCTGGTCAAAGCCACTGCCGACAAATACGCGGCCGAGAAAAAGCTCACGCGCCGCACCGGCGCGGACTGCCAGTCCTGATCTGAGGCATGCAACCGGACACCGCCATGAGTACGCCCAAGATTGTTTTGAATGTCAACGGCATCGAGGTCATATACAACCATGTGATCCTGGTGTTGAAAGGCGTGTCCTTGCAGGTGCCCGAGCGCGGCATCGTGGCTTTGCTCGGCGGCAACGGCGCGGGTAAAACCACCACGCTGCGCGCCATCTCCAATTTGCTCAAAGGCGAGCGCGGCGAAGTCACCAAGGGCAGCATTGAATTGCATGGCGAGCGCATCGAAAACTTGACGCCTGCCGACCTGGTGCAGCGCGGTGTGGTGCAAGTCATGGAAGGCCGGCATTGCTTTGCCCATTTGACGATCGAAGAAAACCTGCTCACCGGCAGTTACACCCGCTCCGACAAGGGCGAGATTGCCGCCAATCTGGACAAGGTTTACAACTACTTTCCCCGGTTGAAAACACGCCGCACATCACAAGCGGCCTACACCTCAGGTGGTGAGCAGCAAATGTGCGCCATCGGCCGCGCCTTGATGGCCAATCCCAGTCTGGTGTTGCTGGACGAACCGTCTATGGGCTTGGCACCGCAAATCGTCGAAGAAGTGTTCAACATCGTCAAAGATTTGAACCAAAAAGAGCAAGTCACTTTTTTGCTGGCGGAGCAAAACACCAACATGGCTTTGCGCTATGCCGACTTTGGTTACATCATGGAGTCGGGCCGCATTGTCATGGACGGTGCTGCTGCCGACCTGGCCAACAACGAAGACGTGAAAGAGTTTTACTTAGGCATGGGCGGCGGCGAACGCAAGAGCTTCAAAGACGTGAAAAGTTACAAACGACGCAAGCGCTGGCTTGCTTAAATACCTATGACTGACAGTTACGACGATCTGGAAACGCGCGACCCTGCCGCACGCGAAGCTGCACTGTTGCAAGCCTTGCCCAAGCAGATAGCGCATGCGCAACAACACGCACCGGCTTTCGCTGAGATTTTGAAAGGCGTGAACCCTGCTGCCATCACTTCGCGTGAGGCGCTGGCTGCTTTGCCGGTGACGCGCAAGTATGAGTTGCTTGAGCGTCAACAAGCACAGCGCGCCAATGATGTGTTCGGCGGCTTTTCCGCCTTGTCGTTCGGTAAGAACATGCCGCGCGTGTTTGCTTCGCCTGGTACGATTTACGAACCAGAGGGCAGTCGCTCGGATTACTGGCGCATTTCACGCGCTTTGTATGCTGCGGGGTTTCGCTCTGGTGAATTGGTGCATAACTGCTTCAGTTACCACTTCACCCCGGCGGGCTCCATGATGGAAAGCGGTGCGCATGCCTTAGGTTGCACGGTGTTTCCGGGCGGTACGGGGCAGACCGAGCAACAGTTGCAAGCCATGGCTGAACTGCGCCCCGCCGGTTATTGCGGCACGCCGAGTTTTTTGAAAATCATCATAGACAAAGCCGCTGAAACAGGCGTGTCTTTGCCTTCGTTGAAAAAAGCACTGGTCAGCGGTGAAGCCTTTCCGCCGTCACTGCGCGACTGGCTGGCCGAACGCGGTATCACCGCCTACCAGTGTTACGCCACGGCCGATATTGGTTTGATTGCGTACGAAACCGCTGCACGCGAAGGTCTGGTGCTGGACGAAGGCGTGATTGTGGAAATCGTGCGGCCCGGCACCGGCGACCCGGTGGCCGAGGGCGAGGTGGGCGAACTGGTGGTGACCACGTTGAACCCGGATTACCCGTTGGTACGTTTCGGTACCGGCGACTTGACAGCCATATTGCCCGGTGCGTGTCCCACAGGCCGCAGCAACCAGCGCATCAAAGGCTGGATGGGCCGCGCCGATCAAACCACCAAGGTGCGCGGCATGTTTGTGCATCCCGGTCAAGTCGATCAAATCGTCAAGCGTTTTGCGCAAATCAGCAAAGCGCGCCTGGTGGTCAGCGGTGAAATGGCGCAAGACCAAATGCATTTGCATATTGAGACTGTGGAACACAATGCAGAGTTGATTGCATCGGTGGAACAAGCGGTGCGCGACATCACCAAGTTGCGCGCCGAGATTGTTGTCGCAACAACCGGCAGTTTGCCCAACGATGGAAAAGTCATTGAAGATGCGCGCAGTTACAAATAACCGCTTTTCATCCGTTACTCAAGGCTTGTGCTGTGTGTCGATCAGCGCGGCCTTCATTAAAGCGACAGCGCTCGCGTTCAGCGCGCTGACGATCAGTTTTTTCGGCAATGTTTCGGCTCAAACTTTCCCCTTCAAAGACAAGCCCATCACCATCGTCGTGCCGTTCACAGCCGGCGGACCGACCGACCGGCTGGCGCGCGACATGGCCGAGGCTTTGCGCAAACCGCTGGGCGTCAATACCATCGTGGTGGAAAACGTGTTGGGCGCAGGTGGTGCGATTGCCACTCAAAAGGTGGCGCGCGCCGCGCCTGATGGCCACACGATTTTGATACACCACATTGGCATGGCGACCATGCCGGCACTCAATCGCAACCCCGGTTTTCAAGTGGACAGTGATTTCACTTTTCTGGGCATGATCCATGAAGTGCCCATGACCATCGTGGCTAGACCCACCATGGAAGCTAAAGATTACAAACAGTTGTCAGCCTGGATAGGCAAAAACAAGGACAAAGCCAACTTGGGCAATGCAGGTATTGGCTCGGCCTCGCATTTGTGTGGTCTGCTGTGGCAAGCAGCAATGAAAACCGAACTTGCCACCATTCCCTACAAAGGCGTGTCTATGGCTATCACCGATTTGATGGGCGGGCAAATCGATTTGTTGTGCGACCAGACCAGCAACACCATGGCTTATATCGATGGTAAAAAGGTCAAGGCCTATGCCGTGACTACACCTAAGCGACTCACACAGCCCACATTCAGCAATCTGCCGACCATGCAGGAACTCGGTATCAAAGGCTTTCAGATCAGTATTTGGCACGGGGCCTATGGTCCCAAAGGCATGAGCGCTGACACCCAGACCAAATGGAATGCGGCCATGCGCAAGGTGTTGAGCGACCCGGCTTTTGTCAAAAAACAGCATGACATGGGCGCGGTCATGATCACCGACAAACGCACCGAGCCGCAAGAGCACAGAAAATTTGTTTTGTCCGAAATCAACAAATGGAGCCCCGTCATCAAAGCTGCCGGGGTGTATGCAGACTGATGATTCAACTGATATTTATTTACCCTGACGGCCAGGAACAAGAGGCTTACGCCCAAAACGGCCAAACCTTGTTGAGCGCGGCGCAAGAGGCCGGTGTCGCGGGTTTTGTTGCCGAATGCGGCGGTAATTGCACTTGCGCCACATGCCATTGCTATATACAAGCAGAGCACGCACAAGAGCTGTTTGAGCCCTCCGAAGACGAGCAAGCCATGCTCGGCTTTACCGCAGAGCCGCGCGAGCAAAATAGCCGCTTAGCGTGTCAAATCATGGTCGAGTATTTCATGGACGGCATGCGTGTTTACATGCCGGAGCGGCAGATTTAACAAAAGCTGTTTTTCAGACAAAGAGCGCAGCGCAAGCAGTATGTGCTTATTGTTTGAAGCGTTTACGCGTTAAGTGCAGCGCTATCGTCCAGGCGGCTACTGCATAAGCCGCCAATATGCCTAAATGCACCAACACATGCTCGGGCCACTGGTCCATGAACAGCGGACGCACCAGCGACACGGCCTGGGTCAGCGGCAGCGCCATGGCCAGCCAGCGCACGCCTTCGGGTAAATTGTCCAACGGGAAAAACACGCCGCTTAAAAACATCATGGGTGTGAGAAACAGCGTGAAGTAGTAGGTGAAAAAATCGTAGCCCTTGGCCAAAGCGTTGAAGATCAAAGCCAGACAACTGAAGGTGATACCGACGCCGAGCAAAATGGGCCAGGCCAGCAATACCTTCCAGCTGTTGGCAATGCCTAAGGCCAGCATCACGAAGAGAATGGCCGTCGCAGTGAAGATGGCCTTGAACGCGGCCCACAGCATTTCAGCCAGCAACACATCGTCCAAACGCACCGGCGCGTTCATGATGCCGTCCCAGGTTTTTTGCACATGCATGCGCGAAAAAGCCGAGTACAAAGCCTCGAAGGTCGCCGCGTTCATGGCGCTCATGCAAATAGAGCCGCTGGCCAGAAACACGATGTAAGACACCTTGTCCGCACCGAGTTGCACTTCGCCAACCAGCGCGCCCAGGCCATAGCCAAAAGCCACCAGCCACATCAAAGGCTCGGCGATGTTGGCGATCAGACTGGGAATGATCATCTTTCGCCAGACCAGAAAATTGCGCAAAAACACGGGCCAGAATCGCAAATGCATCAAGCCCCCTCGCGGATTTGCCGCCCGGTCAGTTTCAAAAACAAATCCTCCAGGTTCGCCGGGCGATGCAGACTGCGAACGCCCGGGTAAGCGGCCAGCGCTTGCAACAAGGCTTGCGCGGTTTGCGTATAGAAAAACACCGTGTCACCGCTGACCTCAACCCGTTGCGCTTGCGCGCGCAGCGGGCCGTGCGCCAGCGTTTGCGTGTCGCCGCCATACACCTCGACCACATCCGGCTCTAGGTGTTCAGCGATCAAATCCCGCGGTTTACCTTCAGCAATCTTGCGACCGTGGTCTATCACCAGCAAGCGGTCGCACAAACGTTCGGCTTCGTCCATGAAATGCGTGGTCAGCAAAATGGATTTGCCTTGTTGCAATAACTGCTGCAAACGCTCCCACATCAGGTGCCGGGCCTGCGGGTCCAGCCCGGTGGTGGGTTCGTCCAGCAGCAATAACAACGGGTCGTTGATCAGCGCGCGCGCCAGACTCAGTCTGCGTTTCATGCCGCCGGAGAGCTCGCCGGGTTTGGCGTCGGCTTTGTGGGTCAAGGAGGCGAAATCGAGCAACATAGGAATACGCGCATCTATGTCGGCGCGCTTCATACCGAAATAGCGGCCATAGACCAGCAGGTTTTCGGCGCAGGAAAAATCCGGGTCCAGGCTGTCGAACTGGCTGACCACACCCAGCCGGGATTTGATGGACAAAGCCTGCGTGGGCATGTCTTCACCGAACACGGTGACGCTGCCGCTGTCTGGCGCGGTCAGCCCCAGACACATGCGAAACGTGGTGGTTTTGCCCGCGCCATTCGGGCCGATCACGCCCAGGCATTCACCGGGGTAAAGCGCGAAAGACAAATCATCAACCACCAGGTTGTCGCCGAACCGTTTGTTCAGGTGTTCGCAGTGCAGTTGTGCAGGGTTCATGGGGATTCAGGAAAAGACAGGCTGTATTGTGCATTGACGGTATGTCTGCGCTGTGGCTCTACCGAGTTATGAGACTTACAAAAGAGAGCTGAAAAAGTTCGACCCTGAGGCCCATTGACCTTGGTCATCGGTGTTATAGTCTTATCCCTTACGGCCCGGTAGCTCAGTTGGTAGAGCAGCGGATTGAAAATCCGCGTGTCAGTGGTTCGATTCCACTCCAGGCCACCATATTCATTGGGTCGGCAGCCGAAAACGTGCTACCAAACTCTGTAGCACGGTTGTCGCACGGTTTGGCATCTGCAAACAAAAGAAATCCTGTGGTTTTATGCCCTACAGCCCAAAGCATGCGACCCTACAAAAGTTTTCTCGTTTTCTGTTTATATGAAATTTTGGAAAGAAAGAATTGATTTAAGGTGAGGTTATGAAATCTATCAGTTCTGATTATTTGAAAATAATTTTAGTATTGCTATTTATATATCTTGCACAATCAGCAATTGCGGCAGAAAAGTGTGCGCTATCTCATCAATTAACTGACTCTTCAAAAAAAATTCACTGTCTAGATAAATTTGATTTCAGCAAAAGAAAATATGATAATTTTAATATACCGCTAGACAGGGCTGTTAGGGGATTAAATTGCTGGTCTCTTGCTATTCCGAATGAAACAAGTTGCAACAATATCATTGGATTCAGTGCGCGAGATCCTCTATGGTGTATGGACCGAGAAGTAAGGGCACAAAATAAAAAGTCTGCTTTATCAATGTGTGAGGCAAAGGGTTGCAAATGTTCTTTGGTAATTGATGCAAATGATATTGTAGATACCAAACTATTTTTTTCGTATGCCATGCGTGAAACTGAATTAGTGGTTCACGACAATACTAAAAAAGAAGCCAAGGAAAGTGTCAATAATAAATCCGACCTTAATAACAGCCAGTCAGAAAAGAATCAATCTATTATTAATGCTGAAAAAGAAAAGCAAGCACAACAAGATTTAAAACTGGCACAAGACTTAAAAGCAATTGAAGATGTAAAAGCAAAAGCACAACAAGAATTGAAACTGGCACAAGAGGCTAAAGCAAGGGAAGATGCAATCTCTGAAGCTAGACAAAAAGCACAACAAGAATTGAAACTGGCACAAGAGGCTCAAGCAAGAGAAGATGCAATCTCTGAAGCCAGACAAAAAGCGCAACAAGAACTGAGACAGTCTCAAGATGCTGAAGCAAGAGCGGCGGCATTAGAGAAATTAAAACAAGAGGAATACCAAAAGGAGAAACAGAGTGCCGCAGCGAAAGCACGAGTGCTTGAAGAAATCAAAGCAGAGGCATATGCCAAAGAAAAAGCAATTCTTGAAGCCAAAGCCAAGGCGCAGGCTGATTTAAAAGCAGAAGAAATAGCAAAAATACAAGCAGAAGAACAAGCAAAAGCACAAGCAATAATTGACGAGAAAAATCGTGTGGCTGCTGCAAAGGCTGCAGTAGAGCAGGCTAAGAAAAATAGAGAACAGGAAATAGCAGAAGAAAAAACAAAGATTGCTGAATCTCAGAAAAAGATTGAAGAATTAAAAAACAAGCCTTTAGATATTGAAAATTCTAAGTTAGATAAGCAACAATCAAAATCGGCATCGAAAAAAAATGCTGAAGAGACAATTTCTGAAACACAAAAAGTAGGAATGTGTGCTGGTTACCATATTTTTTGGTACTTATTGAGTTTAAAAGCTAATAATAATAATGATGCAACTTTTAGTGAAAAAATATGGACAGACCTAGATATGAAATACAAAGGTAATCCTGAATATAACGATGCTCAATCAAAATCAGCGCCTATCCTAACCAAAGCCTTTGAGTCTAAAAACGTTAATTTGATAAAAAGTTTTGCTGGAACTTGCCAAGAAGTTGGTTTACCGATTGGTCAAAATACAAAATACGAAAAGAGTGATCCATTACCAGAAAATGAATTTCCATATTTTGCAATAATTAGATGTTATCCTAAAAATCAACCAGAAATAAGGCATTTGATGTTTACTCCTTGTTTTGCAGGCGGAAGTAATTTTACAACTGATCTAGAGATAACTAATGGAAAAGAATACGGACTATATTCAGGATATTCAGTGCAAAATCAAATTGCCAAATTAGGTACTGTTTCTCAAGAAGGTGTGAAAATTTTACTTAGAAAAGAATTCAAAATCAGTGCTCAAAACGCACATGGTGTTTATATGCTTAACATAGCGATTTATGATGCAAAAACAAATAATATAATAGAACAAAAAAGTGCTTCCCTATATGGTTTTATTGGGTTTCGAAATTAAAACAATATTTGCAAGCCCCACAAACATTGAGGATTTGGGCGCCACGTGTGTTGAAAATCCGCGTGTCAGTGGTTCGATTCCACTCCAGGCCACCATATTCATTGGGTTTGCGGCTGAAAACGTGCTACCAAACTCTGTAGCACGGTTATCGCACGGTTTGGCTGCTTTAGTTGTGTGAAATGCTTTGGTTATTTGCTGCACCCAAACCAGCTGCCGCGCTTGATTTACACCCCTTCGTTCAACTCTGTCCCACACAGCCAAATTGGTTGCGCTCTGCGGCAGAAATTTGTCGCACGTTTTGGCTTTTGGCAATAAACTGCAAATTAATACATATGGTTTGTAGGAGGCAAAATGGAAGCAATAAACAAAAGTAGATGGGGTATTGTTGCACTCTCAGTTTTTATGCTGTTTGTTACTATGGTGAATGCATCAATAAATGGGCAAAAAAACTCTTTTTACTATGCTGTTTGGATATTTGTGGCTTGGTATGGATACAAAGGGAACTTAGAACAAATTAGAAGCTGGTTGAAATTATTAATCATTATCAATATTCTGGCTATAGTGGGCATAGCGATATTTGTAGAAAACAATATTACAGATTTAGTAATTAAAGGCGCTACTAAAGAAAGTATGGTGATAGGCATTTTAGTAATGCTAATCCCGAAAATATTTTTATATATGTACTGTGGCTTAAAAATTAATGATAAGAATACTGAGTTAGGAAATAGCGGCGCTCAAATAATAAGTGCACCAATATTGAAAAAAAATGATGATGAAATGTGGGAAAAAGTAGCGGAAGAATTTGAAAGTGAAAAAAGGAAAAAAGGACTATACGCAAAATTGTTTGCCGAAACTAATGGGGATGAAATAAAAATCAAAGCCATGTATTACAAAATTAGAATAGAAGAAATGAATGCAGCAGAAAAAGAATCATTTAGTAAATTTCTTAAAAGCGATAAAAAGGGTTATGAAGATATTAGCGAAGAGGATTGCATTAGATTTAATTGGTTTGAGAAATTTACCTTGAATGGTTATGAGTGTTTAGATTTATACAATGGAAAAGCGTTGGTGATTACACCAAAACGAAAATTAGTTTATAAAAATTTAGCGGCTCTGCAAAATGCCATGACAGAGCAAAAAAGGTCTGGGATATTTACAAATGAAAATAAAATTAAAGATATTTTTACTTAACATTTGGGTGTCCTTTCTGTGCAAATAGAAGTCAAACTTGTGAATGAAAACCTCGCACACGCACGTGGTGGTGAGGTTGTGCTGTACAGACGTCCAGACAGTCAGCGTTGGCAAGCACGGTTCAAACTAAAAGACATGCAGTGGCGCAGAACAGCCACCAAACATATCAACTTGCAGTATGCGGCGCAGACAGCATGCGAAGCCTATGACAGAGCAAGATTTTTGTTTGACGAAAACATTCCCATCGCCAGCAAACGCTTTGATGCTGCTGCCAACTTGGCAGTGGAAGAATTAACCAAACAGTTGGCTGCCAAAGTTGGCAAGAGTGTTTACAAAGACTATGTCACAGTCATCAACAAATACTTGATTCCATTTTTTGGACGCTACAACATCAACTCAATTGGCTATGAAGAGATGCAGGCGTTTGGTGCATGGCGTGAACGTTTGATGGGACGAAAGCCAGCTGCCAGCACAGTAACCACACACATCAGTGCAATGAACCGTGTGTTTGATGTGGCACTGGAGCGTGGGTGGGTTGTGCGAGCGCAGATTCCCAAAGTAAAGAACACAGGCAGCAAGGGCACAGCACGCGAGGCTTTTAGTCAAAGCGAATACAACAGCCTTGCCAGCTACATGGTGAACTGGAGTGAGCAAGGGCACACTGAGAAAACACGCCACATGCGTGCCCTGCTGCGTGACTATGTGCTGGTGCTGAAGAACACTGGCGTGCGACATGGAACTGAAGCACTGGGCTTGAGATGGCGTGATATTGCATTTATTAAACGTGGCGATGAGCGTTATTTGCAGTTCACTGTGACAGGCAAGACTGGCAGACGCACATTGATTGCCACACACCACACAGAAGAATACCTGCGTAGGCTGCAACTGCGTCAACCCACATTAGCCAAGTTCTCATTTGAGGACTTGCTGAAGAAAAAAATAAATCAACCAGTGTTCAAGTTAGCCACTGGAGAAACCACAAAGAACTTGGCTGGCACGTTTAGGGTGTTGATGCGAGACAGTGGCTTGGATGCACACAAGGATGTGAAACACAAGCGAACCTTGTATTCCTTGCGTCACACCTATGCACACTTTGCGCTGATGAAAGACAGGATGAGTGTGTATACGCTGGCTGAGCAAATGGGCACCAGTGTCAAAATGATTGAGCAGCACTACGGGCACATCACACCAGCACTGAAGGCACAAGAGATTGCTGGCAAGCGACATGTGCCGCGTGTGGCAGCTGTGACAACAAAAATGAAGAAGCCAACTAAGGATGCATTTTGAAAAAATCTCTTCAACAACTACTTCTTTCTACGGCTCTCATGCACGTGGCTTTTAGTCATGCTGGCACGTTTGAATGCAAAGTTGAAAAGAAATACTCTGCTGACCTTTCAGTGATTCAAACAAAGCAAGAGGTAGAAAAATCTAATTTCAACATCAAAGTGCTAGAAGGTCAGGACACAACAGTTAAAAGATGTTCTTTTGCCCCAAGTCAAAATGCAGTGACTTGTGACACATACACTGCAGACAGGGTTGAATTTACCAATACACAATTTGTAAAGATAAAAAAGTTCTACGTGACAAATTCTCAATACGACATACAGATATTTGAAGACTTGTCTTTTGTTGAAAACAATGGGCGAGGCAGCATTGCATATGGCAAGTGCAAGATTGGGTTGTAGTGATTTTTAACAATTGACGAATTGAAAACACAGCAGATTAAAGAACTCATATGCCCAAGTTCTCATTGCACAGCAAACGTGACAGACTTGCCAAGTTAATTCAACGACTTGAAGGTGCACAAACAGTTCAAGCAAGAGATGTAGATTTGGTGCTGACTGCTGAACAAAAAGCTGTCATGGAATCTGAATGGGAAAAGCAACTTGCATTGCGAAAACCTGTGAAACCAGATTCAGTGCGTGAATATGAACAAGCACTGAAATCTACTGCAATGTGGCAAGGAAGATTAGATGCATACAAAGCCAGTCAACCCACAACCTACAAGGTGTTTGTTGACAGAGCAGCCAAGCAATTGGAACATGAGCAAAAGGTACAGCATGAACTTGAACATGCCAAGTCATTGCTGAAATCTGTCAGCAGCTCTGACGCTGCTGCTTGGCTAGATAGGGCTGTAGAAGCCAAGCAGCTTCCCAAAATGGGTTTGGAACAAATGCCTCGCAGCATCACCAGCAGAAGCAAGGCAAATCAAGCCAAAGACTCTGTCAAAACCAACATGGGTATCAAAAGCATCAACGAAATCAAGCTGGATGCTTTGAGGCAAGCACTGGTGCAAGTGAACAAAGAGATTGCGACTGAGAGTGCATCACAGCAACTCACACAAGAGCAATCAATCAAGCTCAAGCAGTTGTTGGTGACAATCAAGAAAACTAGGTAATGGACATGTTGGAAAAATCATGCACATACACATTGGAAAGAGCAAAACAGTAATTTAGGTAAGAAATTGCTGATTCTTGGCTAGGGGTGGATGCAAGTGCATATTTTTTAAACATGTCTAAACAACCAAAAAATACATGTTTATAAAAAAAGCATTTGCATGTACTGGTGTCTAGGCATATAAATGCATGAATTTCATAGCGTGTCCATTGCCAAGTTCACCAAGTTCACCAAGTTCACCAAGTTCACCAAGTTCACCAAGTTCACCAAGTTCACCAAGTTCACCAAGTTCACCAAGTTCACCAAGTTCACCAAGTTCACCAAGTTCA
>CAMDKD010000042.1 GCA_945901125.1 Bordetella parapertussis
GAATGCCAGCAATTGTTTTTGACCACCGCTCAAACCTTTACCACCCTCGGCAATCGGGCGTTCCAAGCCCTTGGGGTGGCTGCTGACCAGCTTGTCCATGCCGGTGCGTTTCATGGCTTGCAGCAAAACATCGTCGCCGGGGTCAGGCAAACCGATCAACAGGTTTTCACGCAAACTGCCTTGGAACAAACGGTGGTCTTGTTGCAAATAACCGATGTGTTGACTCAGCACCTGGCGGTTAATGTGTGACAAATCCAGATCGTCGAGCAACACCCTGCCCTGCTGCGGCACATACATGCCGCTGAGTAATCGCAGCAAAGTTGATTTACCGGCGCCTATCGGCCCCAGAATGGCGATGCGCTCTTGCGGGCGTATCTCAAGCTTGGGCAAAACCAGCGCTGGCGGGTTGTCTGCATACGCAAACTTCACATCCTGCAAGCTGAAATGGCCTTCAATAGCGCCGGGTGCCAGCGGACTGGCGACGCCGTGGTGGTCGGTCTTGAGTTGGTAAATGCGCTCCAGGCCTGCCAAGGCCGCTTGCGCATGCGCATGTTGCACCAGCAAACCGGGTATGGCCATCACCGGCGCCAAAATGCGGCCGCTCAAAATCGAACTGGCGATCAGCGCACCCATGGTCATCTGACCTTGCATCACCAGCAAAGCGCCGACCGCCACCAGACCGGCATAACTGACTTGTTGAATCGTCGCCGACAAATAGCCTACGCTGTCAGTGGCGTAGCGCATTTTCAAATCGTTTTGTATGGTGCTGCCGTTGACGTTGATCCAGCGGGATAAAAATTTCCAACCGCCGGAGCCTGCCTTGATGGTTTCTATGCCCTCAACCGCTTCGACCAGCAAACCGGTTTTCATGTTCGACAAAGCAGCGCCTTCGCGGGCCTGCGCCATGATTTTTTTGCGGATAGACAAACCCATCAACATGGCAATCACACTGAACACCAAAGGCACTGCCGCCACCCAGGGACTGGCCACCAGCATAATGACCACCGCAAACAATAAGGCCATGGGCAAATCGATCAAGGTGAACAAAGTGCTGGCAGTGTAAAACCCGCGCACCTGTTCATAGCCGCGCAATTGCGCTGACAAACTACCTACCGAGGCCGGCATTTGATCCACACGCAATTGCAACAAACGCTGAAAAATTTCACGCGACAAACGCTGGTCTAAACCGACGATGACATAGTCCATCAGGTTTGAACGCGCAAACTTCATACCGAGTTCAATCAATATACTGATGAACACACCGGCGGCCAAAATAATCAAGGTGTATTCGCTGCGAACAGGGATGACCCGGTCGTACACCTGCATGGAAAACAGCGAAGTCGCCAGCGACAAAGCACCAATGAAAGCAGACGCGATACACGCCTCAATCAAAGCCGTGCGGTGCTGCTTCAAGCCATCGCGCACATGCGCCATGAAACTCTCGGCTTTGGCCGCACCGGCTCCTATGGACAAGCCAAAACCCAGTTGCACCGGTTCGGCAATGCGCACTTCAGCAGACTTATTTTTCAATTGATCGTCGCTGAGCTTGTCCATGCCTGTGGGCGTGACCACCACCCACAGGCCTTGCGGGCTGCGGTCCACCACCACGCCCCAACCGCTCTCAACGGTGTGGCACAGCACGGGCAACTGCACGCGTTCGGGTAGTTTCAGCCAGCGCGGTTTGGGCAGGCCCATGCGCTGGCAGACTTGCGCCAAAGCCGGCACCGGATCGGCGTGTTGGTCTAGGGCAGTGGTGGCTGCACTCAGGCGCAGCTGGTCCAGGCTGCCGGCTTGCATTTGCGCCAAACGGTTCATGGCCCATTGGAATTGCGGATGTGTGGCTGTGGCGTTCATGGTTGGTGTCCGGGCTTAGTAAGGGTCTTGGCCCATGCGTATTTGCAAGCGGTTCATGGCTGACACCATGCCTGCCTTGGCATCGGCCAGTGCGTATTCGTTTTGCGCAAGTTCGCGCACAGCATTGAGCAAGTCCAGCCAGGATTTGCGTCCCGCTTGAAACTGCCGCTGGTAAGACTCCAACACTTTTTCTGAGCCTGCTACCGAGCGCAGCAAAGCTTGCATGCGCGAACGTGCATTGAAGAATTCTTCGCGGTCGTTTTCCAGGCTTTGCTGCGTGTCGCGCATCACCGCCTCTACCGCTTGTTCTGAACTGGCCACACGAGTGTTCATGGCCTGCGCTTCGACCACGTTGGCAAACCCTGCACCCGGTGTGTAACGCAGGCCCAGAAATGCAGTGGTTGAAGTGTCCGGGTTGTTGGGCAGTGGATTCAAGGGTTTGTACACCCTGGCAAACACCTGCGGAAAGGCTTCTGCGTTTTTGGCCAGCAAGCGCTCCTTGACCTGTTTCACTTCGTGACGCGCTTTGGCCACCGACGGGTGTGAAGCGGCCATCTGGTACCAGTCGGTGTTGTTGACAGCAAGCGCAAACGACTCGGTTTGCTCCAGCGTGTCGGCGTAACTGAGCGAGCTTGCGCGGCGCGCCAGGTCTTCTTCGCCGGTGAATTGTGCCAAGCGAGTCAGTGCCACTTGCAAGCTGGTTTTGGCGGTGCTCCATTCCACATCGGTTTGCAGCAAACGCGAATCGACCAACTCCAAGTCGATGACCGGAGACGCCTCGGCTTGCACGCGACGGCGCATTTGCAATTGGTAGTCTTTCAAACGCTTAAGGGTTTTGTCTGCCACTTTCAATCGTTCGCGCGAGCCAATCATGTTTTGCCAGGCGTTGACGATTTGCAAAAACACTTCCTGCTGTTGCAAATAGACTTTGATCAAACTGATGTCGGCCAACACTTTGGATTCGTTGATGCGCGCCGTGTTGCGCCCGGCGTCCCACAAGATCTGGTCCACCTGCAAAGCCCGGTTCGGGTAAGAACGCAAATTGCCTGTTTCGGACTCGACCGTGGCACTGATCGAAGGCCAACGCAGTCGTTCACTGGCAGCCACATCCTGAGCTGAAGCCCGGGTTTCGGTGCGGGCCGCCACCAGCATGGGGTAAGTGTCGGACGCGGCTTGCAGCAGTTGCGCCAATGTCAAGCCGGCGCTTGGGTTGGTCAATGATTGCGGCAGACGGTGGTCGGTGTTTTTGGCTTGGACCGGGCTGTCTGCCGCAACTTGAGAGCTTGAAATGTCTGTGGCTTCGAGTTCGAGATTCGGCACTTTCTGGTTTTGCACTTGGCCTGCGGTCAATGGCTTTAATTCACCTGAGGCATTCTGTTGTCGTGTGCCGCTTGGTTCAGCAGCAGAAGCCGGTGCAACTGTCGACGCCGGGGGCGAAGCCGCGCCCTGCCCGGTCGTCACAGCAGTTTCAGCTGGAGGCAAGGGCACAGCCGTTGACTGAGGCGGTTTTTTCGGCTTTTTCGCCAATGCGACTGAAGGACTGAAAAAGCCATGCAGACACAGCGCGCTGATCAGGCAGGCGATGGTGCGCTGGCGATGAAACATAGCTGGCTTCATGCAGGAAAATTGGTGGCCGAGGCTTTGATCAAGGCGTTGAGTTCAAGCACTGAATCGAAACTGGCTTGGGTGTATGCCGCGTCTTCGCCTACCTTGATCAGGTTGTCATAGATGTAATTCAATCTGTTTTGTAATGTGGTGCCGGATGTATCTTTTAATCTGCTCGTATCAAGACCGAGCTTGTCAAAGTCATCAACGCTCAGAGGGCCACCAGTGATGGATGTGTATTTGTTTGTATCAGAAGATATTTTTTCCTCCAACTCTTTGATACGCTCAATGATGGTGGCCAAGTCATTCAATTGGCCGACCGTGTTAACTTGTGAAGCGTTTTTACCGCCGATCACGTCAGCCAACAAGTTGGCGTACTCGGTAACTCCGAGCATGGACGTCACAAATGTTTTCAAACCGGTGCTCAGACCATTGCCAACACCGATATTCGTGAAATCGGTCTGCGTAGGTGCCGGGCTCAGATAAGAAGTGCCGGAGCCGTCGGCAAAATTCAAAATCGTGTTGTAGGACAACACCATGGACTTGATCTGCGCGTCAGTGAAAGTGTTGTGGTTTGCGCCGTCGGGCTTATTCAGCACCACGCTGTTGTAGGCGCTTAAATTGGCATTCACAGCATCCGTCAATTTACCGCTTTGTCCCAGCAATACCGCTTGATAGTCAGCCAGCGAAGGCCGATCATTGCTGCTATTTTCGGCATAGTCATTGATGCGGTACATGCTGACAATGGCTTGCAATTCCTGCACCGTGTCAATCGCATCTCCGGTGTTGGCGCTATCCGCAGTGTCAATCGCTTTTTTTACACCGGCCAGATTGTTGCTGTTGACCCCGGTGATACCGAGAGCACTGAACCCGGTCTGACCGTCGAGCCAATCGCTGCTATTTTTGTCGCTTGTGTAGGTAAGTCCCGCAATCGAAGTGCCTTCACCATTGCCTGCCCCTATGGCCAATATATTTTCAGCTGCCTTTTCTATGGCTTGCAGTTCTGTAGTGGTATCCACGGCTGCTAGCGTTGAACGGCCTAGAACGTCATTCATCAAGTTCAGCAATTTGCTATCAGATGCTGTTAACGCAGCCTTGGTTCCGCTTGAATGCGTGATGCCCAGGTTGTTGTAATCACTGTACGTTGGATTGTTGGTGCTGTCGTTGACATAACTTCCTGTGCTGCTGACAGTAGTACCCGCTTCCTTCAAAACTTTGTAATAAGCATCCACCATGGTTTGCACCACTGCCTTGGTCAAGCCAGTGCCGGCCGCTTGGTTATCCAATGCAGAGTTCAAGGTGGTTGCTAATGCTGTATCTGTGGACAAACCGAAATTCTTGTAGTCCAGTGCCACACTGTTCGTGTTTGCCGTCAAATCGCTCAAACTGGCATACGCTTTGACACCGATGTTCGTGTAATCCGCCACACCGGGTGCGGGCTGTGTTTTGGTGGTAGCGGTGTCGTCGTTGTACGAGCGCAGCACCTGCAAGCTGAACAAGGCCTGCAACTCGTCGTAAGTGTCTACCGCCTCACCGGTGTTGAGTGCATCGGTTTTGCCCAGACTGCTCTCCAGGTTAGCCAGATTCTTGGTGAATGCAGTCGCCTGCTGTGAGGTGATACCGCTGTTGGCTCCGTTGATCTTCAACCCTAGTTTCTCTAAATCCGCCGCGCTCACACTCGCGCCGCTTTCCTTCCCCTGGCAAACCATCGACCCGTTTTTGTTCTGCGTGCACCATGTTGATCACTACCCTGCCGGAAATTCGCTCATGGGCCCGGCGGCATCGCTCGCCGGGCGGCAAATCGGCAGCGATTTCGCGAACAAAGACGGCTGGAGCATGTACCACGGGCAAACCATTCCCGGCTTTCCCTCCCACCCGCACCGGGGCTTCGAGACCGTGACCATCGTGCGTCAAGGACATATTGACCATTCGGATTCATTGGGTGCGACAGCGCGTTTCGGCCCGGGCGATGTGCAATGGCTGACCGCCGGCAAAGGCATCGTGCATTGCGAAATGTTTCCGCTGCGCCACGAAGATGCGCCCAACCCCTGCGAGTTGTTCCAAATCTGGCTGAACCTGCCTGCGCGCCGCAAAATGGCCGAACCGCACTTCACCATGCTGTGGAATGAACACATACAAAAAGTGCGGCATACCGACGACAAGGGTTTGCACACCGATGTCATCGTTGTCGCAGGCGAGTTGGACGCTGCCCGCGGTCTGCCGCCGCCGCCCGACTCGTGGGCCAGCCAGCGGGACGCCGACCTGGCCATCTTCACCATCCGCTTGCAAGCCGGTGCAAGCTGGACATTGCCGCGCGCAAAGCATGCTGACACGCGCCGACAGCTGTATGTGTTTCAGGGCAACGGGGTTCACATAGGCGGGCAAAAGGTATCTAACCGCCATGTTGCTGAAGTCAATACGCGTGAAGACCTGGTGTTAGTCAACGGCAACCAGGAAAGCGAACTATTGATGTTGCAGGCGCGCCCGATTGGCGAGCCGGTGGCGCAATACGGCCCGTTTGTGATGAACACCCAAGAAGAGATTCAGCAGGCGTTTGCCGATTACCGGCGCACCGAATTCGGCGGCTGGCCCTGGACCTCGAATGACCCGGTGCATCCGCGCGAAGCCGGGCGTTTTGCCAAACATGCCGATGGGCGCATCGAACACGCGGCTACCACTGAAGGAGCTAACACATGAACCGCGTACTCGCACACACAGGCGCACGCTATCCCATCCTGCAAGCACCCATGGGCTGGATTGCACGCAGCCAACTCGCGGGCGCTGTTTCGCGCGCGGGCGGCTTGGGCATCATCGAAACCTCATCCGGCGAGACCGCCAATTGCCAGCGCGAAATACAAACCATGTTGGACAGCGGTTTGCCTTTTGGTGTGAACCTGCCGATACGGTTTTTGAAAGATGAGGCCATGTTGCGCTACGTCTGCGAATCCGGCATACGCTTTGTCACCACATCGGCTGGCAGTCCGGCCAAGTTCATGGCGCCGCTCAAAGCCGCCGGCATCGTTGTCTACCACGCGGTGCCGACCTTGGACACTGCGATGAAATGCGTGGACGCCGGTGTAGACGGTTTGGTGGTCGAGGGCTCTGAAGGCGGCGGCTTCAAAAACCCGGAAGAGGTCAGCACGCTGGTGTTGCTGCAAGCCATACGCGAAAAAACCGACATCCCCATGATTGCCGCAGGCGGCATTGTGGACGGCAGAGGCATGGCAGCGGCGTTCGCGCTGGGCGCAGAAGCCATTCAAATGGGGACGCGGTTTGTCGCCAGTCTAGAAAGCCCGGTGCATGCCAATTACAAGCAAGCGATTGTGAACGCTGCTGCTACCGGCACCTACATGTTGAACACCAAATCCTCGCCTTGCATACGCGCTTTGAAAGCCGACTTCACCGCCGCCATACATGAGGCCGGATTGATGGGGCCGGATGCATTCAAAGGCATACAAGAGGTGTATTTCGGCGGCGACATGAACGCCGCGCCTGCGCTGGCCGGTCAATCCGCCGGCTTGGTACACGAGATCAAAAGCGTGCAATCCATCATCGAAGACACAGTGGCCGAGTTCCATGCGATTGCACAGCGCATGGGCCGACTGTCTTCAAGCTTTTAACGACAACGGCATAGTCAATTGAACTCAGCCACCACGCAACAGCTCAACGACGGCTTGACAGCTTTGCAGGCAGATGACGACGTGCATTTGCGCCGCCGCTCTGATGTCGTCGGTATGCTGCTTATCTTGCATGCATGGCTTGTCATAGCCGCGTGCATGCTGGTGTTTGCACGCTGGCCCAACCCGTTCACCTGGCTGGTTTGCAGCGCGTTGATAGGCGGGCGTCAACTGGGTTTAAGCATTCTGATGCACGATGCAGCGCACCGCGTACTGATGCGCCACGCAGGCTTGAATGACTTTGCCGGACATTGGCTGTGCGGCGGCGCGGTGGGCGCGCACATGTATGACTACCGGCCCTATCACTTGAGCCACCACAGACACACGCAACAAGACCAGGATCCGGATTTGGTGTTGTCAGCGCCGTTTCCAATCAGCGCATCTAGCTTGTGGCGCAAAGTGTGGCGCGATATCAGCGGGCGCACCGGCATCAAGCAACGCATTGCACAGTTGCGCCCGACGTCGGGCCGGGGCGTCAGCGGTGTGCTGCGCCATGAAAAAGCCTTTGTCTTATGCAATCTGTTGTTGCTAGGCCTGCTCTGGTCCGCGGGCCAACCCATGCTGTATGTGTGGCTCTGGCTGCTGCCGCTGCTGACCTGGTTTCAACTGTTCAGCCGGGTACGCAATATCGCCGAGCATGCGGTGACGGGCGACCGAAACAACCGCTTGCGCAACACCCGCACCACCTTCGCCAATCTGTTTGAACGCGCGCTGGTAGCACCTTATTGGGTGAATTACCATCTGGAACACCATTTGTACACCTTTGTGCCTTGCTGGAAACTCCGCCAAGCACACCGTCTGCTGATCAACCATGGCTTAGGCCCGCAGATGGAACTCACACCGGGCTATGCGGCCGTGCTGCGCAAAGCTGTCCACACCCACTGATTTTTTCTTAAAGGTAACTCTATGACTTCCTGCTTGAATCGCCGAACCCTGATCGCCTGCGCTGTGCTGTCGTTTGCCACTTTGGCATTCGCAGACCTGCCTTCTGCCTCGCCTGCCTCGGTCGGTATGTCGGCTGAACGTCTGCAACGCTTGCGCCCGCTGATTCAAAAAGAAATCGACAACAAACAAATGCCGGGTGCGATAGTGATGGTGGCGCGCAAAGGCGCTGTGGTGTTCAGTGACAACATAGGCGTGAAGCACGATGCCATTTTTCGCGCGTATTCCATGACCAAGCCTATGGTGTCGGTGCTGGCCATGATGATGGTCGAAGAAGGTCAATTGCAACTGGCCGATCCGGTGTCTAAATTTCTGCCGGCACTGGCCAAACAAACCGTGATGGCCAACGCCATGGAAGCCGGTAATACAGCCACCGTCGCTGCGGTGCGCGGCACCACGGTACATGATTTGCTGCGCCACACGTCCGGCCTGACCTACGCCGAGTTCACGCGTTCACCTGCGGTGCGTCAGGCCTATATTGATGCAGGTTTGTTCTCGAACGAAGTCGGTGCCAAATGGATCACGCTGACACCTGAACAGCAAATCGAAGCCTTTGCCAAAGCGCCGTTGCAATGGCAACCGGGCAGCACCTGGGAATACAGTTTGTCCACCGACATGCTGGGCCGCGTGCTGGAAGTGGTCGGCAAAAAACCTTTGAGCGTGATGCTGGATGAACGCTTGATCAAACCGCTGGGCATGAAAGACACCTCGTTTGTGGTGCCGGCCGACAAGGCGCACCGTATCGCTCAGCCATTGGCGATTGACCCGCTGACGCAAAAACCGTTTCCGCCCATGCTGGACCTGACCAAAGCGCAGGGCAATGACTCGGGCGGCGCCGGGCTGGCGACAACCTCTGACGACTATTTGCGCTTTTGCCAAATGCTGCTCAACGGCGGCACGCTGGACGGTAAACGTTACCTGAGCCGCACAACGGTGGCGCTGATGACCTCCGATCACCTCGGCCCCAAAGTGGCAACGCCGGTGCAACCGGGTGAATTACTGATGGGCGTGCAAGGCTATACCTTCGGGCTGGGTTTCATGGTGCGTCAAGCTCAGGGCATGGCGAGTGTGCCGGGCTCTGAAGGCGATTACGCATGGGCCGGGGCCGGTGGCACGTTTTTCTGGATTGATCCCAAGGAACAAGTCATCGGTTTATTGATGGCGCAGACACCTGGACCGCAGCGTCAGTATTACCGCCGTATGGTCAAGCAGCTGGTGTATCAGGCGATGGAGTGACGGTGTTTTTGCGGTTCAATTAAGGCACGCTTTGGCCGACCATCCGGTGCGATTTTTTTCTGCGCTTTCGCTCGAAAAAAACGCCCCCTCTGTCGGCCTCTGTGATGTTTATGGCTTAAGTGGTGTTTCGTTGTCAGTAGGCCTTGTTTATCGAACTGCAGAAATACAGTCGGTGAAAACGTCGAGCAGACGACGACATGGCGGGCGGGCCGACGCGAACATTGGCGCGTAGCGTATACATCAACAAGCTAATGCATCAATCCCTTTTTTCTCAATGATCTGTAATAGCTTGGCCGCAGCGCCAACAGGATGCTTGCCTGAAGCAGGAGATTCCCATTTTTGAACCGTAGATGGGCGCACATTCAGAAATCCAGCAAACACCGCCTGGCTCATCTTGGCTTTTTTCATGCGAATCGCAGCCACGCGTTCAGCAGAGTAAGCAGGTGGTGTAGTCCCCAGTGCCTTGATTTGTTCTAGGTTTTTCATTGAAACAATGCCACGTTTTGACAGCAATGTAGCCATTTCAATCATTTCACCAGCAACCCGGTCAACTTTTTTCTTTGCAGTCATGACAAATTTCCTCGATGTATCCGTCCTGCATCGCATCTTCAATTTGAAGAATAGTTGATGCTTGTAAATCCTTTGCTATCAGTTGCGCCTGTGCCACTGATGCATCTGAAAAGTCAGTACCTGGATCACTTTTTGAGCGACCAGCCATAAAAAAAATACCATCAGCGCACCTGTTAGCAACCAGAGTTCGCGTTGCCCCACGCTTACCGTGTCCAGACACGGCAATGCGTTTTTTACATATCCCAGCGCCGAGATCTGCCTCATACTGGCCAGCAAGAATTTCTTCTGCAGCAGCGCATAGCTGATCGTCAGTCAAAATTTTCTTGGCCCAACGCGAGAAGGTCTTTAACTTGAATACGCGTTTCTTTTTCATTACACATAACTATAGCAAAAAATGCAATAGTCAATCAACGATCGTTTCAACTTAAAAAACTGGTAACCACAATACCAAGGTTGATTCACGGCTTGAACACCCGACTTAGCAACGAACCGGGGAAACTTAGCCGGAGAAAACACCGAGCGGACGATGCCATGGCGGGCGGGCCGACGCGAACATTGGCGCGCAGCGGTAAAGTGAAATTATTCGCAAATGTGTTATGTTAAAGGCTTATCTCCCCAGTTGCTTCGGTGGCTGGGCGCGAAGCCACCTCAGGGTGGCTTCTGCATTTCTTGAGTCCGATGTGCGCACAAACATCTATGTTGACGGCTTCAATCTCTACTACGGGGCCTTGCGGAAAACACCTTACCGCTGGGTGAATCTGGAAGCTCTGTTTCAGTTCCTGCTGCCCCAAAACACTATTCAGGAAATCAAGAACAATTGGTCTCTGACCCCAATTACCCTGACCGCAATTACCGAAGTGAACACATCACATTGCATCAAAAGTGCGTTAGCGATAAACTTTTAACGCGATGAACATACTGAATTTCGACACCCTGAAATACGCTAAACGCCTCAAAGCAGCAGGTATGGATCCTTTGCTGGCCGAAGAACAAGCTGCTGCCATGGCTGAGGTGCTGGAAATTAATTTACAAAATCTGGCTACCAAATCAGACCTTTTATTGCTGGAACAACGCATGGTCATCAAACTCGGTGCATTGATGGTTGTCAGCATAGGCGCACTTACCGGCTTAATGAAATTATTCTGACGCCATGCTTGTAGATTATCTGGACTATCACTGAGGAATTTATGACTCGCATGCACAATCCGCCGCATCCAGGCGAAGTCCTTAGGGAGTATCTGGGTGGCATCACAATCACTGCAGCTGCCATTAAATTAGGCGTCAACCGAGTCACTCTTTCTCGTGTGATCTCAGGTGCATCCGGCATTTCAGCCGACATGGCCTACCGCCTTGCCCAAGCTTTCGGCACCAGTGCTGAAATGTGGGCTGGCATGCAGATGCAGTACGACCTCTACCAAGCCGGCAAGCTCAAACGGCCTAAGATCGAAAGACTGGCGGCTTAACTGGTCACCAAAACAATTGGAACCTGACCCCAATTAACATCCCATTGATTAAATTAACCCGCCTGATAGTCCCGCAAGGTCTGAATCACCTCAGACGTCAGTGCAAATCCAGGCCCGTGCTTAGCTGCCAGCACCGCGCAGTTGACGATGAAGTTATCCAAACCTTCAGAGTAGACAAACTGCAAAGCCCCGCCGGTCCACGCCGGAAAACCGATGGCGAAAATCGATCCTATGTTGGCATCGTGGCTGGAGGTCAATACCCGCTCTTGCAAACAGCGCGCCGTCTCCACCGCCTGGCGGTACAGCAAACGCTGTTTGATCGCTTCTTGCGCTTGCAAAGGGTCAGCATCAAACGGTTTTTCAAAATGTGTTTTCAAACCCGGCCACAAATGCTTGGGCCCACCCGCCGGGTAGTCGTAGTAACCGGCACCCGCCGCCCTGCCGTTGCGCTTGAACTCTTTCACCATGCGCTCGACCAGCAACTCGCCGCTACCGGCTTCATAGGTACGGCCCTCTGCCGCAAAGTCGGCACGGGTTTGATCCAGCACCAGCACCGACAAAGACAAAGCCGTCGCGTCCAGCACTTCCAGCGGCCCGACCGGCATACCGGCCATCACCGCTGCGCGTTCTATCAGCGGCGCAGGCACGCCCTCGGCCAGCATGGCCGCGCCTTCCATCACATACTTACCGAATACACGGCTGGTGAAAAACCCGCGCGAGTCGTTCACCACGATTGGCGTTTTGCCCAGCGCCAGCACATAGTCGTAAGCGCGTGCCAAAGTTTCATCGCTGGTTTGCTCGCCGCGAATGATTTCCACCAGTTTCATCTTGTCGACTGGCGAGAAAAAATGCAGGCCGACAAAATGCGCCGGGCGCGCACTCGCCTTGGCCAGACCGCTGACCGGCAAAGTCGAGGTGTTGGTGGCAAACACGCCGTCTGCCGCCAGCATGGCCTCGGCCTCTTGCGTCACCTGCGCTTTGAGCGCGCGGTTTTCAAACACGGCTTCGATGATCAAGTCGCAGCCTTTCAAATCCGCCATGCTGTCCGTCGCCTGAATCAAGGCCATGGTTTTGAGTTGCTGCGTCGCTTCCATGCGGCCGCTGTCGACTTGTTTGGCGGTCAGCTTGTGCGTGTAGTCGCGGCCTTGCTGAGCTTTGTCCAGGCTGACGTCTTTCAATACACAAGGAATGCCGCGCATGGCGTTGGCATACGCAATGCCCGCGCCCATCATGCCCGCGCCCAAAATGCCCACACGCGTGGGCTTCCACACCGGTGCATTACCGGGGCGCGATTTGCCCGACTTGATGGCGGTGGTGTTAAAGAAGAACGCGGTGATCATGTTCTTGGCGGTCTGGCCGGTCATCACACGCACCAGCTTGCGGGTTTCTATGCGCGTGGCGGTATCGAAATCGACTTGCGCGCCCTCCACCATGGCTTCCAAAATAGCAAGTGCGGCCGGGTACAAACCGTGCGCCTTGTTGAACAACATGGCCGGTGCCACCGCCAAGCCATTGACCATGGCCGGGCTGCTCAAGCTGCCGCCGGGCATTTTGTAGCCCTTGGCGTCCCAGGCTTGCGCAGACTGCGGATGCGCGGCAATGTACTCGCGCGCCATGGCGTGCAATTTGTCTGAGCTGTCGGCCACGCCTTGTGCCAGGCCAAGTTCCAGCGCTTGTTGCGGCCCGAACAGCTTGCCTTCCATCAGATACGGCTGGGCCGTCATCACGCCGAGCAAGCGCGTCATTTTGGTGATGCCATTGGCGCCAGGAATCAAACCCAGCGTCACCTCGGGCAGGCCTAAGGGAATTTTCGGGTTGTTCAACACAAAGCGCGCATGCGCCACCAGCGCCAATTCCCAGCCGCCACCCAAGGCCGCGCCTTCGATGATCGCCACTATGGGTTTGCCCAAAGTTTCAATCCGCCTGAACGCGCGCTTCAAGCCTTCCATGGACTCGAACAAGACCTTGGCATCCGTCGCTTTGAGCGTTAACACGCCTTTCAAATCCGCTCCGGCAAAAAAAGTTTTTTTAGCTGAGGTGAACAACACGCCTTGCAGCTTGTCCGCGTCCTGTTGCAATTGATCTGCCAGCGCCGCCATGTCGGCGTACCACTCGGGCTTCATGGTGTTCACCGCAGAGCCGGGTTCGTCAAAACACACGGTGGCAATGCCGTCGTCGGCCAGCTGGTAACGCAAGTTGGAAAAAGTCATGTCAAACCCGTTCAATGATGGTGGCAATGCCCATGCCGCCGCCGACACACAAAGTGATCAGGCCGCGCTTGAGTTGGCGACGCTCGAGTTCGTCAAGCAAGGTGCCGACCAGCATGGCACCGGTCGCGCCCAGCGGGTGACCGAGCGCGATAGCGCCGCCATTGACATTGACTTTCTCGTGCGGCACATGCATTTCCAACATGAAGCGCATGGGCACAGCGGCAAACGCTTCGTTGACTTCAAACAAATCGATGTCGTCTACGCTCAGGCCTGCTTTGGCCAAAGCTTTGCGCGCGGCTGGCATGGGGCCGGTCAGCATGATGGTCGGGTCGGCACCCGACAAAGCGGTGGCCACAATGCGCCCGCGCGGCGTCAAACCCATGGCTTTGCCCTTGGCTTCGCTGCCTATCAACACGGCGGCTGCGCCGTCGACGATGCCCGATGAATTGCCGGCGGTGTGCACATGCGTGATGCGCTCGACCTGCGGGTAACGCGCCAAGGCCACGGCGTCAAAACCCATCTTGCCCATGTCGGCAAAACTGGCTTTCAACGCGCCCAGGCCGTCAAGCGTGGTGCGCGGTTTGATGAACTCGTCGCGCTCGAGCACCGGCAAACCGATTTCATCCATCACTGGCAACACCGAGCGGTCGAAGCGGCCATCGGCCTGCGCCGCTGCGGCGCGTTGTTGCGAGGTGAGCGCAAAACGGTCCACGTCTTCGCGGCTCCAACCGGCCAAGGTGGCGATCAAATCCGCGCCTATGCCTTGCGGCGTGAAACCGATGGCTGCGTTGGTGGCCGGATCTTGCGACCAGGCACCGCCGTCCGAGCCCATGGGGACGCGCGACATGCTTTCCACGCCGCCGCAAACCACCAGGTCTTCCCAGCCGCTGGCGACTTTTTGCGCGCCCATGTTCACCGCTTCCAGGCCGGAGGCGCAAAAACGGTTGATTTGCACGCCGCTGACCCGCACGTCCCAACCGGCTTTGAGCAAAGCGGTTTTTGGCAACACAGAACCTTGTTCGCCCACCGGACTGACGCAGCCCATGACCACGTCGTCCACCTCGGCCGGGTCAAAGTCGTGGCGCTGTTGCAGCTGATTCAGCAAACCGCCGAGCAAATCGACCGGTTTGATCGGGTGCAGGCTGCCGTCTTTTTTGCCTTTGCCGCGCGGCGTGCGCACCGCGTCAAAAATCATGGCGTGGGTCATGGGAATCTCCGTGGGATGGGTAATTGGATACCGGTAAATAACCGGACTGGTGCCTGGATTATCAAACAAGCCCAGTAGCGCTCAGCACCGGCACCTGGCGATGTTGCAAGTCAGTCAATACGCCTAGTCAATTAAAGGCATTTAATACCTTTTATGCATTTAAATGCTACTTTATTCATATAATTTCCAAGCAACTTTAGCAATTTTAATGATTTTAAGCCTCTTCTCAAAGGACGAACACCATGGCCAAGCTGATTCTTAAATCAATTGCTTACTACCCGCAGGCCCAAGCAGAGATGCCCACCTCGCACAAAGACCTAGGTTTGATCGACACAGACAAACCCTATAAAAAACTCATTATTCCCACACAGAAACGCCATCTATACCGGCTGGTGGATCAGCAAACCGGGCAAGTGCTGAAAGCGCAAAAACTCATTCGCGATCACAACGACTTAAAGGTGTACGTCGGCGACGTCATTGTTGTGGAATTAAAAGATTTCTTCTCGTTTCAAAATGCCACCACAGTCAAAACCGAAGAAGAACCGCTGTACATGGTGGACGCAGGTGAAGCCACTTGTATCAGCGGCCTGATCAGCCCGTCAGAGGGCATCAACCTGCCCGAGATGTATGTGTTGTGGGAACCCGGCTTGCCAGTGCAAACCTGCCTGAACCCGAACGCCATGGCCTTGATGCCTATCGCCGGGCTGGCCGGTATCAGCGGTCTGACCACAGGAGGGGCTATAGGCATATCCACCGCGGTAGGCGTATCAATAGTGCAATCCAACCAAAGCTACGGCACGCCGCCGGTGGTATTACCAAAATTGACCGGTAATGTGTTCGCAGGCCCGGTGATAGGCCAGACGGTAGGCGATGTCAAAGTGTCGGGCTTGAAAGTACAGGCTTTTGATGCCAACGGCAACAGCCTGGGCATCACCGACGTCAAAGCCGACGGCAGCTACGAACTCGAATTGACCAACGCCACCTACAAAGGTGCGCTGGTACTGAAAGTGTTTGACCCGGCAGGCGACAGCGTAACGGGCTTTTACATGGACGAAGCCACCGTCAAAGCCAAAGCCTTCACCACCATGATGGCAAGCATCAATTACCAGGGTGACGCCACCAAACCGGTTACTGTCAACATCACCGCACTGACAAACCTGGCTGCCACCAAGGCCGGTGCAAAAGCCACAGACAGCGGCGTCTCTGTGCCTACGGTTGATGCGATTGACAGCGCCAACACACAAGTGGCGAAGAAATTCCTGGATAACAGCTCTTTGGCGGACAGCCCGGTGATACCTACGGTGAATGCCGATGGCAGCAGCAATCTGAGCACAGCCAACACCTACGGTATTGCCTTGGCCTTGTTATCACAAATAGAAAGCGTGAGCAGCAAAACCACAGCCCAGGTAGCTGATTTACTGTCCCCTGCATTGACTTCACCGGATACAAACAAAGCCGCCATCAGCTATGTGAACCAAGCCTCGGCCAACATGATCAACAGCGGTATTAATGCGCTCAAAATTCAAAGCATGGTCAAAGCCCTGGGTAACAATTTGGCCACCGGCTCGGTGAGTTTGAGCTCAAACGCCGGTTCCGACGTCAACGTGACCACCACCGCACCGGATGAAAACAGCAAACTCACGGCCAAAGTCAGCAACTTTGTCGACGCCAACAACACCAACAACGCCAACAAGGCTTTCAGCAACTCTGCGACTTACCAATGGCAGGCCTCGACAGATGATGGCCTCACTTGGACCAACATCATCGGCGACAACGCCAAGACAGTGGATTTCACACTGACCCAAGCACAGGTCGGTCAACAAGTCCGTGTATTGGTCAAAAACACAGACGAGACAGGTTTCGATGAATACCTGGCCAGCGCCGCCACGAAGGCGGTGAAAAACGTCAACCAGGATCCCGGCGGCTCCATCAGCATAGCTGTGAATAACGGCGGCGCACTCCAACAAAACAACATACTGGGCATCACCAGCAACAGCTTGACCGACACCGACGGCTTGGAAACCTTGTCCTACCAATGGCAAAGCAGAACCAGCGGCGGCAACTTTGTTGACATCAGCGGAGCCACCTCTGACACCTATACGCTGACACAAGCCGAGGTGGGCAAAGAGATAAGGCTTAAAGCCAGCTATACCGACGGTCAAGGTACCGCAGAGGCTGTGTTCAGCGTGCAAACGGCAAGCGTTGCCAATGTGAACGATCCGCCTCTTGGCAATGTGCTGATCAATGGCGCGAACACGCCAAACCAAAGCTTCAACCAAAACCAGACACTCACCGCAACGAATAACCTGAGCGACCCGGACAATAATGGTGGGGCTATCAGTGGTTTGACTTACCAGTGGCAAAGCAGCAGCAACGGCAGCGCTTGGGCCGATATCGGCGGAGCTACCAACAGCAGCTTTACGCTGACACAGGCCGAAGTAGGTAAATACGTGCAAGTGCTTGCCAAATACGCAGACGCCAACGGCGACAACGAGAGCAAAGCCAGCGAAAGCACCGCCATGATTGTGGATGTGAACGATGCACCTGCCGGTTCACTGACGATCAACGGTACCGCCACCGAAAACCAGACGCTCACCGCCACCCATACGCTGACCGACGCAGACAATATCGTTGCAGACATCAGTGGCATGACTTACCAGTGGGAACAAGCCGACTCAGCCACAGGCCCTTGGCAAGCGATTGACAGTGCCAACGTCACAGCGTTCACGCCGGGCAACGAGCAAGTCGGTAAATTCCTGCGGGTCAGCGTCAGCTATACCGATGCAGCCGGTTACTACAACAGCAAATCCAGCACCGCCACCGCAGCCATTGCCAATGTCAACGACGCGCCGAGCGGCGCAGTCACCGTCACAGGCAGTATGGCGCAAGGCACGGTCTTGCAAGCTGCCAACTCATTGACTGACGCAGACGGCATGGGCACGGTTTCTTACCAGTGGCAAAACAGCGCCAACGGCACTGACTGGATAGACATCAACAGCGCGACCACCGACAGCTACACCTTGACCCAAGCCGATGTCGGCAATTACGTGCACGTGCGCGCCACTTACACCGACTTGCACGGCACAACTGAAACTGTAGACAGCGTCACAGGAACAAGTGTGGCCAATGTGAACGACACACCCACCGGCAGCGTCAGCATCACAGGCAATTTGACGCAAGGCACCGTCTTGCAAGCCACCAACACTTTGAATGACCTCGACGGCATGGGCACGGTGTCTTACCAGTGGCAAGTCAGCAGCAACAACAGCGATTGGACAGACATCGCCACCGCCACGAACAGCAGTTTCACGCTGACGCAAGCCCAGACCGGTCAATATGTGCGGGTGAAAGCCAGTTACACCGACGGCTTCAGCAATGTAGAAACGGTTTACAACGACACCGGCAGCAACACCATGGTGTTGGATGTGATGGATGCGCCGGTATTGACATTGACCACAGCCAATAAGACTTTCACCGAAGCAAGCGGCGCTGCGCAACAAGCCAGCGCGGTGAGCGGCCTATTCACCAGCGTCAACCTGAGCGACGCGGAAAACAACAACATCGCCAGCATCACACTCAGCGTTTCCGGTTTGCAAGACGGCGCGAACGAAAACCTGGTGGTGGCCGGCAGCAATTTGTCTTTGGTTGCAGCCCTCGCTGGCACAGTGCTGAACGGCAACGTCACTTACAGCAGCAGCATCAGCGGCGGTGTCGCCACGGTCACGCTGACCCAATCCGGCGGATGGACGTTGGAAGAAGCGAAAGCACTGATAGCCGGCATCGGCTACCAGAACACCAACACAGACAACCCCACCGCTGGCGACCGCACTGTATCGCTGTTGCAGTTGGTTGATAACGGTCTTACTCCTAGCGAATACGACAAGAACACAGTGGATTTTTCAGGGCCCAATGCCATCACGGCCACGGTGAGGGTGCAGGCCGTGAACGACGCGCCTGCGTTGTCCGGCAGCAGCAGCCCGGCTTACACAGAAAACGGTGCTGCATTCAATGTCAACCCCAATATCAGCGTGAGTGATGTGGATTCGACCACGCTGGTCAACGCCAAAGTAAGCATCACATCGGGCTATGTCAGCGGCGACACACTGAGCTTGCCAGCAGGGCTTACAGGCTTAGGCGATATCAGTGCTTCTGCGTTTGATACTGGCACACGCACACTGACTTTGACTTCCACCTTGGGAGCCACCCAAGCAGAATGGCAAACCGCATTGCGCGCGGTGCAGTTCAGCAGCAGCTCGGACACCCCGGGGACATCGCGGTCTATAGGTTTTGTGGTCAATGACGGATCTTTGGATTCGCCGACAGTGACGACCACGGTCAGTGTGACCGAGGTTAACGATGCGCCGGTGAATACTGTGACTGCCAGCACGCTGAGCGTGACAGCAAATATCGCCACCTTCAACCTCAACGACATACAAGCGGTTTACACCCCGCAATCCATCACGGGCTTGAGTTTCACAGATGTAGATGCGGGCACAGGCACGATGAGCGTGACACTGTCGGTAAGCAATGGAAGTTTGGCGCACAACACTCGGAGTGGCGTGACTTTCACCGACACCAATCCCGGCAGCTTCATCGCAAGCGGAAACAAAGTTGACTTGAATGCGTGGCTGGCCTCAAGCGGCGCTTTGACCTACACACCGAACACTGGCTATACCGGCAGCGACTCACTGACCATGCTGACCAGCGATGGTGGCAACAGCGGCAGCGGTGGTGCCCAAGCTGACACGGACTCAGTGGCTTTGACGGTCAGCGACACGCGTGCACCAGTATTGTTGAAATCTGAGACTTCCTCGGACGGGCTAAGTATTTTGCTGACCTATGACGAGGCAATGGAAAGCACTAACTTAGCAGCCGCCAGCCAGTACAGCTTGAACGTAATGGATCGCGGCTCCCCGGTAATCGTCTCGGTCAACAGCGTCAGCGTTAGCGGCAGGTTGGTGACACTGGGTTTGACCCAAGCGATTCAAATTCAGCAAGTGGTGAAACTGAACTACTCAGACCCGAGCGGAGATACTTCGGCCACGGTGCAGGACGTCTCAGGCAATGACGCACTGTCCTTGAGCAACCAACCCGTCACCATCAAAGTACCCGATTTAGTGAAACCTGTGGTGACTGCTGGACAGTTTTTCAATTACACAGAATTCCAATCTTTCGGCGACCTTGTTGCTACTGTGGTGGCAACCGATAACGTCAGGGTCACAGGCTACAAGTTTGCTGTATCTAACAGTGATTTCGACATTGATAATAACGGCAAGATCACCATCAGTGCGAACGGAGTTCTAGTAGGCGTTCCAACTAACGATTTCGAAACAAGCCCAAACAGTTTTATTTACGCCGTTCAAGCCTACGACGGAACCAATTGGTCGCTCCCGGTGAATATCACTTTGAATGTGACCAACGTGGATGAAGATGGCAGCATCGGTGCCATCACCAACAGCACTGACGCCGCACGTGGCACCACCGCACTGCAACAGGGCGACACGCTGACTGCGGGCACCATAACCGACCCGGATGGCGGAGTCACAGGTATTAGCTACCAGTGGAAAGCAGGCACCACCACAGTGGGCACAAACGCGGCGACTTACACACTCACCCAAGCGGACGTAGGCAAAGCCATCACCGTGGTGGCGACTTACACCGACCCACAGGGTGGTGGCAAAACAGTCACCTCAAATTCCACAAGCAACGTGGTCAATGTCAACGATGCACCCACAGGCAGCGTGACGATCACCAACAGCAATGCAGGCCGTGGCACCTCGACGCTGCAACAAGGGGACGTGCTGACAGCGTCCAACACCTTGGCCGATGTGGACGGTTTGAGCAGCATCACTTACACTTGGAAAGCAGGCACCACCACAGTGGGCACAAACGCGGCGACTTACACACTCACCCAAGCGGACGTAGGCAAAGCCATCACTGTGGTGGCCAGCTACACGGATGTACTAGGTGCCTCTGAGAGCGTGCCCAGCAGCGCCACCGGCAACGTGGTCAATGTCAACGATCCACCCACAGGCAGCGTGACGATCACCAACACCAGCAACGGCACACGCGGCACCACGACACTGCAACAAGGGGACGTGCTGACAGCGTCCAACACCTTGGCCGATGTGGACGGTTTGGGCAGCATCACTTACACCTGGAAAGCAGGCACCACCACAGTGGGCACAAACGCGGCGACTTACACACTCACCCAAGCGGACGTAGGCAAAGCCATCACTGTGGTGGCCAGCTACACGGATGTACTAGGTGCCTCTGAGAGCGTGCCCAGCAGCGCCACCAGCAACGTGGTCAATGTCAACGATCCACCCACAGGCAGCGTGACGATCACCAACAGCAATGCAGGCCGTGGCACCTCGACGCTGCAACAAGGCGACGTACTGACGGCGTCCAACACCTTGGCCGACGCAGACGGTTTGGGCAGCATCACTTACACCTGGAAAGCAGGCAGCAGCACTGTAGGCACGGGCACGACTTACACCTTGGCCCAAGCCGATGTGGGCAAAGCCATCACTGTGGTGGCAAGCTACACGGATGTACTAGGTGCCTCTGAGAGCGTGCCCAGCAGCGCCACCAGCAACGTGGTCAATGTCAACGATCCACCCACAGGCAGCGTGACGATCACCAACAGCAATGCAGGCCGTGGCACCTCGACGCTGCAACAAGGTGACGTGCTGACGGCGGCCAACACCTTGGCCGATGTGGACGGTTTGGGCACCATCACCTACACCTGGAAAGCAGGCAGCAGCACGGTAGGCACGGGCACGACTTACACCTTGGCCCAAGCCGATGTGGGCAAAGCCATCACTGTGGTGGCCAGTTACACGGATGTACTAGGTGCTTCTGAGAGTGTGCCCAGCAGCGCCACCAGCAACGTGGTGGACGTGGACGACGCGGGCAGCATTGGGGTTATCACTAACACCACCAACTCCTCACGCGGCATCACAACGATGCAACAAGGCGATACGCTGACGGCGGGCACCATAATCGACCAGGATGGCACGGTCTCGGGTATCAGCTACCAATGGAAAGCAGGCACCACCCCAGTGGGCACAAACGCGGCGACTTACACACTCACGCAAGCGGAAGTGGGCAAAGTCATCACCGTGGTCGCGACTTATACCGACCCACTGGGCAGCGGTAAAACGGTCACCTCAAACCCGACCGGCAGCGTGGTGGAGGTCAACGACCCACCTACCCTTACCCTAACCTCTAACAACAAAACCTTTACCGAAGGCGCATCCTCGTCGCAAGGCGCTGACGTCTCCGGCATCTTTACCGCCGCCACTTTCAGCGACGCGGAAAACAACAACATCGCCAGCATCACCTTGACCGTGCGCGGTGTCCTGGACGGCAGCAATGAAGTATTGCTGGTCGACGGCAAAACCATTGCCTTGGGGTCTGCTGTCGCCACTACTACGCTGAGCTCCACTAACGGTTTAAGTTACTCGCAAACATGGGACAGCACTAACCAGCTATCCACCATCGTACTGACCAAAGCAGGCGGCGTGGTGCTCAGCAACGCCAAGTCCATTGTTGAAAGCATTGGCTACCGTAACACCAACATAAACAACCCGACTTCGGGCACACGCACCTTGTCGGTCACTCAAATCACAGATGTTGGTGCCAGTTCTTCGCCCGATGTCAACACGAGCAACTACACCTCCCTGAAAGCCGACCTGGTTGTTACCCCGGTGAACGACGCGCCATCATTCACGGTTGGACCGTCAGGTTCCTCCAATTCTGTTGTGGTCAACACCAACTATGCATTTCCCACCGGTTACACCTTGGCAGATCTGGATGCCGGCACCGGGGTAATGCAACTCACTTTCACTTTGAATTCGGGGAGCGGATCATTGGCTTCTGTGTTTGGCAGCAGTGGTGTCACTTTGTTCAGCTCTACGCCAACTACATACACCTACCAAGGCACCCTCGCTCAATTAAATGCCTGGCTGGGTACTACAGGCTACTTAAATTACCAACCCACCAATGGATACACAGGTAGTGTATTTGTGGGTATGTCTATCAGCGATATGGGTAACTCGGGTGGAGGAGCCCTGACCGCCAGACCAGCAAATGCATTGTTGTTAAGCGTGACAAATATTGCGCCATCACTGTCAACCACACCTGTACAAAATAGCATCGCGACCACAGCGTTCACTGTAAACGGCTCAACCAGCAATGTCACAGCGGTAAATGTCAATGGCAATACGGTTGAACTGACCTTGGCTTCCGGTGTAACACCCAACTACTTTACCTACACCCCCCCCCCAACGGATACCAATAAAACCATACAAGACAGCACAGGCAATGACGCTGCCATTAATGCCTATATCCCGATACCATACCTTGTAGTACCTGACACAATATCTCCAGTATTCCAAAGCGCGGCAACCAGTCTTGACGGCACCCAAGTCATCCTGACCTACAACGAAGCCTTGTCAGCCGCCACGGCTGCAAAAACTGCGTTCGCTGTCTCCGTGGCAGGAGTGAGCCGAGGAGTTAACACCGTCAGCGTGGCGGGCAGAACCGTGGTGCTGACCCTTGCCTCTGCTGTAACCACTGGTCAAACTGTGACTGTTGGCTACACCGATCCTACAAGCGGCAATG
>CAMDKD010000043.1 GCA_945901125.1 Bordetella parapertussis
CTCAGCAGTTGAAGAAATCAAAAATGAAAGGAGTAAAAAACATAGAACAGCTAAACTTATCCACAACCGAGTAGACCAAATTTTTTAAAACTAGCGGCTCAATTTTGGTTGCAAATAGTGGCTCACTTTGCGGTGCAATTCAACAAACACGCCATTGGCCGGACTCCAGAGACTTTTCAATATGGTCGATGCGCCAACCTTGGTAGCCCCGGTTATTCGTGGTGTCTGCCAAATCGGTTTTGGCGTTCAACCAAGCGCTGGTTTTGTAATTGAGTTCGCCTGCTTTGTTACGAAACCAGAGTTTGAGTTTGGCTTTGGGCAATTGCCCTTTGGCGATTTGCGTGTCTGCCAACTCAAGTTGCAAACTGCCTGCGGGGTTGTCTGCGTCCACGGTCAGCACTTCGATTTTTTTGACCAAGCCTTGTTGGTAAGCCTGTGCGGGTGTGAGCCGGTACACACAGTTGCGCGCTTGGTCGCTGGCGTGCGTGGCCGAGTAACGCAGCTTGGCCAAGGGGCGCATGTCGGCAAATGCCTTGAGCGCGGCTTCGGTGTCCATGCCCATTTGCGGTTCGTCCATCACCACCACCGGGCGGCACCGCGCCAAAGCTTGCAACCAAGTGAGGCCGTCTAGGGGCGCTTCGTTTTCTTCATTGCTGATCACCTTGCCCTGCCCGACAAAGGCCTGGCTGTTCATCACCATGATGGCGGGCTGAGGGCTGTCTATGAATGTTTTGAGTTGCTGCAACCGGCTGCTGTCGTACTCAAAAGCAGGGATGGGGTGGGTTAGTTCGCCGACTTGGGCAAGTTGCGAGCCGAAATCGGCCAGCGTGCCCATGACACCTGCGCGAATGGCGACGCTTGGCACGACGATGATGAATTTGTTCCAACCATAAACACTGTGCAAGCGATACAAGGTGCGCAGATAAACCAGTGTTTTGCCAGTGCCGGTTTCCATTTCAACGCATACATCGATGGGTTGACCTTGCCTGGGTGTTGTCAGGTTCAGGCGTTCGTCGCTGATGCGATGGCGCTTGGCCATGTCGCAGATGTTTTTTTCCAGTTGATCCCAACTCAGCGGGCAGCGATTGCCCGCCAGCTCATGCACTTGTGTTTTAGGTGTGCCATCAAACACCCGGACCACTGCGTCTACCGCATCGGTCTGGTAGTTCAAGGATTCAAGCTGGAAGGGCGTAGCAGTCATGTCAGCGCTGTTAAATGAGCGCTATGGTATCAACCAAATGGCATTAAATGCCTTTTAAATAACTAATAAATACTTGATACAGCCTCCTGTTCACTGCTCTTTTTTTTGAGGTATTACAATAGATTTAAAGGTAATACCCGGAGCCAATATGTCAACAACCATGACCCTCAAGGGGCAAGTCACCATACCCAAACACATACGAGATTCGCTGGGTCTCAAGCCTGGTGCGCAATTGGACTTTGCGGTCAACCGCGATGGTGATGTGGTGTTGCATCGAACAAATACATCCCAACCGCACAAAGCAGATCGCTTTGAAGCAGTGCGCGGCAAGGCTGATGTGAAGTGGCGTACCCAGGAATTGATGGCTTTATTGCGGGGCGATGACTGATGCTGGTTGACACCAATGTGCTGGTGGATGTTTTACAAAACGATCCGCAATGGGCCGATTGGTCTATGGCCCAATTACAGGCGCAATCCAAGGTGCATCGGTTGAGCATCAATCCGATCATTTATGCTGAACTCTCGCTGACCTTTTCCACAGTAGAAGCCTTGGACGCTGTGATCAGCAGCATGGAGATGGACTTGCTGGATATCCCGAAGCCAGCCCTTTTTCTGGCTGGCAAGGCGCTTGTTCAGTACCGCCGAGGCGGTGGAGTGAAAACCAATGTGCTTGCTGATTTTTTCATCGGTGCACATGCCGCAGTCAGTGGATTGCCTGTGCTGACACGCGATACGCGTCGCTATCAAAGCTATTTCCCCAGTATCAATCTCGTCACGCCCAAATAAAGCCGCTTTATGGGAAAGTGGTCTTTCCATCATCAAATATGGGCATAAAAGGCAAATCTGTAGAACCCACATCAATCCCCTGTTGCGTCAGCAAGGTGGTCACTTGTCCCTAGTGATGGGTCTGATGGTTGAACACATGCGTGACCAGCACCCAATGCGGTGCGGTTCTTTGCTTGCCGTCTACTTTGTTGACATAGGTCAGTGTGTGCGCCAGCCAGTCTGGCATCAGGGTTTGGGACCACTCACACAGCCGTTGATCTAACAGCGGACGCTGAAGGCTGAGTGCTTGAAAGCCGCCAAACAAGTCTTCAACCAAAGGCGGCACTTGCGGCGGCTCTCCAGTGAAGCGCGATAAAAATGCCAAGTCGGAATACGTGATGTGGTTGAGGGTCAAGTAAATAGACTTAAAGAACGCACCTTTGTCCGCATGCAATTCCTGTTCGGGCAGCAACGCGCAAGCGCGGTACAGCTTGGTGTTCATCCATTGGTTGTAGTCGGCCATCAACGGCTGTCCCAACAGGTGGCACAGCAATTGCTGGATACACATCTCTGATAAACGACATAAACCAACGAGAGACCAAGTGAACATCCCGCCGCCGCCCTTTTGCCGCACTTGCCGCAACCT
Organism: Bordetella parapertussis; assembly: GCA_945901125.1. Lineage (GTDB taxonomy): Bacteria > Pseudomonadota > Gammaproteobacteria > Burkholderiales > Burkholderiaceae_C > Limnohabitans. The sequence goes on from CAMDKD010000043.1 coordinate 2,613, forward strand.
CATGCCTTCGCAGTCGTCGAAGACAGGTTTACGCTGCGGCTTTGACTACTTCAAGGCTTCGGAAATCGCGCGCAAATTCAAGCTGATGTCGCACTTCCCCGAGGTCAAACCGGAGAACGCTTGCGAAAAATGGCATCCAAAATAGTGCTGGCTTTTCAATAAAGCACCTTATTGGTGCCCGGCAAGCGACAAACAGCTTAAAGCACTTTGGGGTCGAGCGGATGCGCTTCTTTGCGTTCGCTGTACCGGTCCACCAGATAGTCTGACACCGAGCGTGTCAGCAGCGTGAACTTCACCAACTCTTCCATCACGTCGACCACGCGGTCGTAATAAGCCGACGGCTTCATGCGGCCGTTGTCTTCAAACTCTTTGTACGCCATGGCCACCGATGATTGATTCGGTATGGTGATCATGCGCATCCAGCGCCCGAGCACGCGCATTTGGTTGACCGCGTTGAACGACTGTGAGCCGCCGTTGACTTGCATCACCGCCAGCGTTTTGCCTTGGGTCGGACGCACCGCGCCCAGCGCCAGCGGTATCCAGTCGATTTGCGTTTTCATGATGCCGGTCATCGCACCGTGTCGCTCCGGCGAACTCCACACCATGGCTTCGCTCCAGCTGCACAGCTCGCGCAGTTCCACCACTTTGGGGTGTGTGTCGGGTGCATCGTCGGCCAGCGGTAAACCACTGGGGTTAAAGAAACACGTTTCGCAGCCCATGGTTTGCAATAAACGCGCAGCTTCTTCGGCCAGCAAGCGGCTGAATGAGCGCTCGCGCAGTGAACCGTAGAGCAGCAAAATTTTCGGCGGGTGTTGCCACAGCGTGCCGCCGTGCAGTTTCTGGTTATCGGGTATGTCCAGCAGGTCCTGGCGCAGTTGTGGAATATCCGGCTTGCTCATAAAAGGCTTTTTTTTGAAAGTAAATACTTGGTGTCACATGAGGTGTACTGTCATGTTAACCATCTATCATCGCCACAGATGGGCACCATAGACACCGCATTGATTTACCTGTTGTTCGCCGTTGTCGGCGTGGTTGGCTGCCGTTTATTGCATTTGCCGGCCATCCTGGGCTATTTGCTGGCTGGTATTTTTCTGGGCCAGGGCGGGGCTTTGATTGAGCAAAGCGAAGCAGCGGTGGCCTCGGTGGCCGAACTCGGCGTGGTGCTGCTGATGTTTGTCATCGGCCTTGAATTCAATTTGCCCAAGTTGCTGCGTTTGCGCCAAATGGTGTTCGGTTTTGGCATGGCGCAGGTGCTGGTCACGTTGCTGGGAACGGTGCTCGGACATTTTTTGTTATCCCGCTTGTTGCCGTCTCTGGGCCTGGCCTGGGATTTGACCTGGCAGGGTGCCGTGGTGTTGGGCGCAGCGCTTGCCATGTCCAGCACCGCCATCGTGGTCAAGCTGATGGCTGAACGCTCCGAGATGGACACCGGGCACGGACGCCGCGTCATCGGTGCTTTGCTGTTCCAAGACTTGGCGGTGGTGCCTTTGCTGGTGCTGATTCCTGCGCTGGGCCAAATGAATGAAGGCAATGTTTGGACCGAGTTGTCGCTGGCTTTGCTGAAAGCCTCGGTGTTGGTCGGCCTGCTGCTATGGGGCGGCCAAAAAGCCATGCGCGTGTGGCTGCGCGTGGTCGACCGGCGCGACAGCGAAGAGCTGTTCATGTTGAATATTTTGCTGGTCACTTTGGGCTTGGCCTGGGTGACCGAGCACGCTGGACTGTCCATGGCCATGGGCGCATTCATGTCGGGCATGCTGATTGCCGAAACCGATTACAAGCACCGGGTTGAGGAAGACATACGTCCGTTTCACGATGTGTTGCTGGGCTTGTTTTTCATCACCCTGGGCATGAAGCTGGACTGGCATGTACTGCAACTGCAGTGGCCATGGGTCTTGGTGCTGGCAGTGATTCCTGTGGTGGTCAAGGCAGTGTTGATCGGTGTGCTGGCTTACATAGGCGGTGCCGGCAACGGCGTGGCAGCGCGCACCGGTATTTATTTAGCGCAGGCGGGTGAATTCGGTTTTGTGCTGCTCACGCTGGGTTTGGCTCAACATTTGATTGAGCCGCGCTGGTCCAATCCTGTGCTGGCCGCCATGGTCTTGTCCATGATCGCCACACCTTTTTTGATTCAACACGCGGACCGTCTGGTGTTCCGGTTTTCGCCGGACGACTGGTTGACGCAATCGCTGCAAATCACCAGGCTGGCCAGCCACGCCATGGCCATAGACCACCATGTGCTGGTCTGCGGTTTCGGCCACACCGGGCGCAATCTGTGCCAGTTGCTCGAGCAGCAATCTATTTCTTATATTGCGTTGGACGTGAACCCAGAGGTGGTCAAGGCCGGGGTGCTGGACGGCCATCAGGTCGAGGTGGGCGACTCGTTTCAGATGTCCAACCTGGTATCGGCAGGCCTTAACCGCGCTTCTGCCGTGGTGGTCAGTTTTGACGATACCGCTACCGCGCTGCGTGTGATTGAACTGGTGCGCGCCCATGTGCCGCAAGTGCCGGTGATTGTGCGCACCCGCGACGACCACGACATGGCTTTGCTCAAACAAGCCGGGGCCCACGAGGTGGTACCCGACGCTTTCGAGGTCAGCCTGAGTCTGGCCACCCACACCTTGAGTCTGATGGGTTTGCCGGCCGAGCAGGTCAACCGGCTGGTCTTGTCTGAGCGCGAATCCCAATACGCCGGACTGAAATAAAAAGTAAACATTGACAATCGAAAACCCTAATTTTTGCTGAATTCACTTAAATTTATAGAATTCGTGCCGATATTGACAAATCTGAAGAATCGCTTGTGCGTTTTCTGACCCCTGCGGTCATGGCGTGCATTTTCCCATCATTCATCAAGGTGCCACCATGTCCGACCCCGTTTTTCGTTCCATTTCAAACAAGCTTTCAGCTTGTGCTTGTTGCACACCGCCTTCCATGTCGCCAAGCGCCGGCATGGGCCGTCGCCAGTTTTTGAACTGGGGTGCCGCCGGTGCCGTGGCAACCGGTTTGGCTTTGGCCGCTCCCGGTGCAAGCATGGCCGCCAGCGGCAATTACGAATCCATGCTGCTCAACTGCATAGACCCGCGCTTCACCACGCTGAGCTGGCAGTACATGGGTTTGTTGCAAGGCGTGAGCCGCGACAAGCTGGAAGACAACTACAGCCATTTCGTCATGGCCGGTGGCCCCATCGGTGCCGTGCACCCCAAGTTTGAAGCCTGGCACAAAACCTATTGGGACAACCTGGACATCACCGTGTCTTTGCACAAAATCAAGCGTGTGGTTGGTTTGACGCACCGCGATTGCGGCGCCGCCAAATTGGCTTTCGGTGAAGCCGCTGTGTCTAAACGCGAAAGCGAAACCGAGGCACATGCCGAGGCGCTGGCCACCTTCCGCGAAGCCGTGAAGAAACGCCATCCCAAGCTGAGCGTCATCACCGGCGTGATGGACGTCAGCGGCAAAGTGGATTTGATCGGCTGATCAACCAGCCACAGCCCGGGCTGGTGTTTGTGCCCGGGTAAATGCGGCGCTTTAGAGCTGCGCCAGAAAACGCAGCAGGCAGCGGTTCACCGCCTCTGCCTGTTCCTGCTGCACCCAGTGCCCCGCGCCGGGAATCAATTCGCAGATACGCAAATCGGTACAGCCCTGGCCTTGCATTTTTTCAAACGCACCCGGGGTTTGTAACACGCCCCAATCCGCTGCCCCGCCTATAAAAGCCGAGGGCACGTTAATGGCTTTACCGCTGAACTTTGACAAGGCAGCGAAGTGCTCACTGTCGGTACCGCAGCGGTACCACTGCAATCCCCCTTGATAGCCTCTGCGCGTGTATTCCTGTGAATACACCGCGAGTTCTGCTTCAGATAACCACGCGCAAGCAGCGATGGCGGCGGCGTCCGGCATGAACTCGGCCACGGCCTGCGCCATGGTTTGATGCAAAGGCATGACGTAATAGTGCGGCAGCAAAGCCAGTTCCTGCGCCGTCCAGGCTTTCAAGTTGTGCGGCTTGTTCGGTGCCCAGTCGGCACTTTTCACGTGGTAGTAAGCGCGCATGAAATCGTGCAAGCCCTGAGGCGCGTGCCACATGTCGTCGTTGGCCTGCGGTCCGGCGTAATACCAGTGGTAATGCAGCCGTGGTGGATTCAGTTGTTTCAAGGCTTCGACTTCGCGCGTGAGATGCGCGTAGATCTGGGTTGCGGTGGCAGCGTCCGGCGGACCGCCGAACGGCGCGCTCATCAACACCACGCTGCGAAACACATCCGGGCGTGTCAGCGCGCACCAGGCCGAGACGGGCGAGCCGAAATCGTGGCCGACCAGCGCGTGTACATGCGAGTGACCCAGCGCCTGCACCAGCGCCAGCGTGTCGTCGACCATGTGGAGCAAACCGCTGGCGCGCCAGTCGCCGTCATAGCGGTCGTCGCTGCCTGTGGTGCGGCCGCAGCCGCGCAAATCGGGGGCGACCACATGAAACCCCGCCTGCGCCAGCGCGACCAATTGGTGCCGCCAGCTGTAAGCCAGTTCAGGGAAACCGTGCAACAGCAGCACCAGCGGTTTGGCGGCGCCTGCCGTGGTGTGCCCGGCTTCCAGCACGTGCATGTTCAGACCGGTGGAGATGTTTATCTGGCGCGACCTGACACCGTCGGGCAAGGGCAAGGGGGCTAATTCAGCGGAGGTCATAAGCGGTTTTAAGTGGAGTCGCCGCGCAAGGCAAATGCAAAGCGCTTCAGGACTGCGCCGCGTCCGGTATCAGCGGCAGCGAACGCAAGCGTTGTCCGCTCAGAATGTACAAGGCATTCGCCACCGCCGGTGCAATAGGCGGTGTGCCCGGTTCGCCCACGCCTTGCGGATGTGCATCGCTGTCCAGAATGAACGTTTCCACCACCGGCATTTGCGGCAAGCGCAACACCGGGTAATTGTGGAAATTGCTCTGCTGCACCCGGCCCTTGTCCAGGTTGATTTGCCCGTAAAGCGCGGCTGACAAACCGAAAGCGACAGCGCCCTCCATTTGCTGAGCGATCAAGTCGGGGTTGACAGCGGTGCCGCAATCGATGGCGCACCAGACCTTGTGCACTTGAGGTTTGCCGTCTTTCACCGAAACCTCGGCCACCTGTGCCACGATGCTGCCGAACGATTCGTGCAAAGCCAGTCCCATGGCGCGCAGGCTGCCGTCTGCGTGTTTGTAAGAGGTGGTTTTCCAGCCGCTTTTGTCGGCGGCGAGTTGCAGCACGCGGGCGTGGCGCGGGTGCTTTTGCAACAGCGACAAACGAAACGCCAGCGGATCTTGCTTGGCCGCGTGCGCTACTTCGTCTATAAAACTTTCTTTGAAAAATGCCTGGTGCGAATGACCGACCGAGCGCCAAAAACCCACCGGCATCGGCAGGTCGATGGCGCAGTGCGTCACGCTTGCATTCGGCCATTCATAGGGTTGATCAAACGCGCCTTCAGCTGTGGTTTTGTCCGGACCGGCCGATGGCAGACCGAACAAACGGTTGAGAATCTGGGGCAGTACCGCTTGGCTGGCTGAGGTGTTTTTCCAGGCCTTTAAATGCCCCTTGTCGTCCAGACCGGCGGTGAACCGGCTGACGCAGGCGGGGCGGTAAAAATCGTGTTGCAAGTCCTGGCTGCGGTCCCACAAAGCTTGCACCGGCGTGCCTTCGCAGGCCTTGGCGATGAACGCAGCCTGGGCGATGAAATCCATCTCTAAGCGTCGACCGAAACTGCTGCCAATCAACATCAAGTGAAGCTGCACTTTGTCGTCGGCAATGCCCAGCACCTGCGCCACCACGTGACGCGCGAGGTCAGGAATTTGTGTTCCAACCCAGACCTCGGCTCGGCCCTCTTTGAACCACACCGTGCAGTTGGGCGGTTCCATGGGCGCGTGCGCCAGATAAGGCACGCTGTAATCGGCTTTGACCTGGCTGGCCGATTCGGTCAAAGCTTGGTCGGCATCGCCGTTGGAAAAATAAGTGAAGCCGCTGTTGCTGTCCAAGGTGATGTCCATGGCATTGCGGATGTGGCTGTCGGACAGGTTATTGGCTTTGCCCGGGCACCATTCCACCGTCAACTGGCGCAATATCTTCATCGACAAATAGGTCGACTTGGCGACCACGGCAATGCCGGTGGTGCTGCCGTACAACTCGGGCAGGGTCACTATGCGCGTCACGCCGGGTATGGGCTTGATCTGGGTTTCATCAAATATCTGAAACGTGCCGCCGACCTCGGGGTTCATGCCGACCACGGCATACAAGAGGCCCGGGGGACGCGCATCAATGCCGAACAGCGCAGAGCCGTCTACTTTGGAAGTCCCCTCAATGCGCGCAATGCTTTGACCGATCAGCGTGAACTGGTTGGCGGTCTTGAGTTTGGGATTCCCCGGTCTGGCTTGTTGCGCGGCCAATGCTGCCAGTTCGCCAAAGCGTGCCGATTTGCCCGAAGCGTGAGACAGCACGCCTTCTTTGACTTGTATTTGCTCAGCAGGCACTTGCCATTGCGACGCCGCTGCCTCCACCAACATGGCGCGTGCGCTGGCCCCGGCCTGGCGCATGGGCAGCCACAAGTCATTGATGCTGGAAGAACCGCCGGTCATCATCAAGCCGATTTCGCGCATGGTTTTGGCGGTCAGGTGTTGCGCCACGTGCTTAAGGCTGGTCTGGCTGTCCGGGTGAAACGGCAAGCCATCAACCGCCACTGCCTGGTTGTTGTAAATCCGGTCTATAGGGGCTTGTTCGGTGCGTACCTGGTCGCGGCTCGCATCCAGTTCATCGGCCAGCACCATGGACAGCGACGTATACACACCTTGGCCCATTTCGCTGCGGCTCATCACCACGGTGACAGTGTCATCCACACCGATGCGTACCCAGCCGTTGAAAGCCGGTTGACCCGCGTTGTCCGCCAAAGGCGTCGCGGTTAGCAAGCGTTGTCTGGCGGGTAACACGCTCCAGCCGACCACCAATGCGCCGACACCGCCGAGCATTGCAGCTAATACATGTCTTCTTTTCACTGCACTGTCCTTGTTAGCATTGCCTGCATGAACCCATTGAAAACTGCTCCTGAATTCGGCCTCATCATCGTCGGCGATGAAATATTGTCCGGCAAGCGCCAAGACAAACATATGAGCAAGGTCATCGAATTGCTGTCATCGCGGGGACTCAGTCTGTCGCATGCCGATTATGTAGGCGATGACCCGCAGAGCCTGACGCAAACCTTGCAGCGCGCCTTTGCCGCGCCCGGCGTGGTGTTTTCCTGCGGCGGCATAGGCGCCACGCCGGACGACCATACCCGTCAATCAGCGGCGGCGGCGCTGGGCGTGCCGCTGGTATTACACCCCGAGGCGGAGCAATTGATACGCGAGCGTACCCGTGACGTGGCGCTCGAGCAAGGCCTGCCGTATGAGCCTTTGCGTGAAGACAATGTGCACCGCTTGAACATGGGACGGTTTCCGCAAGGCGCAGAGATTATTCCCAACCCGTACAACAAAATCCCCGGCTTTACCTGCCGTGGTATTCAAGGGACAGTGCATTTCGTGCCCGGGTTTCCGGTCATGGCCTGGCCCATGCTCGATGCGGTGTTGGATCGTTTTTATGCGGAATTCGCCAACACCGGCCAGCGGCTTGAGAAATCCGTCATCGTCATGGGCTCGATGGAGGCCACGCTCACCCCTTTGATGGAAGCCATAGAGGCTGAATTTCCCGGAGTCAAGGTGTTCAGCCTGCCAAGCGTGGACCATCCCGAGTATGGGCGTCATATCGAGTTGGGCGTGAAAGGCCCGGTTGCCGTGGTGGAAAGCGCATTTGTGCAATTGCTCAGCGGATTGATCCAATTTGGTGCAAAATTAGGCCCTGAATTGGTGCGAATTTAGAAATGCATTAATTTGGTGCACTCAAGGCATTTGTTGTATTTGTCAATTTTTGCGGAAAAAGAGTTTCCTATCCGCTAAACCCAGAATTATGACAATTCATCATGGCTTTTCGAACATTTCTGCTCAAACCAGGAGCGTGGCATAAAAAGTGCACGACAATGCTGAACTTCTTATTTGCAACCAACCTCTCCAGGAGAATCTGATGGCCAAGACCGTCGCCGACGTCATGAAGGACGTCAAAGACAACGAAATTAAATTTGTTGACTTCCGCTTCACTGATACCCGTGGCAAAGAACAGCACGTGACCGTGCCGATTTCCCATTTCGATGAAGGCAAATTCACCGACGGCCACGCGTTCGACGGTTCTTCCATCGCCGGTTGGAAAGGCATTGAAGCCTCTGACATGTTGTTGATGCCTGACGCCAACACCGCCTTCCTCGACCCGTTCTTCCAGGAGCCCACCATGGTGCTGTCCTGCGACGTGCTCGAACCCGGCGACGGCAAGGCCTATGACCGCGATCCGCGTTCTATCGGCAAGCGCGCCGAAGCCTATTTGAAAGCCTCCGGCATGGGCGACACCGCTTACTTCGGACCTGAGCCAGAGTTCTTCATTTTTGACAATGTGCAATGGGCCAATGAAATGTCCGGCGCATTCTTCAAGATCGACGAGTACGAAGCCCCCTGGAACAGCGGCGCCAAGCTCGAAGGCGGCAACCGCGGCCACCGCCCCACCGTCAAAGGCGGTTATTTCCCCGTGCCTCCGGTCGACAGCACCCAGGACATGCGTGCCGAAATGGTGTTGTTGCTCGAAGAAATGGGCATCCCGGTTGAAGTGTTCCACCACGAAGTGGCCGGTGCCGGTCAAAACGAAATCGGTACCAAGTTCAGCACTTTGGTTGAGCGCGCCGACTGGACGCAAAAACTGAAATACGTGGTGTGGAATGTGGCTAACGCCTATGGCAAAACCGCTACTTTCATGCCCAAGCCCATCGTTGGCGACAACGGTTCAGGCATGCACGTTCACCAGTCCATCTGGAAAGACGGCAAAAACCTGTTTGCAGGCAAAGGCTACGCCGGTTTGAGCGACACCGCCTTGTTCTACATCGGCGGCATCATCAAGCATGCACGCGCTTTGAACGCCATCACCAACCCGACCACCAACAGCTACAAGCGTTTGGTGCCCGGCTTTGAAGCGCCGGTGAAACTGGCTTACTCCAGTCGTAACCGTTCCGCTTCCATTCGCATTCCGCACGTCGCGTCTGACAAGGCCCGCCGTATCGAAGCGCGTTTCCCAGATCCCATGGCCAACCCCTACCTGTGCTTCGCCGCACTGATGATGGCGGGCTTAGACGGTATCGAAAACAAAATCCACCCCGGCGAAGCAGCCACCAAAGATTTGTACCATTTGCCGCCCGAAGAGGACGCATTGGTGCCCACCGTGTGTCACAGCCTGGACCAGGCGCTGGAGTATTTGGACAAAGGCCGCGGCTTCCTGACCAAAGGCGGCGTGTTCACCGACAGCATGATCGATGCTTACATCGAACTCAAAATGCAGGAAGTCACACGTTTTCGCATGGCCACCCATCCGGTGGAATTCGACATGTACTACTCACTCTGAGCACAGGCATGCGAGTCAATCACGGGCTGCCAAGCCTGTGACCACAGGGCGGCCGTGTGCCGCCCTTTTTTTTACTTTGTGTGGATGGGAGTTTCGCCATGTTCAAGCCAGTCAATGTCCTGTGTGTCATGGCCTGCTTGCTGTCAGCGGATCTGTCAGCGCAACAGACGGCTTACCCGGTGTGGCGCTGTGGCCATGAGTTCACCAACCAGCCGCGCCCGGGCGAGAACTGCCAGCAAGTGGATTTGCCGGCCGAAATCACCATGACCGCGCCGCGCAAACGCCCGAACTTGGATAAAAACGACGATATGCCGCCGGTGCTGGTGGTGCCGCAAGTAGGGGTCAACGGCCAGCGCCAACGCGACGGACATGCCAGAAGTATTTTGAATGATGAACTGGGCAAACTTCAGTTGCGTTGTATGCAATTACCGGCCAACAGCACCGAGCTGGTGCGTTGCCGGGCTGACGAAGCCGCGTTGCGCCGTGAATTGGCGCGAGCGCCCTGAGTTGGTACATCAAAATGCCGGATAAACGTTTCAACGCCCTGGATTTGCTGGCTACGCTGGTGCTTGTCGTCAGGCAGGACAACCGCGTCTTGTTTGCCAACGCCTCGTTCGAGGATGTGATGGGCTTGTCCCGGCGTAACTTGCAGGATGTCGACGTGCCGGGCCTGTTTGTCGACGAGGCGGCCATTGCCCAATCGCTGGAAGGTGCCAGACGCCATGATTTTTCTGCGCTGCGCTTTGATGCGCAACTCAAGCGCCAAGGCGCTGAGCCTTTTGCAGTGCATGTGGTGGTGGCCTCCAGCGAAGACCCGGACGAAGTTCTGATTGAGCTGCTGCCGCAGGAAACCCAAAGCCGCCAGGACCGCGAAGAGCGGCAACTCGAACACGCTCAGGCCAACAAAGAGCTGATCCGCAACCTGGCGCATGAAATCAAAAACCCGCTGGGCGGCATACGCGGCGCGGCACAGTTGCTGCAACTCGAGCTGGATTCACGCGATTTGACCGAGTACACCCAAGTCATTGTGCGCGAGGCAGACCGCTTGCAGACGCTGGTTGACCGGCTGCTGGCGCCGCACCGGCGACCTCATGTGGTCGGCAATGTGAATATCCACGAGGTTTGCGAGCGCGTGCGTACTTTGATACTCGCCGAGTTCCCCAAAGGCCTGCAAGTGCAGCGCGACTATGACATTTCATTGCCCGAATTTCGCGGCGACATGGAACAGTTGATACAGGCTGTGCTGAATATTGCGCATAACGCTGCGCAATCCTTGTCAGAACGAATAGCCAGCGGCGACGCGCGCATTGTGTTGTCCACGCGAATTGCGCGGCAAATAACCCTTGTCAAACACAGGTATCGGCTGGCACTGGAATTGCATGTCATTGACAACGGTCCCGGTATCCCCGAGGACATCAAAGACCGTTTGTTTCATCCGCTGGTGTCGGGGCGCGACGGCGGTTCGGGTTTAGGCCTGAATCTGGCGCAAACCTTTGTACAGCAGCACCAGGGGGTGATTGAGTGTGAAAGTCAACCGGGGCGAACGGATTTCAAAATTCTGATTCCTTTGCCCTGAAACCCGGATAACCAACGCAGGTAGCGTGAGACAACAGGCGAAGTAACTGATGAAACCGATTTGGATAGTTGACGATGACCAGTCCATACGCTTTGTACTGGAAAAGGCATTGATGCGTGAAAACCTGCCCACGCGCAGCTTCACCAATCCCCGCGAAGTTCTGCAAGCGCTGAACAATCTGTCACCCGAGGACAGCCCGCAAGTGCTGGTCAGCGACATACGCATGCCCGGCGGCTCTGGCCTGGATTTGCTGGCGCAAGTCAAAGAGCGATTGCCCGGTCTGCCGGTCATCATCATGACCGCCTACTCTGACCTTGACAGCGCAGTGTCTGCGTTTCAAGGTGGCGCATTTGAATATTTGCCCAAGCCGTTTGATTTGACCAAAGCGATCGAGTTGATTCGCCGTGCCTTAGAAGAAAGCCAGCGCGAGGCTGTCGGTGCCGTCGATGTGGACAGCACGCCCGAGATGATGGGCCAAGCCCCCGCCATGCAAGATGTGTTTCGCGCCATCGGGCGGTTAAGCCAAAGCAATGTCACGGTGATGATCACCGGCGAATCCGGCTCCGGCAAAGAGTTGGTCGCGCGCGCATTGCACAAACATTCGCAACGTGCAGGTGGTCCGTTTGTCGCCATCAACACCGCGGCCATTCCCAAAGATTTGCTGGAAAGCGAATTGTTTGGTCACGAGCGTGGCGCGTTCACCGGCGCGCAAAGCATGCGGCGCGGCCGCTTCGAGCAGGCCGACGGCGGCACGCTGTTTTTGGACGAAATCGGCGACATGAAATTCGATTTGCAAACACGTTTGCTGCGAGTGCTCAGCGACGGGAATTTTTACCGCGTCGGCGGCCACAGCGCCATCAAAACCAATGTGCGCGTCATCGCCGCCACGCACCAAAACCTAGAGCAGCGCGTGGCTGAAGGCGCGTTTCGCGAAGACTTGTTTCACCGATTGAATGTCATCCGTTTGCGCCTGCCGCCGTTGCGCGAGCGACGCGAAGACATACCCGTGCTCACGCGCCATTTTTTGCAGCAAAGTGCGCAGCAGCTCGGTGTTGAAGCCAAGCGTATTTCAGATGCAGCCATCGCCTTGTTGCAGGACTTTGCTTTTCCGGGCAATGTGCGTCAACTGGAAAACATTTGTCATTGGCTGACCGTGATGGCACCGGCCCAGGCCATAGAGCCGAAAGATTTGCCGCCTGAGGTTTTGAATCCTTCTTCTGTTCATTTGCCTTCATCTGTTCTGGTCAACGGCAGCGCCCATGAAACCACTGCCGCTGCTGAGGCTTTGTCTCACGGGGTGACCGTGCCTGTGGCCAACGGCAGTTCAGGCTTGAACATGCCCAAACCCCTGGTGTTGAACATGCCAGGTGAAGACTGGCAAAGTGGTTTGGAAGCGCAGGCCATGGCATTGCTGGTGAACGGCAACACCGATGTATGGGACGAACTGAGCAAGCGTTTTGAAGCCACTTTGATTCAAACTGCGTTGGCGCATACACGCGGCAGACGCATAGACGCGGCCAACAAGCTGGGCATAGGCCGCAACACCATCACGCGGAAAATTCAGGAACTCGGGTTGGAGTGAGCCGCGCTGTTTGCCAGCGATGGCTTGAACGCTGACAGATTTTCAGTTGAGTGAGAGATTCACGATCACCGGCGTATGGTCGCTGGGGCGTTCGTTTTTGCGCGGTGCTTTGTCGATCGTGCAAGCCGCAACTTGGCTTTTCAATCCGTTGGAAACCAGAACATGGTCTATGCGCAAACCCCGGTTGCGCCGGAACGCAAACTCGCGGTAATCCCACCATGAATAGCTTTTGTCGGCTTGCTCAAACAGCCTGAACGCATCGACCATGCCTAAATCGATCAGCGCTTGGAAATGTGCGCGTTCTTCGTCCGTGCAATGTATGGTGCCGGCCAATGCCACCGGGTCCCACACATCCCGGTCGTCCACGGTGATGTTGAAGTCGCCCATGAGCACCAGTTTGTCGTGGCGCGTGAGTTCATCTTTCAGCCATTGTTGCAACGCGGTCAACCAAGCCATTTTGTAAACGAACTTGTCACTGTCCGGCGCTTGGCCGTTCGGAAAATACGCGCCGACCACGCGCACGCCGTTGACCGTGCCGGTGATCACGCGCGCCATGTCATCGGCAAAACCGGGGATGTTGTGCACCACGTCAGTGATGAGGTGACGTGAAATGAGCGCTACACCGTTATAGGTTTTCTGGCCGAAGAAAGCCACGTGGTATCCGGCGGCTTCAATGTCTGCGCGTGGAAATTTATCGTCCGTGGTTTTGGTTTCCTGCAAAGCCAACACATCTATGGCTTCATCGCCCGTGTGTGCGTTCAGCCAGTCGAGGACTTGGGGCAGGCGTACGGTGAGAGAGTTGACGTTCCAGGTGGCGAGTTTCATGCGTTCACTTTAACTGGTAATGTTATCAACCAACATTGCCTATGGCATAAGCCTTGGCAATACTGAGCATTGCTTGTGACAGATCAGGCCTGTTAAATGCAGCCACTGCTTTTACAAAAGCTTGAAGATCGGTTTTGATTTTTTCTGGTATGTCAATCGTTTGACTGGGCACCAATAACGCTGACAGCTGAACAATATCCGTCAGGTGTTTGTTGATTTTTCTTGAATCAATTGTCTCGCCTTGTAAAACGCGTGTATTCATTTCCATCTAAGCAACAGCCTTCAGAGGTATCAGTCTGTCCTCACCGACCAATGACGGCATACCGTATTTGATTTTGCGACCGGACAACACAAATTGATAGTAGTCTTCATCAAGCAAAATGGCTGACAGACTTGAAATCAGCTCATCCATTGGTATGGGTGTGAGATGGCCGGGCAGGACAAAACGCAGCCCGTCAGGCACACGTGCGAACAGTTCCAGCATATGCGGAAATTCATCATCCAGAGGTTTTTGAAATCTGTACAAACACAGCTTTCTCTCAGAGTCGGTCTCTTTTTTTTGATAGCCACCGGCTTGTACAAACTCCCAGAACTTTCGTCCGAACGCAGGCGTCAGAACTTCCACATGCAAAACGATGTCTAAATCCTTAGTCCCTCGGAATGGCAAGCCAGCTTGATTCATGGTGATCGAAGCTGCTGTTCCACCAATCAAAACGTATTGGTTCTTGAAGTCTTCGAACCACGCTTGAAAAACCGTTAAGCCTCTCACCACAGAAACTTCTCCTCCAAGTCATCCAGCGCCAGCTGAATACGGTCATCAGGCTTGTCTTTTAAGCTCAACCACAAAGACAAAGAATCGGCTGTTTTTTCATTCGGCTTCATGCTTGGCAGATAGCGCCACACTTCAACGGCTACGCCATCTGCCAGTGCTTTGGGCTCAAAAAAAATGCCAAGTTGCTTTGCTGTTTGTACCTGTTCAGTTGTCAAGGCAATCACCGTCTGCGGTGGCTCGTTAAGCATGGTTAACTGTGCTAACGCTGTCTCACCTGCCAGTCGAGTGTCACCTACTTGCAGTATGCGTTTATCGTAAGTCCACAGTCTCTTTTGAACCGGCGTTCTCAAATAAGGCTTGGCCTTCTCCCAGAGTTCTCGGCGTGTACAGCTGAGCTTCAGGTATTTGGCGCGCCCTTGAAGTTCAAGTTCAAACAAATCGAACTGCTGCAATTCTCTGATCGCTCGGGTCGCCGTCATCCCGGCATATCCCAGTGCGGCGGCATTTTCAAAAGGATGCCAGATTTCATTCGCCGGGTACTGATTCAAAAACCAAATCAACAGTGCCTGCGTGGCAGGGCTGGCAATTTCTTGTGATTGCCGATGCGCCATGTCAAACCTTTCGCTCAGCACCATTCCCCACTGAGGCGCAAACAATTGCCTGTCTGGAACAACGAATGCGATGTCCCGCTGAATAAGTTGTTTGCGTTCGCCTGGTGAAATGTCGGGCAATGCCAATATCACGGGAGCACGTAGCAACTCGCGCAGTTGCTTGAGGTGTTGCTGTATGTGCTGTGCGGCCAGTGGCTGACTGTCTTTGCGACAAGCCAGTGTGACCGCATTGCCCAGCAAGGAACCTGCCGACACTTCATAGATAGTCTGAAGAAAGTAGGGCAACTCGACTGTTGTTGCGTTGTCGGCCAGGTGCATGGCATTGTCACCAAGCACCTGGTTCAGGTAACGGACGGTGTGTTGTGGCAGCTGTGTATTTAACATTTATATATAATCTAACATGCAGATTGTTAGATTGCAAATAATATGTTAAATATCTGATTTATATGAATTAAATTTGAGATTACAAAAGCTCCAGCTGCCTAAATTAACTGGTAGTGATTCCTAACTTACCCAGCAAAGCCTGATCCCGCTGCCAATCCGGGTTGCCGGTGGTCAGCAGTTTGTCGCCGTAAAAAATCGAGTTGGCACCGGCCATGAAACACAGTGCTTGTATGGCTTCGCCCATTTGCTGACGGCCAGCCGATAAACGCACACGCGCTGTCGGCATGGTGATGCGTGCCACTGCAATCGTGCGAACAAATTCCAGCAGGTCGAGTGACTCGGTGCCGTGCAATGGTGTGCCTTCGACTTGCACAAGGTTGTTGATAGGTACTGACTCAGGGTGGGGTTGGAGGTTGGCGAGTTGGTGCACCAGACCCGCACGTTGCTCGCGGCTTTCGCCCATGCCAACGATGCCGCCGCTACACACATTCATGCCGGCGCTGCGCACATGGGCCAGTGTGTCCAAGCGTTCCTGGTAGTCGCGTGTGCTGATGATGTCGCCGTACAACTCGGGCGCGGTGTCTAGGTTGTGGTTGTAATAGTCCAGGCCCGCGTCTTTCAAGGTGTCGGCTTGCGTTGCGCTCAACATGCCCAGCGTGCAACAGGCTTCCATGTCCAAGTCTTTGACCACGCGAATAAGTTCAGCCACTTTTTCAATGTCGCGGTCTTTAGGTTCGCGCCATGCTGCACCCATGCAAAAACGGCTAGCACCGTTCTTTTTGGCTTCGACCGCAGCGGCTTTGACCGCATCCACATCCAGCATCTTCGAGGCTTCCACGCCGGTGTCGTAATGCACAGACTGCGGGCAGTAACCACAGTCTTCCGGGCAGCCGCCGGTTTTGATGGATAACAGCGTAGAGAGTTGCACTTCGTTCGGGTTGAAATGTTCGCGGTGAATTTGCTGTGCCTTGAACATCAAATCGTTGAACGGCAGATTAAACAGTTCTTCTATGGACTGACGTGACCATTTTTCATCAGCAGGGACTGCGGTTTTGGCGGGCTTGATGAAATGAACGGTTTGATGTGTGACTGCGGTAGGCATAAGTAGGCTAGGTGATGGCTAAACGCTCTGAATATACGGTAATTGGGTAATTGGAACCTGACCCCAATTTCCCACAGCGCCTAAGGTTGACATCGCGCGGGATAATCATTGATTAATCCGTCTGTGTGTTATTTCATTAAGAGGTTTTATCTGAGCTCCCTATCCACCCAACTGGTGCAACGCAGTTTGCACAGTGTCTGGCACCCTTGTACCCAAATGCAGCACCATGAGACCGTTCCGCTGGTGGCGGTTCACCACGGCAGCGGGCCCTGGCTGTATGACCACGATGGCCGCCGTTATCTGGACGCCATCAGTTCCTGGTGGGTGAATTTGTTCGGCCACGCCAACCCGCGCATCAATGCGGCCTTGAAGCAGCAACTCGACACCTTAGAGCATGCCATGCTGGCCGGTTTCACGCACGAACCCGTGGTGGCTTTGTCTGAAAAACTCTCGGTATTGACCGGCGGTGTTTTAGGCCATTGTTTTTATGCGTCCGACGGCGCATCGGCTGTGGAAATTGCATTGAAGATGAGTTTTCACAGTTGGCGAAACCAGGGCTTGGGCGATAAAAAAGAGTTTGTGTGTTTGAAGGGCGGTTACCACGGCGAAACCGTGGGCGCTTTAGGCGTGACAGATGTGCCGATCTTTCGTGATGCCTACGACGCTTTGCTCAAACCCGCGCATTGCCTGATGTCGCCGGATGCCAGGCAAGCGATGGACGGCGAAACTGCTGATCAGGCCGCGCTGCGTGCCGCACGTGAATTGGAAACGCTGTTGCAAGCGCGGGCAGCGCATATCAGCGCTGTCATCATTGAGCCCTTGGTGCAATGTGCAGGCGGCATGGCCATGCACAGCCCGGTCTATGTGAAAGAGGTGAGGCGTTTATGCACCGCTTTTAATGTGCATTTGATTGCCGACGAAATCGCTGTGGGTTGCGGTCGCACGGGAAAATTTTTTGCCTGCGAGCACGCCGACATATGGCCGGACTTTTTATGTTTGTCCAAAGGCATCAGCGGTGGTTATCTGCCTTTGTCGCTGGTGATGACTCGCGATGAGGTTTACCAATCGTTTTACAGCGACAGCATGGCGCGCGGTTTTTTGCATTCGCATTCCTACACCGGCAACCCGCTGGCTTGCCGGGCAGCGCTGGCCACTTTACAGATTTTTGAAGAAGACGATGTGCTGGCTGGCAACTTGCTGCGAGCAGAAAAGTTGAGCCTTGCACTCAGACCATTAGCTACACATTCCAAGGTGAAACATTTCAGACAGCAAGGCATGATTTGGGCGTTTGACGCGCAAGTCGAAGACCCGTCATTAGCTGCTACTTTTTCACGAAGGTTTTTCACCAGCGCTTTGAAACACGAGTTGCTGTTGCGACCCATAGGTACAACGGTGTATTTGATGCCTCCTTATGTCTTGAGCGATGCAGACACCGGCTTGCTGGCAGAGCGTTTGCAAACTGTGTTTGGCGAGGTGATGCTCGCATGAGTTTCACGCAACTGCAAACATTGGCTGCGCGTTTGAATCAACTGGACGCACAAGGTTTGCGCCGTATCAGACATGAAGTGGAATCTGTTTGTCAACCACAGCTGATGGTCGACGGACAAGCACTGCTGGCATTTAACAGCAACGATTATTTGGGACTGGCCGCCCATCCTTTGGTGGTCGAGGCGTTGAGAGAGGGTGCATCGCTGTACGGTGCAGGCAGCGGCGCATCGCATTTGATCAGCGGGCATTCGCAAGCACACGAACGCTTGGAGGAATTGTTGGCAGACATGTTGTCGCCCTTTCTGCCGACTGCACGGGCTTTGTATTTCAGCACTGGCTACATGGCGAACCTGGGTGTGATGACCGCATTGGCAGACACCGCCAAAGGTGACATCACTTTTTTCTCAGACGCACTCAATCATGCGTCGTTGATTGACGGCATACGTTTGACGCGCGAACCGTGTCAGGTCTACGCACACGCTGATGTGTCTGACTTGTCGCTACGACTTTCGTCGTGTCAGAGCGGCACCAAGGTGGTGGTGACAGACGGAGTGTTCAGCATGGACGGTGACATCGCGCCCTTGAAAGAGATGCTTGCTTTGTGCGAGCACCACGGCGCCTGGTTGCTGGTGGATGACGCACACGGCTTTGGCGTATTGGGTGAAACCGGCGCAGGCGTGTTGCAGTATTTCAATTTGCGTTCAGAGCAGTTGATATACATGGGCACATTGGGCAAAGCGGCTGGCGTGTCTGGTGCATTTGTGGCCGCGCATGAAGATGTCATTGAATGGATGGTGCAGCGTTCGCGTCCTTATATTTACGCCACCGCTTCATCTCCCGCGCTGTCGCATGCACTGTTGACCAGTGTGCGTATTATTCGTGGCGAAGAAGGGCGCAGACGCAGAGCGCATTTGCAGACATTGATTCAACAACTCTCCACCGCGCCCGTGCCGGCAGCCTGGCAACGCATGGTTTCAACGACAGCGATTCAACCGCTGGTGATAGGCAGCAACCAAGCGGTGTTGCAGGCTTCAGCGGACTTGAAAGCACAAGGTATTTGGATCAGCGCGATTCGCGCCCCCACCGTTCCTGTGAACACTGCGAGATTGCGCATCACTTTGTCTGCGTCGCACACCGCGCAAGATGTTGACCGGTTGGTACGGGCTTTGTCGTTTGAAAGCATTTCATGAATCAGTCATTCCCAACACAAGCGTTTTCGTGTTTTGTCACCGGCACCGACACCGAGATCGGCAAGACCTTGGTGGCTTCTGCGCTGGTGCATATGCAGGCGCTTCGCGGCTGGCGTGTGGCAGCAATGAAGCCGGTGGCTGCTGGCGCCGAATGGCGCGATGGCCGCTGGTGCAATGAAGACGCAGACGCCTTGGCTTCTTGTGTGTCAGTCCATTTGCCGCAAGAACTGACCACACCGTATTTGTTCAAAACACCTGCTGCGCCGCACATCGCTGCTTCGTTGGAAGACAAGGTCATTGATCGCAAGCATTTGCTGAATTGCTACCAGCAAGTGAGGGCGCAAGCGGATGCGGTGGTGGTCGAAGGCGTTGGCGGCTTTCGCGTGCCATTGAACGATAACTACGACACGGCCGACATGGCCAAAGACCTGGGGTTGCCGGTGGTGTTGGTGGTTGGCATGCGACTGGGTTGTATCAGCCAGGCTTTGTTGACGGCGGAAGCGCTTGCGGCCCGGGGGCTTTCGCTGATGGGATGGGTAGCGAACACCGTGGACCCGCACATGCTGTATCCGCAGGAAAACATAGACGCTATCGCGCAAAGAATCAACGCGCCTTTATTAGGACGTATACCTAGACTTGAAGTCGCTGATGCGGCAACTGCAGTGGCTAATTTGTAATCAATGGGATGGACGCTCCCACCTTAAACGGCATCAAATTAATTGGGGTCAGACACCAATTTAATTGTTGACTAAAGAATCGGGTAATTAATTGGAACCTGACCCACTAGTGTCCGGAGATTTCCTCAAATAAGCTCATTTGAAGGTTTTCAGCATCGTCAGGCTCTGGTTCAATCGCTTGCAGCAAGTCGGTGAGTGGCGTGGTCTCAAACAATGTCAGGCTCAAAACTTGGA
>CAMDKD010000044.1 GCA_945901125.1 Bordetella parapertussis
AACCCAGCGTGAAAGTGCGCTCGCTGGTGGCCGGGTCGAAACTGTCGCGTTGGTTTAAGGCGTTTTGCAGCGTGTTTAGCGCATAGCCAATGGGCTCTATCAAATGCAAGGCGTACGGCGTGGGCTCCATGCCGCGTGAAGTGCGGACAAACAACTCGTCTTTCAAGAGCGCACGCAACCGTTTCAGCGCATTGCTGACAGCGGGCTGGGACAAACCCAGCTTCTCAGCTGAGGTGGACACACGCCTGTCCATCAGCAGCTGATTGAAGATAACCAGTAGGTTCAGGTCGATTTGTCGGAGATCCATGGCTCGCCCTTTATTCATGAAACAAATATAACTTATATGATTTTGCGTGTTTACTTATAACGCTTGGATGCCCACAATGTATGCATTCCCACTCAAGGCACATGACATGGAACTCGTGGTGCAGCCAGACAACCTGAGGTTGAGCATTCAAAGCGGACAAAATCTGCTGGATGTGCTGCGCGATAACGCCGTGCCTATTTCCTATAGCTGC
Source organism: Bordetella parapertussis (assembly GCA_945901125.1). Taxonomy (GTDB): domain Bacteria; phylum Pseudomonadota; class Gammaproteobacteria; order Burkholderiales; family Burkholderiaceae_C; genus Limnohabitans. Next base: position 519 of record CAMDKD010000044.1, read on the forward strand.
ATGTCCGGGCGCTGCGGCACTTGTCGCTGCAAAGTCACCCAAGGCGAAGTCCGGTACAGCGGCCCCGAGGCCGGTCGCCCTGACAGGGATACCGACAGTCATGTGCTGGCCTGCCAATCGGTGTTGACTGAGAGTTGCACGATTGAAATTCCCGACATGGAAGAGGTCATCGTTCATCCGGCCAAAATCATCAAAGGCACGGTCACGGCCATAGACGCATTGACCCACGACATACGCCGGCTGCGTATCAAGCCTGCCAAACCCATGGCGTTTTCGCCGGGACAGTACGCCACGCTGCAATTCACGCCGGATCACATTCGCCCGTATTCCTGGGCCGGTTTGCCAGACGACGGTGAGATGGAATTTTTGATCCGCCAAGTGCCGGATGGTCGCGTCACTGAGTATGTGTTTTCAACATTAAAGACCGGAGACGCGGTGCGCATCAGCGGACCATTGGGCACCTCGTACCTGCGGCAAAAACACAGCGGCCCCATGTTGTGCGTCGGTGGCGGCACAGGCATTGCGCCCATCATGTCGATTCTGCGCGGTGCCATGGCCGCTGGCTTGCAGAACCCGGTGCATGCGTATTTCGGCGTGCGCAGCGCACAAGATTGTTTTGACGTGGATCGCTTGCGGCAACTCGCGCAGGCACACGGCAACATGCAATTGCATGTGGTGGTCGCCACCGGCCCTGTGGCCGCCGGTCAGCGAAGTGGTTTGGTGACCGATGCGATACAAAACGATTTGCCTGAACTGCAAGATTGGGTCGGTTATTTTTGCGGCGCACCGGCCATGGTGGAAGCACTCTGCAGCCTGGCCAAAACACTGGGTATGCCTCCCCAAAATATCCATGCAGATGCGTTTTACCCCTCGGGTATTTAAGTTTGATTGAAGGAAATATGCCATGACACAAACCACTGTATTTCCAGCCGATCCCAAGTGGGAAGGCGAGGGCACAAGTCGCATTCCTTTTTGGGCTTACACCCGCGAAGACTTGTACAAAAAAGAGTTGGATAAATTTTTCTACAACAAGCACTGGTGTTATGTGGGACTGGAAGCGGAAATTCCGAACGCGGGTGACTTCAGACGCACCGTGGTCGGCGAGCGTTCGGTCATCATGGTGCGCGACCCGGACGGCGGCATCAACGTGATTGAAAACGTGTGCGCTCACCGAGGCATGCGTTTTTGCCGCGAGCGTCACGGCACAGCAAAAGATTTTTTCTGCCCCTACCACCAATGGAATTACAGCGTCAAAGGCGATTTGCAAGGCGTGCCTTTTCGCCGTGGCGTCAAGCAAGACGGCAAGATCAACGGCGGCATGCCCAAAGACTTCAAGCTAGAAGAACACGGTTTGACCAAACTCAAAGTGGCGACCCGTGGCGGCGTGGTGTTCGCGTCCTTCGACCACGACATTGAATCTTTGGAAGATTTTCTAGGCCCGGTCATCTTGAATTACTTTGACCGCACATTCAACGGACGTAAGCTGAAAATTTTGGGTTACCGGCGTCAACGCATCCCCGGCAACTGGAAACTGATGCAAGAGAACATCAAAGACCCTTACCACCCGGGTTTGTTGCACACCTGGTTTTCCACTTTCGGGCTTTGGCGTGCTGACAACAAATCCGAATTGAAGATGGACGATCAGTTCCGCCACGCCGCCATGATTTCCACGCGCGGACAAGGCGGCAAGAACGAAGAAGTGGTCGGCGGCGTGGACAGTTTCAAAGACAAGATGACCTTGAACGACATGCGTTTGCTCGACATCGTGCCCGAGGCCTGGTGGAACGGCCCCACCGCTGTGATGACCACGATTTTCCCCAGCCTCATCATTCAGCAACAGGTCAACAGCGTGTCAACCCGTCACATACAACCCAATGGCCACGGCTCGTTTGATTTTGTCTGGACGCATTTCGGTTTCGAAGACGACACACCGGAGATGGAACAACGCCGCTTGATTCAAGCGAATTTGTTCGGCCCCGCAGGTTTTGTATCGGCGGATGACGGTGAAGTCATCGAATGGTCGCAACAAGGCTTTGAGCAAAAACCGGCGCACCGCACGGTCGTGGAAATGGGCGGCTACGAGGTGGAAGACACAGACCACATGGTCACTGAAACGCTGATACGCGGCATGTACAAATACTGGCGCAAAGTGATGGGGGAATGAGCATGATGGACTTCAACACTTATTTTGAACTGTTAAACCTCTACAGCGATTACGCCATGGTGTGTGATTCGACAGAATGGGAGAAATGGCCTGACTTCTTTATGGAAGATGCTTTCTACCGTTTGCAACCGCGCGAAAATTTTGAGCAAGGCCTGCCCTTGTGTTTGCTGGCATTAGAGAGCCGCGCCATGATCCAAGACCGTGTGTATGGCGTGAAAGAAACCCTGTACCACGACCCGTATTACCAGCGGCATATCGTAGGCACGCCCAGGGTCTTGTCTGTCACTGACAACGGCAAGCGCATACACGCCGAAGCCAACTACGCGGTGATCCGCACCAAGTTTGACGGCGACTCCACCATTTTGAGCGCCGGTTACTACCATGATCACATTGTCAAGACGGATGAAGGCTTGAAATTTCAGTCCCGCCTGTGTGTGTACGACAGCGAAATGATCGCCAACTCCATCATTTATCCCATCTAAGGAAACCTATGTCTGAGAACTGGATTGACGTGCTTGCCCTTGAATCGGTGCCCGAAGGCGATGTGACCTCGGTCAATGTTGACGGACGGGAAATCGCACTTTATGAAGTGGAGGGCGAAGTATTTGCCACGGATAACTTTTGCACCCACGGCGCAGCCCGCATGAGCGACGGTTTTTTAGAGGGACGCGAAATCGAATGTCCTTTGCACCAAGGCCGCTTCGATGTGTGCACCGGCAAAGCCATGTGCGCGCCTTTGTCGCAAGACATACGCGTCTACCCGGTACGCATTGAAAACAAGCGCGTGCTGGTGAACATGGCTTGATGCTCTTTTCTTAAACACAGCAGCTTAGAAATTTAAATCACATGAATGACACAAGGACACACTATGTCAAATGAATTAGGCAGATTAGAAGACTTGCCATCGGATTACGTGCAGGATTTGCGCGACCTGAACCTCGTGCCTTTGTGGCCGAGTCTGCGCGGCGTGTTGCCGCCGAAAACTCCCACGCGCCAAACAAAGCCTACGCATTGGCCCTACAAAACTTTGAAGCCTTTGTTGTTGAAAGCTGGCGAGCTCACACCGATTGAAAAAGCTGAGCGGCGCGTGCTGGTGCTGGCCAACCCAGGTCACGGCTTGGAGAAGATGCAAGCCAGCGCCGCTATGTACTTGGGCATGCAATTGCTCATGCCAGGCGAATGGGCGCCCAGCCACCGCCACACACCGAATGCAGTGCGCATGATTGTGGAAGGCGAGGGCGCATACACCACGGTCGACGGCGAGAAATGTCCCATGAGTCGTGGCGACTTGATACTCACGCCCACCGGCTTATGGCACGAACACGGCCACGACGGCACCGACCCGGTGATCTGGCTGGATGTTTTAGATTTGCCCTTGGTTTACTACATGGAAACCTCGTACCACATGAACGGGGATCGGCAAACCATAGCGCCCGGTCGCGGCGACAAGCAATACGCACACGGCGGTCTGGTGCCTACGCATGTGTTCGAGCGAAGCCACAAGGCTTACCCCATGCTGCGTTATGCCTGGACAGATGCCAAGGCAGCGCTTGAAACATTGGCGGCCGACTTGCCAGACTTAGCGCAAGTGCAAATCACCTACACCAACCCCGAGACCGGCGCGGATGCAGAAAACATACTGGGCTTTTATGCGCTCATGTTGCGACCGGGTCAAAGCTTGCGTTTGCCCACGCGCTCGCCTGCGCAAGTGTTTCACGTCATCGAAGGCAAGGTGCAGGCAGACATCGTCAGCAGCAGCTTCACGCTGATCGAGGCGGACACCTGTTGCGCGCCAGGCTATGAAGCAGTGACTTTGACAAACCTGCACGCCGACAAGGCGTCTTTCTTGTTCATTGCCGATGAATCTCCCTTGCACCGCAAACTCGGTGTTTACGAAAACCGGGGTTGATTTTTAAGCCGGCATGAAAAAAGCGACCCGCAGGTCGCTTTGAATCAATGCTATTGAAAAGCCTTTTCAGGCTCTGGCATTATTTGTTGTTGGATGTGCCGTTCATAGCCACGCGGTTTTCGCACACGTTGGCAGTGATGTTGGTGTCATGGCTGATGACGGGCTTGTAAAAGCTGAGTTCAGCGAAAGTAGGCTCAACCGAACGGACAGGCATGCTACCGGCGGCTGTTATCACGGTGAAAGCTGCCAGGGCCAGGGTTTGGTCGGCGCAGTTGACGACATAGTCGATCTGCTGAACACCGCTGTCGCCCATTTCGTGGAATTCGCGAACTTTGGTCAAGCCTTGGTTGGCGTTCATGGCAACCATTGACCATGTGTCTTTGGCGGTTGCGATCATGACGGCGTTGTCTTTGGCTGAAACCAAAGCTGAATTATCTTGATTGGCTGCGAAAGCCACGTTTGCCAAAAAGAGACCTGCTACCAGTGCGATTTTGTTGATCATGATGAAACTCCTGAAGGTTGTTGAAAGAGGGAAGATGTTTGTCTTGTGAACGTATCTTAAGGGATGAACAGGTTTTGCAAAGAGAAAATATAAACAAATACTAAAAAACACGGGATAACCCCGAAATTTCTGAAAAATAGCTGAACAAAACTTGTTCATTTTGGTTTTATATGTTGTGAATCTGTTTTTTATGAATTCTAATTTAGTACTTTTCTGAAAAGTGCTATGGCGGGTCAGTGCTATATTTGCCTCTGATTGCACGGCTGAACCAGTGCAAAACATAAACAAACCGTTTTTATTGGCTTTTCTTCACTTTTTTGACTGGTATTTCTATGGATTCGATTCACACTTACCAATACACCATAGGTGTGGTGGCCCGGCGCACGCAAACCCACACCGAAACGCTGCGCGTCTGGGAGCGTCGTTATGCGCTGGTGGTGCCCGGACGAAGCGACACCGGCAGGCGTCTGTATTCAGAAGCGGACATCATCAAAATATCGCTGGTCAAGCAATTGACGGACGCAGGCCACCCGGTCAGTGCTTTGGCCAAGTTATCGATTGATGCTTTGAGACAGCGGCTGAATGCACCGGGCGCTGAGCTCTTAAGCAAAAAGCCCGGCAAATTGTCAAAGTGCCGCGTGGTTTTTATGAATGAGTCTTTGAGACTGCGTGTGGGCCGTGATCTGCTGCAGTTCAAGGATATTGAAATAGTCGATCAGGCGCAAGCTGATGGTCAGTCGGTCATCACGAAAAATGCGGATCTGCTGATCATGGATTTGGCCACTGTCAATCAGGATTCATTGGCCAAAGTGCAGCAAAGCCTGACGGAGACAGGATGCGCTGCGGCATTGGTTGTTTTTAATTTCGGGACAAAACTCGCTGTTTCACAGCTCGAGCGCGCCGGCATCCCTTGTCTCAAGGGCTCATTCACGGCAGCTGCTATTCACCGGGCTTGTTTGTCTGCCGTCAAGCCATCGTCAACGCTCGGCGCTGCACCGGCGCGCCAAGCGGTTGTGCCGCCCAGGTTTGATGCGGCGCAACTGGCTCGCTTGGTTGGTATCAGTAGCACCATCGCTTGTGAATGCCCCAACCATCTTGCGGAATTGATCGTCAGCCTTAACGCATTTGAGCGCTACAGCAGCGAATGCACCAACCGGGACGATAAAGACGCCCAACTCCACGCACAACTGGGTGAGTCGGCAGGATTGGCTCGCGTCATTCTTGAAGAAAGCTTGAGCAGATTGATTGAAATTGAGGGTATTGAGATTTGATGTGAACAAGCAGCCACCCAACAAAAAACCGCCTACACAAAGCGTGAAGGCGGTTTATTCATACCGAACCAGTTTTAAACGCGCTTGCGGTATTCAGCGGTGCGGGTATCGATTTCCACTTTGTCGCCTTGTGCCACAAAAATAGGCACGTTGATGTCAAAACCGGTGGCGATCTTGGCGGGTTTCAGCACTTTGCCGGAGGTGTCGCCTTTGACGGCAGGCTCGGTCCAGGTGATTTCACGCACCACGCTGGTGGGCAATTCGACCGAGATGGCTTTGCCGTCGTAGAACACCACTTCGGCGGTCATGCCGTCTTCGAGGTAGTTGAGCGAGTCGCCCATGTTTTCGTTTTCCACTTCGTACTGATTGAAGTCGGTGTCCATCCACACATACATGGGGTCGGCGAAATAGGAATAGGTGCATTCCTTTTTGTCCAGAATGACCTGATCCATTTTGTCGTCGGCTTTGAACACGACTTCGGTGCCGAAGTTGGCGATCAGGCTTTTGAGCTTCATGCGCACGGTGGCCGAGTTGCGACCGCCACGGCTGTATTCGGTTTTCAAAACGACCATCGGGTCTTTGCCGTGCATGATGACATTACCTGCGCGGATTTCTTGAGCTGTTTTCATAAAGGGTGCTTGTGCTGAGCAAAATCAGCTATTTTAGCCTTTTGCCGCCACAAAGCCCGTCAGTCGCTCTGTCAGACCGGTTTGCCCGGCCAATTCATCTTGCAAACGCCTTGCCCAAGCCGACCATTCGCCCAGGTGCGCCGGGCTTAACTCAGGCAATGTCTGCGGCTCGGAAGCGTTCCACGCCAGATGCGCTTGCACCACCACCGGCGGCGCGCCGGTTTGGGCCAGAAAGGCATGCAGTTTGGGTAAATGTGCGCCGTCGTGCTGCGGGTAGATTTGCCATAAAAACGGTTTGCCCGCGCACATGGCACGCACCAGCGAGTCCTCGCCGCGCACCAGGTTGAAGTCCATGCGCGCCAGCAAACTGTCGTAATCCGGCTGACTCATGTAGTCAAGAAATTCCAAGCCCAAGTCGGATAAATCCATCGAAAGCGCAGCTTGTTGCACAGCCGTCGTGGCACGCCCGGCGGTGACGTGCAAATGCACTTTGCGCGGCAGTTTAGAGAGTGGTGCCAGCCACAAACCCAGCCCCGCCGGTTCGTAGCAAAACACGCTGATATTCAGTGGCGCTGAATTTGGAAAATCCGTGTTTTGGGTGGCAGTTTCCGCAGGATGAAGTGCCGCGTTGTTCTTCCCCGGCGGGGATTCGTCACCGGTTAAAAAGCCCGTCAGCAAACCACCGCTGTGTTCGCCCCAGCCCGGGTAATAAAACCATTTGCTCAGGCCTTTGGCCGGGCCGCTGAGCACCGGCGAGGGCAGGCCGTGGTTACGTTGAGCGCTGGCCTCTAAGCTGAAATATTCCAGATTCACCCAGACCGACGGCGCAGGGCGGGCGGCCATCGCCGCCTGGTACGCCAAAGGCAGTTCACAGCCAAATGCCTCCATCACCACGCCGGGCACTTGCGAAGGCGTGAACAATTCGTCATCTGCCGGCCATGGCTTTAGTGAAACACCGGGGCAGCCCGAAGGCGCCATCCAGCGCAAAGCAGCGGGCTCATCTACATAAAGCTGTACCGCCACGCCGCGTGCTGCCAGCTGCGAAGCCAGACGCCAGCACACGCCCAGGTCGCCGTGGTTGTCTATCACCCGGCAAAACAGCGCACAAGCGGCTTCATGGATTACCCGTGTCACAGTGTTGATTCCATTGTCATTTTTAGCTTTGTTCCATAGGATGTCAGCGGATATCTCATTCGGGGTATTTACATTCAACAGTTACAAGGACAACTCATGACTAATCAACGTCGTCAATACCTGAAAGCTGCCGGTGCACTCGGTGCCATGGCATTTTTGCCGGGCATCCCTCAAGCCATGGCCCAGGAGAGCAAGCTTAAGGCCAGCGCCGATGCTATTTTGAAGGCAGCCACCGATGCGGGCGATGTGCCCGGCGTGGTCGCCATGGCAACCAACCGCAGCGGCACCATTTACGAAGGTGGTTTCGGTACCCGCCAAGCAGGTGCAGACAGCCCGATGACGCCTGACACCATCGTCTGGATCGCCTCTATGACCAAAGCCTTGACGGGTGCAGCCGCCATGCAGCAAGTCGAGCGCGGCAAACTGAACCTGGACACACCGGCCGCCAAAATCCTGCCGCAACTCAAACAGTCCATGGTGTTGACCGGCTTTGACAGCAACGGCCAGCCCATCACCCGTGCGCCCAAGCGCCAGGTCACTTTGCGCCATTTGCTGACGCATACCTCGGGCTTTTCTTATGACATCTGGAACCCGCAAATCGGTGAGTACATGAAGGTCAAAAACATCCCCGGCATCATCTCCTGTCAGAACGCCGCGTTGACCACGCCCATGGTGTTCGATCCGGGTGAGCGCTGGGAATACGGCACTGGCATCGACTTTGCCGGCAAGATGGTCGAAGCCGTCACCGGCCAAAAGCTGGGCCAGTACATGCAAGACAACCTGTTGTCTCCCTTAGGCATGACCAACACCGCCTTCAAGATCAGCGCCGACATGCGCGCGCGCCTCTCGCGCATGCACGCACGCACGCCGGACGGACTGGTGCCCATCGACTTTGAAATACCGCAAGAGCCCGAGTTCGAGATGGGCGGCGGCGGCATGTACTCCACCACCGGCGACTACCTGAAATTTGTGCAAATGATTTTGAACGACGGCCAGGGCAACGGCAACCGCGTGCTGAAAAAAGCCACGGTGCAACTGATGTCCAAAAACGCCATGGGCAAGATCCGCGTGACCATGCTCAAACCCGCCGGGCAGGGCGCCTCTAACGACGCCGAGTTTTTCCCGGGCGTGCCTAAAGGTTGGGGCCTGTCCTTTATGACCAACGAAGAGCAAGCACCGACAGGCCGCTCCAAAGGCAGCTTGGCCTGGGCCGGACTGGCTAACAGCTATTACTGGATAGACCGCACCAAAGGCGTGGGCGGCGTACTTTCCACGCAAATCCTGCCGTTTGCCGATGTCAAAGCACTGCCTTTGTTCTATGACTTCGAGAAAGCGGTTTACCAGTCGCTGGCATAGTCGCGCCTTTGACTGTCTGAGCCGGGCCTGCGGGCCCGGCTTTTTTTGTTGCGTCTACACTTTCGCTTTGTCAAAAAATAATCCAAGGAGAACACCATGCCCAAGGCCTACCTCATCAGCGCTTATCACGAGATCCACGACCAGGACGCGCTGGCGGCCTACGCCAAATTGGCGCTGCCCTCGCTGACCGCCGCCGGCGGCACGTTTTTGGCGCGCGGCATGCCGGCCGCCGTCAAGGAAAGCGGCAAGATGCAACGCACCGTGCTGATTCAGTTTGACAGCTTGCAAGCCGCCTTGGCTGCTTATGACAGCGCCGGTTACCAAGAGGCCATGCGCGCGCTGGGCAACAACGCCGTGGTGCGCGACATTCGCATCATCGAAGGGGTGTAAGCCATGACGCAACTGAGTCAACGCGCTTTGGGTCTGGGCACGGAAAACGCATTCGTGGTGCTGGCCGAGGTGAACAAGCTGATCCGTGAAGGCCACGACATCATTTCCTTTTGCATAGGCCAGCCCGATTTCCCCACGCCTAAAAACATACAGCAAGCTGGCATCGCGGCGATCACAGGTGGCAAGCACGGTTACACGCCTTCCGCCGGTATCCCCGAGTTGCGTCAGGCGGCAGCGGCTTACTTTGCGCGCACCCGTGGCATTCATGTGGACGCGGACGATGTGGTGGTCGGTGCGGGTGCCAAGCCTTTCATCGGCTACACCATCCAGTCGGTGACCGATTTCGGTGCAGGTGATGAAGTGATTTACCCGGTGCCGGGTTTTCCGATTTACGAGTCTCAGATCAAAGCCAACGGCGCGGTCGGCGTGCCGATTTATTTGCGCGAAGACCGCAACTTCAGCTTTGACCCGCAAGAGCTGGCCGACAAAATCACGCCGCGCACCAAGCTGTTGATTTTGAATTCACCGCAAAACCCGACCGGCGGCATCCTCACCAAAGCCGATTTGCAGGCCATCGCCGACATACTGCACAAGCACCCGCAAATTTGGGTGTTTGCCGATGAAATTTACGGCCAACTGGTGTACGACGGTGAGTTCAATTCCATTGCCGCATTGCCCGGCATGCAAGAGCGCACCATCCTCTCGGACGGCTGCTCCAAAACCTGGGCCATGACCGGCTGGCGCTTGGGCTTTTGCGCCAACAAAAAGCTGGCACCGTATTTCACCAACTGGATCACCAACACCGAGTCCTGCGCCTCGCACATCACGCAATGGGCCGGTGTGGAAGCCTTGAACGGTCCGCAAGACGACGCCAACCACATGCGTGAAGTGTTTCTGAGCCGCCGCAACCTGATCGTCGGTTTGCTCAACGAGTTGCCTGGCGTGACTTGCAAAACCCCGGGCGGCGCGTTTTACGCCTGGCCGAACGTGACCGAGGCTTGCCGCCTGACCGGTTGCGCGGATTCAGAAGTGTTTCGCAAGCGCCTGCTGCTCGAAGCCGGGGTGGCGGTGTTAGCCGATATCCACTTCGGCCAGCGTGTGGAGGGCGACGGCCAGCACATACGCTTCAGCTACGCCGCGTCGGACGAAGCCATCAAGGGCGGTTTGAAACGCATGGCGGATTTCATTCAGAAAAACAGCAAGTAAGTTTTTCAGTTCTATAGCAAACCCGCTGGTGAAAACCGGCGGGTTTTTTTGTTCTCTTCGCGAATTTGCAGTTCTCTAGCCAGCCCTCAAGACTCGTCCCGCGAGGGCAAACACAAGGGTTTGGAGCCCCTTTTTGCGAATGACCTATGCATGCCTACGAAAGTCATTTGAAATCGGAGATGGGTCTATTTGTACTGGATACGGGCACTAGTGAACCTGACCCCGATTTCCACGGGTTGATCACTTGCAAACCAGCCGCTTCAAACGGGGCGGTGTCGCGTGTGGCAACGGCAAAGGTGTGAGTGGCGGCAATGGCCGCGATAAACCCATCCGTAGCTGCAATGGCCAATCCTCGCACGCGTGCGCTTGAACGTATCAGTGCATAAACTTGAGAAGCGGCGTCGTCAAAGGGCAGGATGCGTCCAGCAAAGAATGGAAGAATGCTTTCCTCAAGTTTGAGGTGCAGCATTTTTTTGCGTTTTCCATCTGGCATTGCGGCTATGCCAAAGCGTAACTCTGCCAGGCTGATGGTCGACAGATACAGCGTTTCTATAGCTTGAGCATCCAGCCAGTCCAGTACGGCATTGTCGCCGCCGGGCTTTAAGGGTTCAGAAATGACGTTGGTATCAAGCAGAATCATTCAAAATTCAAAGGTTCTGAGGGCGTTTTATCGCGGACGATGTCCAGGTCTACGCCGCCAGCCTCGCGGCCTATGTCGGCCAGCAAACTACCCAGTTTGATGCGGTTCTGCGGCCTGGTGGCACTTTCCAAAATGGCCCGGACTTCGGCCTCGGTGCTTCTGCCTGCCAATGCGGCCCGCACCCGCAAAGCGCGGTGGGTTTCCTCTGGAATGTTTCGCACAATGATGGATGACATAAAACCACCTTTAAGTGATATCAATGATGGCATTTTATATCAATTGATATCGCCGTTTTTGCACGCCCGCAATTTCAGCCCGCAAACACCGGCAGCGTTTCAAACTTACCATTCAGCAGCGCGCCACTGTCCGCGCCCATCTATTGCTGCGCCACCGCGGCGAACAACCTTCAGGTTTCTTTGCCTTAAAACCCACTTAAATTTCCCGATCGGTACATTTATTCGTCAGAAACCTTCATTTGAAGCGTTTACTTCCCGATCAGGATATTTAGTTGCCTAACTTAGGAAATTACTTCATAATTTACCGAACGGGAAATTATGAAGACCATGACTGCGATCAAATCTCCTCAAGAACTTGGTGACGCTCTTCGATCTGCACGAAAGCGGCTTGGGCTTACACAGCCTCGATTGGCATTGGCTGCCGGGGTCGGGGTGCGGTTCATCGTTGATCTGGAGAGTGGAAAACCAACGGTTCGACTTGACTCGGTCCTGCGTGTGATTGATGCACTCGGTGGGGTGATTAACTTGGATGGTTTGCCATCCTCTTCGAGCGAGGTCTCCACACATGGCTCATAAATTAGATGTCTGTTTATTTACCGAGCATGTTGGCACATTGGGCTTGGTCAATGGACGACTTGAGTTTGCATACGCACCTGAATGGCTGCAAAGACCCAATGCGATGCCTTTATCATGCTCGTTGCCTTTGCAAACGGAGCCCTTTGATGATCACCTAGCCCGCCCATTCTTTGCGGGCTTGCTGCCCGAAGGAAGAATGCGTCAACTGATCGCTCAGCAGTTGCATGTGTCAGGACAAAATGAATTTGCATTGTTGGACCACCTTGGTGGTGAGTGTGCGGGTGCCGTGACGTTTCGGGAGCAAGGAACAGCGCTACCTCAACATCCACAAAAAGATGAGGTTCAATGGTTAACGAACTTGGAGCTAGTAGGAATCTTGGATGAGTTGCCACATCGTCCCATGCTGGCAGGCAAAGACGGCTTGCGACTTTCTCTTGCTGGAGCGCAGGATAAGTTGCCAGTTATTTTTGATGGAACGCGCATTGGTTTGCCGCTCAACGGCACGCCAAGCTCTCACATATTGAAGCCTGCTATTCAAGCGGTTGAAGCAAGTGTCACCAATGAAGGTTTTTGCATGGCATTGGCTGAGGCCATGCAACTCAAGCCTGCTCACGCGTTGATACACAAAGTAGAAGACCGTGAGTTTTTGTTGATAGAGCGATACGACCGAATCCTGGGTTCGGACGGGCATCGGGAACGTCTGCATCAAGAAGATTTTTGCCAAGCTCTGGGCGTCGTTTCTGAGATGAAATACCAAAACGAAGGTGGCCCAAATTTGGCGCAGTGTTTTGATCTTGTTCGACGGGTTACCAGACCTAGTGCGCCACATGTGTTGAGATTGCTTGATTACGTGATCTTCAATGCTTTGATCGGTAACCATGATGCGCATGGGAAAAATTTCTCATTGTTGTACTCGCCGAAAGAGCCCGTTTTATCGCCGTTTTACGACACGCTTTCGACGGCTGTTTACCCAAAACTAGCAGTGAAAATGGCAATGAAAATTGGCAGCAAGTACAAATTCACAGAGGTTTATGCAAGGCACTGGGAGCAATTTGCGCAAGAGGCTGGGCTTGCCAAAGCACAGGCCAAAAAGCGGATCTTGGATTTGGCGAAATCCTTGCCTGTGACAGCGCGTCAACTCCAAGCGGATCCCAAACATGAGTTTGCGCAACATGGGATTGTTGAACAAATCATCGTGTTGATTGAGCAAAGATGCGCTCTCACCATTCAGCGCTTAACTGCTCCTGAGGCGCAAGAATTAATTGGAACCTGACCCCGATTTCCTTGTGGTTGGGAACAACGCAACCTTGTTTGCCACGTTTCATCACAATGTGACTACCTGATTGCCTAGCGACAATAAAGCCACATTTTTCAAGTGCCCGGACGATGTCAGCGCCAGATAGCCCCGGAAATTTAGGCATGGCTGATTTCAAACGTAGTCATGACCGGATGGCTGTGAATTTTCATTGGAAACTCGTCTAAATAAAGACTGGTAGCTTCTTTGAGATTTTCTATAGCTTCCAGATAGTTTTCACCTTGCGTGGTGGTACCGGTTTCAGGATTGGAAGCAATGAATCCGCCTTCTTCAGCTTCCGTAATAACTGCTGTTAGCAACATATAAGAACTTTCCGTCAAGTTGAGGGTGTCGATGCATTTTAGGATGGTGATTCACCAGCGGTAGATCAACCCGCAAACACCGGCAGCGTTTCAAACTTGCCATTCAGCAGCGCCGCGCTGTCCGCGTCCATCCATTGCTGAATTAATTGGAACCTGACCCCAATTTCCCATTAAAGCGGGTAATTTGCGATACAATGTATCTCAATCAAAAAAGCAGGAGGCCATGATGGCTGCTACTACAACAATGGTTCATGTTCGGGTGGATGAAAAAATCAAAGCGCAAGCTGCTGAAACGCTTAGTTCCATGGGCTTGACTATTTCGGACGCTGTTCGGGTGTTCCTGACCCGCATCGTCGCAGACAAGGAGCTGCCTTTCGCGCTCAAAGCGCCTAACGAGACCAGTCGTTCGGCCATCGCTGAGGCTGATCAGATTGTTCAGAGCCGCAGTGCTCGCTTTGCAACCGCTGACGCGCTATTGAATGGCCTCGAAGAAGCCAACCGCAAGTAAGCGGGCAAGTCTGCCTCGGGCTTCGGACTACACCAGAGAATTTCACAAGGACTGGCAAAACTTATCCCATTCCGGTCGCTACGACATGAATGAACTGAAAGAAGCCATGCTGCTTTTGGTTGCTAATGATGGCCCGCTGCCACCCGAATGGTTAGACCATCCTTTGACGGGCGACTGGGTAGGTCATCGTGAGTGCCATATAGGCGGCGATTTCTTGTTGATCTACAGGCTTGATGATTCTGGCAAGAGTGGCTTAGTGGTTTTTGTTCGTAGCGGGACTCACTCTGAGCTTTTTTCGTAGACTGGAGTTTGCGCTGAGTCCTAACGCTCCTTGCTTTTCGCAAGCTATTGCTATGACTTGACAACGGCTGTGAAGTCCGACCACTGATCAATACGGAAGGCGCGGATATCAGGGCGTCACACCCTTGGAGTGATGCTTCTCAGTGTCGGCCACTACCAAGTCAAAAGCAACGGCGTACATCAGTGAGCCTGCGGGTCATCGCTCATATGCGTCCAGCGATATTCCGCTTTTTCACCCGTTTCGATCATGGTGACTTCGATCAACCAGTCACCATCGTCCAACTGACGAATGGCTTGACCTACTTCGTATTTCGGGCCGAACGGCCCAAAGCTCTTGATCTTGCCAACCGGGATGGTAGGCGGTGTGATGACTGCATGCATGATGGTTCTTTAACAATGAAATCTGATTTTATGATGTCGGTTTGGCGAGTCAAAGCAAAAACAACAAAGTCATTCAACCCGCAAACACCGGCAGCGTTTCAAACTTACCATTCAGCAGCGCCGCGCTGTCCGCGCCCATCCATTGCTGCGCCACGGTCGCATACACCCGGCGGAAGTCGACGGTGGGGTTGACATTGCCTTCGGCGTTCAAGCGTGTCCAGTCCGGCGTCTGGCCGTAATGCCCGCCTTTGACCGGCTGGCCGATCAAATACACATGGTTGGCGGTGCCGTGGTCGGTGCCCAGACTGGTGTTCTCGGCAGGGCGGCGGCCAAACTCGGAATACACCATCAGCGTCACGTCTTTGTCCCGGCCTATGCGCTTCATGTCTTGCATGAAACCGGCGATGCCGTCTGACACATAGGTCAGAAGCCGCTGGTGCAATTCGCCCTGGTGCACATGGGTGTCAAACGCGTTGTGCCGGTAAGCGGTGTGGTAGATGCGGCTGGGCAAACGCGCGTGAATCATGGCGGCTACTTTGGGCAAGTCCATGGACAAAATGCCGTAGTCGATGGGCGTTTTGTAATTGTTCCAAGCCTGTCGCACTTGCACCGATGCCTGGCGCGCGCTTTGAGCCACGTCTTCTAAAAACTGCTGCGAGGCGTTGCCGCTGTCGGCGTTCTCGCCCGTGCCTTTGTCCAACAGCGCGCGGCTTTGGTACAAGCCTTTGCGGCCGAAGCGCTCGGGGTCGTCAAACACCACCGGCACATGACGCGCGGCGCGCACCGCCAGCGATTGGCGCTCGTCTATGTTGATCAAAAAATTCGGCGTCAGTTGTGGGTCGATGGCGTCTGCCAATCTGCCCAGCCAGCCGTAGGGCTCGCCGCCGTTGGGCGCGCCAGTGTGCCAGTAAGCGGCCGAGGTGAAATGCGAGTACGACGGGTTGTCGTAGCCGCAGCCGTGCACCACCGCCATTTGGCCGTTTTTGTAAAGTCGCTCAAACCCCGCCATGCCGGGGCTGAAGCCGTGCATGTCGTCAATCTTGCGCAGCTTGTTGGCGCGTATGCCCAAGGTTGGACGCAGTTTGTAATAGTTGTCGTCCCCGTAAGGCACGAGGGTGTTGAAACCGTCGTTGGCACCGGTCAGTTCCACCACCACCAGAATGCGGTTGTCGTCAGCGGGTTTGGCTTGCGCGCTCAAGGGCAGGGCGGCGCTCAGGCTCATGGCGCTGATGGCTTGCAGCAGTTCGCGGCGGGACAGTTGGCTGTGGTTCATGGCTTATCCCAGTTGGTAGGCAGGCAGCGACAGGATGACGTGCAACAGGTTGCGCATGGCATCTTCCATATAGCTGTCGGCGATGTTCAAGTCGGTGGTGCCCAGGTCGTCGCTGATCAAGGCGGTGAGTTTGTGTTTCACCGCGTCAGACACGGGCACAGACACAAAGCGCTTCAGCAAATGCTCGACTGCCTGGGCGGTGGTTTTGCAATCCGCTTGACGCAGCAGTTGCGACAGGTTCAGTTGCACGGTATCGCGCGGTATGGGTTTGACTTTTTCAATCGCTTTACGCCAGGCGTGGTAGCTGGCTAAGCGGGTGTTGAAGTCTTCGTCCCGGTCGGCTTGCATGGACATGGACATGTCGCCCATGGTCTTGCCTTCGGGCTGGGTGGCGGTGGTCACGTCCATGCCTTGGGCCAGCTTGTCGGCCACCGGCAGGATTTGGTACAGGCCGTTGGGTGCGCGGTCGGGTGCGCTGAAATTGATGGGCGGGTAAACCGTGTCGTAAATCACATTGCCGCGCGCCAGCAACAAGCCCGGTGTGATCCAGCTGCGCCCGTGCGCCCAACCGGCCACGTTAGGCGGGTAAAACAATTTCTGTCCCAGCATTTCGGTTTGCTCGTTGAAGTCGGGGATGCCGGGCACGGCTTTGAGTTCCATTTTTTTATAAGTGGAAATCAGCAACTCGACAGGTGGCTTGATGCGCGTGGCAGTCGACGCCGGGCTGTAAAAGTCTTGCGACAACAGCAGTGTTTCCATGAAAGCGGCGATGTCGTAGCCCGAGTCACGCAGCACGCGCCCGAGCTGCGTTTTGAGTTCAGGCGACAAGTCTTCGCGCACGAAATAGCGGTACAGCTTGGCGGCGATAAAGTCGGCGGTGGCCGGTTGTGCCAGCAGTATGTCTATGACTTGTTCGCCGTCGAAACGGCCGGTTTGGCCAAGCACGGTTTTCACGCTGTCGTCGTGTTGCGCCGGGTTGACCACAAACATCAGTTTGTCGAAATTCCAGCCAGTGAAAGCGCGCGCGGCTTCCTTGATGTCGGTCTCTGTGTAATTGCCCACGCCCATGGTGAACAACTCCATGATTTCACGCGCGAAGTTTTCATTCGGCGCGCCTTTGACATTCACGCCTGCATCCAAAAACGCCAGCATGGCCGGGTCTTTGGCGACGGAGACCATCAGGTCACGGAATTTGCCGTTGGCGTGCAAGCGCATGGTTTCGTTTTGAATCAGCAGCTTGCGGTAGTCGTGGACTTTCTCTTCGCTGTTGGCGAAATGGCCATGCCAAAACAGCGTGAGTTTTTCTTGAAAGGGGCGCGGTGTGGTGAGCATGCGGTTGGCCCACCAGTAACCCAATCGATGCGTTTCCAGGCGCGAGGCGCGCAGCCAGTAGAGATAACGGTCGGCCACTTGTTGCACCCGGCGGTTGCCTTCCGGTTTGACTTTCACCCCCAGCGATTCGCCGCTGGCTTTGGCCAGATCGGTGGCGGCGGGGCGCGAGCTGGCGAATGGCTCGAGGCCATCGTCGTGCGAGCCCGAGTCTTCAAACGGTTTGAAACTGTCAGGAATGCTTTGGTAGCGCACCAAAGTTTTGACCGCTAGCTCAGGCGTCATGGCGGCGAACCGGGCCACCTCTTGCGGCGTGCCGCCAAAGCCTGCGCGTTCCAGCAAATGGCGCGCTTTGTCTGCGTTCCATTGGCTGGCAGGCAGGGCTTGCAGCGGTTTGCTGTTATCAGCCATTGCCCGCGAAGACAGACCGAGCAAACTGACGCCAAGTAACATGCAACTCAGGCCGAATGCCGGAATCACGCGAGGGAGTGTGTGGCTGGTGTTCATAGAGAAAATCATACCTTTTACCGGGGCTTCACTGTTCATGAAAATCGCTAGCCGTTATCTGTTCGTGTTCGCTTGTGTGACAGGCGCGATGTCGGTGTTGACGGCGGCTTATGTGGCGCACCAGTCAGTGCTGGAAGAAGCGGTGCTGCGCTCGCTGCAATCGGCTTTGCAATTGCAGCAGTTTCACGCATTGGCTTTGTTGCTGACGGCTTGGACGGCACGAGAAAGCGGTTTCAACTGGAGCCGTGGCCTGGCCGCGGCCGGCTTTGTGCTCGGGCTGGTCTTATTCAGCTTCAATATCGAGCTGCGGCATCTGGCCGGTGTGGAGCTGTTCAGGCCGCTCACGCCTTATGGCGGCATGGCGTTTGTGCTGGGCTGGCTGGCCTTGGCGGTGTCTGCGTTTCAACGGCATTCGCAGTCCGGCAAAGATACACCTGCCTAGTACAGGCACGGGCTAACCCTGAGACGGTGAGTACTGGCTAAGATGCGAGCTGAAAATTTTCATTGACCATCAGCCGCAGCACCATGAGCAACACTGCCCAAGCCATTGTTTTCGACGCCCCGCAACAACTCAGCATCAAGACGCTGGAGGTCAAAGCGTTTGAAGCCAATGACATCGAGGTCGACGTCAGCTTCAGCGGCATCAGCACCGGCACCGAGCGCCTGCTCTGGGACGGCAGCATGCCGCCGTTTCCGGGACTCGGTTATCCGCTGGTGCCCGGCTATGAAACCGTCGGCGTGGTCAGCAAAGTCAATCCCGGTTCTTCTGTGCAAATCGGCGACCATGTGTTTGTGCCCGGCTCTTACACGTTTCAAGGCGTGCGCAATATTTTCGGCGGTGCCGGTTCGCGTCTCATCGTCTCGCATGACCGCGTGGTCAAGGTCTCACCCGAACTCGGCCCCAAAGCCGTGCTGCTTGCATTGGCGGCCACCTGCTACCACGCGATAGCGCTGGGTGGCGAACGCAACCCCATGGTGTTGCCAGACCTTATCGTCGGTCACGGTGTGATGGGGCGTTTGCTGGCCCGTATCACTGTCGCGCTTGGGGGCACGCCACCTACGGTGTGGGAAACCCAAGCCCAGCGACAGGCCGGTGCCCAGGGCTACAGCGTGGTGCACCCGAACGACGACACCCGCAAAGATTACAAAGCCGTGTACGACGTCAGCGGCGACAGCAGCCTGCTCAATACCTTGATCATGCGTCTGGCGCCCGGCGGCGAGGTGGTGCTGGCCGGTTTTTACAAACAGGATTTGAGCTTTGCCTTCACTCCAGCCTTTATGCGCGAAGCGCAAATACGCGCTGCCGCGCAATGGAAAAAACACGATTTGCTGGCCGTTACCCGCATGGTGGAGACCGGGCAGTTGTCGCTCGAAGGCATGATCACCCACACCTATAAACTTTCACAGGCACTCGAGGCCTATAAAGTGGCTTTCGCCGACCCTTTGTGCCTGAAAATGATGCTCGACTGGAAATCCTGAACCTTTGAAAGACTTTGAAACATGACAACTACATTTGAAGAATTCACCGCCGTCTCTATGGACGAGGGTTTTGACGAAGTGCTGGTGCGCGAATGGGAAGCCAACCGCGTGGTCGATACGCACACCCACCCGTTTGATGTCAGCGCCTTGGTGGTGCGCGGCGAGTTCAAGCTGACCCTGGGCGAGAGAGTCATCATTCTCAAAGCAGGAGACCCGTTTCGTCTGGCACGCGATATTCCACATATAGAAAACTACGGCCCCGAGGGAGCCACTGTGTGGGTAGCGAGGGCCAACTGAAATGTCTATCAATTGGGGAGAAGGTCAAACTTGGTCAATCAAACAAGCTTTCTCTCCACCGAAGGCTTTGCATACCTGCCGCCAGCTTTACGGCCTTTATTTTTTCCTTGGCGGTTGCTTCAAACTCGCGATCGGCTTGCTATGGACCGATACATTAAAAGGCATGTTTATTGAGCGCTTGGCAGATTTGCCGCAGGACTCCCTAGGCAGTGCATACCTGACACACTTCGCTATTCCCCGGGCTTTTCTCATCGCCTATGTATTGACCTTGGGTGAGATGCTGGTGGGTTTTTTATTCATGAAAAATACCGCTGTCAAATTCGGTGCATTACTAGCGATATTCATCACGGTGAATATCGGCCTGGGCGGTTTTTTCAGTTGGATTTTGATGGGATTCATCCTGTTCCCTTTTTTGTTATTGAAATACCCTGAGCCCGACGCTCTGCAAAACCCGATTCAAACCGACAACCTAACCCAAGGAGTTCATGATGATTGAAGCTGAACGCGATGTGTTGAGCAAGTTTTTGCGTGATCTGCAGCAGACCCGCCTGGCTTCGCAAGATGAACAGGCCACTGACATGATCAATGAAACTGTCAAGAACCATCCTCAAGGCTCTTATCTTTTGGCTTTGCGCTGCGTGCTTCTTGAGCGGCAATTGGCGAAGTTACAAGCAGGTGGGACTCAGCCAACCGATGGTTTTTTACATATGAACCCGCAAGACTGGTGCGTGAATGCGCAACCAGTCAGGCAACCGTTTATCGCCGGTAACAACAGCGGCAATAAAAACATCCCAACGCATTTGTTGATGGAAGAAAAAGCCATCAACTTTCTAGGCAATAACGCCATGGCGGTGTGGGCTTTTATTCTTGTCGTCACCGCTGCGGTTGTTTATTTCAAACGAGCTTGATGCTGCCCGGCTTGATCGTCGGATTGGGCATTTTCAAGTTCATGGTCTCCATGGTGGCGACCAGCAACTCGGCCAGAAAACGGTCACGCTCGGATTTATCGTCTGCCGGAATGATGTACCAAGGCGCATCGCGCGTGCTGGTGGCTGACAAGGTTTGCTGATAAGCGCGCATGAAAGCCGGCCATAGTTTGCGGTCTTCAAAATCCGAGGTTTGAAGTTTCCATTGCTTTTGCGGGTCGTCCAGGCGCGCTTGCAAACGCTTTTTCTGCTCGGCCTTGGAAATATGCAAATAGCATTTCAAAACAGTGATGCCTTCGTCCATCATCATGGCTTCGAAATTTCGGATGTGTTCCAAGCGCTTTTGCAGCACCGGCGCTTTCAACCAGCCTCTGACCTGCGGCACCAGCACGTCTTCGTAGTGGCTGCGGTTAAAGATGACCATTTCGCCTTTGGCGGGCAGTTTGCTGTGTATGCGCCATAAAAAGTCGTGGTGCTTTTCTTCTTCAGACGGTGCGGCAAACGGCTGTGCCCGCACGCCCAGCGGGCTGACATGCGAGAACACATGGCGGATCACGCCGTCTTTGCCGGCCGTGTCCATGCCTTGCAGCACCAACAGCAGGCCGCGTGACTTGCCGGCGTACAAGGTGTTTTGCAGCTTGTTCAAGCGATCAAACAAAGCTTTGGACACCTTGGCGTCGCCGTCGCCGAAGCTGTCTTTGGGCAAGTGCGTTGATACGTCTGTGAGGCGGAACTTGTCGGCAGCTTGAATTTTCCAGGGGGCGAATTTTTTTAATGTCATGCCATCACCGTTTGCAAAGCGATTGAACAATTTTTTCGTAAGCGCTGCCGGGTTGCGGGTAGATTTTCATGGTGCCCGGCGAGACATTGCGCAATATGGAACCGTTGCCCATTTGGCCGTTGAAAACAACCAGTGAAATTTCACGCAGCCAGCCTTCTTTGCAATCGGTTTCAATCAAAGTTTTGGCTGAACGAACGCCGTAGTTGCCGACCGGTTCGCGGTGGTCAAACAAAATCCACAAACGCACTTGCTTGTCGCCGGCCCGAGTCGCCGGGTCGGTATACCAAGTACCGTCTTCCATCTCCTGAAACATTTGCCAATCCGCGTGTGCATTCAGCGTGAGAAATAGCAGGGCGAGGGCGATGATTTTTTTCATGAAGGCTTAGGAAAAATGAGAACTGCTATTGTGGCGTTTTTTTATTGGGGTCAGGTTCACTAGTGTCCGGAGATTTTTATTTGAATCGATGTAAATTGTTGATTTCAAACATATATTTCGAGTTTCCTGCCAAATCTATTTGAATTCCATCTCGCATTCCCTTCAAACTGTCTCCCTTTTGGGAGGCAAGAA
>CAMDKD010000045.1 GCA_945901125.1 Bordetella parapertussis
AGTCACCTCTTTGTTTTGTTCCATTTAATTGCACGTCTAATATTTTTCTTCTCACAATTTCAGCAATAAGAATGCCTAAGGGTGCTGACACCCAAATACATAACAAAATGTTTGCAGAAGGGTAATCTCGCAAAATTGGTCCCATCACAAACAGCATGACTCGGAAAAGCCAAAAAGCCCCCCACATTGATCCAGCAAATCTGATCATCCATATTCTGTGGTTTTTTACATCCCCACGCCGAATGGCTAAAACACCCATCACAGCACAGCCATAAACAAAGAACGACATCGACCAAAAACCATACATGGAGAGATTGCCGCCGTATTCATCAACGGAGCCGTGAGAGGCTGCAAGCCAAATGGCACAGACTGTTCCTATGGTCAAACAAGCAAAGGAAACTCTTCCAAGATAGGCGTGCAGGGTAGCGTTTGCGCCAGAGCCAGGGCGCCATAGCTGAATATGCATCAGCACAAAGACGATGGAATTGAAAGCTAGGTGTGCGTAGAGAAGATTTGTCCTAAATTCTGTGCCATTAAGAAATCGATCGTGAAAAGCTGTGCCCCATGAAGGATGCAATTCATAGGTCGAGCCCCAAACAGTACAGGCGTTATCCGGACAAGTTGCCAGCGCTGCTGCTGTTTGACCAGATTTCAAGCCGATGTTGTCGAGAACATCGTAAATTCCAATAAAGAATGCAATCGCTGCTGGAGCGCCCTCAATCAAGTAGCGGACATTCATCAACAGTAGAAATGCAATTCCGAAAACAATGAATGGAGTAAATTTTTTATGAGTTAGGCCCCAAATCAGTAATCCTGTCCAGACAGTTAATGAACCGAAAAAAATAGTTAATCCAAATGGCATGTTCATTCAATAACCCTCTCGCTTGTATTTTCTGACGTTTGGAAGATGGAACTGATTCATCCTATGAGAGCAAATACAAATATGTCAATCGGGTAAGTAGTTAGCTAGGCCCTGACAAATTGAAACTTAATTGAGTGTTTCCATACATTTGGCGCATATGCAGGATTTGCTTTTGGCTGCATCAGGTACTTGATCCATCACTGCAGGATTAACTTTGAGATTCTTTCCAAGTCTGGTCGTCCAGGGCGCAATCCAGGTACCGGCGAGCCTTTACCAATCCCACCCAGGAGAGTCGTCACATTCAAAGCCAGTGGCATGCTCAAGACCAGATCAACTCAAGCATTGATCAGTAAATGATTTGAGGTGTTCCCTAGCTTGATTTCATGAGGGAAGAAACGATTTCTCCATATTGTTCATAGCTGACAAAATGGCTGCAAGCCACCCAACAAATCCACCGACTTCACCGAATGCAAACTGCCTTCTCATTTGCCTTTACCGCGCCGCGTACGCACCGCATCAAACCCCATGGCGTGAGTCATGAAAATCTCCTGAAAAAGGGTGTGTTGAGGGTAAGCCCTGAATTGACAGACCTACTATGAACATCCTAAAGTTACAAAGCAAGTGCTTGGTTGAAAACCTGACAGCCCGTTGAATTGACTCGACTACGATTGAACCCGCATGACTTACCAATCTATTTTTCGTGCTGGCCTATTTAACGGACAAGCTGTCGTTGTCACCGGCGGCGGCTCTGGCATTGGCCGCTGTACCGCGCATGAATTGTCTGCTTTGGGTGCGAGTGTGGCACTGGTCGGCCGAAACTCCGCCAAGCTCGAACAAGTGGCCCAAGAAATTGCGCAGGCTGGCGGCTCCGCCTCTATCTATGTGTGCGACATCCGCGAAGAGGACCAAGTAGCGGCCACTACTACAGCGGTGCTGCAAACCCACGGGCGCATTGACGGTTTGGTCAACAACGCAGGCGGTCAATTTGCATCCCCGCTGATGAATATCAAGGCACGCGGTTGGGACGCTGTGGTGCGCACCAATCTCACCGGCGGTTTCTTGATGGCACGCGAGTGCTACACACAATGGATGCAACAGCATGGCGGCGCCATTGTCAATGTAATCGCCGATATGTGGTTGGGAATGCCTGGCATGGGCCACTCGGGCGCTGCGCGTGCCGGCATGCTCAATTTCACCGAAACCGCAGCGCTCGAATGGGGACCGGTACGCTCTAACGCGGTCGCCCCCGGTTGGATCGCCTCCAGCGGCATGGACAACTACCCGCCGGAGATGGCGGCCATGATCCAAACCATGCACAAACTGGTGCCGTTGCAACGCATCGGCACCGAAAGCGAAGTGGCTGCTGCGATTGTTTTCTTGCTCTCGCCCGCAGCGGCTTTCATCTCTGGGGCGTGTTTGCGTATCGATGGTGCTGCGCCCAATGCCAAACGCATCTGGCCGCAAGTGGGCACTGGAAAAAGCAACCAGGCTTTCAATGGATTTCATCTGGCCCAAACTCCTAAGGTCTTGAAGAAGGACGCACTATGAGTGGGGATGTGTCAGCACGCGACTACCAACTCGGCTTGATCGCCCAACTGCGCATGCTTGAATCCCGCACACGCGAGCGCAGCGCACAAGCAGGCCCGTTGTTCGTCAAGCGCGGGCAATTGCTACCGCGCGAACGCGTGGCGCGTTTGCTGGACCCTGGCACGCCTTTTTTAGAGTTGTCCACACTCGCGGGTTGGTTGCAAGACACACCCGACCCGACGTTGTCCGTGCCCGGTGGCGGTGCGGTAGTCGGGCTCGGCTTGGTTAGCGGCACCTTGGTGATGTTGGTGGCCGACGATTCAGGCATTGATGCAGGTGCGTTACAAGCCTTGGGCATTGAAAAATTTCAACGCGCCCAAGCGATTGCCTTGCAAAACAAATTGCCCTTTGTGCATTTGGTGGAATCAGCCGGTGCCAATTTATTGAAATACAAGGTCGAGCAATTTGTGCTGGGTGGTGGCAACTTCTATGGCTTGGCGCGTTTGTCTGCCGCAGGTATTCCTGTGCTGGCGGTGGTGCACGGGCCATCGACGGCGGGCGGGGCTTATATGACCGGACTGGCCGATCAGGTGATCATGGTGCAAGGCAGAGGCCGCGCATTTTTGGCAGGCCCGCCGTTGCTCAAAGCCGCCACCGGTGAAATTGCAGACGATGAAAGTCTGGGCGGTGCGCAGGTGCACGCCAGCATTTCTGGCTTGACCGAATATGTAGCGCAAGACGATGCACATGCGCTGGGCATAGCCCGTCAAGTAATCGGCCACTGGGGTTGGCAACAACCCATCGAGCGTTACTTACCGCAGGCCTTGGCGCCCACGTTGGATGCCGATGGTTTACTGGACTTTTTTTCTGCCGACACCAAATGCCCCGTGGATATGTTGCGGGTGATTGAACACATCGTAGACGGATCACAGTATTTGGCATTCAAACCTGATTTCGGACCTGCGAGTGTGTGCGTGCATGCGTCTATTGGCGGGCACCGTGTTGGCATCATCAGCAACAACGGGCCCTTAGACCCGGCAGGCAGCAACAAACTCACGCATTTTGTACAAGCCTGCGACCAGACCGGTGTGGCGCTGGTTTGGTTGCACAACACCACTGGGTTCATGGTCGGCAAAGAAGCCGAGCACGCAGGCATGATCAAACATGGCTCTAAACAAATTCAGGCCTTGTCCAACGCGCGTGTGCCCCAAATCACGGTGTTGTGCGGCGCATCATTTGGCGCTGGGAACTACGGCATGTGCGGTCGTGCGTTTGGCCCGCGTTTTGTGTTCAGTTGGCCCAATGCCCGTACCGCCGTCATGGGGCCACAACAAGCCGCTGACACCATGGGCATCGTCATGGAAGAAGCCGCTGCACGCAAAGGTGCAACGCTTGACACTGACAAACGCGATGCATTGAAGCACAGCATCGTTGACACCTTCGAGCGGCAAATGAGCGCTTTTTACACCTCTGGCCTGTTGCTGGATGACGGCGTGATCGACCCGCGCGACACGCGCCAAGTATTGGCCTTTACTCTGTCGGTGTGCAAACAATCCGAACAACGCACACTTCGTCCCATGCAATATGGCGTGTCTCGCGCCTGACATTTCTTTGCGGAGCCTGTATGCAACTTACCCATGAACACGAAGAACTTAAGCGCAACCTCCAGCGGTTTATCGTTGACGAAATCAACCCGCATGTGGACGAATGGGAAGCCGCCGAAATATTTCCGGCGCATGAGGTGTTTGGCAAACTCGGTGCCTTGGGCTATTTGGGCCTGACCAAGCCCCAAGACTACGGTGGCAGCGGTCTGGATTATTCGTACAGCGTGGTGATGGCGGAAGCCTTGGGGCACATCAGTTGCGGCGCATTGCCCATGGCCATCGGGGTACAAACCGACATGGCCACACCCGCTTTGGCGCGGTTTGGTTCGGCGGCGCTGTGCGAAGAATTTCTGGCGCCCGCCATCAGCGGCAAAGCCGTGGCATGTATCGGCGTGTCCGAACCACATGCCGGCTCCGATGTTTCAGCCATCAAAACCACAGCACGCAAAGACGGTGACGACTACATCATCAACGGCGGCAAGATGTGGATCACCAACAGCTTGCAAGCCAATTGGATGTGCTTGCTGGCCAACACCAGCGAAGGGGCCGCACACAAAAACAAAAGCCTCATCATCGTGCCCATGGACACGCCGGGTATCACTCGCGCCAAAAAAATCCGCAAGATCGGCATGATGGCCAGCGACACCGGCGTGATCCATTTTGACGACGTGCGTGTGCCGCAACGCAACCGCATTGGTGAAGAAGGCATGGGCTTTACCTACCAGATGATGCAGTTTCAAGAAGAACGTTTGTGGGCTGCCGCCAATGCGATTCAGGGGCTGATGAAGTGCATCGACCAAACCATCGAATACACCCGCGAAAGAAAAGCATTCGGTAAGTCTGTATTGGACAACCAAGTCGTACATTTCACCTTGGCTGAATTGAAAACCGAGATCGAATGCCTGCGCGCCCTGACCTACATGGCCACCGAACATTACATTGAAGGCAAGGATGTGACGGAATGGGCATCCATGGCCAAACTCAAAGCAGGTCGTTTGCTGCGCAGTGTTCCGGATGCGTGTTTGCAGTACTGGGGCGGCATGGGCTTTACCTGGGACAACCCGGTTTCACGGCTGTACCGCGACGGCAGATTAGCGTCCATCGGTGGCGGTGCCGATGAAGTGATGCTGGGCATCATCAGCAAATACATGCACACCTTGCCCTTGCGTGCTTGAGGCCATGCTGAAACTCGAGCAACACCTCACGCACTGGGTACTGTGGTTGGATGCGCCATCCACCCGCAATGCATTGACCGCTGACATGGTGCAAGCCATGCGTGATGCATTGACGGCTATCGCGGATAACCCACACTTGCGTGCCGTGGTGTTGCGAGGCGTGGGTGGGCATTTTTGTGCCGGTGGTGACTTCAGCAGTTTTCAAGTGCTGATGGCCACGCCAGCACCCGCACACGGCACTGACCCAGTTGCCACTGCCAACCGTGCATTTGGCCAATTACTGCAACAACTACAAAGCTGTGAAGTCATGACCCTCGCCGTGGTGCAAGGTGCGGCCATGGGCGGTGGCTGCGGTTTGGCCGCTGCATGCGACCTGGTGCTGGCTGATCACAGCGCTGTGTTTGGCACGCCTGAACTTGGCTTGGGCTTGCCACCCGCGCAAATTGCCCCTTTCTTGCAAATGCGTTTAGGCACGCCACGCAGCATGAACATGCTTTTGCGCGCCCAGCGTCTGAATGCAAAGCAAGCTAGTCAACTGGGTTTGGTCGATGAGCTGACCGATGATGTGGACGCGGCTTTGCACGCATGGACACAGCATTGGCAACACGCTGAACCAGCGGCGCTACGATCCACGGTGCAAATTTTGCGCAAAGGCCAGCCGAACTCACAGACCAATGCGACGCTGGACTTTGCCGCCGATCGGTTTGCCCGCAGTTTGCGCAGCGGCACCGCCGCTGAAGGCTTGTCCGCGCGACAAGCCAAACGCTCTGCCCGCTGGACATTGCCATGAGCAAAACTTTGAAGCGCTTTGACCGCGTGCTGATCGCCAACCGTGGAGAAATCGTGACGCGTGTGGCCCGCAGCGCACACGCCATGGGTTTACAAACTGTCGCGGTCTATTCGAATGCTGACCGCTTGTCGCCTCACCTCCACAGTTGCAACACAGCGCTGTGCATTGGCGGCGAACATGCCTTGGACAGTTATCTGTCTGTGCCTAAATTACTGCAAGCTGCCAAAGACAGTGGTGCCAATGCCGTGCATCCGGGATATGGCTTTTTGTCTGAAAACGCAGCATTTGCCCAAGCCGTGTCAGACGCGGGTTTGGTGTGGATTGGCCCACCGCCTTCGGCCATGCGTACCATGGGGGACAAAGCGCAGGCGAGGCGACACATGCTAGACGCAGGCGTGCCGGTGTTGCCCGGCAGCCGTGACGCCAGCACCGATATGGCTGCACTGATGCAAGAGGCTCATACGCTTGGTTTTCCGCTGATGGTCAAGGCCAGCGCCGGTGGTGGCGGTCGGGGCATGCGGTTGGTGCTGCAAGCCAACGAACTGCAAACTGCCCTTGAAAGCGCCATGCAAGAGGCGCAGGCTGCATTTGGCGATGGCCGCTTGTTGCTAGAGGGGGCGTTGTTGTCGGCACGCCATGTGGAAGTTCAACTGCTGGCAGACGCACACGGGCATGTGGTGCATTTGGGAGAACGTGATTGCACGGTACAGCGACGGCATCAAAAGTTGATTGAAGAAGCGCCGTCACCCGCCGTGGATGGCGCGTTACGCAGGCAACTGGGCAACGCGGCAGTAACAGTGGCTCGCACTGTCGGCTACCAAGGTGCGGGCACGGTTGAGTTTTTACTCGACACCAACCCCAGCCGACACCAGAAGTTTTATTTCATGGAAATGAACACTAGACTTCAAGTGGAGCACCCGGTCACCGAAGCATTGGTAAGTGAGGATTTAGTGCATTGGCAATTACGTCTGGCCATGGGCGAAACGTTGACACTGAACCAAGATGACCTGCTGCAACGCTTTGAGCGTGGCGGACACGCCATAGAAGCGCGTTTGTGCGCAGAAGACCCGCAGCAGCAACACATGCCGCAAAGCGGCACGCTGTTGTATTGGCAAGCGCCTGCCGGTTTGCGTTGTGACGCTGCGTTGGTCAGTGGCCAGCCTATCAGTTCTTTTTACGACTCCATGCTGGGTAAGTTGATCGCTCATGCACCCACCCGTGAACAGGCGGCTTTGGTTTTGGCCGACGGGCTGGAACGCACGGTCTGTTTAGGTGTCGCGAACAACAGCGGGTTTTTGGCGCAAGTGCTGCGAAGCGATGTGTTCTTGCGGGGTGAATTCAATACCTCGGTCTTGCTCACCAACTTGAAACACTTACCCGAACCTGCCAGGCCAATGCATTTGCATGCCATCGCCGCGCTGGTGGTGGCTTGTGTGCCGCGCCATGCGGATGCGACACCTTCCGCCGCTTGGTGGAATTGGCACAGCAGTGGCCATGTCGCCATGCATGTACCGCTGCGCATAGGCGGTCAATTGCAACATTGGCAAGTGCGTATGCAGCAACATGTGTGGCTGGTCAGCCAAGGTGATGATGCTTTTGAACTCGGCGATTTACAACTGCTGCCCGCCATCACAGCCTCACCCGGTATGGACCCCTATGCCATGGCTAAAGGCCGCTTGCATTTAAAGCTCAATCGCCAGCCTGTGCAACTGTTTTATGCCTGGTCTGCAGGTGAACTCTGGCTGCAACTCGGTGGTGATCAATGGATGGTCGAGGATGCCCGCTTAAAGCCCACGGCACAGTCGCAATCTGCAGTGAGCAACCAAGTACAAGCCCCCATGCATGGTCGAGTGGTGCGGATGGAAGTGGTGGTCGGTGACGCGGTCAAATCGGGTCAGTTGCTGCTGGTGATGGAGGCCATGAAAATGGAACACCATTTGTATGCGCAAATGAACGGCACCGTGCAAACCGTTAATGCCAGCCAGGGTATGCAGGTGTCAAGGGGTCAGACGCTGGTGCAACTGAACCCTTGAATAAAAATATCAATCTAATTTGAAATAGTCCGAAATGATTTTCCATTTGCCGTCTTGAATTTGCGACAAGCGCGAACGGTTGGAACTCAAATGCACGGTGGGCGTGAACTTGCCCTCGGGGCCATCAAAAATATCAGGTGGAATGGTCATGGTGTCCATGGCCTTGACAAAACTGTCGGTCGTTAAATTGGGACCGGCTTTTTGTGCGCCACGAACGAACGCATCCACAATGAGGTAGCCATAAACAGAAAAAACGGTGGGATCGTCGCCAAATTTGGTTTTGTATTTGTTGGCCCAAAACGCAATAGGCTTAGAGGCTTCGTCAAGGTACGGATGCGGTACGGTCATGGTGGCGTACATACCGTCCATGGCCTTACCACCCAGCTTGTGGATCAAGTCGGTGTATGCCGCGGCCGAACCGATGAACAACGGGTTAAAGCCGGTTTTGCGGGACTCTGCAATGGTTCCCACGGTTTCTCGGATAATGGTGCCCAACACCACCAGTTCGCAACCCGCAGATTTCATTCGCGCCACTTGCGAAGAAAAATCGGTGGCACCGCGTTTGTAAGACGTTTTTTCGGTGAACTCCAAATTGACAGTCTTCAAACCCGCTTCAGCGCCACGCAATACCTCGAGTCCAAATTCATCGTCTTGGTGTATGACGCATACCTTGGAGAGTTTCTTTTCCTTGACCAAGCTGGGCACTGCGGCACGCATCTGATCGAAGTAAGTGGCGAAAGAAGCGTATTTCAGGCGGTTGAAAGGCTCGTACATTTCTCGCGCTGCGGTCACAGGCAAGAAGTTGATGATATTCTTTTCAAATTGCACCGGCATGGCGGCGTTGTTTTGTGCCGTACCGATATGCCCTGCCATGATGAAAATTTTGTCTTGATTGACGAGTTTTTGTGCAGCCAGCACCGCGCGTTTGGGGTCGTAACCAGAGTCTTCGGTCAAGAGCTTCAATTTGCGGCCGTGGATGCTGCCCTGCTCATTGAGTTCGTCAATACGCAGCTGCATGCCGTATCGCACGGCCTTGCCATAACCGGCGAGAGGGCCGGACAAATCTTGGATTGTGCCGATCACAATCAGGTCTTTGCTGACGCCTTGCTGTTGCGCCCATACGGGTGTCAAGCCAAGTGCCAAAATAACAGTGAGCAGTTGTTTTTTCATGGTGTGGTCTCCTGTGAACCGAAGGTCAATGGGTGGAAGAGGAATACATCGAATCGATCAAATCTTTGTATTTGTTTTCAACAAACTTGCGCTTGAGTTTCATGGTGGGTGTCAACTCGTCGTCCTCGGCTGTCAACTGCGTGTCGAGCAAACGGAATTGTTTGATTTGCTCGACACGGGCGAACTTGGTGTTCACCTTGTCAATTTCAGCTTGTATCAAAGACTGTACTTCAGTAGCGCGGGTCAAACTGGCGTAGTTTGAAAACGGTACATCACGGTCCTGTGCGAACTTCTCGACATTGTCCAATTCAATCATGATGATCACCGACAAATAGGGGCGCTTGTCGCCAATCACCACCGCATCGGTCACATACGGCGAAAACTTCAATTCGTTTTCCCATTCGCTGGGTGTGATGTTTTTGCCACCCGCAGTGATGATGATGTCTTTCATGCGGTCGGTGATTTTGAAAAAGCCTTGTGCATCCAAACTGCCGACGTCGCCAGTGTGCAACCAACCCTCAGCGTCAACGGTTTCAGCGGTTTTCTCGGGCTGGTTCAAATAGCCCATGAACACATTAGGGCCGCGTATGAGCAATTCATGCGTCTGCGGATCGACCTTGACTTCGTTGTACACACAGGCTTTGCCGATTGAACCCGGCACGATTTGGTCAAACGGCATGAAGGTGGACGCACCGCCCGACTCGGTTTGCCCCCAGACTTCCAACATGGGCACACCCAATGCCAAATACCAGCGCACCAACTCCGGCGAGATTGGCGCCGCACCTGTGCCCAAAAACTTGGCGCGGTGAATACCCATCATGCGACGCACATTGTTTAAGCAAGTCATCCGCGCCAGATGGAAGCACAATTTCAACCACAGAGGCACGCTTTGTTGCTGTAACACGCGTACGGCCACGGCATGGCCACAGGCCAACGAAGCGCGGTAAATGGCTTGTTGAAAGACACCTGCTTCTGCAATCGCAATCGTCACGGCTGAATAAAACTTTTCCCACACACGCGGCACTGCAAAAAACAAGGTTGGCGCAATCTCGCGGACATTTTCAGGAACAGTATCCGGGTTCTCTACAAAATTCAAAATGGCACCGCCGTATATGCACGAGTACATGCCACCCAGTCTTTCAGCGATGTGGCACAAGGGCAAAAACAGCATGCGTTCATCTCGGTGGTCTTGCGCTAAATACAAGCTGTAACCCCGCATGGTGTAGACCATGCCGGCATGGCTGTGCATCGCGCCTTTGGGCTTGCCGGTGGTGCCTGATGTGTAAATCAAAATCGCCAAGTCTTCGGGTTTTCGACTGACGCGGCGACGCTCGAACAAACCGGGCTGCGTGCGTTCGTATTGGCGCCCTTGTTCACGCAAGGCGTCCAAGCTGACCACCATGGGGTCGGCATAACGGGTTAAGCCTTCGGTATCAATCACCACAATCAGTTTAAGCAATGGCAACTGCGATCGGGTCAACAAGGCTTTGTCGAGTTGCTCTTCGTCTTCGACAAACAGCACAGTCGTGCGTGAGTCTTCGCACAAATATTGCACCTGTGACACCGAATCGGTCGGATAGATACCGTTGGACACACCACCGGCTGATAACACCGCCATGTCACTGAGCACCCATTCCAGTCGGGTGTTTGACAGTATAGAGGCGCAGTCACCGATGTCAAAACCGTGGGCCATCAAGCCCATGCTGATTTGCCGCACGGCTTCACCGGCTAGCTGCCAGCTCCAGCTTTGCCAGATGCCGAATTTTTTCTCACGCATCATCAACTGCGGTCCACGGGCTGTCACGCCGTTCCAAAAAATATCGGTGATCGTGTCCCCTGGCATCATGATGTCATTGGTGCCTTTGAGCCTGGTGGTGTTCCATAAAACACTCATGCGTTATCTCCAGGTTTTCTTCTTTTTCCAGCGCCGCTCGTCACGCGCACCGGCTTCTTTCAGACCCAGGTAAAACTCTTTGATGTCGTCCTTTTCGCGCAAGCGCTCACAGGTGTCTTCCATCACGATGCGTCCCGACTCCAACACAAACCCGTAGTCCGCCACGTTCAATGCCATGTTGGCGTTTTGCTCAACCAGCAGCATGGTGGTGCCGCGCTCCCGGTTGATACGCAGCACAATTTCAAAAATCTCTTGGGTGAGTTTGGGCGACAGCCCAAGGCTTGGCTCATCCAGCAATATCATTTCGGGATTGCCAAGCAGCGCACGTGCAATCGCTAGCATTTGTTGTTGGCCACCAGAGAGCAAGCCCGCGGGTTGCGCAGCACGCTCGCGCAAAATCGGAAAGTAGTTGAATGCGGTTTCCATGTCTCGCGCAATGCCGTCGCGGTCACTGCGTGTGTAAGCGCCCATCACCAAGTTGTCGCGCACCGACAGCAAAGGAAAAACCTCACGCCCTTCGGGTACTTGCACCAAACCGCGTTGAACAATCCGCGCTGGGTCCATGGCCGTGATGTTTGCACCATTGAAAAATACCGTGCCTTTGCGCGGGTCCAAAATGCCTGAAATGGTTTTGAGCACTGTGGATTTGCCCGCTCCGTTCGAGCCCAATACGGTGGCGATTTGTCCGCGCTGAACACTGAGGCTGACACCACGAATGGCGCGCACAGGCCCGTACGCGCTCTCGACATTGTTGAGTTGCAAAACGGTGTCGCTCATGCCGCCCCCGTTGTTTCACGTTTGAAAGGGGACACATCCAACGTACCACCCAAATAGGCCTCAATCACTGCCGGGTGTGATTGCACTTGCGCTGCCGTGCCGACAGCCAGCACCTCGCCTTGGTTCATGGCCAGCACACGGTCGCTGACCTTGGACACCAAACTCATGTCGTGCTCCACCATCAACACGGTAATACCTAAATCTTTTTGTATGTCTTGGATCCAAAACGCCATGTCAGCGGTTTCTTCCATATTCAGACCCGAGGACGGCTCATCGAGCAACAGCAATTGGGGTTCGGTGCACAGCGCTCTGGCGAGCTCCACTACTTTGCGAATGCCATAGGGCAAGCCCGCCACCATCGTGTCGCGGTAATGTTGCAAGTCAAGGAAATCGATCACCTCTTCGACTTTGCGGCGGGTCGCAATTTCTTCTGCACGCACCGAGGGGAGAAACAACATTTGCTGCCAAAAACCGGTATGCCGGTGCACATGCCTGCCGATCAATAAGTTGTGTAGCACGGACGCATGTTCAAAGAGTTCGATGTTTTGAAAGGTACGCGCTATGCCTGCGGCCGCCACTGAATGGGCGGGCATGTCGTTCAAAGCGCGTCCTTGGTAGGTCAGGTGACCCGAGGTGGGCGTGTACAAACGACTGATCAAATTGAACACCGTGGTTTTGCCCGCGCCGTTGGGCCCGATCAAGGTGAACACTTCGCCTTGTCGCACCTCGAAACTTACTTTGTTCACGGCCAGCACACCGCCAAAGCGAACGCTCAATTCGTGGGCGCTGAGAAGAATGTCGCTCATTTGAGTCGATCCGATTTCTGAAAGCTTTTTTGACGCTTGAACATGCCCTTGCGGTAGAAAGGAAATAATTCAAACCAAGTGCGGATCTTTAACCAGCGGCCATACAAGCCCATGGGCTCAAACATGACAAATGCAATTAACACCAAGCCATACACCACCGATTGCAAACCCGCCGTTTGACCGATGGCCTCCGGCAAATAGTCTTTGCCCAAGGTGATGAACTGCGGCAAGGTGATGAGAAAGATCGCGCCCAAAAATGCGCCATGCACCGAACCCAAGCCGCCAATCACCACCATCAACAGCAAATCGATGGACTGCATGATGCCGAATTGGTCGGGGCTGATGAATTGCATTTTGTGGGCGTACAGCGCACCGCCCACACCCGCGAGTGCCGCTGACAACATGAACGACAGCGTTTTGTAATAGGCCAGATGTATGCCCATGCTTTGGGCTGAAATTTCAGAGTCACGGATGGCCACAAACGCACGCCCGGTGGAAGAGCGCAACACATTAAGCACCGCCAAGGTACACAGCACCGTCACCCCCAAACACACCGCATAAAACGATTCGGCGCTGCCTACTTGCCAACTGCCCAACACCATGGCTTTGACATGCATGCCTGCATTGCCGCCGGTGACACTTTCCCAGCGCGCCAATCCTTCTTCCACAATGAACCCAAACGACAGCGTGGCAATGCCCAGAAAAATACCTTTGACCCGCAACGCTGGCAAACCCACCACCGCACCCACCAATGCCGACAAGCCAGCGGCTATGGCCAGTGTCAAAGGAAACGGCGTGCCGTGGGCAGACAGCACCGCCGCCACATAAGCACCCACCCCCATGAATGCCGCATTGCCAATAGAGAACAAACCGGTGAACCCGGCAAGCAGCATCAGACCCAAACCCATGATGCTGTAGATCATGACAAAAATCAGTTGTGCGAGCCAATATTCCTGCAACCACCAAGGCGCAGTCACCAAACCCAACAGCAACAAGCCATACCAAAACACATGGCCACCATGGCGGGCCAGTTGTATGTCTTGTTGGTAGCTGGTTTTAAAAATGAAGCGCATGCGTCAGACCTTTTTTCGCAGGTTGTCGCCAAACAGGCCGTTCGGTTTGAATACCAACATCAACAACACCACCACATAAGCGGCGACATCTTTGAAACCCTCGGGTAACCAAAACCCCGACAACGATTCCACCACGCCAATGAGAATGCCACCCACAATCGCGCCAGGCAAGCTACCAAAGCCACCCACCACTGCCGCAGGAAAAGCCTTTAATCCGATAAAGCCCATGTTGGCATGTACAAACGTAATGGGCGCGAGCAACAGCCCTGCGATGGTCGCCACCACCGCTGCCAACGCCCACACCAAACTGTTGAGTCGCTTGACAGGTATACCCATGTAATAGGCTGCCAATTGGTTTTGCGATGTGGCTTGCATTGCAATGCCCACGCGCGAATACTTGAACATCAAATAGAGCAAGCCGCACAGCACGGCGGTGCTGGCCATTACCACCAACTGTGTTGCTCCCAAAACCAAGCTACCCCACTGAAAAGAAATGTCTGCATAAGGAACAGGCAGGTTGTGGGTTTCTGTCCCGATATTGGGAATCATGGTGACCAAACCTCGCGCGACGTAACCCACACCAATCGTCAACATGACGATGGCAAACGCCGGTTCGCCCAGCACCGGGTTGATGACCACACGTTCGATCAGCCACCCAATGCACGCCATCACCAACATTGACACCACCACCGCGACACCGAATGGCCAGCCCAAGTAAGTGACACAACCCAGCCCTGCGAAAGCACCCAGCATCATCAATTCGCCTTGGGCAAACGTGACGGTTTCGGTGGCCTTGTAAATCAGCACAAAGCCCAGCGCTATCAACCCGTAAATACAACCTTGGGCTACACCGCTGAAGATGACTTGCAACACTTGCATAGGTAATTGAAAAAGTAGCTCCGCGACCGTTGGGGGAATTGTCAACGCGGTTCGCACTTGCGGATGCTAGGCATATCCCTGCATTGACAAGCGATTGGTGGGCGCTTTACTCAGTCCATCGGCACGGCTGAAATCACGAATGCATTTAAACAGCCTCTGAGTCGGCGACTGTCAGCAACTAATAACAAAGCATAGATTTACCATTCAATAATTTAATTTAAAGAATTCAAATTAATTTATTTCACTAATATAAATATTTAAAATTAAATATAAATTCATCCGTCAAGAAGTACTTTGAAATTCATTTCTTTCATAAAGGTTTATGGCCCCTACTTATAGACAGCACCCGTTGGCAATTTGATATACGCAGGGCAAGCCAATACACTCGGCGTGGCGTCAAACTTGCTTACCTATGACAGTGGAAACAAACTTAATTTTGGGGCTCCTGGCGTGGGGGGCACCGCAAACGCCAACAGCAGCGCTCCTTCGCTTAATCCTGTCAGGGCCATGCTGACGAAATCCCTTTACGAAAATGTGTGGTGCGATATCAGTAAAATCAATACCAAAGAATTGCAAATGTTCAACTATTGATCCGGCCCTGTGAAGTTTTCATGTAATTTTTCTGATTGCTACAGCGAGAAGGATAAAAAAGGTTAAAACTTCACGGGGCCGGATCAATAGGTGATGGGTAACGGAAACGACTAGATTGACTCTGGTGGCGGAAACGACTGGGTGATGGGTGGTTACGGTAACGACACAATCATTGGCGGGCAGGGCGTTGACGTGATTTGGCGGCGCAGCTTGTTCACCTATCATCGGGTTTGTCTGTTCAATGACATTCCCGACCACCCCTGATCACCGCCGCGCACCAACCCATGTCTGCCGCCCACTCAGTCACACCACACCATGCGCTGGGCGACGAAGCCAATCGGCGTGACGCATTGGTCAGGGCGTCTGCCAAATTGTTCCGCGAAAAAGGCTTCAAGGCCACCACAGTGCGGGACATTGCTTCTGAAGTGGGTATGCGTTCTGGCAGTCCCTTCTACCATTTCGCCAACAAAGAAGAAATACTCAAAGCGGTGATGGAGCAAGGCCTGATACAAGGGCTGGAGCTGACCACCCATGAATTGGGACAAGCGAAAACGGCAGTGGATGAGTTTCGCGCGTTGGTGCAAACCCATTACGGCATCTTGCACCACCCGGGCAGCGATTTCATTGCCGTCATGATTTACGAATGGCGGCATCTGCCTGACAGCCACAAGCGCGACATCATTGCGTTGAAAGACCGCTACGACGGGCTGTGGCACCACACCTTGTCGCGCTTGATTCAACAAGGCTTACTCGGTGGTCAAGCAAACGGCCCAGCAGTGATCGCCGGTGAAGAAAAAGTGGCACGGCTGTTGGTGCTGGGCGCGATCAACTACAGCGTGACTTGGTTCAAAGAACAGCACCCCACCAGTAACGGCTGGACACTGGATCAACTGTGCGAACGCACGGTAGCATTTTTTTTAAGGTCTCCATGAAAACCGTGCGAGTCACATCAGGCTTGGGGTTTTATGGCGACAACTGGTTGCCTGTGCTGGCGGCCATCGAACATGGCGATGTACAGTATGTGTGCTCAGACCACTTGGCTGAATTGACGCTGGCCATTTTGCAAAAAGACCGCCAAAAAGACCCTGCTGCGGGTTATGCCCGCGACCTAATGCCGATGCTGACCCAGCTGTGGCCAGCGGCTTCTTCGCGCGGAGTGAAATTTGTGCTGAACGCCGGCGGCCTCAACCCGCAAGCCGCTGCCCTTGCCTTGCAACAACTGTTCGCCGCCAGAGGCTGGCGGGCGCGTGTGGCTGTGGTGATGGGCGACAACATGCTGGAACAGTTAGATGCGTTGCAAGCCCTTGGAGAGGCGTTATCGCACATGGACTCCGGTGCCGAGTTTGCAACGGTGCGTGAAGACGTGGTGTTTGCCAATGTCTATTTGGGCGCGCAACCGATTGCCAAAGCGCTGGCCATGGACGCAGACATTGTGCTGACCGGGCGTGTGGCCGATGCCGCGCTTTTTTTAGGGCCGCTGATCCATGAATTCGGCTGGGCGGCTGACGACTGGGATCGCTTGTCGCAAGGCGCGGCGGTGGGCCATTTGCTGGAATGTTCAGGGCAAGGCTCGGGCGGCAATTTCGGCTCG
Source organism: Bordetella parapertussis (assembly GCA_945901125.1). Lineage (GTDB taxonomy): Bacteria > Pseudomonadota > Gammaproteobacteria > Burkholderiales > Burkholderiaceae_C > Limnohabitans. The sequence continues at coordinate 16,773 of CAMDKD010000045.1, forward strand.
GCGGGTGTGTGGCAACGTATTCCCGACTTATCGCATATCGGGTTTCCTATTGCCGAGGTCAATGCAGACGCACAAGTCACACTGTACAAAGCACCCCGCACGGGTGGGCGCATCAACTTTCACACGGTGCGTCAGCAACTGCTGTATGAAGTACACAACCCGCGCTACTACGTCACACCTGATGTGGTGCTGGACATGGGCCAATTGGAATTGCATGACCTCGGGCAAGACCGGGTGCAAGTGCGCGGTGCCATAGGTCATCCCGCGCCGCTGCAACTCAAACTGGTGGCGGGATACCGCAACGGTTGGATGGGCCATGCGGTCACTGGGTTTAGCTGGCCTGATGCTTTGCAAAAAGCACAGGCCGTGGCAGAGGCCGTGAAATTGCAAATGCAAGAAAAACAATTGCAGCACGATGAACTGTGCGTCGAGTACATCGGCCACAACACTTTTTTAGGCCCGCATGCCAGCCCAGCCACCGAAGACAATACCAATGAAATTTGGTTGCGCATGGCAATTCGAACCCGCGAAAAAAAATTCGCCGACGCATTTCCCCGCTTGTTCCCCTGGCTGGCCTTGTCCGGGCCGCCATATATGGGCGGGTTTCACGGCATGACGCCCGCCAGCCAATTGCTGGGGCTCTGGCCCACGCTGGTAGACAGGACTGCTATCGAATCCAAGGTCAGCGTTGAAGCTTGGGAGATGACATGACATTGCGTTTGGCCCAGATCGCACATGCCCGCAGTGGCGACAAAGCCGACACCGCCGACATCGGCTTGTTTGCGTGGGACCCGACGGGTTATGCAGTGCTGGCCGAACACGTGACCGCAGAAAAAGTAGCGCAGCATTTTGCTCACCTGTGGGCAAACAGCGCGAACACTGCCAGCCATTTGCCCAGAGTTGAACGTTTTGATTTGCCGAAACTCCTTGCGCTCAAATTTGTGTTGCGTGGCGCACTCAACGGCGGGGCTGCATCGAGTTTGCGCAGCGACAACCTGGGTAAAACCATTGCCGCGCAATTGCTGCGCCTAGACATCGAACTACCGAAGGCGCAGGCCAATGCGGTATTACAGGCCGCGCAAACGGCTATCGATAATTTTTAAGCCATGGCCTTTGAAGACATACCAGGTACATACATGAGCTCTTCTAACCCCGAGACTGAACCCGCCATCGGTTTGTGACAAGCCTTGTGGTTTTGGTTCAAGCTGGGTTTTATCAGTTTCGGTGGGCCTGCCTTTATGGGTTTGATAGATTTTTTGGGCACTATGGTTGCGGCCTTGGCCTTGTGTAGCTGCTGCAATGCCTTGTTTGCGTGCTGGAGCTTTTGCTTTTCACGCTCTTTTTTTTACTGCAAGGCTTGCTCGTTTGTTCACAGCTTGAAGTTGACCAAGCTTGAATTGCTCGGCAGATTTAGGTTGTTCCAGCTCAAATATACGCATGCATTTATTTATAGACCTGCCAAGAACATAGTGCTCAAACGCCTCTCTTTTGATAAATAAATATAGGAAAAGGAGACCAAAGATGAGATTTATGGAAATTGCCAACCCAGAGGATCAACTGGCGCTATGGAAGATGGTATCGGACAAGATGTGGGCAGCCTTTGCGCAGCAAGTGCCCCAGGCCTTCAATGGTTCATCTCAGCCAACTGCTGCGCCACACATCAGTGCAGGGGTGGCCATGAGGCCTCAAGTTGGAGCAACCGCAAAACCAACGCGTAAATCCTCAGCCAAGACCGTGGGCAAGACCAGGCCCCGAGCGGCCAAGCCCAAGCCTGTACTCATGGCCCCACCTCCCACACTACCCAAGCCCAAGGCCCAACAGTTAACCCCAACCCAGGCCACAAAACAGCAGACCCAGCAACATCAGCAACTGGCCCAGCACCTGCATAAAGAGTTGGCCAAGCCACAGAGGAATCAAAAAATCTACCCTCAACCACCAACCCCCTCCCAAAAACCACCAACCCCAGTGGCACCCATGAACAACAGTTATGACGAAAGGGACAAGGATGAGCTGGTCCTGCACTCACGGGCCCAGAACCCTTTCAAGACTATCGGTCAGACAAAAATGCCACTAACGGGTCAAAAGCGTGGTTTTTAGGCAAAAAACATAGTGCTTTTTTGAACCGTAATCGCGGTCACGACAGGCATAGCTCAAATGGTTTGAACATGGATGATTTCAAGATTGACCTATCATTCGACTCATTGGGCACGCTGACCCTGAGGCTTGCATAACATCGTGCGGAATCCTCTCAAGTAGTGACTGCCAATCAGCCACCAATGACTCTGAGAAGCTACCGGCGGGAGTCAGACACAAGGAAAAATACGGGTCTGAGGGATGTGTTTTCTGGGTCGCAAGAATCTGAGCTGGAAAACAAATTAACCTCATTCAAGTATTGTCAAATAATTCTGATTCGTACTCAATATTTCCAAGCTAAGGAGCGGCCATGAAAATCACTGGCGTCGGTATAAACAGGCCTTTGAACAAGACACAGGGATCTATCAAAAAAATTGTATCAGTTGCAAAACCTCTTACTATGGGCATAGGCCAAGTTTCTGGTCAACCAACCAACCAACGATGTTGATGACAACTTAGACGCACTAGACGAAAATTATAAAAAATCACCCATCACGCTTGGAAAAGAAGTTGATGTCTTAGCGTAAGCTTCTTGAAAAATAGTCATCTATCCACGCAAAAAATCCACGCAAAAATTAATTGCCAAGTTCAAATATCAAGTGCAGAATCAGTATGCAGGTGCTTGATCTCAAGGATCGCTCGCCAGCATGGGCGAAAGCCTTTTTTTTTCTTAAAGCGTATTCTTACGCTTCGTGCATGGAGGTGCAACATTATTAGCTTGCGCTTGGCACCAGCGACTGCCATCCTCCCGTGGTGACGGTCCGGCCCGATCGATTAGATGCAGTCTGGCTTTTTTGTGAGTTGTGATGTGTGAGATTGATCAGAGTTGCCAAGGTGTTTGTATTTGCTGAACCCTCACTCATGAGTTAGGGGTTAAATTGACGAAGCGTTTTTTGACTAAAAAATTATCGTTTTGAAGAAAAATACTTAAGGAATACGCAATGAATTACACAATCTCTAATCTTTAACTAATGGGAGCAGCAATTAAATGAATGAACAAATCCAAAAACTTGCTGAATTGGCAGGATTCAATCTCCATAATGATCTTATTGACGGGCATAATTTCCATCACGAAATCGAAAAGTTTGCGCAGTTGATTGTTCAAGAATGTGCGGATCTTGCTGAGTTGTATAAAAACTCGAACAGCACAAATAAAGCCGAGGAAACGATATCATATGCAATTAAAAATAAATTCGGAATTTACGAATAAATAAAATACCGGCACAGTGAATTCGCAAAGATTTAAACTGACCGTAAAAAATGGGGGTGTACTGAGCTCAATTGTGGAAGAGGTGCATTAAGCATGTATCTTGTTATTATTTGTAAGTTTTTTCAAGTAACAACAATCAATACATTACAGGGTGATTCTTCGACTAAGTTTGATGAGGTTGATCTCGCCCACCAGCGTCCAAAAATACTATCGTTATGTTTGTGACCGATTACGATTAAATCGGCAGACACTTTTTCTGCATAGTTAGAGATTGCTGTAACTGAACTTCCTATTAATAAAGCTCCAATACATTTAAAGCCTTCTTTTTTAATTAATTCAACACCTTTATCCAATTGACGTTGACTTCTTTCTACTTGAATCTCTTGCGACTCAATATCGATGAAAGTACTCTCAGCAATGGGATAGATCACCTCAGAAAATACTGAGATGAGATGTATCTCTGCATCTCCCCATAAGGCCATTTCTTTGCAGTTGATCAGGGCTTTCTGACCTTCTTGTGAGCCGTCATATGCCAAAACAATTTTTCCGTACATAAAGAAACTCCTCGCGTAATATCATTTGCACTAGGATCAATATATTGTTAAAAAAACTTTTAGATGAACTAAATATAATACCTTTAAGCCGTTTTAGGTTAATGAGTAACCCAAATTATTGACGTTTGGACAATACAACGCCTCTAAATGGCGAGCGTGCTGCCTCTGGAAAATTCTTATGCTCAACATAGGTGCTGGCTACATCGCCCATGTATTGTTCACCCACATCGTGTGAACCAGTCTGGCTTGGCACGTAAAGTATTGAAGATAAGCGATCAGATATTTTTAGAAAAAATGAATGCGAGCGCTTTAAAATATTTTTCATATAATCCCTTTGAGATTCAATATCAAAAAAATCACTTTATTCCTATTTTAAAGAAATGCAAGTGGTGTATTCATGCGTATAAATGAATCCCTGATTTGTATAAAGACTATAAGATTCGAGCATGTCCAAAGACGACACCACCAAGATAGCCAAAGATGGCCTTCGGTATAAATCCAAGGAAGGTGGGTCACCTTATGGATCCGGTGGCGCTTTAGGCACTATGAGTTGTTACAAATGCGGGGTGCATAAACCTCGCGCACTTGGAACTTTCAAGCGACTAATTGGTCAAAATATGTTCATCTGTAAAAACTGCAATCCTGTAAAGATATCGCCGTCTTGCTGCGATGGCGCCAAGGACGTTTAACCCGCCTAAATTTCCAGCGATGGTAAGTGTCGCCATCCCTGAACCAGCATAACTACGGCCAGCGTAACTAGATGTTCACATCGCATCCGATGAGTCCATGAATTCCAGCATCTTTTTGCCAAATGCCTGCGGGTGTTCGAAATAGGGCAGTGCGCCAGAATCAAACACGGTGAAGCACCAATTGCCTCGGCTGGTAAATCGCTGCTTTCCTCGATAGTCGACAAAATCACCGCGCACGCCGTGGCTCATCCAGACCGGCAGGCTTAGTTGGTCATAGATCGTGGTGATGTCGGCGCTGAACATCTGGGCTGATAAAAAGCACAACGGCGCATGCTCAGCACCGGGCTGGCGCGTGGTCCAGACCGCGTAGTCATACATACTCTCGTCAATGGCGCGGGAGCCCCAGGTCTTGTTCAGAAAATAGCGAATCACGCCCGGTCGCGTGAGGCCTTTGAAAAGTAGGCGACCCCATCCCGGCCCTTTCAAGGTTGACCACAACCAATTCTGTCCATAGGT
>CAMDKD010000046.1 GCA_945901125.1 Bordetella parapertussis
GGGACAACCAGGTTCATCTCTTCCAAAAACTCACGCTTGCGTGTGCGCTTGGTAACCAATTCAAATCCGGTGTTGGCAAAGGTAGTTTGTTTCATTTACCTATAACGCTTGAGTCAGTGCTGTGGATGACTTATGCAGAGATTCCCTAGAAGGAATAGACTTAAGGATCATCCCCAGCTGTTTTTGTACATTAAGGGAGTAAGCACTACCGTTAACATGTATTCCAACAATAGGTTTGTCGTTATTAAATAAAGGAGCTTCAATTTTTAATGGATTATCTTCAAAGTATTGAGTGCGTGGGCACCTAAGATACTCTATGGGTTGTGGTAACGATTTTAGTATTGCAGACTTCTCTTTTTCATTGTTAAAAAAAATAGATTATTTACATCCATTCCAATTACTTCAAAAAACTGCTTAGCCCCTTTAAGATGAGTTATACAGATATATTTAAACTTATTTTCATTTTTTACAAAAGGAATACATTGTAAAAAATCACCAATACTTCCATCTAATATAATCACCTGCTCCATAATTTAGAACCTTTAATCTGATTTATGCTCGCCTTTTTTATGCAGCACTTGAAGATTTCCATAGTCTTAAAATGTTTACATTCTGAGATGGAAATATTCCGTACTATACAATCAGATGGCTGCCAAATCTCACAACTTGTCTTACCATCCGAAAAGATTTTGTTAATTTAACAATTTTATTAAATATGTCAAGTATTTGCTTTGTACGAGTGTTGTCTAACAGATGATCTTTTGAGTTTCAACTTGAAAAGCTGACGTTCTCTCGGATTCTTATAAAAAATAAAAACATTGATTGATTGATTGAAAATTTCAATAGTTTTTTCACAGTGTTGACTGAATTGAACACCTGTATGGTTATATGAATTTCATTGTTATTTTTATTCTTTATAGTAGTATTAATTTTTTCTTTTTATATTCTCTTGTTGATTTATTCTGACGAACTAGAATAAAATTTAGTTTGTCAGATAGGTTTCTTTTTTTACTAAAAAATCCAATAATTTGTAATGAGAAGGTCGGGTGTTCGATTCATCTCTCCGGCACCAACAGAAAGCAGTTATGGCCAGTCAACCCAGTGAACTCATACACGCCATGGTTTTGCGTGAAATGCAAGACGGCGTTATCCGTGACGGTTTATGGGCTCAAGCCATGGTCGAAGCCAAATCCGACAAAGACAAAGCCAAGTCCATTTATATTCGTCTGCGCGCACAAGCGATGCAGCAAGACACGAAAATGCTGCTGGTTCGCCAGATACAACAAGCCATGAAAAGCGATGAGGTCAAACGCAAGGACTTTTTGTCCGCTAATGACGTAAAAAAACCGCGCTGATCAGACGCCGAGTTTTTTCAGTCTGCCGGGCTCGACGATTTCAATCCAATACCCATCCGGGTCTTTGATGAAAGCCACGTCTTTCATCTTGCCTTGCTCGGGGCGTTTCACATAAACAACCTGGTTGTCGTCAAACCATTTGACGGCGGCATCCAAGTCGGGCACAGAAAAACAAATATGGCCAAAGCCTTGAGGCTGGGCGTTGCCGTCGTGGTATTTGAAATCGGGGTTGCTTTCGGTGCCCAAGTTATGGGTCAACTCCAGAATACCGGCTTGTGAAAACGTCCAGGCGGTACGCTCGCCCGGGTCTTCAGGCGCATGACTGGCTGACTCTGCCACCGCTAAAAAATAAAGACTGAATGACATCTCGGGAAAATCGAGCTTGCGCAGCAAACGCATGCCCATGACGCGCGAATAAAAGTCCAGCGACACGGCCGGATCCTTGACGCGCAGCATGGAATGGTTCAGCACAAAGCCACGTGAAGCTTGCGCAGGGTGTTCGCAGACACCAGGCTGCAATTCGGAATTAAAGCTCATAGGGGGAATTCAGGTTTTAACGGCAGCCAACACTTTGGCATTGGTTCTGACCGCAGATTGATCAAAGGTGCCGGTCTTAGGAAGGGGCAGCAACTCCGGACTCATATCCGGCTCGGGTAGCGGTTGGTGCTGTTTTTCCATGGTGATCAGACAACGGCGCAAGTAACGCAAACTGGTGATACGCAAAAACGAGGCGAAGTTAGGAACTTCGCCCCGGTGTTGCAGGATTTCATCGTGGAGGTTGCAGATGAGGGCATTGGTGGTGCAGCCCTCATCCTCGGCCATTTCGGCCAGCACATCCCACACCATATTTTCCAGCCGGATGCTGGTGAGCATGCCGCGAATGCGCACCGAGCGGGTACGTTGTTCGTACTGAATCGGGTCAGCTTTCACGAAATACTCACACATGTAGCACTCCTTATTGCCGGAAAAATAAGTGTATCAAATGGCCCGTTCGGTCATCTGCTTGGCGATGTAGTCGGCCTGGCGGATGGCCAGTGTGACGATCGTCAAGGTGGGGTTTTCAGCGCCACCGGAGGTGAACTGAGAACCGTCACTGATGAACAGGTTAGGGATGTCATGGGTTTGGCCCCATTTGTTGGCCACGCCGTCGCGCGGGTTAGCGCTCAAGCGGCAACTGCCCAGGTTGTGCGTGGACGGATAAGGCGGTGTGCGGTAGGTTTTGGTGGCACCTGCCGCCTGATAGACGCGCTCACCTTGGGTGAAAGCGTGGTTGCGCATGACGATGTCGTTTTCATGATCATCGAAATGCACATTGGCCACCGGGCTGCCCCATTTGTCGCGCACTGCACCATTCAAAGTGATGCGGTTGGTTTCACGCGGCATGTCTTCACCGACCAGCCACATGCCGGCCATGTGGGTGTAGTTGTCGAACCATGAAGCGTAGTCAGAACCCCAGGCACCAGGATCCAGGAAGGCCGGCATGAAGGACAAACCCAGAGACAAGGTTTCCATTTCATAGCCGCCGACAAAACCGCGACGGGGATTGAAAAACGATTCGTCGCGGATGATGCCGGCCATGGTGGTGCCACGGTACATGTGCACCGGATCCTTGAACATGGCGTAGACAGAGCCTGTCATGTGGCGCATGTAATTGCGACCGACTTGACCGGATGAATTGGCCAGACCGTCCGGGAACATGTGCGAATCAGACAAGAGCAACAGACGAGGCGTCTCGATGGAGTTACCGGCCACGCAAACCACGCGGGCTGCCTGACGCTGTTCTTTTCCATCTTTGTCAAAGTAAATAACACCGTTGACCAGACCTTTTTCGTTGTGGTCGATACGCACCACATGAGATTCGGGACGCAGGTCTAGATTACCCGTGGCTTCGGCCTTGGGGATTTCGGTGTAAAGCGTTGACCATTTGGCACCGCTTTTGCAACCCTGGAAACAAAAACCGAGTTGCATGCAACGACCACGGCCGTCACGCGGCTGGCTATTGATGGCCATGTTGCCAGTGTGCACTTCTTTGTAGCCCAGCTTTTTGGCACCAGCGTGCATGACTTTGAAGTTGTTGTTGCCGGGCAGACCGGGGATGCCATTGGTACGGGTCACGCCCATTTTGTTTTCGGCTTTGTCGTAGTAAGGCTCGAGTTCTTTGAGAGTCACCGGCCAGTCCAGCAGGTTGGCTCCCTTGAGTTCGCCGTACACAGTTTTGACGCGGAATTCGTGCTCTTGCAAACGCAGCGAAGCACCTGCCCAGTGGGTGGTGGAGCCGCCGACGGTTTTGCAAATCCAGGCCGGCAGACCGGAAAAGTCTTTGGCAACACGCCATGTGCCGGACGTGGTGCGCGGATCCAACCAAGCCAGTTGGCCAAAAGATTTCCATTCGTCGTTGACGAAAGATTGCGGGGACTGACGCGCACCTGCCTCAAGCACAACGCACTTGATGCCTTTTTGGCAAAGTTCGTTGGCCAATGTGCCGCCGCCTGCGCCGGAACCGATGATGACGACTGCAGAGTCGTCGTTGAAGTTGATAGAAGCCATGTTTGATATCTCCTGAATGTGTATTGGTAGGTGGAATCAGCCCAAGTAAGGGGCAGGACTGGCTTCTTTGGAAGGCGCTGGCAACCACTTCAAATCCTGGAACCCGCGTGTGATGTAACCGCCTTTTTCCCAGGCGGAGCCGGGGTAGCCAAAGGCGGCAAACGCCATGTCGTTGTTATAAAGAGAGCTCATGCACTGGCCGCGCACTGTGTTGAAGAAAGTAGATCCTTCCAAGCCTTTGACGATGGCGAGTTTCTTATCAGCTTTGGCTTTGACGAAATTACCGCCGGCCATGCTGTTGAGATTGCCCACACCTTCGCGCAGCAATTTGGTGTTATCGGCATTGCCTGTGGCCGACCCATCCAAGTCTTTGGCCAGAATGGCATACACGGCGTCCGGTAATTTTTTGTGCGGATAAAGCACTCGGCCCATGGCCATGATGGCTTCGCCTTCGGCTTGGGTCAGTGTTTTCAATTCAACCGCCCAGACGGTGGACGGTGCCAGACCGGCCAGCACTGAGCCGACTGCCAGGGTACCCATCAAAATGCCTGAACCCTTGAGGAATTCTCGGCGGGCCAAAGGCAAATTTTGCTTGGGCACTATGCCGCTTTCTTCACAATCGCTGAACTCTGCAGCAATATTTGCTATGGGAATGGTTCGCATGTTTTGTCTCCTGATGATTAGTGAATAACCACTTTCAGTATTTCATCTGCAACTGTGGATTGGGTGGTATCACGCTAAACACAAGGTAAACCCTGATCAAAAAACAGGCATTTAAGTATTTGTTGGGGATTTACCCTCGAACGCCTAGCGAAGTTATAAGATAGTTGACACAATGTACTTGTAGACGGTTCGATTCCAATTTTGTCAGGACAACGGTTGCCCGAATGGGATTTATATGATCAATAGCTTGTCAAATTTGTTACCCGTGGGCTCTAGACTTTCCTTAGACGGCCTCTCCAATCTTGTCTTGTCGGCTTTTGATTCGGGGGCATCGAGAAAAAGCAAATTCCAGAAATCAGACAGTCTTGATATCTCCACCGGGGAAAATTGCCAAAAGTCGCTGTTATCGGTGATTGAATCGCAAATCATCCCGCGCCTCATGGACGCACACCCGGGCCAGGGGCTGCAAACCTCAGACAATCCGGTAGCCTCGCGCCAATTCACTGAAGCCGAGTTAGAGGCCTTTTCCACCATTTGTCTAAGTAATGACCCGGAAGAATCTCTCAGCCATGTGAAAAACATCATCGCGCAAGGTGTCTCGCTTGAATCTATTTTTCTCGATCTGATCACCCCTGCCGCCCGCTGGCTGGGTAGCCAGTGGGAAGAGGACAAAATGGATTTCACAGCAGTCACCCACGGTCTGATGCGCATGCACCAGATCACACGCAATCTGGGCTATGTGAACACCCAATCCCCTCAGAGCGGCAGCGAAGTCAAGCGTATTTTGCTGGCCTGTGCTCCCGGCTCCATGCATATTCTGGGCTTGGCCATCGTGGCCGAATTTTTCCGCAGCAACGGCTGGCAAGTCGTGGTCGATATTTCATCAACTGAAACCACTTTGGCACAGGCACTCAAACGCGAATGGTTTGACATGATCGGTCTTTCTGTCGGCTTGGTAGAACAGTTGCATGAACTGCCGCATTTGATCAGCGAGCTTAAATCGCAGGCGCTCAACCCGTCCACCTTAGTCATTTTGGGTGGCCCAGCAGCGCTTTTGTCATCAGATATGGCTAAGCAATCGGGTGCCGACGGCGTAGCCACCCAAGCCGACCAGGCGGTTGAATTGGCAAACAGTTTGTTAATGGCACAATAAAGATTTAACTGGGTATTTCCCGACTGATCGGTGTCAGTGTGCAATAAGGGTTAGCCCGCCATAATTGGCACCATATGGCCGCTCCTCCTCCCATCATCAGAAGTTCCAAAGCCTTTTCAGTAGAAATTCCTGAAGGCTCCAAAAGCGCGAAATCCCGGCGCAGCGATATCGTGCCAAACGATGAATTGGAGATACACCGCAAGTCCAGCCAGTTCCATGAAGCCGGGTCAGATGCCTTGAAATCCCCCGATTTCCATACGGACGATGGCTTTGACGCACGTTCCGTGTCCGTTGCTTCGACTGACCATGCAGACAAGATTCACAATGAAACTCAGGCTGACACTGACGAAGACCGTCATGCCGGTGAAGACTCACATGTGCTGAGTGAAAACCTTCAAAGCATTGATCAAAGCCAGACATCCGATATCCTTATCCAAGTCCCAGACAGCGAGCAAAACGCCGCCAACCTGCAAACAGTTGATGAAGATGCTCATCGCGACCGCCACGCGCAAGTGGACAGCGGCCACGCGCTGCAAGACAGGTTTGGGGCAGAAACCCATGCACCATTGAAAGACCGTGCTCTGTCTATTCAGGCGCAAGGTCTGCTCAGCAATGTGCAAGGCATTGAACAAGATGCATTGCGTGATCATTTGCAATCTCTGCCCGGTGATGAAGCTAAAAATAACCAGGTCCTAGGCATAGAGAAAGATGCTTTGAAGGATAACCGACAGGGGTTGGCGGATGAGGCGCTGAACCAAGCCAACCAAGTCCTAGAGCTGTCGCAAGATCCTGAGAAGAATATGCAAGGAATTGCGCAGGACGCTCTGCGCAACAACCAGCAATCCATAGACAACGAAGCGCTGCGCGACAACCAGCAAGCTCTGCCTGATGAAGGTTTGCAAGTCAACCAGCAATCCACAGACAACGAAGCGCTGCGCGACAACCAGCAAGCTCTGCCCGATGAAGGTTTGCAAGACAACCAGCAATCCATAGACAACGAAGCGCTTCGCGACAACCAGCAAGCTCTGCCTGATGAAGGTGTGCACGACAACCAGCAATCCATATACAACGAAGCGCTGCGCGACAACCAGCAAGCCTTGTCCGACGAATCGATCCAAGGCCGCAAAGACACACAAGAAAAAACGCACGTGCAAGACCATGTCGTCCCCCTGCCGAATACGCACCAGGTGCTCAAGCCCGGTCCTTCACCGCTTGCCGTCAATCCACGCTCCGGCCAGCGTCCCGGCGCGGCTGTTCATGCCCAAACTCCGCTACACCCGGAATCGGATCCGCATCATGCGGCCTTAAGCAAGTCGGAAAAGGCCAAGCGCATTGAAGAGTTTCATGGCAGGGTAGAAGCCATACGCAAATCTGTCAGCGGCATCAATAACCTGTTAGATGATTTGCAGGACAAGCATTAAGCAGCTTCAGCCGTCGTCATCATCCGTTTTGACATGGCTGCGCGAAGCCAGTACTTTGTCGATGCGACGCCCGTCCAGATCGACCACTTCAAAACGCCAGCCCATGGCATGCACCGACTCACCTTCTTTAGGCAAACTGCCGGTCAGCACCATGATCAATCCGGCCAAAGTGTTGTACAAGCCTTCGTCTTCCTGCGGCAATTCATCCACGGTCAGACGCGATTTGAGTTCCTGCACCGGCATCAAGCCGTCGAGTAACCAACTGCCGTCCTCGCGTTGCACAGCCCAGGCCTCTTGGGGCGAAGTGGTTTGTACCAACTCACCGGTGATCGCCTCCAGCAAATCCCGGGGCGTCATCAAGCCTTGAACTACGCCGTATTCATCGACCACCAACACCATGCGACCACGCGATGCTTTGGTGGTTTCGGCATTACCGGCATGCGGACGGCGGAATTGCTCGAGCAAATCCAAACCAGTCAATGTTTCAGGGACAAAGTCAGCAGGCTGTGACCAGTTGACCAGCGTTTGGTCACTTGTGACATTCATCAGCAAAGCCGCCATGCTGATCACACCCAGCACTTCGTCCAAGCCGTTGCGGCATAGCGGGTACCAGGAATGCGCTGTGTTGGCCTGTATATGCGCCATGGCCTGATGAATGCTCCAACTGTTGTCCAGCCAGACGATATCGGTGCGCGGCACCATCAGCGACACCAGGTTGCGCTCGTCCAGGTGGAACACGTTTTTCACCATCTGGTGCTCGTGGTGTTCGATCAAACCGGCGTCTACGCCTTCGACCAGGCTGGCGGTGATTTCCTCTTCGGTGACCTGACGCACCTTGTCCAGGTCAATGCCCATCAAACGCAAAACCTTCGCTGTGCTCCAGGACAAGGCATTGACCAGCGGACGCGCTAGCCAAGACAGGGCCAACATGAAAGGGGCGGTCAATCTGGCCGCAGTCTCAGGGTAAATCTGGCCAATGCGCTTGGGCACGAGTTCGCCGAACAATATCGTGTTGAGCGTGATCAAGGTGACGACCAGGGTGGTCGCCAGCACCGAGGCCAACACATCGGCCGCGCCCATTTGCACGAACCACAAAGCCACATTGTGGCTGAAGGCGGCTTCGCCGATGATGCCGTTCAACACACCGAGCGTGGTAATGCCTATTTGTATAGTGGATAAAAACTCGGTTGGCCGCAGTTGCAAATCAAGCGCAGCCTGAGCACCGGCCACACCTTCTTCAGCCTGCGCCGTCAACAAAGCCTTGCGGCTGGAAGCCAGCGCCATTTCCGACATGGCGAACAACCCATTCAGTATGGTTAAAAAAGCAATCAGCAACAAATCCATAAATCTGTATTCAGCCCCGGTGAAACCTACAACGTGCTTGTAAGACAATCATGCCATGTCAATGTACCTGATCGGCGATGTGCAAGGTTGCGACCGCTCATTGCAAAGCTTATTGGACAAGCTGCAATTCTCCCCCAGCCGCGACACCTTGTTTTTGCTCGGTGACCTGATCAACCGCGGGCCGGATAACACTGCTGTTTTGCGCCGTTTGCAGCAACTCGGCAGCAGTGCCCGCTGCCTGCTGGGCAACCACGATTTGAACCTGCTGGCCATGCACTTGGGGCGCTCGCGCCTCAAACCTGGCGACACGGTTGAAGATGTATTGCAGGCGCCGGACCGTTTGGCTTTGATCGACTGGCTGCGCGCGCAGTCACTGGCCATGCACGAAGCCGGTGTGTTGATGGTGCACGCAGGCGTGTTGCCGCAATGGACGGCCACGCAAACCATGGCGCTGGCCGCTGAAGTGGAAACGGTTTTGCGCGGCCCGGACTGGGTGGATTTCATTGCGCACATGTACGGCAGCCAGCCCGATCGCTGGCAAGACAGTTTGAGCGGCTACGACCGCTTGCGCGTCATCGTCAACGGCTTGACGCGTTTGCGCTTTTGCACGCCCGAGGGTGCGATGGAATTTGTTCACCACGGCGATGTCAAGAACGCGCCGCCAGGCTTTTTGCCCTGGTTTGATGTGCCCGGGCGACAAACCCGTGACACCACGGTGGCCTTTGGCCACTGGTCGTCGCTGTCAGCTTTGCAGCGAGACGATGTCATAGAACTCGACACCGGTTGTGTTTGGGGCCGCTGTTTGAGCGCATTGAAAATAGACCCGCTCACCGGCCTGCGTGAAAAAATACAAGTGAGTTGCAGCGAGGCTGCACAAAAAGATTAACCCGGTTCAGTGGTTTTGAACAAAGCAGCGACATTGCGCTTAGGCTTGATATTGGGCGATATGCTGCGACCGCTAGACATCACTTGCTCTGGGCTTGCAGAGGCAGTGACAGGTTCTGCGCTGGCCTCATAAGGCCGGTCAAAAAACGGATCATGCACTTTGGGCGGGGGCACAAAACGGCTGCGGGCAGCGGGTTTTTCGCGGCCACTGTCTTCCTCGTCCCAATGGCGGTGTCCAGTGTTGATACGACCGGCGGGTCGATCATCTTCAAACTCAAAACCCAGCAAGTCGATTTTTTGCTTGGTGAGTTTTTCAATGTCAGTCACCAGACGTGTATCGGTGGGTGAGGCAAAACTGACCGCCAAACCTTCAGCGCCGGCGCGACCCGTGCGACCAATGCGGTGAATGTAATCTTCGGCGTTGTAGGGAATGTCAAAGTTAAACACGGCCGGTACGTCTTTGATGTCCAGACCGCGCGCGGCCACATCGGTACATACCAGCAAATCCACCTCGCCTTTTTTGAAAGCTTCCAGCGCTTTCAAACGTTCGTCCTGGCTTTTGTCGCCGTGCAAGGCAGTGGTTTTCAAACCTTCGCGCTCGAGCGAGCGGGCCAACCGCGCGCAACCGAGTTTGCTGTTGACAAACACAAAGGCTTGCGAGATGCCACGTTGTTTGACGATTTGTTTCAATGCGCGGCGCTTGTCGTCGTCCGGCACGCTGTAGAACAACTGCGTCACGGTGGACGCGGTCTGGTTGGGGCGCGCAACTTCAATGGTTATCGGGTTTTGCAAATAGCTGGACGCCAGACGTTTGATCTCGGGCGAGAACGTGGCCGAGAACAACAAGGTGGTGCGCTGCTTGGGCAGGTAGCTGAGTATGCGTTGCAGGTCCGGCAGAAAACCGATGTCCAGCATGCGGTCGGCTTCATCCAACACCACGTATTCCACTTGGTTAAGCACAGCGGTTTTGGCTTCGATGTGATCCAGCAAACGACCGGGTGTGGCCACCAGCACTTCCACGCCTTTTTTCAACTCGGCCGTTTGCGGTTTCATGTCCATGCCGCCGAACACCACCGCGCAACGCAGCTGCGTGTATTTGGCGTACATCTTGACCTGTTGCGCCACCTGATCGGCGAGCTCGCGCGTGGGCAACAAGACCAGCGCACGCACCGGGTGGCGGGCCGGTGAAGTGGACGTGTTTTCATGCTTGAGCATGCGTTGCAGCAGCGGCAGTGAAAACGCCGCCGTTTTACCGGTGCCGGTCTGGGCCGCGCCCATCACATCCTGGCCGGATAAAACCACCGGAATGGCCTGCGCCTGTATCGGCGTCATAGATTCGTATCCCATTTCGGCGACAGCTTTCGCCAGATTGGGTGCCAACTGCAGTTGCGAGAATGAATTCATAGTTGGTGCCTATTGTCGCACCATGCGCCCAGAGGCTCGAAAAACCTTAAAACAGCGCGTTTCAAGCCTTGGGCAGGGTGACGCCGACCTGGCCCTGGTATTTGCCGCCACGGTCTTTGTAACTGGTTTCGCAGACTTCGTCGCTTTCAAAAAACAGCACTTGCGCGCAGCCTTCACCGGCGTAAATTTTGGCCGGCAATGGCGTGGTGTTGGAAAACTCCAGTGTCACATAGCCTTCCCATTCGGGCTCGAACGGCGTGACATTGACGATGATGCCGCAGCGCGCGTAAGTGCTTTTGCCCAGGCAAATCGTCAACACATTGCGCGGGATGCGGAAATATTCCAAGGTGCGCGCCAGCGCAAAACTGTTGGGCGGGATGATGCAGACATCGGAGTGCATGTCGACAAAACTTTTCTCATCAAAGTTTTTCGGGTCGACCACGGTGCTGTAAATATTGGTAAAGACTTTGAATTCAGGCGCGCAACGTATGTCGTAGCCATAGCTGCTGGTGCCGTAGCTGACGATTTTTTCGCCAGCCGCGTTGACCCGGATCTGCCCGGGCTCGAACGGCTCGATCATGCCGTGTTGCTCGGCCATGCGGCGTATCCATTTGTCGCTCTTGATGCTCATGAGACTGCCTTATTCAATAATGGCAGATTGTAGTTTGGCGGTTCCTGGTAAAGCTCAAGGCAAGGAACCGACCACGCCACGCACCAGAAAATTCATTTTCAATATTTGCTGGTCCGTCATGTTCTGGCCCCGGGCCAGCACCACGCCATCCTGGTTGTCAAACACCGGGCCGGTGAAAGGCTGTAAACCGCCTTTGGCCAAAGCGCGTTGCAAGCGCAAGACCTCGGTTTGCACCCGCTTGGGCAGGCGCGGGCCGAATGCTTCAACCTTGATCATGCCTTCGCGCACCCCGCCCCAGGTTTGCGTGCTTTGCCATGTGCCGTTGATAACTTCTGCCGCGCGCTGGCTGTAATAGTTACCCCAATGGTGCGTGATGGCCAACAGTTGCGCCTGTGGTGCCACGTGACGCATGTCCGAGTGGTAGGCGATGGCCATTTTTCCGCGCTCTTGCGCGGCGATCATCACCGCATCTGAGGCGGTGTGGAACGATAACACATCGGCCTTTTGGTTCATCAAGGTCATAGCGGCTTCGCGTTCGCGCACCGGGTCAAACCAGGCGTTGATCCAAATCAGCTTGACTTGCGCTTTGGGGTTGACAGACTGCATGCCCAGCGTGAATGCGTTAATGCCTTGAATCACTTCGGGAATAGGAAAACCGGCGACATAACCGGCGATGCCGGTTTTGCTGACACGGGCAGCGGCGATGCCGGCCAGAAACCGGCCTTCGTAATAGCGCGCGTTGGCAGTGGCCACATTGGCAGCGGTTTTGTAGCCGGTGATGGATTCGAATTTCACCTCAGGGAATTCAGCCGCTACTTTCATGGTCGGTTCCATGTACCCGAAGCTGGGCGTGAATATCAGGCCGTAGCCTTGCTGCGCCATGTCGCGGATGACGCGCTCGGCGTCAGCGCCTTCGGACACGTTATCAACAAAACCGGTTTGCACCTGCAAACCTTGTTTTTGCATGGCTTGCTCTAAAGCGAGTCGCCCCAGCTCGTGTTGATGCACCCAGCCCACGGGAAGGCGCGGCGTGACATAGACAAAGCCGACTTTGAGCGGCGTCTTGGACGGCCCGGCGGTTTGCGCCAAGGTGGAAGTGAAAAACAAAGCGAACGCACACAGCGCTGCGACGAGGTTTTTGTACATGGTGTTCCTCTACATGTCCCTTTGCAGGGTGAAAAACTGAGGCGGTGAAGCGATCAGGGCATGCGCGGTTAAGCGCGTTTTTAAAAAGCCAGTTTATGCAGTTGCAATCACAAAGCCTCGACGGGGACTATAACTTTTCTCAATAGTGTTCAAGCCAATCGCTGCACGCGGTACGGTGTCGGGTCGATATAAGTCTCTTCACCGCAGATCAACTCTGAGAGCAACCTGCCGCTGGACGCGGCCTGCGTCAAACCGTGGTGCGCATGGCCGAAACTGAACCACAAACCCGGGTGCGCGGGCGCCGCTCCGACCAAAGGCAGCATGTCTGGCGTACACGGGCGCGAACCTAGCCAAGGCTTGGCATCGACTCTGCCGCCGAGTTCTGTCAACGCTCGCGCCAGCGGTTCTATGCGCTGCAACTGCACAGGCGTGGCCGGCGCGTCGCGCAACGCGAACTCGGCGCCGGTGGTCAGGCGCAAACCCTGGCGCATGGGGGCGATGGCATAACCGTTGTCGGAGTCAACAACCGTGTGTTTCAGCGACAGGGTATTGGCGTGGAAATGCATGTGGTAACCGCGCTTGCGTCCCAGCGACAAGCGGTAGCCGAGTTGACGCGCCATGTCCTCGCCCCAGGGCCCAAGTGCCAGCACCGCGTTGGCAGCAGTCACACGCCCTGCTTCGGTTTGCACAGACCACGCATGGCCTTCGGCTTGCAAACTGCGCGCATCGCCAGACATAAAGCGCCCGCCGCGCTGCTCGAACAAACGCAAATAAGCACTGGAAAGCGCCTGCGGGTCTTGAATTTGCCGCGCGTCCGGGTAATGCACGCCGCCCAGACAAACATTTTTCAATGCGGGCTCCAGCGCTAAAAGTTCAGACGGTGACAAGGCGAGCGCCGGTACACCGTAAGCGCGGCTGTTTTCAGCCATGGCCAGTACTTGCTGAGCAGTTTGCTGTGTGCGAAAAATTTTGATCCAACCGCGCTCGTTCACCAAGTCATGCGCGCCAGCCGCGTTGATCAACGGCTGGTGCTCGCTCCAGCTATGATCTATCAATGGCAAAGCACCGGCAACGGCCTGCGGGTACAAAGCGGGCGACGAGTGCTGCCAATAGCGCCACATCCATGGCAGCAAAGACGGCAAAGCCGACAAGTGGTAATGCGCGGCGGTGCGACGCCCTAGCGCATAAGCAAGCAGCGTTTTGAAGTCACGCGGGAAAGCATAGGGAAACACCGTGCTTCGCTCGATCAGACCGGCGTTACCAAAGCTGGTGCCAGCACCCGGTCGGCCACGATCGACCAGCACCACATCGCGGCCGCGCTCTTGCAGCTTGAGGGCGAGACTCAGACCGACAATGCCCGCGCCGAGTACCAACACATCTGCTGATTTGTTTTCCATGAAAGGTTTAAGTGACGGCTTTTATTGAATACATCAAGGATGATAAACGCCAAAGATCAAAGCCACGCAAGCACATGACTGTTGTAACTGTCAGTTGTAAATAGAATACCGAACAACACTATTCGATGGCCTGATTCCTGCACTGCACTATCTACTGCCGCTTGCAATGCAGCTTGCTGTAGGTGTGTGAGTCAAATCCTGCGCAATCTGCAGCACCACCCAACGGGACACATTGTGCGGTGCTGCGGGTAAGCATTGTCAGACCTACTTGGCTGGTGCCGCAGCCGGCTGATTGCTGCGTATGCCCATAGCAGGATTGGATTCAAAAAAGTTGTACGGGCGCAGTTCAATCCCTACCTGATGACCGGACATCACCGGCCAGTCTTCAGTGTGAGGTACATGGTGAAAGCCGATGGTGTACCAGGTCACCAGATCCTTGTTTTTGATCGGACGGTTCTTCTGTACCCAAGTGGCCAGGGTGTCATTGCCATCGCTGGCAAAAGCAAACTTGCCTCCCGCATACCGTTTGTCCTGGTCATACAAGGTATTCCAGAAAGAAAACCCAATGTAGGCATTGCGTTTCATCGGCGGGTCCTTTTCATAGTCATAGGGACCGTATGCGGCCGAATCCTTGGGCAAAATAGCGTAGGCAGGATGGTGGCCATACACGCCTTCGGTGTTGGTGTTGGTCACGGTGAAGAGCGCAGGCTTGGCGTTGTCCACACGCAGGCGGCCTTCCATTTCGGTCTCTACCATTTTCGGTTCAGTCACCCAAAATGATTTGCGCAACGAACTGGCATCGGGCTTGCCGCGCTCAAGCTTGGTATGCATGAAACTGTTGTCCTGGCCATCGATATCAAAATCTAGGCGGAAATTGAAATAGTGGTCATGGTTGGGAGCCACCAGGTTGGGCGCAATCAAACTGCCGTATTTGGTGTCCTTGGCTGCTGTCGCGTCCTTCATGTGCTTGGTGGCCACACCCTTGACCGCATCGATGCCGGTGGCGATCACGTCAATATTGATACTGCCATTCTGGTGAAATACATAGTCAACCAAATAATCGTAGTTACCCACTTCAGAGGCGGATCGCACCACCAGTTCGGTTTGCGGACGGCCTTCTGCAGGCACCGCCACTTTCTCTGATTGGGCAAAAATTTCGTAATGACGCCATGCAGGTTTGGCAGGATTTCTCTCAAACACGCAAATGGCGTTAGGAATCTCCACCGGTTGTCCATTGTCCTGGTGCATCACCACAGGCATGAAAGTCGCATTACCGGGACAGTCAACACCAGCCACCAGAGGCGACAAAAACACGCCAAAACCATATTCGCCGCTGTCCATATAGGTGCGCCAGTACCAGCCCTTGCCCGGATCCTGGTAGGGCACAAACACTTCGGAGAGATGTGCCTGGTAAAGCACAGAGCGCCACTTGTTGGCATCATTGACCTGCACATTCGAAATCACAACGCCAGGGCGTTTGTCAGCACGCACCCGGAACTTCCAGATGTCCCACTCTATGCTGCTACCGCTGGTCTTGAAGTTAGGCTTGCTCTGGACGATTTGCACCGGGTTGACGGCGGGCTTCAGGCCTGCACGCGCTTCGTTTTCCTTTTCGGTGTAGCCCCAGTCTTTTTCCGGCACCGGCACCACCCCTTCGTCAACCACTTGGGTGACCTTGCGGCTATTCAAGTCCACCTCGGCAAACAGCCCTTCGATAGGTTTGGCATAGAAATTAGAGCCACTGGGGTTTTTGTAACAAGGCACCTTCATCAGGCGCTTGCCCTTTTCGGACTGCTGCAAAAAATTACCTGCCGTCAACGGCAGACAGAACACCTCATCGGGTTTGAGATTGCGTTTTCCCAATGCCGCGACAAAGTCCTGATTTTCCAACGCGATTTGCATGGAGGACATGAACTCCTCCAGCATGATCATTGGCTCACCTGCAAGCTTACCTAGCTTCTCCACTTTGGAATCCGTGATGTTGACCAAGGCCTCCTGCGCACCATCCAGTCCTTTGAAGTTGACGTAGGCTTTGCGCACCATGGGACTGCCCTCTTTCCAGGCCAGCACTTCGGCCTTGAGGGGTTCACTCAATTCAATCAGCGGGAAAAAGCTCTTGTCATCGGTCAACTTGGCATTGAG
Organism: Bordetella parapertussis; assembly: GCA_945901125.1. Lineage (GTDB taxonomy): Bacteria > Pseudomonadota > Gammaproteobacteria > Burkholderiales > Burkholderiaceae_C > Limnohabitans. The sequence goes on from CAMDKD010000046.1 coordinate 16,089, forward strand.
CAAAATGGCCACGGTCCGGGACAGTTCATCAGCGGTGAGTCCATCGAGCGGATGCGTCGCTTGGGCCTTAGGCGTAGGCGCAACAGGCGCAGCAGATGAGGCGGAAACATCTTTGGGTTTTTCGGAACAGCCGGCCACCATCACCGACAGAAACAAAACTACAGGTAAGCCCAAACGAGTAGACAGAAATATAGACATCTTTTAAACTCCCTCACTGGTTAAATTTAATTAATTATGGTTATAAATCAATGGAAGGTCAATTATTAGGGTGTTTTTCTGGCCAAAAGGGCTGCTGTTTGATGGTGTCCAGCAGGGCTGAATGTAAAAACCCAAAGAATTTTGCAAATGAAAAAATATGCGGCGTTAGCTTCACCGCACCTGTCTTTTCTATTGGCAGCCCGCGCCATAGCCCTTAGATTGAAAAACCACCTATGCTGATGCAAACCACCCGTAGCTAGATACCCGAGTCAGCTAATAAAAAACCACCGGGTGAAGTACCAAGACAGGTCAAACTCACAGACAAGCAAAGCAAATTTGTGAGCTGTGTTGTCGAGGGAATGAGCCTGATAGCGGCATACCGGGCCTGTTATGCCCCGCACGTGGATAAAGCTGCCTAGGAAATGCGAACGCTTGTGATTCATCAACTGTTCAAGCCCAGGTAATTTTGTAATCAAGCGAGTGCCCAATGCGCTCTGAGAAACGGGTGACCGACCTGGCAGCCAAGCTTTTGTTGAGGCTTACCGGCATCAAAGCAGTCAGCCATTCACCTATACCTTGGGGTTCGCCCTCTTCCTTGCGTGGGCCTGCACTTGGTGTGTAGCCCACGCTGGCCTCTCGCTTGCCGACCAGCGACAGAAGCTCATACAGATCGCGAAACAGGATGAAGGAGATATCGTTCTGGTGCACAGACCAATTTGCCGCCGGCAGAAAGTCGATCAGGTGGATGAGCTGGTAGTTCAGCGCGATCCAAAAGTCTTTTCCATCCATGGCAATGGGTGCGTTGTCTATCACCCGATGAAAGGTGATGGAAGCCATCGCGTCGGCGCGGTGAGCATTCCTGCGCAACTCCTGGCCCAGAGTGCCGACATAGAGCAGCCGCAACACCGATGGAAAGGCTTGCACCTGGGTCCATTCCCAAGCTGTCATCAGCGGGTGCAGCGCCGGTATTTTGTCGGCGGTCATGGCGAAGGTGTTGGTGCCTGTTCCGAGGATGGAGTGCAGCAGCATCACAAGAGGAGAGTGATTCGGATAGTGCTGCGCGGTGTACTCAAAACAAAAGTACAGGTGGTCGAGGAACGAACCGTCGGCATGCTCCACGTTGAAGTCACACTCGCGCACCAAGAAGTCCATCAGCCCGGTACTTACGCCTGGCAGCGGGTGCACACTGCGGGCAGCCGCATATTCGGCCTGCACGGTGTTGGTCGCTGCGGCATCCCAAAGCGCATGCTTGCCTATCCGTGTTTTCATCAAAAAGCGGGGCAGCTTGCCTTCAAGGGTTTTGAAGATGGTGCGATTAAGGTCGAAGTTCGGGATCGGCGCGATCAGGACTTTGCCTGTGTGCTCAAGCGCAGCGCCATGGGCGATGGCGGCTTTGCGTTGGACAGAGTGATCGGGTGCTATGGCGGCAGATTGCTGCATGGGTGCCTCACTGTTTAGTTCCTACTTCAGGCGCACGATTGTGCAGCAACATACCCAGAGCCACCTAAGTATCAGTTCATCAATGTTGCACTTCATGTTTGAATCATAGAGTCCCGGCGCCGCCCCCTTGGTGCATGACAAAACCCGCTGGGCCGCCTATGTCAACAGCTTAGGAGAATGTCATAAATAATAGGGACAGTTCAATCCATAGCATCGTCTCAACAGGAATATAGCAATGATCTGGTCTCTCGACTTTATTCAAACAACTGCGGTCGGCGCCATCGCGCTGTTTGTTGGGGTGTCAATCCTGCGCCGCATGCCCGTGCTGCGGCGCTACAACATCCCTGCCGCTGTTGTTGGTGGCCTGGTGGTTGCAATCCTGGTGACGTTGTCTCGCGAATTCAATCTGGGTACTGTCAAGTTTGACACCACCTTGCAAGCACCATTGATGACAGCATTTTTCACATCCATCGGCTTGAGTGCCAGTGTCGGTTTATTGAGAGCTGGAACACGACAAGCTCTGGTATTTCTCGCACTTGCAACATTTTTGGCAGTGATCCAAAGTTTGATCGGTATCTTCACTGCTGTTGCCTTCGGAGAATCCCCCTTACTGGGGGTGTTGATGGGTCCGGCTGCACTGACCGGTGGCCCCGCTACCGCATTGGCATTTGCACCGCAGTTTGCAGCAGCAGGCGTGGCATCTGCTGAATCGGTTGCCATTGCCGCAGCCATGGCGGGTATCGTCATGGGTGGTTTGGTTGGCGGGCCCATGGTGACGCGCTTGCTTGAGCATCACCAATTGCATGCATCCACACCAACAAGCACTGAACAAACAACCACGAGCATGCCTGTCCATTTAACCAACGATGAAGAAAGTGACTTACTGACAGTACTCAAAGGCATCAGCGTTTTGCTTGTGGCCATGGGAATCGGTTCTTGGCTTAGCGGCGTCATGAAATCGGCCGATTGGACCTTACCTGGTTATGTTGGTGCCATGATCATGGGCGCTGTGATTCGCAATCTAGACGATCAAACCCGTTGGCTCCAAATTCCGCACCAATTGACAGAACGCATAGGTGTGGTCTGCCTGACCTTGTTCCTGGCAGTGGCCTTGATGAATTTAAAATTGTGGGAACTGACTTCGATTGCTGCACCTTTACTGGTGAATCTGATCATTCAAGTCCTAGCGGTGGCTTTTTTCTGCTGGTATGTGGTTTTCAGGGTCATGGGCCGCGATTACGACGCCGCGGTCATGAGCGGCGGGTTCATTGGCTTCATGCTGGGCACAACAGCCAATGCGATGGCTGTCATGCACTCTGTGGTTCAGCGGTACGGGCCATCGCCCCGTGCATTCCTGGTGGCTCCCATCGTAGGTGCATTCTTCATCGACTTCACCAACGCATTGCTGATCACAGGCTTGTTGAATCTTTTGAGTTAGCTCTTGACCCCGGTAACCGAGGATAATCACGTGCCGACGGTACATCAATCTTTGATTCAACAGTGCTGATCTCAAATGCTTAAAGTCATTTTTTTTATTTTTTTAATTTACTGCTGCAATGTATTTGCAGTACAAAAAACAGTCATGGTTGGCGCAGGTACAGCAACTTGCAAACAGTTTTTAGAATCAATTCAGCATGAAAATATTGACGAAGAAAATTCTACGAAAACAGGATTCGTCAGCTGGGCGCAAGGTTATGTTTCCGGTAGAAACAAACAGCTTGAAAATTTTGATTACAAAATGAAATTAATTCCCGGGGAACATGAGTACTGGAACATTCTGATTTTCGGCTGTAAAAAAGCCAAAGCTCAAAATAATGAAGAGATACCGCTGTCAACTATGCTTGACGATCTTTTTTCAGATGTCTTTGGAAAAAATTTAATCAAAAAACAATAAGCACAGTCTTTCTTGTATTTCATATGATTTTTGTGAACTCTGCATATACTGAATTTTAAAAAAACTCTGGATATATGAAAAAACTCATTTTTATATTTCTAATCAGTTCCAATTTGGCTTATGCAAGCAATTGGGTCTCCATTTGGAAACGAGAATACTTAGAATATTTTATTGACATGGACAACGTCAGAAAAGACGGTGCATTTCTTGAAGCATGGACCAAGACCAATCCTCATTTTAATAACACTGGGGAAACCATCACTTCGGTCGATTTTTGGAGAATAGATTGCAACAATTACACGTCGAAATTTTATACGGTGACCGTTAAAGATAATATTGACATTTCCACTTTTTCATCTAACAGCAGCATCCTGATTTCAGACACCGGCATTGCATTTCAAATCTACAAAAGATTTTGTCGGTAGTAACCAAATCCTCATCTGATGCAAGTGATCGATTAAGCCTCGGTCTGCCTCCAACCAAGTGGCGGCGTTGTGGTGAGTCGAATGAAAAGCCTTGAAGTGTGGATGAATGGCGAGCGGGTCGGGACCTGGACTGCCGTGCAAGGCAAAGACCAACTTCAATACGACGACAGTTGGTTACAGTCGCCCCAAGCACGCCCGCTATCGCTGACCTTAGCTTTTACGCCGGGCAACCAGCCGCACAGTGGTGCCCATGTCGGTGCTCGGTTTGATATGCATTGTTCAATCTCTGTTTTCCGATCAGTTTTTTGCGATCAGCCGCCGTAGTGAGCGAATTCGCTCAAAAATTTGGTGTGCAGCTTTTTGCTTAAGTAAAATATTTTTCTGAAACAACTAGGTGCCGCTACTATGCGCCCACTCCACTTCAGCAGGGGTAGGCGCATAGTGTGATTAAAAGGTTATTGTCCAGACAGTGCTGTCGTTGTAGTCGTTGAGCGTTTCTTTAATTGGCGTAAGCTTGTTATCAGCGCTTATCCTGTACTGAGTGGTATCTTGGCTTGTGACTTTTGAATTAGTGTCTTTCTCGACCGTAAGAATTGATACCAGTGCCGTGGATGCCGTGTCAGCCTCAATCAAGTAACTCACTTTTTTTGTTCCAGTCAAAGCTGATTTTGTGCTGTTACTGTATTTTTTGAGGCTATATAAATCACCTGTATCACCCACCTTAACACTTGTTGGTAAGTTAAACAGTCCATCAACGACGCTATATCCAGAAGTACCGTCTCTTCCGAGAAGGTTGTAGTTGCTATCGAAATAATCTGCGCTAGTGTTATCAAGCGAAAAGGTATTCCCATTTCCACTGATACTTCCTCGAATGGAAGTGACCACTTTTTGGGCTACGGCGCTCTCAAAAGTCCCTGACTGAGCTGAACCTTGAGTGAGTGATCCAGAACCTTTTGCCGTCACACCGTTTTTGGTAATTGAAGCCGAAAAAGTAATTTGAAAAGGCGTTGACACAAATGAAGCGTAAGCTGCCTTAAGGTTAAAAACATTGGTTGATACAACTTTGTTTTGAGGCTGTGGCCCCCCCCCC
>CAMDKD010000047.1 GCA_945901125.1 Bordetella parapertussis
TTTGCCTTGACGCATTCTTGCCTCCCAAAAGGGAGACAGTTTGAATGGAATGCGAGATGGAATTCAAATAGATTTGGCAGGAAACTCGAAATATATGTTTGAAATCAACAATTTACATCGATTCAAATAAAAATCTCCGGACACTAGTGAACCTGACCCCAATTACTTCGGAACCTGACCCCAATTACTTCTTGATTTCACGCTCTACAGCCAGCCCGAGTTCAATCACTGCCAGCGCGTAATAGCTGCTGCGGTTGTAGCGGGTGATGACGAAGAAATTGTCCGTGCCGGCCACATACGACGGAGTCTCGTTGGCGTTATGCAATTGCACCAAGGCCAAAGGTCCGCTGAAAAGTTTGCCATCGTCCTCCAATACCGCTTGCTTGTCTGCCAAATGCGATGCCGACCAAGACGGCACGATGTCGGGCGCGAGCAATGCAGACAAGTCTGTTTCGCTGACGGTTTGCACATCCACCGCAAAATGTGTGGGCAGGCCGGGCTGCCAGCCAAAGGCTTTTAAATAGTTGGCCACCGAGCCTATGGCATCTGCTGCGCTGTTGCTCAAATCGATGCGACTGTCGCCGTCAAAATCCACCGCAAATTTGGCAATGCTAGACGGCATGAACTGAGGCCAGCCGCTGGCTCCGGCATAACTACCCAGCACTGGTTTGCTGGCAGGCTGCGTACGTTGTTGCTTTAAAAAATAACCCAATTCATCTTGAAAAAAAGCTTGCCGCTCGGCGGCTTGCGGATGCTCTTTGGGGAAATTCAAACTCAAGGTGCTCAAGGCATCCATCAGCTTGTACTGTCCCTGATGCTGGCCGTAAAAAGTTTCCACGCCCAAAATACCGACGATGTAACGCGGCTCCACACCGGTCTGTGCAAACGCACGGTCAAGTTGCAAGGTGTGTTCGCGCCAAAAGCGCGCCCCGGTTTGAATCCGGTTCTCCGTCAGAAAACGTGCGCGGTAGGCCTGCCAGTTTTTCACTTGTGGTGAAGAGGGCGGCAACACCAGTTGCAGGATTTGCGGCAACAGGCTTGCCCCGGCAATCTGTTTTTGCACCCAGGCCGGAGGCAGTTTGTGTTTTTGCGCAATCTCGCGCGCCAATTGCTTTACCGCGCTGCTGTTACCAAAAGCCTTGCCGGTGACCACTTTGGTGGTTGTCTTTTTTTTGCGTTGACCGGATTTGCGTTGCGCCGCTTTTGCGGCGGTATTTTTTTGCTTTTCTACTGTCGTCTTTGTCTTGTTGAGCGCAGCATTTCGTTCTGCCGCCAAGGCCACGGGCGTGAGAAACGCCGTGACACACAGACAAATCGCCAAAGCAAATGCGGACGAGCGAAAGAGTTTGAAGCGTTGAGCCGGAGGATTCATTGTTTGCAAGTGTAGCCATCAGCGCAGTCTGTCAAACCTCTGAGGCGTGATAATCAACATTGATGGAAAATTTAACAGTTTTACTCTCCGCTTGGAGCCACGACGGCCTGTCCCCGGCGCTCATGACAGAAGTCGCTTACCTGTGCGCAGCGCTGGCCCTGGCTTGGTTGCCGGCCTGGTCGCTGGGTCGCCATAGCAAAAACGAATCCGTGCTGTTCGGCAGGCAAGTCATAGACGGCTTGCTGTTTCCTCTGTTGACACTGTTGTTTGCTTACATTGCCCAGTCCTGGTTGCAGCGGCAACAACCGGTGCTGCTGTTCAAAATTGCTATCCCTGTGCTCTTGTCGCTGGCACTTATTCGTTTGTGCGCGCGCGTGTTGATGGCAGTGTTTCCGCGCTCGGGTACCGCCGCCTTGACCGAACGGCTGATTTCCTGGCTTGCTTGGGCCATGGCAGTGTTGTGGATCACCGATTTGCTGCCTTTGGTGTTGCAGGAGATGGAGCAAATCCATTTGAATTTCGGTAAGCTCAGGCTGGACTTGCGCACTATCTTAGAAGGCCTGTTGTCTTCCGGTCTGGTGCTGATGCTCAGCCTGTGGTTGTCGGCAGTCATAGAGCAACGTGTGCTCAGCCAGACCGTCAGCGATTTGTCCATGCGCAAAGTGGCGGCCAATGTAATGCGCGCCGTTTTGCTGCTCATTGGTTTGCTGCTGGCCTTGTCGGCTGTCGGCGTGGATTTGACCGCCTTGTCGGTGCTGGGCGGCGCCTTAGGTGTCGGCCTGGGACTGGGTTTGCAAAAACTGGCGGCGAACTATGTCAGTGGTTTTGTGGTGCTGATAGAGCGCTCGGTGCGCATCGGTGACCATATCCGGGTTGACGGCATGGAAGGCCAGGTCACCGACATCAAAACCCGTTACACGCTGCTGCGCGACACCAACGGGCGCGAGTCCATCATTCCTAACGACATGCTGATCACCCAGCGGGTAGATAACTTTTCCCTCAGCGATGCGGCGGTGGCTTTGCAGACCGTGGTGCTGGTCGCGGGAGAAAACGACGCGGCGCAAGTGCAAGCCGTGTTGCAAGAAGCGCTGGGCAAAGTCACCGATGTGCTGCCTGAGCCGCCAGCGCAAGTGTTTTTCAGCCGCTTCAGCGCCGACGGCCTGGAGATGACTTTGAATTTCTGGGTGGCAAACCAGTTGCATACGCGCATGGCCGTGTTGTCTCGCGTGAATACAGCCGTCTTGTCGGCCTTGTCGGAGGCCGGCATCCAATTACCGCCGCCCAAGGCCATAGCTAACCTCTCTGCGTCGACAGGCGACGAAAGCCGCTGACCGGCAGGCAGCGTTTTCTGGCCTGTTTAAGCCGGCAGGACGGGTAAAAAAGCACGACCGTTCTGAAAAACAATGCGATTCGTCTAGAATGACGTGCACGTCAACTTCCATGTTTGGAAGTCAAGACTTTTAACCTATATTTATTTCTTGGAGCAAACCCATGAAGGCATTGGTCGCCGTCAAGCGCGTGGTGGATTACAACGTCAAAGTCCGGGTCAAATCTGACCAGACCGGCGTCGATATCGCCAACGTCAAAATGAGCATGAACCCGTTCGATGAAATCGCTGTGGAAGAAGCGGTTCGGTTGAAAGAAAAAGGCATATTGACAGAAGTCGTTGTTGTCTCCTGCGGTGTCACCCAATGCCAGGAAACTTTGCGCACTGCCATGGCCATAGGCGCTGACCGTGGCATTCTGGTGGAAACCTCCGAAGAACTGCAACCCTTGGCTGTGGCCAAACTGCTCAAAGCGCTGGCTGACAAAGAGCAACCCGGCATGGTCATTTTGGGCAAGCAAGCGATTGACGACGATTGCAACCAAACCGGTCAAATGTTGGCCGCGCTGGCCGATTGGCCGCAAGCTACGTTTGCCTCCAAAGTGGAAATGGTCGACGGCAATTTGCATGTGACGCGCGAAGTCGATGGCGGATTGGAAACTTTGAAGCTGTCATTGCCGGCTGTCATCACCACCGACTTGCGCCTGAACGAGCCACGCTATGTGACGCTGCCCAACATCATGAAGGCCAAGAAAAAAACCATCGATATTTTCAAACCCGAAGACCTGGGTGTGGATGTCACGCCGCGCATCAAAACTTTGAAAGTCAGCGAGCCGCCCAAGCGCAGCGCCGGTATCAAAGTGGCCGATGTGGCCGCTTTGGTGGACAAACTCAAAAACGAAGCAAAGGTGATTTGACATGGCCTCATTAGTGATTGCAGAACACGACAACCACAGCCTGAAACCGGCGACTTTGAACACCGTGACCGCAGCTATCGCCTGTGGCGGCGACGTGCATGTGTTGGTGGCGGGTATTGACGCAGGCGCTGCCGCTCTTGCTGCCGCGCAAATCAGCGGCGTCAGCAAAGTGATTCATGCCGAAGCCGATGTGTTCGCCCACGGTCTGGCCGAGCACATGGCGGCGCAAGTGCTGGCCTTGGCCTCCGGCTACAGCCACATTTTGTTTGCAGCAACCGCCAGCGGCAAAAACATTGCGCCGCGCGTGGCTGCCAAACTTGATGTCGCTCAGGTGAGCGACATCACGCGTGTCGACAGCCCGGACACTTTCGAGCGCCCCATTTACGCCGGTAACGCCATGGCAACGGTACAAGCCACAGACGCCACCAAAGTCATCACCGTGCGCACCACCGGTTTTGACGCGGCAGCCACCGGCGGCAGCGCCGCTGTAGACGTGATTCAAGCCAGCACCGCTGACGCGAAAAGCCAGTTCATGGGCAGCGAGATCGCCAAAAACGACCGGCCCGAACTTACCGCCGCCAAAGTCATTGTGTCCGGCGGACGTGCCTTGGGCAGCGCAGAAAAATTCAATGAAGTCATCACGCCGCTGGCAGACAAACTCGGTGCGGCCATGGGTGCCAGCCGCGCAGCGGTGGACGCAGGTTATGCGCCCAACGACTGGCAAGTGGGTCAAACCGGCAAGATCGTCGCGCCACAGTTGTACGTGGCCTGCGGCATCAGCGGTGCCATACAACACCTGGCCGGCATGAAGGACAGCAAAGTCATCGTTGCCATCAACAAAGACCCGGAAGCCCCGATTTTCAGCGTGGCCGACTATGGTCTAGAAGCCGATTTGTTCGTGGCTGTACCCGAACTGGTTGCTGCCCTTTAAGCGCTATGCACCAAGGCACCACCTGGTGCCTTTTTTCTTTCAGATTTTGGAGATTGACCGTGAGCTATACCGCACCCGTGAAAGACATGCTTTTCAATATGCAGCATTTGGCGGCCATTGAGCGCATTGCCGCCATGCCCGGCTTTGAAGATGCGGGTTTGGAAACCGCGCAAGCAGTGTTGGAAGAATGCGCGCGTTTCAACCAGGACGTGGTGGCACCGCTGAACTGGGAAAGCGACAAGCACCCGTCGACTTGGAAAGAAGGTCATGTCACCACCGCGCCCGGTTTCAAACAGGCGTACAAACAATATTCAGAAGGCGGCTGGCAAGGTTTGCAACACCCGGTCGATTGCGGTGGTCAGGGCTTGCCAAAAACCATAGGCGCGGCTTGTGTGGAAATGTTGAACGCCGCCAGCCTGAGTTTTGCGCTGTGTCCTTTGTTGACAGACGGCGCCATTGAAGCTTTGTTGACCGCAGGCAGCGATGAGCTCAAGGCCACGTACCTGGACAAACTGGTCAGCGGCGAATGGACTGGCACCATGAACCTGACCGAACCGCAAGCCGGTTCCGATTTGTCGCTGGTGCGTTCGCGCGCCGAGCCGCAAGCCGACGGCACTTACAAAGTGTTCGGCACAAAGATTTACATCACTTACGGTGAGCACGACATGGCCGACAACATCGTGCACCTGGTGCTGGCGCGCGTCAGTGGCGCGCCCGAAGGCATCAAAGGCATCAGCTTGTTTGTGGTGCCTAAATTTCTGGTGAACAAGGACGGCTCCTTGGGCGCACGCAACGATGTGCATTGCGTCAGCATCGAGCACAAGCTGGGCATCAAAGCCAGCCCAACCGCAGTGCTGCAATACGGTGACCACGGCGGTGCCACCGGTTTCCTGGTGGGCCAGGAAAACCGGGGTTTGGAATACATGTTCATCATGATGAACGCCGCGCGTTACGCGGTCGGCGTGCAAGGCATTGCAGTGGCCGATCGCGCCTACCAAAAAGCCGTGCACTACGCACGCGAGCGTGTGCAAAGCCGCCCGGTGGATGGTTCCATCAAAGCCTCTGCGCCCATCATTCACCACCCGGATGTGCGCCGCATGCTCATGACCATGCGCGCTTACACCGAAGGCTGCCGCGCCATGGCCAGTGTGGCTGCTGCGGCCTACGACGCGGCGCATCACCATACCGATGCGGACACGCGCAAACAAAACCATGCGGTGTACGAATACATGGTGCCCTTGGTCAAAGGATTCAGTACCGAAATGAGCCTGGAAGTCACGTCACTTGGCGTGCAAGTGCACGGCGGCATGGGCTTCATCGAAGAAACCGGTGCGGCGCAGTATTACCGTGACGCGAAAATTCTGACGATTTACGAAGGCACGACGGCCATTCAAGCCAACGATTTGGTAGGTCGCAAAACCGCGCGTGACGGCGGCCAAACGCCCAAAGCCTTGGCCGCGCAAATGGAAAAGACCGAAGCCGAGTTGCTCAAGATTGGGTCTGACGACGCCAAAGCCATTGCACATCGTCTGGCTGCGGCGCGCAGCGCGCTGCTGGACGTGGTGAATTTCATTGTCGACGCCGCCGCCAACGACCCGAACGCGGCTTATTCGGGAAGCGTGCCGTATTTGATGCTGGCCGGTAATGTGGTGTCCGGCTGGCAACTGGCCCGCAGTTATGCAGCCGCGCATCATGCGATAGCAGCCGGCGACACCGACACCGCTTTCATGCAAGCCAAGATGGTGACCGCGCGTTTTTACGCTGACCATATATTGAGCAAAGCGCCGTCTGTGCGCGACGGCATTGTGGAAGGTGCGCACAGCGTGACTGCCATGGCTTTGGAAGCGTTTTAACCCGATACCTCAACCATGTCCAAACTCCCCGCCATTTTTTCTTCGATGACATTCCCGGTCATCTCCGCACCGCTGTTCATCATCAGCACGCCTAAGACCGTGATCGCCCAATGCATCAACGGCGTGGTCGGCTCCATGCCGGCGCTGAATGCGCGTCCGCTTTCACAGTTGGACGAATGGTTGGCTGAAATCACCGAAGCCCTGGCCGCGCATAACAAGGCGCACCCGGACCAGCCGGCTGCGCCATTCGCCATCAACCAGATCGTTCATAAAAGCAACGAGCGCTTAGAAGAAGACATGGCGCTGTGCGTGAAATACAAAGTGCCGCTGATCATCACGTCACTGGGTGCGCGCGAGGATATCAACCAGGCAGCGCACAGCTACGGCGGCATCGTTATGCACGACATCATCAACAACAAGTTTGCGCACAAGGCGATTGAAAAGGGCGCTGACGGTTTGATCGCCGTCGCCGCCGGAGCCGGCGGTCACGCTGGTGTGAAAAACCCGTTTGCTTTGATTCAAGAGATACGCCAATGGTTTGATGGCCCGTTAGCGCTCAGCGGTGCCATCGCTAATGGCAACGCCATACTTGCTGCAGTGGCTACCGGGGCAGACTTCGCCTACATAGGCTCGGCTTTCATCGCTACCGTTGAGGCGCGCGCCATCGACGAGTACAAACAATGCATAGTCGACAGCAACTCGGACGACATCGTGCTGAGCAATTTGTTCACCGGCGTACACGGCAACTACCTGGCGCCGTCCATCCGCAGAGTCGGCATGGACCCGGACAATCTGACAGAGAGCGATCCGAGCAAAATGAATTTCGCCGGGGACAAATCCAAGGCCTGGAAAGACATCTGGGGCTGCGGTCAGGGCATTGGCGTGATCGACAAAATACAAACCACAGCCGAGTTGATTGCGCAACTCAAGCGGGAATTTGCAGACGCCAAAAAGCGGGTGTTGGCGGCCTGATCTGCATCTACGCTGTGCAAAGAAAAAGCCACCCGAGGGTGGCTTTGCTATGAACGCAATACGTTCAGCCGAAATGGCAAATATAGTGGTAGCTCTCAGCCACTTTGATCTCGAACGATGAATTCGCGCCAACGCTGAATGTGTCGCCCGCACCGCTGTGCTGCCAGGCGTCGCTACCGGCGAGTTTGTATTCGCAGGCACCGGCCACGCATTCCATGATTTCAGGCGCGGCGGTGTTGAAAGTCAGGTGAGAAGGTAAGACCACGCCGACTGATTTTTTCTCGCCGCTTGGTGTGACGATGGCGTGACTCACGCATTTGCCATCGAAAAACACATTGGCTTTGGTGGCGATGCTCACGCCTTGTATATGTTCGGTTGTCATGTTCAGGCCTTTTTCTTGGCAGGGGTTTTTCGCGCTGCCGCTTTGGCTTCGCGCTCGTTTTTCAGGTTACCGGCGATGCGCATGCGCAAGGCATTCAGTTTGATAAAGCCTCCGGCATCCGCTTGGTTGTAAGCGCCGCCGTCGTCGTCAAACGTGGCGATACGTGTGTCAAACAAACTGTCGGTTTTGCTTTCGCGGCCCACGCACATGATGGTGCCTTTGTACAGCTTTAAGCGAACCTTGCCGTTGGCTGTGGCCTGCGACGCGTCGATCAAACCTTGCAACAGCTCGCGCTCAGGGCTGAACCAGTAACCGTTGTAAACCAGACGCGCATAACGCGGCATCAAGTCTTCTTTGAGCGACAACACTTCGCGGTCCAGCGTGATCGATTCGATGGCGCGGTGGCCTGACAACAAAATCGTGCCGCCCGGGGTTTCGTAGCAGCCGCGGCTTTTCATGCCGACATAGCGGTTTTCCACTTTGTCTAAGCGGCCTATGCCGTGTTTGCCGCCCAAGGTGTTCAAGTGCGTCAACACTGTGGCCGGAGACATGCGAACGCCATCGATCGCCACCACGTCGCCGTGTTTGTAAGTGAGTTCTATGACTTGCGGTTTGTTCGGTGCTTTTTCCGGGCTGACCGTCAAACGCCACATGCTGTCGTCGGGCGCGTAATTCGGGTCTTCCAATATGCCACCTTCATAGCTGATGTGCAGCAGGTTGGCGTCCATGGAATACGGCGGCGGGCCTTTGCGCTTGGCGCCGTCCACAGGTATGCCGTGTTGATCTGCATAGCGCATGAGTTTTTCGCGTGAGAGCAAATCCCATTCACGCCAAGGCGCGATGATTTTCACGTTAGGCATCAATGCATAAGCACCGAGTTCAAAGCGAACCTGGTCGTTGCCTTTGCCGGTCGCGCCGTGGCTGATGGCGTCAGCCTTGGTTTTGCGGGCAATCTCGACCAGCCGTTTGGCGATCAAGGGCCGTGCGATGGATGTGCCCAGCAAATACTCGCCTTCGTAAAGTGCATTGGCGCGGAACATGGGGAAGACAAAATCGCGCACGAATTCTTCGCGCAAATCTTCAATGAAAATATTGGAAGGCTTGATGCCCATTTTGATGGCTTTGGCGCGCGCCGGTTCTATCTCTTCGCCTTGACCGATGTCGGCCGTGAAGGTCACCACTTCACAGTGGTATTCGTCTTGTAGCCATTTCAAAATAATGGAGGTGTCCAAGCCGCCCGAATAGGCCAGCACCACGCGTTGCGGTGCCTTGGTGGTGTCTGTCTTTGTGGTGTTTTTACGCATGAAACATACCGATTGAAAGCAAAGGCGGGATTCTAGGCCATGACCGGGCGCGCAAAGTGTGAATCACAGCCAATCAAAACCACCTGCCCGCCGCCAGACGGGCATTGCGTTTTCAGCTTGGCCGATTACTTTGTCTGTTTGAGCGCGGTTCTGACGCCGGTACCAGGAGGCAAGCAGGTGAAAGTCAAGGGCTGGGTGGCAGTGGCCAATGCCTTGAGGTCTGTGTCAGAGCTGCTTTTGCCGTCTTTGAATTTCCAAGTGCCGTCAGCCTGGTACAGACCGGAGATATCCACGCCATTGATATTGCCGCTGTCTTGCAAATCACAAGCGGGTCTGGGCGAAGTGACCTTGGCTTGCTGTTTCAGCAAAGACAGTCGGTTGTTGATGGCGCTGCTGCTGCCGGGCCGCCATGTCAACTGCTGGCCGGTGATGGGCAAGTAATCGCTGTCAAAGGCCAGCATGAATGCGGCCATGTTTTTGCGGTCAGTATCAGGATTTTTGAACACAAATACCGGATCCGAAAAAAACGTCACCAAGGTGTCGACAGAACCATCATTGCCCAGTCCAAAGGCGCGGTATTGCTTGCCTTGGTTACTGCCTTCCAAGCTGTAGCCGAACATGCCGACCTTCTGGTACATATTGCGCAAATGCGGTACCTTGAAGTTATCACTGAACCTGGGGCCTTCAAAAGTCATCAGCCCTGCTGTGCCAAATTGGCCTTTGGCGGCGTCCAGGGTATGGCAGTTATTACAGGAGCCTAAATCTGTCACGTCAGCTTTGTTGAAGTAAATGTCTTTGCCGGCTTGTTCCTGTGCTGTCAAGGAATTGTCCAGAGCCCGGATGGGGTTGGGTGGCAGCGATAACTTCATGGCGAAATCTGTCAGGTGTTGAAGGTCTGTTTCATCCAGCGGTTGATTGCGTCCAAGCAGGCTGACAAAGGAATCGTTGAAATCTTTGAACGAGGCTTCTTCCAAGGTCTCGCCGGACTTTTTATTCAAACCCATGCGGTCACCGCGCCAGTGCATGGGCCCGTTGCCGCGCATGCCTTTCAAGGTTTGGGTGGTCATAGGGCCTTTGACCGGGTGGAATTTGGCTTTGATGGGAATCAGTGACGCTGGTAAATTGTCTTCTAAATATTGTTTTGCGTCATCGCTTGAAATAGAAAGTT
The DNA here is from genome assembly GCA_945901125.1 of Bordetella parapertussis. GTDB lineage: Bacteria > Pseudomonadota > Gammaproteobacteria > Burkholderiales > Burkholderiaceae_C > Limnohabitans. The sequence continues at coordinate 10,224 of CAMDKD010000047.1, forward strand.
CTTTGACTAAATTGTCAATCAAGTCTTGTTGCATTTTGACAGTGGTTTGTACAAATTGATTGGTATTTGCGACAGTCTTTTCATCCGGATTACCCAAGTCCCAGGCCAGGTGATCCAAGTCGCTGAACACATGGCAACTGCCGCAGGCGACCGAGCCGTTACCCGATGCGTAGTCAGCGTCATACATCAAACGCCTGCCGGCTATCACCGACGCGCTTTCCGGCGTGAACATGGCCAACTCATAGACCTTTGTTTTTTCTGTGGTCTTGATGATGCTGAGTTTGTGGTCTATGCGCGAATACACATACAAGCGCGAGCCGTAGGTATTCAAAGCCAGCCCGGCGGGGCCGGCCGGTACGGCGATTTGCTTGTTAACGTCGGGTCGAAAAGTACTGCTCAGTTCACTGACAAGCAGGGCTGCAATTTTTCCTGAACCGAAACCCGCCACATAAACTACCGAACCGTCCAGGCTGCTCACCATGGCCGTGGGCTGCGACATGGTTTTGGCTTTTTTGTCAGCGCTGACCACACCGTTATCCGCAGGAAACGACAGGTGCGAATTCAAATTCACAGGCGTGACGGAATTGCTGCTGGTGTCAATCACTGTGATGCGTGAGTCGATCATGTGGCCTTTGACCGTGCCTTTGCTTTTGGCGCCCGAGCCTTCAAACCGCACTTCGTTCAGCGATTCTGTGTTGCTGACAAACAGCTTGTTGTTGCTGAACACCATATTGAACAAGGTGGTGCCGACGCCTGCGTATTTCCTGCTGGTAACTGCCGGCGTGTCCGCATTCGCATCAATGACAAACACATCGTCATCCGCGAAATCGAATTTCACTTTGCTGGATAAATCCTGACCGTTTTCATCTACCCATTGCCCTACAGCGTTCTTGCGAACAATCAGCGAGGTTTCCGGCGCTGCTTTACTGTCATCACTGGCAGGTGATGCAGGTTTGAAATTGAATGCTTGAAGCAGCGTATTGAAAGTTAAGCTCTCAGTGTCCAAATCCCTTTTATTCACCACATCCCTGTGCAGCGTGGTGGTGCCGTTACCTGAATGAAAAGCCGCTGCGTATACCTTTGAGCCGTCGGCGTTAACTGCCAAGGCTCTGGGTATATCCGAGTTCAGCGTTAAGACGGCTAATGGTTTGCCGTTCAGAGAGTCGTACAAATCAGATGCATTAAACACCCAGACATCGGCGCGGCCCTTGCCCGGTTGCGTCAGCACCTCAGAGGTAAATCCGGGTTTGTTTTGACCACGCGAAGCTGCCGTGATGAAGGCGCGGTTTTTACCCGGCCCAGCAAACACGATGTCACGCGGTTCATCGCCGACCTGTAAGGTTCTAAGCACCCGGGGACTGCCATCTAAGCGCACCACACTGACGGAATCCGACACATGGTTGACGACCCAGACTTCGTTCTCGTTGCGCACCGCCACGGCCACAGGATCCACCCCAACGCTGACCGTACTGGCCAGTGACAAGGTATCTCTATCAGTGATGTCGTAAATTTCAAGGCAATTGGCTGGCGTGTTGGTGACAAACAAGCGTTTGTTATCCGCTGAAATGGCCAGAGGTCTGACCGGCCCGCTTTCATAATTCACCACGCTGGCGTTAGCGACCGCTTCAGTGATTTTTTCTTTGTCACTCAAACCGCTGCCGCATTGATTCACAGGGTTTTTCATAGAAGCGCCCATAAGCGCCTCTATCGATGTCTTGGATACAACTGTTTCAGGTGGGCCGGATGAACTACTGCCACCTCCACCACTGCAAGCCACCAGCAACAAACAGGCAAGACTACAAAAAAGGACAGTGGATTTCATGGTGTTTTCTCCGTCAGTTGAGTCGGAGAAATAATACTATTTAAATACTAAATAGTGCTATTTTGTGAGTAAATTTCTCAATAAAGTAGTTACTATTTGGTAATTTCTGCGGCAATTTCATCTGACTTTTACATAAAAAAAGCCGCTGTTGAAAGCGGCTAATGAAGTGCAGCAGGGGCTTACTGAACGTATGGGGGCGCAGAGCCGGGTGGGGGCACCGGGCTGCCGGCCGGCGGGGGCGGCGGGTAGTTGTAGTTCTGGTTGGAGGAAATCATGGGCGTGATTTGCAGGCGCAAAGTGGGGCCGGGGTCTTGCGGCATTTGCACCGTGTATTGCTTACCGGCGTATTCATAAAGCACGTTGTAGGCAACGATGCGGCTTTCGTAGAAATTCTGGTTATTGCAGGTTTGCACAGTGCGCACTTCAGGTGGCGGTGCGCCCTCGATTTTGTCGCCGAAGATGGCTCCGCCAAATGCGCCAATGGCGGTGCCAAGCGCACGGTCGCTGCCTCTACCACCGAGCGCACTGCCAATGGTGCCACCGGCGATGGCGCCCATGATGGCACCAGCGCCGGATTTGTGCGGCTGGGTGGTGACTTGTTGCTGGCTGCATACCTGGCGGGGTACAGCCACTTGTTGAACGATGGGGGTGGTGGTGACAACACGGGCGATTTCGTCAGCCTGAGCAGTGAATGCCAGACAAGCAGTTGCAAGTAGCGGCAGACAGATGGAATATTTCATGGGCGTCTCCTTTGTATTGGCCTGTATGGATTATTTAACGAAGCCGGTAGCAGGGCGGTTGACAGGGTTTTTAAATGAATAGGTGACAATCTTTCAATGACATTACAAGATTGGTTGAGCCATTGTGAGCGCTTGCACCCGCAAACCATAGAGCTGGGACTGGAGCGGGTCGCGCAGGTCGCGGCGCGCATGGACTTGCGTTTTGATTGCCCGGTGATTACCGTGGCGGGCACCAACGGCAAAGGCTCTACCTGCGCCATGCTGGAGTCGGTGTACCGGCATGCAGGATTCAAGACCGGTTTGTACACCTCGCCGCATCTGGTGTATTTTCAGGAGCGCTGTCGGCTCAACGGACAACCGGCACCGGCTGACGCGCTGATTCCCCATTTTGAGAAAGTTGAGGCGGCCAGGGGCGACATCAGCCTGAGTTATTTTGAGTTCACCAGCCTGGCCTTGTTCAGTTGTTTGAGCGCCGCACAACTTGATGTGGTGATTCTGGAAGTGGGCTTAGGCGGTCGCTTGGACGCGGTGAACATCATCGACGCTGATTGCGCGGTCATCACCAGCATAGACCTGGACCACACCGAGTTGCTGGGGCCGGACCGCGAAAGCATAGGCCGTGAAAAAGCCGGCATCATGCGCGCAGGCATTCCCGTGGTCATCAGCGATCCCGCCCCACCCGCCAGCGTGCAAGCGCATGCGCAAACCTTGGACGCCGATGTCTGGCAAGTGACCCGTGACGTTCAATTCAGCGGCGACGCCCAGCAATGGATCTGGAAAGCCAGAGGCCGCACCTACAGCGGACTGGCTTACCCGGCGCTGCGCGGCGCCAACCAGTTGTTGAATGCGGCCGGTGTGCTGGCGGTGCTGGAGGCGCTACGCCAACAGTTACCCGTGACCGCACAGGCCATACGTCTGGGTTTGTCCATGGTGGAGTGGCCGGGGCGTTTTCAGATGTTGCCCGGCCAACCGGCCATCGTGCTGGATGTGGCGCACAACCCGCACGCCACGGCGGCGCTGGCGCACAACCTGGACGCCATGGGCTTTTACCCGCGCACCCATGCGGTGCTGGGCGCCATGGCCGACAAAGATTTGCCCGGTTTGTTCAAACGCTTGATGCCGCTGGTCGAGTGTTGGTATTTTTGCGATTTGCCCACGCCGCGCGCTGCTTCGGCCAAAGACTTGCAGCAAGTCTGGCAGTCGCTGTCGCCACCGGGCGGCGCTACTTGCGCACTGTTTGACGGGCCTGTTCAAGCGCTGGCGCAGGCCATCTCCAGCGCAGACCCCGCTGATAGAATCATGGTTTTCGGTTCGTTCTTCACCGTTGGCGCGGTGCTTGCGCACGGCATTGATGGCCGACTTCCCGCGTATTTACCCACCTGAACCTGTTCATGGCTTTTTTCAAATCACGCAGTAAAAACCCGGCTGGCGAAGATTCCACCCCTGACGATGCCCAAAGCATGGACAGCCTGCGTCAGCAGGCCAGGCACCGTTTGATCGGTGCCACGGTGCTGGTGGTGATTGCAGTCGTCGGTTTTCCGCTGGTGTTTGATACCAAGTCGCGCGACATGGCCGCAGATATACGCATAGACATGCCCGAGCGCGAGTTGGTGCGCGCCTCGCAACCACCCGTTGCCCCTGTGCCTGACAAACAGGCGTTGGCCACACAGCCTGTAGAAGAAGTTGTTTCAACCACAGACAAAACCGCTGTTGACAACGTCGCCACGCCGGATAAAACACCGGTTCCGGCCACAGACAGCAAAGCCACTGACAGCAGCAAGTCAAAAACTTCCCCCGGTTCAGACAACGCCCCGACAGAATCCAAAAGCAGCGATAAATCCGAAGCCGCAGCGCCTGCGGCCGAGCGTTTCATCGTGCAAGTCGGCGCTTACAGCGACGAGTCCAAAGTCAAGGAAGTGCGCGCCAAGCTCGAAAAAGCCGGTTACACCACGTATGTGCACGTGGCGCAGACCAAGGAAGGCAAACGCACGCGCGTGCGCATCGGACCGTTTGCCACCAAGCAAGAAGCCCAGAAAGTCGTCGGCAAGATCAAGTCGCTGAATTTCAACGCCTCTGTGTTGACCCTCTAAGGCATGAATTCTCTCGATTGGATGTTGCTGGCCCCGTTGTTTGTTTCCGGCCTTTTAGGTGTGTGGCGCGGCGTGGTTCGCGAAGTGATGTCGGTGCTGGCTTGGGTGATAGGCGTGGTGCTGGCCGGACGGTTTGCCGCTGACTTGGCGCAGTTGCTGCCTATCAATGGTGATGTGCTGCCTCATGCCGTGGCTTGGGTGTTGGTGTTGCTGGTGGTGTTGATTGCGGCCGGCTTGCTGGCCCGCTTGTTGAAACAGTTGTTGTCTGTCGCCGGGCTTGGTCTGGCCGACAGGTTGTTGGGTGGCGTGTTCGGCCTGGTGCGCGGCACCATGCTCTTGATGTTGCTGGTGCTGGTCATCGGCCTCACGCCCTTCAAAAAATACCCGATTTGGACCTCGTCGCAGGTAGTGCCTTTGGTGCAACTGCTGCTTGAATTTGTGAAGCCGGTATTGCCGGTGCCATTGGAAAGGTTGGTGACTTGATGTGCGGCATAGTGGGGGTTGTCAGTCAGTCCCATGTGAACCAGTTGATCTATGACGCTTTGCTGCTGTTGCAGCACCGCGGGCAGGACGCTGCGGGCATAGTCACACAGTTGGATCGCAAGTTCTTCATGCAAAAAGCCAAGGGCATGGTGCGCGATGTATTCCGCACGCGCAATATGCGCGCCTTGCCCGGCAATATCGGTCTGGGTCAGGTGCGCTACCCGACGGCAGGTAACGCATACAGCGAAGAAGAGGCCCAGCCTTTTTACGTGAACGCGCCTTTCGGTCTGGTGATGGTGCACAACGGCAACCTCACCAACGCGCAAGTGCTGAAAGCCGAGCTCTTTTCCACCGACCACCGCCACATCAACACAGAGAGCGATTCGGAAGTGTTGCTGAACGTGTTGGCGCACGAGCTGGAAAAAACCACGCGCGGCATCACGCTGGCAGCGGCCGATGTGTTTGCCGCAGTCAGCGGCGTGCATTTGCGCATCAAAGGCTCTTACGCGGTGATTGCCATGATTGCCGGTCACGGCTTGCTGGCGTTTCGCGATCCGTTCGGCATACGGCCTTTGTGCCTGGGCCAGGGCGCAGACGGTACTTGGATGGTGGGCAGCGAATCGGTCGCGCTCGAAGGCACGGGCCATGTGTTTGTGCGCGATGTGGCGCCGGGCGAAGCTGTGTTCATCGACATGCAAGGTCAGTTGCACGCGCACCAATGCGCTGCCAAGACGCAACTCATGCCTTGCATTTTTGAATATGTGTATCTGGCGCGCCCGGACTCGACCATGGACGGTATTTCTGTCTACCAGGCGCGTTTGAATCTGGGCGAAACACTGGCCAAGCGCGTGGTGTCTACCGTGCCGCCGTCAGACATTGATGTGGTCATACCTATTCCTGAATCCAGTCGCCCCAGCGCCACGCAACTCGCGCATTTGCTGGGCAAGCCGTACCGCGAAGGTTTTGTCAAAAACCGTTACGTCGGCCGCACCTTCATCATGCCGGGCCAAGCCGTGCGCAAGCGCTCGGTGCGCCAAAAGCTCAACGTCATCGTCAGCGAATTCAAAGGCCGCAATGTGCTGCTGGTCGACGACTCGATTGTGCGCGGCACCACCAGCCGCGAGATCGTGCAAATGGCACGCGATGCAGGCGCGCGCAAGGTGTATCTGGCCAGTGCCGCGCCACCGGTGCGCTTCCCCAATGTATACGGCATTGATATGCCGACTTCAGAAGAATTGGTGGCTTATGGCCGCACGGTCGAGCAAGTGCGCGAAGTCATCGGTTGCGACGCTTTGATTTACCAGGACATCGCGCCCATGCTCGAGGCCGTGGGCCGCGCGGCCTTACCGGGTTCTCCTGCCATCAACGGTTTTGACGCTTCTTGTTTTGACGGCGTTTACATCACCGGTGACGTCAGCAGCGAAGACATCACCCGCATGGGCCAGCAACGCGCAGGCTCGCAAGAAGACACCGCCGACCACTCGCGTCTGGCATTACCGAACGCCGATGTGGGTTGAACTGCGATGACGAATTCCACTTTGCCCCCCGGCTTGCACAAAGACACCTTGGCGGTCCGCGCTGCGGTTGACAAAACCCAGTACGGTGAAAATTCCGAAGCCTTGTTTTTGACCAGCAGCTTTGTGCAACCCGACAGCGAAACCGCAGCGCGTCGCTTTGCCGGCGAAGAAGACGGTTACATCTATTCGCGCTTTACCAACCCCACGGTCGCCAGTTTTGAAAAACGCCTGGCTGCGCTGGAAGGTGCCGAGGCTTGCATAGGCACGGCCAGCGGCATGGCCGCGGTGTTGCTGCTGTGCATGGCATTGCTTAAGAGCGGGGACCACGTGGTGTGTTCGCATTCGGTGTTCGGCTCGACCCACAAACTGCTGAGCAGCGAGTTCGCTAAGTTCGGCGTGCAGACCACGTTTGTCTCGCAAACCGATGTGTCTGAATGGCAGCGCGCGATGCAACCAAACACGCGTTTGCTGTTCGCGGAAACGCCGACCAATCCATTGACCGAGGTGTGCGACATACGCGCGCTGGCAGACATTGCGCATGCAGCGAATGCATTGCTGGCGGTCGACAATTGTTTTTGCACACCTGCTTTGCAAACACCGATGGCGCTGGGCGCAGATGTGATCGTGCACTCGGGCACCAAATACCTGGACGGCCAGGGCAGGGTGGTCGCCGGTGCATTGTGTGCCTCGCAGGCTTTGGTGACAGAGAAATTCATTCCCGTCATGCGCAGCGCCGGCATGAGCTTGTCGCCGTTCAACGCTTGGGTGGTGTTGAAAGGTTTGGAGACTTTGTCATTGCGCATGAAAGCGCAATCCGATCAAGCGCTTGAACTGGCGACTTGGCTTGAGCAACACCCCAAGGTAGCGCGCGTGCATTTCCCCGGGCTCGCCAGCCACCCGCAACACGCCTTGGCCATGGCGCAGCAATCCGGCAAAGGCGGCCCCGTGCTGTCGTTTGATGTGGTCGGTGCAGATTCAGCGCATTGCCGCAGCAACGCATTCACGGTCATCGACAGCACGCAATTGATGTCCATCACGGCCAATCTGGGTGACGTGAAAACCATCATCACGCACCCGGCCAGCACCTCGCACGGACGCTTGAGCGAAGCCAACCGGCAGTTGGCCGGCATTCAACAAAGTTTGGTGCGCGTCGCGGTCGGGCTGGAGCATTTGGACGATTTGAAAAACGACTTATCCCGGGGCCTGGATTTGATCAAGGCCACAGCATGAACACACGCACACGATTCGCGCCGTCGCCCACCGGCTTTATCCATTTGGGCAATATCCGTTCGGCTTTGTACCCTTGGGCGTTTGCCCGGGCCACCGGTGGCAAATTCATTTTGCGTATCGAAGACACCGATGTCGAACGGTCTTCGCAAGAAGCCGTGGATGTGATTTTGCAAGGCATGTCTTGGCTAGGCCTAGACCACGACGAAGGCCCGTTCTACCAAATGCAGCGCATGGATCGCTATAAGCAAGTGCTGGCGCAATTGCAAGACAAAGGTTTTGTTTACCCGTGCTACATGAGCGTGGCAGAGTTGGACGCCTTGCGCGAAAAGCAAATGGCAGCCAAAGAAAAACCGCGTTACGACGGCACTTGGCGTCCCGAGCCGGGCAAAACATTGCCCGACATACCTGCGGGCGTGCAACCTGTGCTTCGCTTTAAAACACCGTTGAGCGGCGCAGTGACTTGGGACGACAAGGTGAAGGGGCTTATCTCCATCAGCAACACCGAACTCGACGATTTAGTGATTGCGCGCCCCGACGGCACGCCGACCTATAACTTTTGCGTGGTGGTCGACGACATAGACATGGCCATCACCCATGTGATTCGCGGCGACGACCATGTGAACAACACGCCCCGGCAAATCCATATTTTTCAGGCGCTGGGACATGTGCCGCCGGTGTATGCGCATTTGCCCACCGTGTTGAACGAGCAGGGCGATAAGCTAAGTAAGCGCACCGGTGCCAAACCGGTGACGCAATTTCGCGATGAAGGTTTTTTGCCCGAGGCCATGGTCAACTATTTGGCGCGACTGGGTTGGAGCCACGGCGACGACGAAATATTCAGCCGCGAACAATTCGTGCAATGGTTCAACCTGGACCATTTGGGCAAAAGCGCAGCGCAGTTCGATGAAGCCAAATTGCGTTGGGTGAACGCCCAGCATTTGAAAGCCATGACAGGCGAGGCCTTGGCAGCACTGGTGACGGTGCATTTGCAAGCCATGGGCATTCACGCCGATGAACGCCTGCCCGCCATGTGTGATGTGTTCAAAGACAGGTGCGACACCACCATCGCGCTGGCCGATTGGGTGCAGCGCTTTTACCAACCGGTGCAAGCCAGTGCTGACGACCGGGCGTTGCACGTGACTGACGCGGTGCGACCTGTGTTGCAGTCGCTGGCTGACAGCTTGACGACCTGCGAATGGAACAAAGCTGAGATAGCAGCTGCCATGAAACAAGTGTTGCAAACGCATGGCTTGAAAATGCCGCAACTGGCCATGCCGGCGCGTGTGTTGTTGCTGGGTACACCGCAGACGCCGTCGCTGGATGCGGTGATGGCTTTGTTCACCCGCGAAGAAGTTTTGTTGCGACTTCAAGAATGACAAAATTTTCTGGTTATAATCTAAGACTCGATATTTGCCGGGGGTATAGCTCAGCTGGGAGAGCGCTTGCATGGCATGCAAGAGGTCAGCGGTTCGATCCCGCTTACCTCCACCAGAATATCGGGAAGTCCAGGATTTGACCCTATCGTCTAGAGGCCTAGGACATCACCCTTTCACGGTGAGTACCGGGGTTCGAATCCCCGTAGGGTCGCCAAGTTTGTAGCACTTGGTTTCAACGCAAGTTGAAGCAAAGCTATCTACCAGGAGTGGTAGTTCAGTTGGTTAGAATACCGGCCTGTCACGCCGGGGGTCGCGGGTTCGAGTCCCGTCCACTCCGCCATTTTTACTACTTAAGTTGTTGATTTATATAGGTTTTTTCTAGATAGAGTATATTTAAGTCACACTTTAAGATACACTATTTGTCTTGTTCGTTGCTTAATTTTTAGGCAAACTCTCTAGCTTAGCACTGCATTACAACTAGGGCAACCACGCTCTAAATCTCGCTCAAGAACATGCGTTTTTGAGACTGAATTTTGATGACGTTCACTAGCTATTTAAGTGTCTGCGCTCTTGTAAGAGTCAAGCTGTCAATGTATCTTTAGTCATTCACATGACAAACATCAGCGATCTCTTCTCTTCTACAGTTGAACTGCAAGAATTCAACACGAAGAACATCAATCACATTCCATCATTTGGTTCAATCATCTACACAGTGTTCTTGGATAGAAGTGAGTACATCTATGTTGGTATTGGTGGTTTGAGTGGCAAGTCAGTACAAGAAAGAAATCCACGCTCTCGCATCATTCAACATGCACAAGGTCGTAGAAGTGGGGATCAGTTCTGCATCTACATTCAAGACTTCTATGTGATTCCATCAATCATCAACAGTCAATACACGCCAAAGAAAGGCTATCTCGACATGCTGACAAAGGATTTCATTCAGAAGCGACTGAGTTATCGCTATCTAGTCGTACAGTCTGATGACTCTGACAAGATTGTGCGTAGACTAGAGAAAGAGTTGCAGAACAATGTGCATGGCTTTGGCATTCCGAAATTGAATGGATTGATGAAATGAAATCTGCACTTATATTTGAATTAATAATAAGGCGGATTCAAGCACGAAGTGCAACTTTGAATAACTGATGGTTGGGTGGCTGAGGATGTTTAGCATTCAAGGCTTCTTGACCTGCCAGTCGAAGTTGCTTATGACATACAAACACCTCAGCCAAGCTGAAAGATATCAGATTCACGC
>CAMDKD010000048.1 GCA_945901125.1 Bordetella parapertussis
GGATCGATATACAAAGACACCATGAAAACCGAAATAGCGCTAGTACCTAAAACATCACAGAGGCCGACAGAGGGGGCGTTTTTTTCGAGCGAAAGCGCAGAAAAAAATCGCACCGGATGGGCGGCCAAAGCGTGTCTTAATCGGTCAGCACGAAAGCCAATACTCCCGGATGGGCGGCCAAAGCGTGACTTCAATGAACCGCATGAAAGTCAATACTTTCGGGCAAAACAGCACGAAATCACACTGGCAACAACCGCTTTTGCTGCATCTTGTCCAGCCACTCGTGCAACGCATCTTCCGTGTCCATGCACGCATGAAAACCGTGCTGCCGCAGCTTGATGCCGCTTAAAAAAGAAATGGCCGGTTGCTCAACGCCGTGACCGAACACCCGATCGGTAAATTCCCATGAACTGTTTACCAGCTGCTGCATGCTCAATGCTTGTAAGTCGTGCGTGTGCACCACCTTTTGCCAAACGTCTTCCAGCTTAGGCATCTCAGTGCTCATTTGCATAGGCAGTGGTTTGCCGCAGACCATGCCAAAGCGTTTGGCGATAGACGGCCACAGATCGTGCCAGACCATGACATCACCGTTGACCACGTTATAGGTTTCGTTGGCTGCTATTTCATGCGTGCCGGCAAACTCGGCGGCCTGCGCAATCAAACGGCTGTCGGTGGCCACATTCACATAGCGACCGCCGCCCGGGAAATGCAGCGGTCGGCCCAGTTCGCGCATCACACTGGCATACACGCCCAGCGCCGCCACCAGGTTCATCGGGCTGGACACCGCATAGCCCATGACGACTTGCGGGCGCAGCACCGTGAATGTCCAGGCCGAATGCGGCTGGCGTTCGCGCAGCAAGTCTTCCTGCAACCAGTAAAAGTTCTCGTGCTTATGGCGCGGCATGCGCTCTTTGGCAGGTGTAGGAGCGGGTTCCACATGGCCGCCGTAGGCTTTTGTACCTTGCAACAGACTGATGTGGCGCAAGCCCTTGGCATGCGCTTGCAAAGCATCCAGCAAATTGCGCAACATGGCTTCGTTGGTTTGCATTTGACGCGGATCGCGCCAACCGGCGACGAGTTCGGGCAATTCAAACAGGGCGGCAAACAACACATGGGTGACGTGTTGCAGATTGTGTGCAGCGCTGTGGCAGGCGGCAGCATCTGTCAAGTCCAGCGGCACATGGGTCACGCCTGGCGGCAGCGCGCTCGGGCGGCGCGACAAGGCCAGCACCTCCCAGTCAGGCAGGGCGGCGAAATGTTCGGTGGCCGCCGCGCCGACCACGCCGCTGGCACCGGCGATCAAAATGGTGTGTTTGCGCCGCGTCATGTCTGCACTCCTCAGTGACCGGGTTTGAGTAATTGCTTGCCGTGCAACTTGTCCATCAAATGGTCCGGCACCTCGATGTCAAAGCCCAGCACCGCAGCAGACAGCGCTTTGCCGTAATTGTCCAGACACAGACTGCGCGACACGCCGCCGCCGAGTGCGCCGTGGCAGACAAAGTTCATGGCTTCTATGTTGTCGACTTCATAGCGAAGCACCTGGCCTTTGATGGCGCCACGGTAAAACGCTTTGAAACGCTCGGCGGTGAGTTGCGCTTTGAGCAGTGGGTAAAACTCGGGCTCGTAAGCAAAGACCGCGATGTTGGAGGTATCGCCTTTGTCACCCGAACGCGCATGGGCCAAATGTTGCAATTGAATTTTCATGTTCAGCTTTCGAAATAACTGATGGACGCCGGCACTTTGTCACGCGGCACCAATGAAGACCAGACACCGATGATTTCGCGGGTGCGCTCGGCGTGCGGCACGCGCTTGCCGGTGTGACCTATGCCGGAGACCGCCATGCCGTCGACCTCGCGTCCGACCTTGAGCGCTTGCTCGCGGGTGGCCGTGCGCGCAGCCACACGCACAGCGATTTCATACGGCTCGGGCGCATTTACCGGGGTGGCCGCGCCGTGTATGGCGTTGATGCCCAGGAAATCGATACGCACTTCTTCGGCCACCAGGCCGACGATGCGAAAGCGCTCGGTCAAGATGGTTTTGGCTAACTCGGCGCGGCGCAGCGCGCCCGGCCCGGCGTAGAAAAACATGTCTTCGCCGATAAAGCCTTCAATGCAACCGATGGAGACTTTGAGCGTAGCTGTGCGCGGCTTGCCGCTGATGTTCCATACCTTGACACGGTCGGGCCCGACTTGCTCCAGCTTGGCAGTGGTGAAGTCGACCACCACGTCCGGGGTCAAGTAGTTGGCCGGGTCGTGCACCTCGTAGAGCATTTGTTCTTTGACGGTTTGCAAATTGACCGCGCCGCCGGTCCCCGCCACTTTGGTGATGATGGTGGTGCCGTCGGGTTCGACCTCGGCGATAGGAAAACCGAAGTTCCACGGCTGCGGCACGTCTTTGAAACCGGGGTCTGAAAAATACCCACCGGTGACCTGCGCGCCGCATTCCAGCAAATGGCCTATGCCCATGCCTTGGCCGAGTTTGGCCGCTTCCATGGGGTCCCAGCCGAACTCAAACATCATCGGTGCCATGAAGATGGACGGGTCGGCTACGCGCCCGGTCACCACGATATGCGCACCGGCTTTGAGCGCGGCGACGATGGGCTCGGCACCCAAATAGGCTTCGGCTGAAATCAATGTTTCTTTGAGCGTAGACGTGGGCTTGCCGTTTTCCAAAATAGTGTCTGTCATGCCCAGCACGTGTTCGGTGATCAGGCTGCCGTTGACCGACGCCACTTTCACGCCTGTGTAGCCAAACTCCTGCAACCAATGAACGATGCGTTTGGCGGCTGCATCCGGGTTGATCCAGCCCTGGTTGGTGATGATGCGCGTGCCTTGTTTCATACAAGCCGGTAACACGGCTTTCATGCGGTCGTCCAGGTAAGTGTCATAGCCTTGGAACGTGGGGTCACGCCGGGCACGCACTTGCGCGGCAGACACCGTGGCCTCGGCCATGGTTTCAAAACACAGGTAATCCAGCTGGCCTTGTTCAGCGCTCAATTGCGCCGGTTCCACCCGGTCGCCCCACCAGGCGGCACCTGCGCCTATGCGTAAGATTTTTTTCATGTTTTGTCCTGAGTCGGTGTGGAAATCTGTCCCCGGTAGACCACGGCATCGACCGCCACGCAGCCTTGTCCGGCGGCCGCGACGATGACCGGGTTGATGTCGAGTTGGGTGATGCCGTGCTTGCCCACGGCCATGGCGTCACCCACCACCACCGCCATGCGGGCGAAGGCATCCACGTCTATGGGCGGGTCGCCGCGCACGCCGTGCAACAGCGGCGCGATACGCAGTTTGCCTAAAGCGGTTTTCACTTGGGCGGTATTGAACGGCGGCAGCAGCACTTGCATATCGGGCATGGCTTCGACGTATTTACCGCCGTCGCCGACCAGCACCACCGGGCCGAACACCGGGTCAATCTTGGCGCCAATCATCAGTTCGCGTTGACCCTTGGCCATGGCGGCGACGATGACGCCGCTCAATGTCAGGCCGTGTTTTTTGGCGTTGCGCGTGATGTCGTCAAACGCTTTAGCGACATCGTTTTCGTTACGCAGGTTCAAAGCCACCAAACCGTATTCAGATTTGTGCGAGGTCAGGCTGCTGCACCCTTTGACCACCACAGGCACGCCGCCCAGGTTTTTGAACGCCGCCATGGCTTGTTGTGCGTCGTTGCAGATGGCGTGCGCCACCGTATCCACACCCAGTTGTTTCAGCAACTTCATGCTGTCGGCTTCGTCCAACATGTGTACATCGACTGGTTGCACCGGCAGCGGTTTTATCAAAGGCTGACGCGTACCCATGTGCTCGAGCAGGCTGGTGTGGGATAAAAAATTCGATAAGGCGTTGACCGCTTGGCCCTCGGTGGGGTAGACCACCAAGCCCTTGTCTTTGAAGCGCGCGGCCACGTTGTCTTGCGACGAAGCTATCACCAGCGGTTTGCCGGTTTGCGTGGCAAAAGATTCAGCATCCGATGCAAAGCGTTCGACGTCGTAGCCCGCACCGGCCACGGCCACACCTATCAAAAACGCATCTGCCGCCGGGTCTTTGGCGATGGGGGGCAGAATCGCGCCGAACAAACCGCTGTTGGACAACAGCGCTGCCGTCAAATCGACAGGGTTGGTGGTGGTGGCAAAGCCCGGCAATATGCTTTTGAGTTCGGCTTGTGTGTCAGGTGAGAGCGGCTGCATAGGCATGCCGGCGCGGGTGGCGGCGTCGGCGGTCATGACGCAGACCGCGCCCGAATTGCTGATCGCCACCAACCGACGGCCCTTGGGTTTCCAGCCTTGCAAATACAGCGGCGCGGTGTCGACCAGATCGGCCATGCTTTGCGCGCGCCAGATGCCGTGTTCTTCAAAAAAAGCGTCGACCACGCGGTCTTCGTTAGCTAGCGACCCCGTGTGCGACATGGCCGCCATTTGCCCAGCCGGTGTGCGACCCGATTTCAGTGCCATCACCGGCAATTTGCGGGCGCGCGCGATGCCGGCAGCTTCGGCCAAATGCCAGGGGTCGGGGATGCCTTCCAAATACAAAATCAGCAGTTTGAGTCCCGGGTCTTCGGCGACCACGGTGGCGAGTTCGCACACCGTCACGTCGCAGTCGTTGCCGGTGGCGTGCGAATGCCGCACACCGATGCCACGCCCGCGCAGCAAGCCGAAGGGAATGACAGCCATGGCACCGCTTTGGCTGATGATGCCTACCGGCCCGTCAGCCGGTTGCACTTCGCTGAACATGGTGGAAAAACTCGCGACCGCGCCGTTGCTGAAATTGGCCAGGCCTTGCGAATTCGGACCTACCAGCCGCATTCCGGCGGCACGCGCGCAAGCGACCATGCTTTCCTCTTGCCAACGACCGGCGTCGCCGCTTTCTGAAAAGCCGGAACTCATGATGATGCATAGGGCGACCCCGGCGGCAGCGCATTCGCTGACCGCTGCCACCGCAAGTTCACCGGGCACGGCGATGATGACCAGGTCCGGCACCTCGGGCAAAGCCGAAAAGCCGGGAAAGCTGGCAAAGCCTTGGACGGTGTCGCGTTGCGGGTTGATCGCATACACCTTGCCTTTGAAACCGAAGCGCGACAAATACGCCAGCGGTCTGCCGCCTATCTTGTTCGGGTTGTCGGATGCGCCGATGACGGCGATGGAACGCGGTGCCAGCCCTTTGCGGATGGCGTTTCTGGGATCAAGCTTCATGGTCTGTCCGGGTGAAAAACGGCAGGGGCTGGCCTGCCAGGGTGTGTATTTCGCAGTTCACCTGGTCGCCAATTTGCAATGAGGCCTGTGCGTGGCCCATGACGCGCATGCCGTCCTGCATATCGACCAGCACCAGCCGGTAAGGCACCAAGGCTTTGAAACGCTCATCCGGCGCGCGGTGCACCAGCGTGGTGGCGCAGACCACGCCGAGTGGCTTGCCTGCTGTTTGCTCAGGACTGTCGTCGCCGCAGGCCGGGCAAAAAGGTCTGAAGAAATACCAGACATGAGCGCAGGCAGTGCAACGCTGGTGCAGCAACTGCGAGCCACCTTGGGTCCAGTCTTGCGCGAAGTTCGTTGTGCTTGACATCATGGCTGCTCCACCACCAGACTGACATGGGATGACAACACACCGCCGTCACCGTGTAACAAAGTGACACCGGCGCGCCGCACTTGGCGCGCGCCTGCACGCCCGGTCATTTGCAGATGCGCTTCGGCCAAGTGCGCCATGGCACCGGCCACACCGCAATGGCCATAAGACAGCAAACCGCCGTGCATGTTCAGCGGCACGGCACCGTCGCGGTCGAAGTGGCCGTCGCGCGCCAGCGCACCGGCGCGTCCGCGCGGCGCCAAACCGATTTCTTCCAGCAGCATGCTCAGCGTGATGGTGAAGCTGTCGTAAATAGCGGCGTATTCCACATCGGCCAGCGTGTGACCGGCGTGCGCCAGCGCCCGGTGCGTGCAATCGCCTGCGCCGCTGTTAAGCAAGTCTGTTGACGCGGTGATGTGTTGCGGGTTGTGGCGTTGCGCGGTGCCGCTGATGCGCAATGCATGCGCACCTACGGCTTGGCGCGACACCACAAAAGCGCAAGCCCCGTCGGCCACCGCACAGCAGTCCAGCAGCTTCAATGGCGTGGCAATCGGGCGCGAGGCCAACACATCGGCCACGCTGATAGGCGTTTGAAATTGCGCGCCCGGATGCAGCGAGGCGTGACGGCGCATTAACACTGAGAGCTCGGCGAAATCGGCTTCGGTGTTGCCGTATGTGTGCATATAGCTTGAGGCCAGCAAACCGTAATAAGCCGGAATGGTGGTGCCCAGCGGCACCTCATAAACAGGGTGGCCGACTTGGGCCAGCACTTGCACCGAGGCGTCGCGGCTTTGACCGGTGGCGCGGTTTTCTCCGGCGACGACCAGTATGCGTTCGGCCGCGCCGCTTTCCACCAGATGGTTGGCCAACATGACCAGCGCAAAACCGGTGGCGCCGCCCAGTTGTATGGAATGCGCGTAGTCGGGCTGCAAGCCGAAATGTTCGGCAAACACCGTGCTGAGCATCAAATGCGGAAAGGTGGTGGCGTAACCGCAGAGCAGACCGTCTATGTCTTTGCGCTCCAGTCCCGCATCGTTCAAAGCCAGCGTGGCCGCGTCGGACATCAGGTCCAGCGCAGATTTGCCCGGCAGTTTGCCAAAGGGCGTGAGGCCGCTGCCGGTCAGGTAACTCATGCGGCCTCCGTTTTGGCCGGGCCGTGGCCGCCCAAGTACACGCGTTGCAGCAAATCGCTGTCGCGCAAATCGTCTGCAAAACCTGCACCTGCAATCCGGCCGGTTTCCATCAGGTAAGCGTAATGCGCATGCCGCAACGCTTTGTCAACCAATTGCTCGACCAGCAGAATAGACATGCCTTGTGTGCACAGCTGCGAAGCCACGTCCAGGATGCGGTCTATCACCAACGGGGCCAGACCGCTGGACGGCTCGTCCAATATCAGTAACGCTGGTTTGGCGATCACGCCTTGCGCCACCGCCAATATTTGCTGCTGGCCGCCGGACAAACGCGAAGCCATTTGCTGTTTGCGATCCGCCAGTTCGGGGAACATGGCGTAGATAGCGTCCAGCTTGCCGCGGTCGCCAGCAGGCGCATTCGCGTAGGTGCCTATCAACAGGTTGTCTTGCACCGACAAATGGTGAAACACGCGGTGGCCTTCCAGCACTTGCACCAAACCCTGGCGCACGATGTGCCGCGGCGTCGCATTGCTGATGTCTTGGCCTTTGAAATGCACCTGTCCGGCTTGCTTGGGTATCAATCCCGACACCGCATGCAGCAGCGAGCTTTTGCCCGCGCCGTTGCGCCCGAGGATGACCACAAACTCGCCTTTGCGCACTTGCAGGGAAAGCCCGTGCACCACTTGCGCTTTGCCGTAGGCCACATCCAGCGCCTGAATGTCCAGCAAAACGTCGGCGGGTCGCGCAGCGGTATGCATCATCAGGCTCCCAGGTAAACGCGAATGACTTCGGGGTCGTTGCGCACTTGCTCAGAGGTTCCGTGGCAAATCATTTTTCCGGTGTTCAAGGTGGTCACCCGGTCGCAAATGCGGAACACAAAATCCGTGTGATGCTCGACCAGCAGCACGCCTATGCCGTTGTCGCGCAGCGTGCGCACCACGTCGGCCAAGTGGTCGATTTCCTGGTGCGTCAAACCGCCAGCCGGTTCGTCCAGCAGCATGAAGCGCGGTTGCATGGCAAGGCCGCGCGCGATTTCCAGAAAACGCTGTTCGGCATGGTCTAACAGACTGGCCTGGCGTTGCATCACGTGGCCTAAGCCGACGCCGTGCAGCAACTCGATGGCGCGTTCTTTGATGTCGCGCTCTTGCACGCCCACGTGCGGCAGCGCCAGCGCCGTGCTCATGAAGCCGGCGTCAGCATGTGTCCAGGCACCGAGCATGCAGTTGTCCAGCACGCTGAGCATGGGCATGAGCCGGGGTTTTTGAAAGGTGCGGGCAATGCCGTTGACCGCGCGCATTTGCACGCTGGCTTGCGACAAGTCTTGCTCGCCCAAACGGATGTGACCGATGCTCGGTTGGTAAAAACCGCAAAGCAGATTCAGCAAAGTGGTTTTGCCGCTGCCGTTGGGGCCGATCAAGCCGTGGACTTCACCGGCGCGCAGTTGCAGCGACACATCGTCCAGCGCCTTGATGCCACCGAAAGCGCGGCTGACAGACACGGCTTGCAGTTGAGCGGTGTTTGTCATGGTTTGTGCTTCAAGGCGCGGTCCAGCCGGGCCAGGTCAGGGCAGATGAGTTCGCGGTGCACCACACGCGGGCGCAGTCGTTCGCTGATGACTTGAAACACCCGGCCTATGCCTTCGGGCACCACCAGCACCACCAGCAGCAGCAACAGGCCGTAAAAGAAATTGCCCAACTTGGCCAGCGGTGCCACCAGCTCTGGCAGCGCCGTCAGCACCACCGTGCCTATGAACGGTCCGATGATGCTGCCGCGCCCGCCGATGATGATGCAGACAAAAAAGAACAGGCTGAGCTCAAACACAAAAGTATCGGGCGTGATGTAGCTTTGCAGGCTGGCAAACACCGCACCGGCCAGACCGGCGGTGACGCCGCTGAACACAAACACGGTCAGCTTGGCGCGAAACACCGCCACGCCCACCGACTGCGCGGCCACCGGGTTGTCGCGTATGGAAATCAGGGCACGGCCCCACATGTGACGGCCCAGGTTCCAACTCAGCCAGGTAACGCCCAAGGCCAGCAGAGCGACCAGGTAATAAAAGCCCGAGGGTGAATCAAAAGGCGCGGGAAACAACGGCCCGGGCAAGCCTATGCCGCCGCCGGTCAGATCGACTTGCGCCAGCACCAGGTCGTTGACGATCAACGCGAACGCCATGGTGGCCATGGCGAAATAAAACCCCGGCAAGCGCAGCGAGGGCAGTCCTAAGGCCAGGCCGCAAACGCCGCCCAGCACGCCCGAAGCAGCCAAAGCCAAGGCCGGGTGCCAGCCCGATTTACCGGCGAGGATGGCAAACGCATAAGAGCCTATGCACAACAAGCCGACATGGCCGATAGACAACTGGCCGGTAAAGCCGACCACCATGTTCAGGCCGGCTATCAAAATCCAATACACGGCAATCAAAGAGGCCAGATGCAACTGGTACTGGTCGCCGGCCCACCACGGCAGCGTGGCGATCAGCAAACCGCCTAGCAGCAACCAGGCTTTGTGTGTGTGGGTCAAGCTGTTCATACCGGTCGCACCTGCCGGTCACCGAGCAAGCCCTCAGGTTTGACCAGCAGCACAATCATCAAAAGACCGACGGCAATGGTTTGCTGGTATTCGCCGCCGAACCAGTAACTGGCGTAGGCATTGAGCAAACCCAGCGCCGCGCCGCCCAATATCGCGCCGACATTGCTGCCCAGACCCCCGACCGCCAGCGCAATGAAACCGTTGAGCGTGAGCGTCAGGCCAAGCGCGAAAAACGCAAACGTCAATTGACCCGCCGCAAAACCCGCCAGCCCGCCCAATGCGCCGGACAACACATATGACATCAAGCGTATGCGGTCAGTGGAAATGCCGCGTGCCTGAGCTGCAAACGCGTCTTCGGACATGGCCATGAACACCTTGCCGTACATGGTGCGTTTGTAAAACAGCTCCAGCCCGATGGCCATCAACAGCGTCATGCCTATGGGCAGCCAGAATTTCTGATCCAGCACCCCTGCGCCGAAGTCTTGCGGTATCAAGCGCGGAAACGGCTTGGGCTCGGTGCCCCACCACAAACCCGCCGCCTGTTGCACCATGGTGGCCAGCGCCAGCGTGCTGAGCAGCCACAGGTGTTCGTCGCTGCGGTTAAGCACTCTGCGTATGGCCAGAAGTTCAGTGAGTGCGCCGAAGGCCGCACCCGCGACCACCGCAGCCAACAGGCCCAGCGTCCAATGCAGTTGCAACACCGAAATGGCATAGGCACCGAAGACGCCGCCCAGCATGGAGATATGGCCGGTGGTCACCGACAACACCTTGGAGGTGGAGTACATGACGTTGTAGACCAGCGCAACCGCTGCGAACAACATGCCGGTGGCCAGCCCGGTGATGAGAACAGTCAACATGAATCAGAACGATGCAAGGTGAATCATTTCGGGGCGGATTTGAAGCTGCCGTCCTTGAAGGTATTGGCCGAGTTGACTGTCATGTTGCTGTCGGGAAAACCGTTGTGCTCGGTTGGGCTCCAGCTGTAGGTAGCGAACACGCCTTTGAAGTCTTTGGTGCTTTCCAACACCTTTTGTATACCTGCCGGATCGGTGGAGCCGCTGGTCTTGATGGCGTGCTCTATCACTTTCACCGTGTCGTAGCCCATGGCCACCCACCAGAACAAGACATCGATTTCGCCGCCGCCGAGTTTGGGGCGCACTTTGTCGACCAGTTGCTGGGTGCGCTCGGGCAGTTTGCCGTCGGCACCGTAAGTGGTGCTGTGGTAGCCGGACGCAAACGTGTTTTCCCAGTACTCGGGCTTGTTCAAGAGCTTGCGGATTTGCGCAGCCATCAAGGCAGGGTGGCCGACCACCGGTACGCGCCAGCCCATGTCGCCGCGCGCATTCAGCAAACGCCCGAGCAAACCGGTGGCGGCAGACCAGGGCATGACGATGTCGGCACCGGCGGCGCGGGCTTTGTTCATTTCGTCGGTGAGGTCGGTTTTGTTCGGGTCGACCAGCACCGAGTACACCGGTTTGATACCGGCTTTTTCCAGCAGTTCGGTGGCGGTTTTGGCGCTGGCCGTGCCATAGCCCGAGGTGTCGGCAATGATGGCAATTTTGGATTTCTTCAGGTTTTTCAGCGCGTAGTCATTGGCCGTGGAAATCCACTGGCGGTTGGTGTTGATGACGCGAAAAGCGCGCGGGTATTTTTGCGGGTGTATCAGTTCATCAATAGAACCGATGACGATATTGGGTACACCGGCGCGCGCCAGGATAGGGATGGCGGCCAGTCCTTCGCCCGAGTTGACCGGGCCGATGACCACATGCACTTTGTCGCTGAAAGCAAGTTGCTGGGCGAAGTTGACCGCCTTGGTCGGGTCGCCGGACGTGTCGCGGGTCAGCAGTTCGATCTGGCGGCCCAGAATGCCGCCGTTTTTGTTGATTTCGTCGACCGCCAGTTGCACGCCCTGGTTTTCGGCCAGCGCGGCAGACGACAGCGCGCCGGTGAGTGAGGAAATCCAGCCGATCTTGATGGGGTCAGCGGCCAGGGCGCTGCCGCCGAACACCAAGGCGGTGGACATCAACAAAGCGTGGGTGGTTTGAACAAATCGGGATTTCACTGCGCTTCCTTTTTCTCTACAGGTTGCCGCTTGGGCGGTAATCAGGCATTGTGGGCCCGTCACCAAGGCAATGCGGGTAAATATCGCTAGGATCAACCCTGATGCCGTTTAAAAACCCTGACACACCTTGCTTGCGATAAACCACCTCAATCTGACAGAGATAAACATGCCATTAGCTGACTCCAACGGAACCCGCCTGTACGCCGAATCCACCGGCAGCGGCACGCCTATTGTGTTTGTTCACGAATTTGCGGGCGACTACCGCAACTGGGAAAACCAGGTGCGTTATTTCGCCAGACGATACCGCTGCATCACCTTCAACGCGCGCGGCTACCCGCCGTCTGACGTGCCGCAAGACCCGCAGCTTTACAGCCAAAGCCACGCGGTTGCAGACATTGCGGCGGTCATGCACCATTTCGGTGTCGCCAAGGCGCACATCGTCGGGCTGTCCATGGGCGCATACGCCACCTTGAATTTCGGCATCGCCCATCCCGAGATGGCGCTGTCGCTGGTGGTGGCCGGTGCCGGTCACGGCTCGGACCTGCACATGCGCGAGCAGTCCATGAAAGAGTTTGAAGAATTGGCGCAACGCTTGTTGACGCTTGGCATGCCGGATGCGATTGCGGATTACGCCCAAAGCCCGAACCGCCGCCGTTACCGCGAAAAAGACCTGCGCGGTTTTGAAGAGTTCAATGAACAATTTGCCGGGCATTCGGCTTATGGTTCGGCCATGACTTTGCGCGGCTGCCAGCAACGCCGTCCCACCATTTACCAGTTGAAAGAGCAAATGCAAAAGCTGCTTGTGCCGACCCTGGTCATCACGGGTGACGACGACGAGCCTTGTTTGGAACCGTCGGTGTTCATGAAGCGGCATATCCCTGACGCGCAGTTGCTGGTGGTGCCGCGTACCTCGCACCCGGTGAATCTGGAAGAGCCGGATGCGTTCAACCGCGCCGTGTTCAATTTCATCACCGGTGTCGATGGTCGCGACCCGCGTCAGTCCTCATGAGCCCGACACCGGACACCGCAGCACTTCCATCTGTCAGTTCGTCTTGCACCGCGCCCATGCTGCGCGACGCTGTGTGTGCACGCGCAGCGTCCACGCCGCTGGCACTGGGCCCGGGGAATTTGCAGGCCACGCTCACCACGGCGGGCGACAAACGCTTGTTGCTGCTGTGCTTTGATTACGCGCTGCAACAAGGTTCTATAGGCGTGGCGGAAGCTGATCAATTGCAAACCGCTGTGCGCCACGCGCGCGAACAAGGCTTGCACCTGGTGTGGCTGATAGAGAGCAGCGGCATACGCGTGACCGACGGCACCGCCGGTATCGCATCGCTGCGCCGCGTGTTGCGCGATGTGCAGGACGCGCGCTTAGAAGGCTTGCGCTTGCTGGCCATGGTGTTCAAAAGCGCCTTCGGCGGCGCGAGTATTTTGACCTCGGTGTGCGAACGCCGCGTGATGAATGCCGCAACCCTGCTCTCCATGAGCGGGCCTAAATTGATAGAACAAAGCGTAGGTAGAGCGCGTTTCGACGCCACCGACAAAGCCGCGGTCACCGGCTTGCTCGGCGGCGCGGCGCGAGCGGCGCGTTCAGCCGACGTGGTGCTGGCAGATGCCAGCGTGCCGTCTTATCTGGCAGCGCTGGACGCGTGGCTGGCAGACGCCGCACCTGCGCGAGTGGACGCGGCCTGGTTACAGCGTCAACTGGCGCAGTTGTGCGCACGCCTGCCGCAACCGCTGCTTGAAGCGCAGGTTTTGCCATTGCCTTCACCCATGTTGCCCGCCCATGCGCAGGATTTGCTTGAACACCTGTTGCCCGCGCACAGCGGCGTGCATGCATGCGAAGGCGTGTTGATCGCGCAAGCTGCGCCAGATTCACACACCCGTGTGCTGGCGTTGATGACCCCCGAGGGCTGCACCGCGCGTGACGCGCTGGCATTGACGCGAGAGCTGTTGCGCCCGCAAGCCTTGGCGTACAAGCGCAGCGTGCTGCTGGTGGACGCGCCCGGTCATGCCGCCACGCCCGAAGACGAACAACTGGTGTTTTCTGAAGTGCTGGCTTTGCTGAGTCTGGCGATACGCTGGCTGCACCGCCAAGGTCAGCGTGTCGATGTGGTGGTCAGCGGTAGCGGCGGCGGCGGTATCCAAGCCGCATTGGCCGCCGGGGCCAGCAGCGTGTCCATGGGACCGCAAGCGCGTTTGTATGTGCTGCCCAAAGCGGCGATGCAAGCATTGAACAAAGCCGAAGACGAAGATGCGGGCACGCTGGCCACGGCCCTGGCCACCGGCGCCATAGACCACGCGTTTAAAGATTGAACCAAGACGTGAACTACCCGGGCAACTTTTACCAGCACATAGAAGGCCACGCGCTGGCTGCACCAGACGCGCCATGCGTGTACACCGGCAGCGACGAAGTGCTGAGCCGCGATTGGCTGCACGCCATGGCCGGCCGCTATGCGAACGCGCTGCTGGCGCTGGGCTGTGTGCGCGGCGACAGGGTGGCGGTGCAAGTGGAGAAATCGGCGCAGGCCTTGTGTTTGTATTTGGGCTGCGTGCGCGCCGGGCT
This sequence comes from Bordetella parapertussis, assembly GCA_945901125.1. Taxonomy (GTDB): domain Bacteria; phylum Pseudomonadota; class Gammaproteobacteria; order Burkholderiales; family Burkholderiaceae_C; genus Limnohabitans. The sequence goes on from CAMDKD010000048.1 coordinate 13,837, forward strand.
GGTGTTTTTGCCTTTGAACACCGCGTACACCCCGGATGAACTGGCTTTTTTGTTGGGCGATGCCAAGCCTGCTTTGTTTGTTTGCAGGCCTAGCCACAAACAGTCATTGCAAACACAGTTAAACCTGCCGCCAGCCGTCAAATGGATGGACTTGGATGCCAACGGCGCAGGCAGTTTGTACGACTTGGCCAGGGCGTGCGTTCCCCGGTTTGACACCTGCGCCGTGGACGGCGAAGACATGGCCTGCTTGATGTACACCTCGGGCACCACGGGGCGGCCCAAGGGCGCCATGCTCAGCCACCGCGCCATGTCGCATTGCGCGCTGACGCTGGGCGGCTTGTGGCAGTTCAGCGAAGCTGATGTGTTGTTGCATGCGCTGCCGATTTTTCACGGCCACGGTTTGTTTGTGTCTTGCAATGTGGCGCTGTCCGCCGGTGCCGGTATGTTGTTTCAACCCGGTTTCAATGTGGACGCGGTGCTGGCCGCGCTGCCGCAGGCCAGCGTGTTCATGGGCGTGCCCACCTATGTGCACAGGCTGCTGGCGGATGCGCGGCTCACGCCTGAGCTTTGCGCCCACATGCGCTTGTTCACTTGCGGGTCGGCGCCCTTGTCAGCCGAGGTGCACCGCGAGTTTGAGGCGCGCACCGCACACCGCATCGTCGAGCGTTACGGTGCCACCGAGGCCATGATCATCAGCTCCAACCCCATGAACGGCGAGCGCAGACCGGGCAGTGTGGGACTGGCTTTGCCGGGGCTGGACATGCGCATCACAGACAAACAGGATGAACCGCTGCCGGTGGGCGAGATAGGCATGATTCAGGTGCGCGGCCCGGGCTTGTTCAGCGGTTACTGGCAACTGCCGCAGCAGACGCAGCAGGAGTTCACGCCAGACGGATATTTCCGCACCGGCGACTTGGGTTGCATAGACGACACTAGGTATCTGAGCATCACCGGCCGCGCCAAAGACCTGATCATCAGCGGCGGCTACAACGTGTACCCCGTCGAGGTGGAAACCGTCATCAACCAAATGCCGCAAGTGCAAGAGTCCGCCGTGGTCGGCGTGCCGCACCCGGAATTCGGCGAAGCCGTGGTGGCGGTGCTGGTGCCGCAGGACATGAAGGACGCGCCGACAGCCGCCGAAGTCATCTCCTGGACCCGCGAGCGGCTGGCGAACTACAAACTGCCTAAGCAAGTACTCGTGCTGGCAGAATTGCCGCGCAACACCATGGGCAAGGTGTTGAAGGCGAAATTGAGGGAATGGGTCGTGCAAGGGGAAATGGCAGATGAACCTAAAATCCAGCCATGATTGATTGGAATACCTGCACCTCTGTCGAAATGGATCCCGAGCTGGTCAGCGGCGCATGGGTGTTTTTAGGCACGCGTGTCCCGGTTGCTGCCTTGTTTGAAAACCTGGAAGACGGTGTCTCCATCAGCGAATTCATCGATTTATTTCCAGGCGTTGAACTCAAGCAAGCGCGTCATGTGTTGGAGCATGCGGCGAAGAGCGCAAGCTATTCACATTGAAATTTTTTTAAGTCAATAGCACCGAGTAGTCGTGCCACTTTTTTCTCTGCATCACCGATTTATGACAAAGGGGCTTGCTATGAAAACCGGATTCAATCGACGTGATGTTTTACACACCGGTTTGGCCGGTGCGGTGTCTGTATCGCTACCCGCTGCGGCACAAAACACCTACCCGGCGCGCCCCGTCAAATTGATTTGCCCCTGGCCTGCCGGCGGGTCTACCGACAGCGTCATGCGCGTATTGGCTGAGAGCGCTGCGCGTATTCTGGGCAGTTCTGTGGTGATAGAAAACAAGCCCGGCGCCAGCGGCATGATGGGCCCGAATGAACTGGTCAACGCCAAGCCCGATGGCTACACCTTGTCGCAATTGACCATAGGCATTTTGCGTTTGCCGCATATGCAAAAAATGCAGTTCAATCCTTTAACGGATTTCACCTACATCATCGGCTTGACCGGCTACACCTTCGGCATCGTGGTGCGCGCTGATTCGCCCATCAAGTCCATCAAAGACCTGATCGCTTACGCCAAAGCCAACCCCGGTAATTTCAGTTACGGTTCCACCGGCCACGGCACCACGCCGCATTTGGCGGTCGAGGAGTTTGCGCACAAGGCCGGTATACAACTGCTGCATATTCCTTTCAAAGGCGGCGCTGACGGCATAGCCGGTGTGCTGGGCGGCCATGTGATGGCCATGAGCGACTCGACTGGCTGGGCGCCTCATGTGGACGCTGGCACTTGCAGGCTGCTGGCTACTTACGGCAGCAAACGCACCAAGCGCTGGCCGAATGTGCCGACTCTGAATGAATTGGGCTATGACACCATTTCCGATTCACCATTCGGCATAGGCGGGCCAAAGGGCATGGAAGCGTCGGTGGTGCGCAAACTGCACGACACCTTTAAGAAAACGCTGGAAGACCCGCAGGTGCTGGCTACTTTTGAAAAGTACGATCAGTCGGTGATTTACATGAGCACCGAGGACTACGCCCGGTTTGCGCGCGAGCAGTTTCAAAAAGAAAAAGCCTTGATAGAGAAACTAGGTTTTAGCAAGCAGGGTTGAATCCGGCGGTAAGCGAGATGTGCTTGCCTACGGGTTTGGCGCAGCGGTGTAAAACAGCGTACAACGCCAAAAATGGAGACAGCCCATGAACACCACATCCAACACCACCCGCACCTCAGCCTCACGCCGCCGCTTACTGACGGGACTGCTGGCCGGGGCATGGACGTTAAACACCGGCACAGCGCAAGCACAAAACAACCAGCCTTTGAAGCTGATCGTCGGCTACACGGCTGGCGGGCCGGTGGATGCAGCAGCGCGTTTGTACGGCCAAGTACTGGCACGCGAACTCGGCATGACGGTGATGGTGGAGAACCGGCCCGGCGCGGCCGGCACCATTGCGGCCAACTCGGTGGCCAAGGCCAAACCCAATAGCCTGGAAGTGTTTTTCGGGGCCAGCCCGACCATGACCATCAGCCCGCATGTGATCAAGCCGCTGAACTACGACAGCTTCAAAGACCTGGTGCCACTGGCACCCATACTGAGTTACACGAATGTGCTGGTGGTGAACGCCAGCCTGCCGATCAAAAACGTGGCTGATTTGACGGCCTACGCCAAAGCCAACCCGCACAAGCTGATGTATGGCTCGGCGGGCATGGGCGCGTCCAACCATTTGAGCGGCGAACTGTTTGCGCGGCGCGCAGGCGTGAACATGACGCATGTGCCGTACAAGGGCAACGCCATGGCTTTGAACGATGTGATGGGCGGGCAGATACAAATGATGTTTGACATCGTGGGCGGCTCTAAACCATTCATTGACGCGGGCAAGGTGCGCGCGCTGGCGGTTACCTCCAAAGAGCGCAACCCGGCGCTGCCGCAAGTGCCTAGCTTGATGGAACTGGGCGTGCGCGACTTTGACATCAGCAACTGGTATGGCTTGTTTGGCGCGGTGAATACAACGCCTGAGATGAGAAAGCGCATAGAAGAGGCGAGCGTGCGCGCCTTGCAAGACGTTGAGCTAGGCAAGCGCTGGACAGAGCAGGGCTATTTGATCTGGCGCGCCAAACCGGTCGAGATGGGCGAGCGCATGCGGAGTGAACATGCGTTGTGGGGGGAGGTGACCAGGGGGATGGTTTTTGAGTAGCTTGTCTCGCTGCACTAGTTGTATGTAAATGCTCGCCTTAAGCATTAAAAGCTGAAAAAACTAACCTTTTATTCAGTTTGTATCTGTTTAAAAAATAACACCGTCAATGTTCCGTTGATTCTATTTTTTCTACGAAGAAATGCAGTTTCTTTGCCTATTATTTGGCTAATACATTTCATTTCAAAAGCCGTAAAAAACCATGACTACATTGATTGATACAGTTCGCAAATTTGTTAAATCTGCGGCTATTAAAAGAAAAATAGCATTTTTTTATGAGCACCATGGCAATGGTTTTGAAAAATGGTTGCAGTTTGAAATGATGCATTGGCTGCAAGAGAATCAAGGCCATAAAGTTTATTTAGAAGCAGGTATAGCAGCAGACCAACGAAAGACAAGCAAAACTAAATTTCAGGTGGACGTGCTTGTAAAAATGAAAAATCAAACCAATGAAATATTTCACGCTGTTGAATTAAAAGTCACTAAAGGTAAAGCGACAGCCATGAGAAAAGCTGTTTATGACTTGATACGGTTGTCCAAAGCTAAAGATTCGGAATGGGATTTTCGTAGCGTCACCGCCATGGTGGTTTGTGAAGGAGGTGGCGGAAACAAATACGAAGAATACTTGAAAGCTCTGAAAGCAGGGGAAAAACAAGCTTGGGTTTTTGAAAGGCATGCAATCAAAAAAGGTGGCGCATCAATTTATTTATTGTGTTGGCGTGCGCCGCCCAGAAAGGCTGAAAAAGAAAACTTTTCTGAGTTTGTTTATTATTTAAAAAATACTGCTCTTAAAGTAGGGTTGGATATATTTAAATAAATCAATATAAAATAATATTAGAAAAATCATGAAATTAAAGTCTATTGTCATTCAAAATTTCCGATCATTCGTTAGTATGCAAGATCCATTGGAGTTTGGCGACATAACCGTACTAATTGGGCCAAATAATGTAGGAAAAACATCCATTATTAAAGCAATCAGTTTTTTTCAAGAAGGTTTAGCATCAGGTTTTTCCTTAGACTGTAGAGATACAAGAAGAGAAACTGAAATTACGCTCTATTTAGAAAAAGGCAACTTGACATCTTTTGGTCTCGACAAAGAAATTCATGAATCTTCATTTTCCAGAATGTATATAAAACAATTGGGAGCTGAAGTTATTTCAATCAGTTATCAAGATGCGTCTATCGGAACCGGTTTAAATCGATGCAATTCTAATGCGCCGCATCATGCTTTTATTCCTTTTTTTTCTAAACGTAAAGTTGGCTCTTACACTGAGTCAGTTCAAAATTTTTCAGGAAAATTAATCTTACCTAGCTTAAGTAATTTCGCGCAAAAATTGGTAGGGCTGCCTGCTTCAAACCCTAGTTATAAAATATATTCAACTGCATGTGAACAAGTACTGGGTTTTACTGTCTGTCACGTTGAGTCTATCGGTGGAGTGAAGCCAGGTGCTTTTTTTCCGGATGGTACTCCTATATCTATAGAGCAAATGGGTGAAGGAGTTGCAAATATTGCTGCATTTTTATATGAATTAGCAGTATCTAAAGAAAAAATATTTTTAATTGAAGAACCTGAAAATGATTTACATCCGAATGCACTTAAGGCATTGTTGGATTTGATTATTGAAAGCAGTAAAAATAATCAATTTATTATTTCTACGCATTCGAATATTGTATTGAGTCATCTTGGTGCAGAGCCGAGCACCAGATTATATGAGATAAAAAATAAAAGCAATTCATTTCCAGTGGATGCAGAGGTTAAAGAAATTTCAAAAAATCCAGAAGACCGATTTCGCGTGTTAAATGAATTGGGGTATGCATTTACTGACTACCAGCTATGGGACGGATGGTTATTTCTTGAAGAGTCTTCTGCTGAGATAATTATAAAAAAATATCTTATTCCATGGTTTGTACCGGCATTAAAAAATATCAGAACTTTATCTGCTGCCGGCGTTAGTAATGTAGAGCCTTTATTTAGAGACTTTAGTAGATTGGTTTTATTTACTCATTTGGAATCAGTTTATAAAAATAAAACATGGGTGCTGGTAGATGGAGATGATAAAGGTAAAGAAATAGTAAAAAAATTAAAACACGCATTTAAAGATTGGCCTATGGAAAAGTTTAACTGCTTTCAAGAGGTAAATTTCGAAAAATATTATCCAGCCTTTTTTTCTGATCGTATAGTTAGTACACTTTCAATTACCGATAAAGAAAAAAAGAGAATTGAAAAAAAGCAATTACTGCAAGACGTTTGTAGTTGGTTAGACCTCGCAACAGATAATGAAAAGAAAGAGTTGAAGTCATCCGCTAATGAAGTAATTAATTATTTAAAAACAATAAAAAAAGAATTAAGCTTGTAAAAATTGATCCTATTTTTCATTTCAAATTTATCTAAAAAAATCACATGTCAAATAATTCTCAAATCATTTATGTATTGACAAATCCTGCAATGCCCGGGTTGATCAAAAGTAAGCGGCTGGGCATCCCATATTGAATTTACCTTCGGCTAACCGGATCATGTCCATTTACAAACCAAATGGACATTTACATGGGTGCCACAAAGGGCGGAACGAGGCGTAGCCACAGTGATGATTTCAGGGCAGCGGTGCTGGCGGA
>CAMDKD010000049.1 GCA_945901125.1 Bordetella parapertussis
TGAGAAAAACTCATTGAAGCGAATCATAATCAAATATCGGGTTAACCCTGATTGTTTGTTTCAATGGCGGTCATTGAGCAGGGCTTAGGGACTGAGGCAATTGACAATATAAACAATATTGTTTATATTTGAAAATATGAACAGCAAGGAATTTAAACGGTGGCTGACTCAGCAAGGTGCTAGCTTTGGCGCCATGAAAGGTTCGCACCTTAAGGTTTACTTGAATGACAAGCAGTCCATCCTCCCCATGCACAACACCGACCTCAAAAAAGGAACGGTAGAAGCGATCAAAAAACAACTCGGTCTTAAATAGCAAAGATACCTATGAAATTTCCTGTCACCCTTACACCAGACCAAGAAGATGGCGGCTATGTGGTCAGCTTTCGCGACATACCCGAAGCAATTACCCAAGGCGACACTGTCAATGAAGCGCTGAGCATGGCGAAAGAAGCACTGGAATTGGCGATTGAGTTTTATTTTGACTACAAGCGTATGGTTCCGGTTCCGTCTAAGCCCAAACGTGGCCAACACCTGGTTGAACTGTCTGCAAGTCTTTCGGCAAAAATCTTGTTACTCAATGAAATGTTGGCACAGAACATCCGACCGGCTGAGTTGGCTCGGCGCTTAAAAACTACGCCGCAAGAAATTAACCGCCTGACCAACTTACGCCACACCTCACGCATAGACGGAATTGCTGCAGCATTGCAAGCCATGGGCCGACAGCTTGAAATAAGCGTGATTTAAAGCGTAGGTTGACAGAGGTTCCGCTGCCCGCCCCACGCCACTCTAAGATGCTGTGATTTGAAACCAAGTCAACAAGGGACAGCAATGGAACAACGACTCAGCGGCTCAGTGGCCATCATCACCGGTGCCAGCCGTGGCATTGGACAGGCGATAGCACAGGCTTACGCCAACGAAGGCGCATCGCTTTGCCTGATCGCCAGAAACAAACACGCCCTGGAAGAACTGGCCGCCAACCTGCCCTTGTCTGCGGCGCAAATCATGACGCTGGCGCTGGACGTGACAGACAGAGAAGCTTGCTTTCAAGCAGTCGCTGAGGTTGAAAAGCATTTCGGCCGTGTCGACACGCTGGTCAACAACGCCGGCATTTACCGCTCCAAAACCTTTCTGGAATACACGGCGCAGGATTTTCAAGAGTTGCTGGACGTGAATTTATTCGGCGTGCTGCATTTCACCCAGGCCTGCCTGCCGCACATGCAACAACGCCAAAAGGGAAGCATCATCAATATCGCTTCCACCGCCGGTAAATGGGGATCGCGCAACCAAAGCGCCTACAACGTGAGCAAGCACGCAGTGGTCGGTCTCACACGCTGCGTGGCTTTGGAAGCCAGCCCATACAAGGTCACAGTGAACGCGATTTGCCCCGGCTTTGTTGAAACCGATATGTTTGATGCAGTGAAGGTCGAAGCGGCGCAAAGTGGCAACACCAGCATTGCCGATTTTGAAAAAGCCGCTTTATCGCGCGTGCCTCTGGGGCGTTTCATGCAAGCCGCAGAGATCGCCGGCATGGCGGTGTTTCTGGCCTCGGCAGACGCGACCGGCATGACCGGTCAATCCATACAAATGGACGGCGGCATGGTGTTGTGCTGAACCGCAGCTTGATATAAGAACCGGAAGAAGAAGGACGCTCATGGATTTGCATCTCACCGATAAACACGTACTGATCACTGGCGGCAGCAAAGGCATAGGCCTGGCCTGCGCACAAGGCTTTCTGGCCGAAGGCGCTAAAGTCACTCTGGTATCGCGCGACACGGGCAATCTGGCGGCAGCCGTCAAGTTACTCACAGCCGACTACCCTGCCTCATCGGTACACACCATCGCCGCCGATATGCAAATCGCCGCAAACGGTGAGCAGGTATTGAACCAGGCCGAACAACTCTTCGGTGCGGTTGACATCCTGGTGAATTCAGCCGGTGCTGCCAAACGCACCGCGCCCGATGATCTCAACCCCGAGGCCTGGCAAGCGGCCATGCAAGCGAAATATTTTTCCTACATACACATGATCGACCCCACCATCAAGCGCATGGGACAAAGAGGTGCAGGCGCCATTGTCAATGTCATAGGCGCGGGCGGCAAAGTGGCCAGCGCCATACACATGCCGGGCGGTGCGGCCAACGCAGCTTTGATGCTGGTCAATGCCGGCATGGCATCGGCTTATGCAGCCAAGGGCGTGCGTGTGAACGCGGTCAACCCTGGCCTCACCCTCACCGACCGTTTACAAGAAGGCATGGCCACAGACGCGCGTGCGCAAGGCATCACAGAGCAGGAAGCCATGCAACGCGCGAATGCGCGGATTCCCATGGGACGCATTGCCCGGTCTGAAGAAGTAGCCGATGCCGTGGTCTACCTGGCTTCAGAGCGTGCCAGCTACATCAGCGGCGTGGTGCTGACCATGGACGGTTGTACGACAGCGATGGTGGTTTAAACTGGGCTGTCAGTAACGTGAAGCATCAATCGCCACGTGACCTGGCCTTAGAAACGCTCAGGTATCTGTTGATCCAGAAATAACTGCCCAGAGCAATGACCAGCAAGCCCATGAACAGTTCAGTGATGAGCAAAGCATCCGGGTTCTTAAGTGCCGGGAAATTTTCAAAGTTCATACCGAAAAAACCAGTGATCAGGTTCAAGGGCAGAAAAATAGCTGTCAGCGCAGTCAGCGTTTTCATCACATCATTGTTGTGATTGCTTTGTATATTGAAATGCATTTGCACTGCGGTTTCCGCGCTTTGCTCCAACCGGTTCACATGGTGTACAACACGCTCAATATGCTCAAGCACATCCCTGCTGCGCACCTTGAGTAATTCAAGTTCTTTGGCCGACAAGGTCTCATTCTCCAGCCAAGTATCCAGAGCTTCTATCCAATCTTGCATAGCGGCTCGCTGGTCTTCGCAAATTTCATCCAAATAATGCAGCGTCAGTCGCGAATCAAGCAAAGCGCTCCAGTTATTGAATCTGGCTTTGGGATTGATGAGTTCACTTTGCCAATGGTCCAGTTGCCGGGTCAACTCCCTGCGTAAATCCAGATAGCCGTCAACCACCTGGCCTATGAGGCGCAGCATCAAATCTGTGGGATTGGCTGGCAGCCGGTTAGCGGCATGTGACACGTTGGACGAGCTGACCGCATTCAATAGTTTCAAGGCGAATGCATCTCTGACCGCACAGTCGGCCGGATGAACCGTGATGATTAATTTGTCAATGACAAGAAATCCTATGGGGCTGGTATCTATGCGCCGCAGTATCGGCGGACCGCTGCTGGCGCTTGCCGCGTGAAGTACCTGACCGGGATGAAACACGTCAGACTCTGAGCGGCCCCGGGCCAGTCGCCTGAAAATTATGACATCGTACTCAGAGGTGTAATCGTAATGCGAAGGTAATTGGTTATTCAGTAAATCCGTCAAATGCAATTCAAGGACTTCGAGCTTGAACAATTGATCCAGCATCTGCTGAATGTCAGGCAAGGCAACTTCAAATTCTCTTCTGCTGAAACTCAGCCAGTTAAAACCGGTGGCACTTAAGGCTGGTATCAAGCTATCGGTTTCAACAATTGAATTGCCGTGGATATGGAAATTACGCATCTGTTATTCCCGGTCTGTCTGCTTGCCTGTGAAAAGGGAGGATGACAAGCGGGAAATACTAACACTCAAGTCCTGTTTTTTTTGAACGCAAATAAATACTCAACACCACTGCTTCCGGAATGAATTTCAAAGTTCTCGGTGCCGTCTATGAAAAATACCTCGTGCTTGGCGTAGACGGATTGTGTGTTTTGCGTTTTCAACTCGAGGTCACCATCGAGCACCATACCGAAAATTTCCTGCTCGCCCGGTGGCCTGCGCAAGACTTCGCGAGGCGGTAATGCACTCAGCATAGGAGAAATAAATCCCTGGGTGTCCAGTGATTGCTTAAAGCGTTCTAGTGAAGTATGTGTCTGTTTCATTTTGTGAAAAGACTATGGCACACTTTAATGAAACAAATATGACAGATCAAACTGTCAATTGTTGATCAATGTATCTTTCTCAGTGACCCTTGATCTTCATCTGCCAGGCCAGTCTGCTGCCTGCCCCCACAGTCGCTGAGCCGCACCAGAACACCGCCGCCACACCCAGCCACGCGCCCAGGCTGCCGAACAGCAAAGGCATGGCAACGCTGGATGCGTTGATCAGCATCAACCGCAAGCCCAGACCTTCCCCCTGGCGATCCGGCGGCAACAACTGGTGCAAGCTGCTCATTACCATGGGCTGTACGCTGCCCAAGGCCAGCCCCAGCAATGCAGACATCATGCCCATGGCCCAAGCCGCATGCGCCAGCGGGTAAAGCGCCAGCAACACACAAGTCAACAGCATGGCCACCACAATCACTTGCCATTCCTGCCAACGCTTGGCCAGCCACGGCAGCAACACGCGTATCAGCGCTGCGCACAAGGCAAAGCTGCCCAATATGGCGCCGATGGCGGACGCGCTGATGCCGCGTTCATGCCCCAGCAACGGAACCACAAAGGTATGCAAATCCCAGCTGGCGGATAAAAACCAGTTCACGATCAACAAGCGTCTGAAGCCGGGGTCAGCCAGCAAATCCCAGACACGTTTGCCCGGGTCCTTGGGCATTTGCTGAATGGCGGGTATCGGCGCTTCATGACGCACGGCAAACCAGGCGAACCATGGCAACACCGCCAGCAAGGCAAACGCAGCCGGAAATCCTGAGGCATCAATCAACACACCGGCAGCCAGCGGGCCGACAAAATTGGAAACTGCGGGCCCTATGGCCAGCCAGCTGTAGGACAAACGCATCTCGTTCACATCGCGCGAAAGCCTTCCCACATGTCTTTGCAAAGCAATGATGGCCACACCGGTCGCGCCGCCACTGAGCAGCGCACTTAAACACAAGACCGGAAACACCGGCCAGATGGCGGCCAGTACCGCGCCGAGACTAGAGGCCAGCACACTCAGCATGACCGGCCGCTTCAAACCGTGTTTGTCTGCGTACCGGCCCGAAGGCAAAGCCAGAAACACCTGGGTCAGCGCAAACAACGCTATCAATACGCCGACCAGCACCGCGCTATAGCCTTGGCGCAAAGCCAGCAACGGCGCGGCCATGCGCATGCCCGTCATGCAGGCGTGCAAACAAGCTTGGCCTGCGATCAGTTTGATCAGATTTTTTTTCAAAACAAAGTGTGTAGGCGCAGCTTAATCAGGGTCGTTCGGGTCTATGGCGTCCGACATATCGTCCATTTGCAATGGCAATCGCGCCAGCGCTTCGGTCTCCGGCAATGCTTCCACTACTTTCAAAGCGCGACGCATTTGCTTGCTGCGGGTGTCAGCCTTGTCCAAAGTGTCTGCCGCCTTTTGCACTTGCTCGCGCACCTTGGCTACCCATTCGCCGTAGCGTTCAAACTCGGTTTTGACAGCACCCAGCACCTTCCACACTTCAGAGGCTTGTTTCTCCAAAGCCAACGTGCGAAAGCCCATGTGCAAGCTGTTCAATATCGCCAGCAGCGTGGTCGGTCCGGCCAGCGTGACCCGGTAATCGCGTTGCAATGTGTCCATCAAACCGGGGCGGCGCAATACCTCTGCGTACAAACCTTCAACCGGTAAAAACAAAATTGCAAAGTCGGTGGTGTGAGGTGGCGCCAGATAACTTTCTGCAATGGTTTTGGCTTCCAGTCGAATGCGCGCTTCCATGGCTTTGGCGGCGCTTTCTGCCCCCGGCGCATCAGAACGGTTTTGCGCTTCGAGCAAACGTTCGTAGTCTTCACGCGGGAACTTAGCGTCTATGGGCAGCCATACGCTGGCACCGTCGTCGCTGCGTCCAGGCAGCTTGATGGCGAAATCCACGCGCTGGTTACTGCGCGGTTTGGTTTCTACCTGCTTGCCGTATTGCTCGATGGTCAACACCTGGTCAAGCAAAGCCTGTAACTGCACTTCGCCGAAGATGCCGCGTGTTTTCACATTGCTGAGCACCTTTTGCAAATCGCCCACGCCTTGCGCCAGGGTTTGCATTTGCCCTAAGCCCTGGTGCACTTGCTCTAATCGCTCGGCCACTTGTTTAAAGCTTTCACTCAAACGCTTTTCCAAAGTGGTTTGCAATTTTTCATCCACTGTCTTGCGCATCTCTTCGAGCTTGGCAATATTGGTTTCCTGCAAGTTCTGCAATTGCCTATCCAGGGTTTCGCGCACCTCGGCCATGCGGCGGGTATTGCCCTCGCCAAGCGTTTGCAACTGCGCGTTCAAATTGGTTTGCATCAGCGCGAGTTGCTCGGTCAGCGTTTGCTGAAACTGCGCCATGCTTTGCGACATTTCCTGGCGGTTGCCGCGCAGGTTTTCACTGATCTCAAAGCGCATATCGCGCGAAACGCGTTCAAGCTTTTCTTCCAACTGCTCCATCGCGTGGTTGTTTTGCGGCGGCGGTCCGGCGAAGCGGCGCATGAAATACACAAAGCCGCCCATGACAGCGACCAAAATGATCAATAGTAGCCAATCGAAACTCATGAGTGTGGCAATACCTCGGGGTTGAGCGGCGTCAATGCGCTGCCGTTTTTGAAAAATGCAATCAGGTTGTCGGCTGCCAGATTGGCCATGGCCAGACGCGTGGCGCGGGTGGAACTGCCGATATGAGGTGTCAGCACGGCATTCGGTACTTTCAATAGATCCGGATGCAGTTTGGGCTCACCTTCAAACACGTCCAATCCGGCAGCAGCTATCTGTCCAGTTGCCAGGGCTTTAGCCAGCGCTGCATCATCAATGATACCGCCGCGCGCGATGTTCACCAGCGTGGCAGTGGGCTTCATCAGCGCAAGTTCCGCCGCGCCTACGGTGTGGTGAGATTCCTTGCTGTAGGGCAGCACCAGCACCACGTGATCTGCTTGTTGCAGCAGCTCTTGTTTGCTGACGTAAGCAGCTTTGCAAGCGGTCTCGTCTGTGGCGCTGAGCCGGCTGCGGTTGTGATAAATGACACGCATGTTGAAACCATGCGCACCACGTTTGGCAATCGCCTGGCCTATGCGTCCCATGCCTATGATGCCCAGAGTGCTGCCATGCACCGCCATGCCCGCAAACGACTCAAGCGCCCACTTCTGCCAATGGCCTTCGCGTATGTAGCGTTCGCTTTCGGTGACACGGCGGGCTGCCGCCATCAGCAACGCAAACCCGAAGTCAGCCGTGGTCTCGGTCAATACATCCGGCGCATTGGTGGCCAGCACTTTGTGTCGGGTCATGGCCGGCACATCAAAGTTGTTATAGCCCACCGATAAATTGGCGCAGATGCGCAAGCGCTTGCATGCCGCCAGCACCTCGGCATTGACTGGTTCTATGCCCATGGTCAGCGCACCATCATGCTGCGACAAGGCTTGTGTCCACGTCTGCGGTGTCCATTCGGGGTCGGTCTGGTGAGCAGTTACATCGAAATGGGTTCGCAGTCTGTCGATGACTTCTGGGTAAATGGGGCGCGAAACAATGACGGAAGGTTTCATGAATTTCAATGGGTCAAGTTAAATTGAAAAATGTAAACAAACGCACCAGCGAAATAGCCCACCAAAGCCAAAGCGCTGATGTTCTTGACGTACCAAAAAAAGTTGATTTTTTCTAGACCCATGGCGGCCACGCCTGCGGCCGATCCGATCACCAAGATCGAGCCGCCCGTGCCTGCACAAAACGCCAAAAATTCCCACAGGAAACTGTCGGTGGGGTACTTGGCCAAGTCGTACATGCCCATTGCTGCCGCCACCAGTGGGACGTTGTCTACCACCGCACTGGCCAGACCAATCAAAATCACGATCACATCTTGTCGGCCAACCACGGTATCGAGCCAATTGGCCAAAGAGGTCAGCACATGGGAATGCTCGAGGGTTGCCACGGCGAGCAAAATGCCAATGAAGAATGTCAGAGAGCCCATATCGATGCGAGACAAAGAACTGGCCAATGTCAAATGCTGTTTTTCTTCGGGTGCTTTGTTGCGGTGAATGAGATCACCAACCAACCACAGCAATCCCAAGCCCAACAGTATGGCCAGGTAAGGCGGCAAGCCGATCAATGTTTTGAATACAGGCACGGCAATCAAGGAGCCCAGACCCAAAAAGAACATCAGCTTGGCATGCGGATACAGATCGCTTTGGGCTTGCAAATGGTCATGCGGGGACTCGACCAATGCATGGCGCATCTTCCAAGAGAAAAACAGCATAGGCACCAAGGCCGCAATCGCTGAAGGCAAAAACAAACTCTGCATGATGACCATAGCGGTGATCTGCCCGCCTATCCACAACATGGTGGTGGTCACGTCACCAATCGGGGACCAGGCCCCGCCTGCATTGGCAGCAATAATGATGACTCCGGCAAACACCAGCCTGTCTTCGCGATTTGACAGCAATTTCTTCATCAACGACACCATCACAATGGCAGTCGTCAGGTTGTCCAAGACCGAACTGAGAAAAAAAGTGAGGGTACCCACCAACCACATCAGTGTGGATAAGCGCTTGGTGCGAATCCGCGAGGTGATGATTTCAAACCCGCCGTGGGCGTCGACCACTTCCACAATCGTCATGGCACCCATCAGGAAAAAAATAATTTGGGCCGTGGTCACCAATGATTCATTCAAATGCTCGGTGACCAAAGGCATATTGCCCACGCCAAAGGCATAAATGGCCCACAACACAACCGCACCAATCAGCGCAGGGGCAGACTTATTGACCCCTGTTTGATGCTCCAGGGTGATGGCAGCATAGGTGACAAAAAAAACTGCGATTAAAAGAATTTCCATAGAAATTTCCTAACAATAAAAAGCGATCAAAGTGATTCAATCTGAAAGACTTGACGCAAATACGCCATGTAGTTGGCGTCTTCGCACATGTTCTTAGACGGTGTGTCAGACAGCTTGGCCACCGGCTGTCCATTGCATTCCACCATTTTGATGACGATTTGCAAAGGCTCATAGCCCAGGTCATTCGTCAGGTTGGTGCCTATGCCGAAAGCCAGTTGGCAGCGGCCGCGAAAGCGATGGTACAGCTCTATGGTGCGCGGCACAGTCAAGCCATCGCTGAATATCAGCGTCTTGGTCAATGGATCGACCCGGTTGAGTTTGTAATGATCGATCATGCGCTCACCCCAGTTGAACGGGTCCCCGCTATCGTGCCTGGCCCCGTCAAACAATTTGCAAAAGTACATGTCGAAATCGCGCAAAAACGGCTCGATGCCGTAAACGTCGCTGAGCGCAATGCCCAGATCACCCCGGTACTCGCGCGCCCAGGTTTCAAAGCCGAACACTTGACTGTCGCGCAAACGCGGTCCCAACGCCTGACACGCTTGCAGGTATTCATGTGCCATGGTACCCAAGGGCGTCAAGCCCAGGTTTTTGGCAAACAAACAATTGCTGGTACCGGCGAAACGCCCGGCCAGCCCCGAGCCCAGGCGCGCGGTCAAGACGCGCAACACTTCTTCATGCCAGGACTTGGAAAAACGCCTGCGCGTGCCGTAGTCTGCAATCTTCAAGTCGCCCAGATCAACTGCTTGCAATTGAACAATTTTGGTGTCTAAGCGCTTGCGCCCCTCGACGTAATCCGGCACCGGTTGGGTGTGGCGGAAGTACACCTCATTGACAATGGCCAACACTGGGATTTCAAACAATATGGTGTGCAGCCACGGGCCTTTGATCTGAATATCGATAGAGCCGTCGGGCAAGGCGCTGACGGTAATGTATTTTTCATTCAGCCTGAACAAACCTAAAAAGTCGACGAAATCGCTTTTGATGAAACGCAATGCGCGCATCCAAGACAGTTCCTGCTCGGAGAATTTCAACTGGCAGAGCGATTTGATTTCGCTGCGTATATCGTCCACATACGGTGCCAGCACCACGCCCGGCGTGCGGCATTTGAATTTGTAAGACACCTGCGCGCCGGGGAACTGATGCAGCACCGCTTGCATCATGGTGAATTTGTACAAATCCGTGTCCAGCAGACTGGTGATGATCATGGCGAGTTCCGCTTTAATCGAGCCAACGAGTGAAAGCCGTCACGGGTTCACGCGGCGTGCGAAAGGTATTCACAATCTCGCTGTCGTCGGCATAGCCCAGCGCCATGCCGCAAACCAGCATTTCATCCTCACCCGCACCAACGTGCGGCAGAACAATGCTGGCAAACCCGTTCCACGCAGCCTGCGGACAGGTGTGAAGGCCCATGCCGCGCGCGGCCAGCATCAGCGTTTGCAAAAACATGCCGTAATCCACCAGCGAGCCGCGACCCATCACTTTGTCCAGCGTGAACATCAAGCCGACAGGCGCATCAAAAAACCGGTAATTGCGCTGGTGCTGCGCGTGCATTTTGTCTTTGTCACCCTTAGTGATGCCGAGCAAACCGTAGAGGCTCCAGCCGTTTTCGCGGCGTCGGTCGATGAAAGGACTGACCCACTTTTCCGGGTAATAGTCGTAGGGCTCGCGGTAGTCGGCGGCTTTCTCAGGATGCGCTCTGACTTCGTCGTGCGCGGCACACACTTTCTCAACCAATGTGTCGCGGCTTTGGCCTTGCAGCACATAGACCCTCCAAGGCTGGGTGTTGGTGCCCGAGGGCGCACGCGCGGCCTGCGCCAGCAGTTCTGTCAAAAGCTCGCGCGGTACCGCTTGCTGAGTAAAGGCACGCGCTGACATGCGCGTGTCTATGGCTTGTTGAACGTTGGCGGCAATGCTCATGTCAATTTTTCTAAAACGTTTAAAAGAGCGGCAGGCAGTTGTGACACAGGCCTGCGCGTGAGTTTGTCTACATAGACATGAATGAAATGACCGTGTGCAGCGCACAGCGGCGCGTCTTGCGCAAAGATACCCACCTCGTAGCGCACGCTGGAAGCACCGATGCGACCCACTTTGATGCCTGCTTGCACGGTTTGCGGAAAAGCCAGCGAGGAGAAGAAATTGCAATGCGTCTCCACCACCAGGCCTATGGTCTCGCCGTGGTGAATATCCAGCGCGCCGTTTTCAATCAAGTGGGCATTCACCACCGTGTCAAACCACTGGTAGTAAACCACGTTGTTCACATGGCCGTAAGCGTCGTTATCCATCCAGCGGGTGGAAATGTTTCTAAAGCTTTTAAAGGCTGAGCGCTCAAGCGCTTGCGGGCGGAGGGTGTCAGATGTCATGGCTGCTGATTTTGCCAGTGTTGACTGGCCTCTAAGGCCAGCGCGAATGTATTGATTTGCACCTGCACCGTGTCCGCCATGTCTTTGCCGTAGCCGCCGGCCATGGCCATGGCCAAAGGAATGCTTCTTTCACTTGCCCAGTCCAGCACCATGCGTTCGCGTTGTTGTAATCCTTCAAAGCTGAGTTTTAAACGTCCGAGGCGGTCGCCCTCGTGCGGATCGGCTCCCGCCAGGTAAAAAATCAACTCAGGCTGACAACGCGCTTGCAGTTGCTGCAAACCCGTTTGCAGCTGCGCCAGGTAGTCATCGTCGCCGCAGCCGTCGGGCAATTCAATGTCTAAATCGCTGTGTTCCTTGCGGAACGGGAAATTTTTCGCGCCGTGCATGGAAAACGTGAACACCGTCGGGTCATCACGGAAGATATGCGCCGTGCCGTTGCCCTGGTGCACATCCAGGTCAATCACCGCCACTTGAAACTGTCGGCGACTGGCCCGCGCGGCTTCTGCTTGCAGCAAACGCGCCGCCACCGCCACGTCGTTGAACACACAAAAACCGCTGCCTTTGCCTGCATACGCATGGTGGGTGCCGCCGGCCAGATTGGCGGCCACGCCTACTTTCATGGCCGTGCGCGCAGCGTTGACCGTGGCGCCGACCGAGCGGCGCGCCCGCTCGACCATGCCCTCTGACCAGGGAAAGCCGATTTCGCGCTGGGCTGCCTCGCTCAAGCCGCCATGCGTGACTGCTTCTATGTAGTCCGGTGTGTGCACGAGTGCCAGTTCGCCGTCGCTGGCCGGTTCTGCCAATGCCAATGTCAACTGCGGCAACTCAGCCGCCAGCCGCTGGCGCAGCAACTCGTACTTGCCCATGGGGAAGCGGTGCCCTTCTGGCAATCGCTGAATGTGCGTCGCGGCAAAGTAAATGTGCATCCCGGATTATTGGTGACGGCCACGACCCGCCGGCAAAGTCGCTGTGAATGGCTTGAAATACCAGCTGATTTCAATTATCGGAAAAAATGTGCGCTATTAATGGTCTATTTTTGACGTTAAACAACAACATAATTATATTTAATAGTTAATTGATGAATTTATTGATTTAATTGGTATTAACATTTATTTATTGAAATTTAGTAATTATAGATTTTGCTGAATCCAAAAATGAATGCTTTATCGCACTACAAAACAAAGAAAGTCAGCCAGAACTGCTGGGTGTCGCTGTTGCTCTGCCCCGTGATGGCCCAGGCTGCGCCGCAAGGTGCGCAAGTGGTCAGCGGTCAGGCTGTTGTCAAACAGTCAAGCCAAGGCGGCCAAAGCGTCACCACCGTCACACAAACCAGCAACAAAGCGACGCTGAATTGGCAACAGTTCAATGTCGGCCCGACTGAGATTGTCAAATTTGTTCAGCCCGGCGTCTCTTCCGTGGCCATCAACCGCATCAGCGACCCCAACGGTTCGCGCATCCTCGGTCAACTCAGCGCCAACGGCCAGGTCTGGCTGATCAACCCGTCCGGCGTGTATTTCGGCCCGGGCGCGCAAGTCAATGTGGGCGGCCTGGTCGCATCCACCCTGAACCTGGCGGACAACACCAAACCCTACCAGCTCCGTGGCGCAGTGTCGGCCGGCAATAACAGCGCATCCGTCGTCAACGAAGGCAACATACGAACCGCTGAAGGCGGTTATGCCACTTTGATGGCCGGCAATGTCAGCAACCCGGGCAACATCACATCGCCGGGCGGGCACATTTTGTTATTGGGCGACAAGCAAAACGGCAGCGTGTCGCTCAGCGGCAGGCTGGACACGTCAAGCGCGGTCAGCAACAGCCCGGGTTTCATTGAAACCAGCGCGGCCCTTGTGCGCATTGCAGACACAGCGAGGGTATCGACCCGGGCGGCTGACGGCAGCAGCGGCGAGTGGCTGATAGACCCAACCAACTTCACCATCAGCAGCGGCTCGGGTGTGTCCACCAGCAGCAGCATAGGCGCGAGCACGCTGAGCACCAGTCTGGACAGCACCAATGTGCTCATTGCCACCGACAACACCAGCGGCAGCGATTCGGGCAATATTTATGTGAACTCGGCTGTCAGCTGGAGCGCAGCCACCTTACTCACCTTGAGCGCTTACAAAGATATTTACATCAACGCGCCTATTACTTCTAGCAACAGCAGCGGCAAACTGAAACTGATGTACGGACAAGGCAGCACCAGCGGCAGTATCAGCGGCATCGCCTCAGACTATTACGTCAACGCCCCGGTCACGCTGGCGGCAGGAACTAATTTTTATACCCAGCTGGGCAGCGACACGTCTAACCTGAAAAGCTACCAAGTGATCACCAGCCTGGGCAGTTCAGGCAGCACCACTGCCAGCGATCTGCAAGGCATGAACGGGGATTTGACGGCCAACTACGCGCTAGGCGCAGACATTGATGCCAGCGGTACCACCTCCTGGTCAACCAGCACCTATGTCAAAGGCTTCACCAAAATAGGCAACAACACCACTTCTGCCGACTACTACAGCGGCACGTTTGCCGGTCTGGGCCATGTGATTTCCGACCTTTACCTGTACCGCCCGCTTGTAGGAGTGAGCGGCTTGTTTGCCGTCCTCAGTAGCGACGCGGTGCTCAGAGACACCGGTATGGTGAACATGGCCATCACCACCAACAGCAGCGGCGGCCTGGTCGGGCGCAATTACGGCAGCATCAAAAACAGTTTCACCACAGGCAGCATCACCAGCCAGGCGGGTTTTGTCGGCGGTCTGGCGGGGGATAACGGCGACACCGGCAGCATCACCAACAGCTATTCAACGGCCACAGTGACCGCAACCACAGATATTCCGTCTGGCGGCCTGGTCGGGCGCAATTACGGCAGCGTGGTCAACAGCTATGCCTCGGGTTTGGTCTCCGGCACCTCGGGCTATACCGGCGGCCTGATCGGCAATCTGATGGCGATTGGCAGCGTCACCGACAGCGTTTGGAACACCGAAACCAGCGGGCAAAGCAGCGGCTACGGCAGCCTGTCAGTAGGTACCAGCACCGGTGTCACCGGCCTGAGTACGGCTTCTATGAAGCTGGCAGCCAATTACAGCAACTGGGACTTCACCACGCCTTGGCTGATGTACGCAGGGTATACCGCGCCCTTGCTGCGCGCCTTTATGACTCCGCTGAGCATCAGCGCCTACGCCTCCGGCACCAAGGTTTATGACGGCACAACCACAACCACAGCAGCCAGCTACACCGACCCGGGCAGCTTAAGCAATACATTTTCAGGCAGCATCAGTTTTGCGTTGGACGGCGCCGATGTCGGCACCCATTCGGTGGTGGCCAGCGGTTTCTACTCTGACCAACTGGGTTACCAAATCAGCTATTCATTCAGCACCAACAGCGTGACGGTGACCAGCAGCGCCAGCTCTTCCACCACCTCTGTGCCCAGCATCACCCAAACCTCCACCACATCCACCGCTTCTACTTTCACAGCAACAACTGCCAGTGGCATCGCACCAGCAAGCGCCAGTTCCTCGAGTACAACTACTTCCGCCACCGCATCTACCGCCACTGCATCTACCGCCACTGCATCTACCGCCACTGATTCAACAGTAAGTACAACAACAGTAGCCACTGCCACCGTACTGACACCGTTTATCGAAACCAGCACCACCAGCGGCCCTGTCAATGAAACCGTCAGCAACACCAATACCGCCGTCAGTTCTGCCGCTTCAGATTCGGGCGATAACAGCAACAACATGGCGGTTGTCACCTATGCAGCGATCAGTACAGACCCGGAAGAAGAACAAACCAATGCAAGCGACACCAATGCTGAAGGCGACAACTCGACATGCGCTTCGAGCAAGCTCAACACGGCCAACACTCAGGTCTATCCCGGCTATGCCACTGCAAGCGCTGACCCGGTGACGGCACAAAAACAGTCGCACCTCACGCTGCCCTCGATCAGCGACAAGCTACCCGGCGGCAGCAGTGTCCAAAGAGAACAGGAACTGCCCGGCGGTCTGAACCACGCATGGAACGCTGAATTCAGCGTGAACAACCACGGCAGCAGCTACACCGGCGAGACGCAAACCAGTCTGCACCAGCAGCACACACAGTTGCTCCAAAGCGGGGACAGCCTGGACTTGAACCTGCTCGCCAGCTCGGGAAATATGCAATATGGCCGCTGGTCTTATGAAATGCCGTTGGGGCAAGACGGTTGGCGAGCAGGCGCGGCCGGTGCCTACCTGACATACAAGTTGGGCGGCAGTGCAGCGTCGCTGGATGCTTACGGCAATGCCAAACAAAACAGCGTCTGGGCCGATCAATTATTGTTTAACAACGGGCAAAGCCAGTGGAACTGGCGTACCCAGTACGACCGGGTTGAACTGCAAGACATCGAAGAGGCCAGCAGCACCAACAATGACCGCTTGTTGCAAGTCTGGCATTTGGGCGCCCGTGGTGCACGCGCTGACAGCATGGGCGCGGGCCGCATCTGGCTGAACCTGGACTTGCTGTGGAGCTATCTGCATTTCAATGACACCACCGCGCAAGCAACAGACGCCGCCGCCGCTGACACACAAGGCCATTCCAACCGCCTCACGCTGTCCGCCGGGCGCGTGCAAGCTCTAGGCGACAACACACAGTTGCTGGTCAACTGGCAGGCGCAATGGGCCAATAAAAACTTGGATACCACCCAAAAAATGTCATTCGGCGGCGCGCGCAGTGTGCGCGCCTATGCGCCCGGGGTGTTGTCGGGGGACAGCGGGCACCTGCTGACGGCTGAAATCAAACACCGGTTGACGCCGACCGGCAATGTTTTGACTGTGAGCGGCGACTTGTATGCCAGCATGTTTATTGACGCCGGTTGGCTCACGCTCTACCAAAACCCGTATGCCTCGGGCAGCAACCAGGCCCGCTTGGCCGGTGCCGGCGGTGGCCTGTCTTGGGAGGGGCCCCGCTATTGGCGCGCCAGCTTCAGTATCAGCCAGCCAATTGGCAATGCCCCCTCACAGCTCAGCGGCAGCAGTTATTTGCATGCCAACGCCTGGCTGGAAGTGAGCAAAGGCTTTCGCTGAGGCTGTTTCAGTTTGCTTGCCGGGTTTTGCTGCTGAATCTATAAATTCGGTGGATTTATTATTGAAATAAATGCTATTTAGTTAACTTAAGCTATTTTTCCAGTTAGGCATTCAACTCTAATATGCTGCAACGCAACAAAAAGAGCTTGATTACGCTGGTACAAACCCTATACTTCCAATCATGCTGCGGCGCAACATGAAGGCGCGCAGTCCCGAGTGAATCTCTTAACCACCTTGAAGGAAATTGCCATGATGACCGCAGAACAAATGATCGCCGCCCAAAAAGCCAATATGGAAACCCTGTTCGGCCTGACCGAAAAAGCCTTTGCAGGCGTTGAAAAAATGGTTGAACTCAATATGGCTGCCGCCAAAGCCGCCATTGCCGACACCCAGTCACAAGCCCATGCAGCCATGAACGTCAAAGACGTGCAGGAACTGATGGCTTTGCAAGCCGGTTACCTGCAACCCCTGAGCGAAAAAGCAGTTGCTTTCAGCCGCCACGTCTACGAAATCGCTTCGACCACCAGCAAGGAATTCGGCGAAGCAGTTGAAGTCAAAGCTGCTGAAGCACAAAAATCTGTTTTCGGCCTGGTTGACTCTGTCTCCAAAAACGCCCCCGCCGGTTCTGAAAGCGCCGTCGCCATGATGAAGTCCGCCATGTCTGCCAGTCAAACCGCTATTGAGAGCGTGCAAAAAGCGGTCAAGCAAGCCACCGAAGCTGCTGAAGCCAATATGCAAGCCCTGGCCACATCAACCGTTGCCACAGCCACTGCCAAGCCTGCTTCACGCAAGCGTTAAGCAGCATGTAAATTGTCTCCTCGGATCCTCAGGAACACTGGTTCAGGGATTCGTTTACAAGGCCCGCTCACAAGGCGGGCCTTTTTTTATTCACGGCTCGCCTTCTTTCAGGACTGCGGGCCTTTTTTTATGGCCCGCCTTCTTTTGAGACTGTGGGCCTTTTTTTATGGCCCGCCTTCTTTCTGGACTGCAGGCCTTTTTTTATTGCGCCAGCAACGCCCGCAACTGAGGCATGGCCTGCTTCATGGCCGCGCGCCCGGCCTCTATGCTTTTCTTGCGCGCCGAAAACTCGGTGCTGCCGATATCCGGCAAAGCGGGTCGCACCACCACATCGGCCTGCGCCAATTCCAGCTGGCTGATGCTCTTGCCCATGATGCTAAAGGTTTGCAACAGCACTTTGAGCATGTCCGAGGTTTTGGCATCTTCTGGGCGGCTGGAAATGTCAACCGCCAACACCAGGTCCGCGCCCATTTGCCGCGCATAACGCACCGGCACCGGCGACACCAGGCCGCCGTCTACATAATCTTTGCCCGCAATTTGCACCGGCTCGAACACCGAGGGCACGGCGCTGGAAGCGCGCACTGCCGTGGCCACATCGCCGCGCCTGAACAAAATACCGTCGCCGGTGCGCAAATCGGTGGCGACTATGCCCAGCGGCAACTTCATGTCTTCTATCTTCATGCCGTTCAACTGGCTGTTGATGTATTTGCCCAGCGCCTCGCCACGCAATATGCCGCGACCGCTGAACGGGTTGGCCCAGTCGGTGAACTGGGTTTCGTCCATGGTATCGGCCAGCCATTGCAACTGCTGACCGGTTTTACCGCTGGCATAAAACGACGCCACCACGCTGCCGGCCGAGGTACCGACCACTAGCGAGGGCTTGATGCCTTCTTCTTCCAACACTTGCAACACCCCGATGTGGGCAAAACCGCGCGCCGCCCCGCCGCCCAGCGCCAGACCCAATTTGGGGATTTTTTTAGGCGGCTGAGGTGTTGTGGGTGCCACCGGCGGTGAGCTCTCGGTGACAGGCAGCACGGGTTTGACCGTTGGCGGCACTGTGGCGCAGGCCGCCAGCAAGACAAGCACACAGGCCAGGTGAAAGCGCCGCAAGAGATTCATATAGACCTAGATCAACTTAGTAAGGAATAGCCGGATTGTGGCAGGCCGTCACTGCCATAATCTTTCAGTTAGCGGCTGCAGGTGCAGCCGGATGTCCATTGAAAGGCTCTTATGCAAATTAAAAACAACGTTTTCATCGTCACCGGCGGCGCGTCCGGTCTGGGCGAAGGCACGGCGCGCCTGCTGGCGCAACACGGCGCCAAGGTGGTGATTGCCGATATGCAGGACGAAAAAGGCCTGGCTATTGCGGCTGAACTCGGCGGCGTGTTCATGCACTGCGACGTCTCCAACGAGGAACAAGCCGCGGCTGTCGTTGCCAAGGCGCAGACCTTGGGCAAACTGTCCGGTTTGATCAACTGCGCGGGTATAGCCACCGCCGAGCGCACCGTCGGCAAATCCGGCCCGCACGTGCTGGCTGGCTTTCAGCGCACCATCAACATCAACCTGATCGGCAGCTTCAACATGATCCGCCTGTCCGCCCAGGCCATGAGCACCAACACACCGGAAGACACCGGCGAGCGCGGCGTGCTGATTTCCACCGCCTCGGTCGCTGCCTATGACGGCCAGATCGGTCAGGCAGCTTACGCCGCGTCCAAGGGCGGCATCGTCGGCATGACGCTGCCGATTGCCCGCGATTTGTCCAAACTCGGTATCCGCAATATGACGATTGCCCCAGGCATCTTCGGCACGCCGATGATGTTTTCCATGCCCAAGGAAGTACAGGAAGCATTGGCCGCCGGTGTGCCCTTCCCGTCGCGTTTGGGTACGCCGCAGGACTACGCCAAACTGGTCATGCACATTCTTGACAACGACATGCTCAACGGCGAAGTCATCCGCCTTGACGGTGCCATCCGCCTGCCCCCGAAATAACTCTTAAGAAAACACACACCATGACAAACCAACTTCTTCCTTTCGCCGCCCGCTTGAGCGTGCGTACCGCTTGCTTGTTGCTGCTCGGCAGTTCTGTCGCTTTGGCTAAAGACAAGGCGCCGCAAGCACCGGCCAAAGCTGACACAGTAAAAGCCGCCACTGCGTTTAAACACCGTGGCGTGGCGTCTGCCAACCCGATCGCCAGCGCCGCCGGTTTGCAAATTCTCAAAGCAGGCGGTTCTGCGGTTGACGCGGCGATTGCTGTGCAACTGGTATTGACGCTGGTCGAACCGCAGTCCAGCGGCATCGGCGGCGGCGCTTTTCTGGTCCACGACGACGGCAAGCAACTCCAAGTGTTCGACGGCCGCGAAACCGCGCCTTTGCTCGCGCCCTCGGACATGTTCATGTTGAACGGCAAAGCGCAAAGTTTTAACGACGTGGTGACTGGCGGTCGCGCAGTCGGTGTGCCCGGCCTGTTGCGCATGCTGGCGCTGGCGCACAAACAACACGGCAAATTGCCATGGGCCGCGCTGTTCAAACCAGCGATAAAAATCGCTGAAGCAGGGTTCCCCATCAGCCCGCGATTGCACGCATTGCTCAAAGCCGAACCCACTTTGCTCAAAGACCCGCAATCGGTCGCTTACTTTTTCAAACCCAATGGCACACCGCTGCCGGTCGGCCATCGCCTGACCAACCCCGGTCTGGCCAAGGTCTACAAATTGATCGCCAAGGAAGGCGCCGATGCTTTCTACACCGGAGCGCTGGCGCAAACCATCGTCAACCGTGTGCAGCAGTACGCCAACAACCCCGGCC
>CAMDKD010000050.1 GCA_945901125.1 Bordetella parapertussis
GTGTTCTCCATCTCCGGTCGCGGTACGGTGGTGACAGGTCGCGTTGAGCGCGGCATCGTCAAAGTCGGCGAAGAGATCGAGATCGTCGGTATTTCTGACACCGTCAAGACCACCTGTACCGGCGTGGAAATGTTCCGCAAACTGCTGGACCAGGGACAAGCTGGCGACAACGTCGGTATTTTGTTGCGCGGCACCAAGCGCGAAGACGTGCAGCGCGGCCAAGTGCTGTGCAAGCCCGGATCGATCAAGCCGCACACGCATTTCACGGCTGAGATTTATGTCTTGTCAAAAGACGAAGGCGGCCGCCACACACCGTTCTTCAACAACTACCGCCCGCAGTTTTACTTCCGCACAACGGACGTGACCGGCGCGATCGAGTTGCCTGAAGGCAAAGAGATGGTGATGCCTGGCGACAACGTGTCGATCACGGTCAAGCTGATCCACCCGATTGCGATGGAAGAAGGTTTGCGCTTCGCCATCCGCGAAGGCGGCAAAACCGTCGGTGCCGGTGTGGTTGCCAAAATCATCGCTTAACCAGAAAAACAAACCGCTCTGCACTTGAAGGTGCCCAGCGGTTAAAGGTTCATAGGGGTATAGCTCAATTGGCAGAGCGTCGGTCTCCAAAACCGAAGGTTGGGGGTTCGATTCCCTCTGCCCCTGCCACCTGGTAGAAATACCGGGTGAACAACAGGCCCGCCTTTCAATGGCGGGCTTGGTTCGCTTTTAAGTCTTGTTATTTTTTGACCATCAACTGACTGCCTGACATGTCCACCGCACAGATCGAAACCGTGACCAGTACCGCAGACAAAGCCAAGTTGGCTGCTGCCGTTGCATTGGTAGTGGCTGCACTGGGGGCTTTTTACACATTGTCAGCGCAAGGCGTGTTGATTCAATGGTCGGCTTTGCTGGCCTGTTTGTTGTTGGCGGTGGTGGTGTTTTTCACTTCGCTACACGGTAGGCAATTGATCGGCTTCGGCCGCGATGCCTGGCGTGAAGTACTCAAGGTGGTCTGGCCGACGCGCAAAGAAGCCATGCAAATGACAGCCTATGTGTTCGGTTTTGTGCTGATCATGGCGGTGTTTTTGTGGCTGACAGACAAAACCCTGGAATGGCTTTTGTATGACCTGATTCTGGGATGGAAAAAATAATGACCGAAGAATCATTGGAAAACACGCTGATCACCACCGCGCCTGCGCATCCTGACATGCGCTGGTACGTGGTTCATGCTTATTCCGGCATGGAAAAAGCCGTAGAGCGCAATATTCTGGAGCGCATCAACCGTGCGGGCATGCAGTCCAAATTCGGTCGTATTCTGGTGCCCACCGAAGAAGTGGTGGAAATGAAAAACGGCCAGAAGAAAACCACTGAGCGCCGTTTTTTCCCCGGCTATGTGCTGGTGGAAATGATCATGGACGATGAGAGCTGGCACCTGGTCAAGCACACCAACAAAGTCACCGGCTTCGTCGGTGGTGCGCGTAACCGTCCGGCACCGATTTCTCAGGAAGACGTTTTGAAAATCGTCAACCAGATGCAAGAAGGCACCGACAAGCCGCGTCACAAAGTGGAATTCATGGTCGGTGAGTTTGTGCGCGTCAAAGACGGCCCGTTCACTGATTTCAACGGCACGGTTGAAGAAGTCAATTACGACAAAAACAAAATGCGTGTGTCAGTGACCATTTTCGGTCGCGCCACACCCGTCGAACTCGAATTCGGTCAGGTCGAAAAAACCTGATTCTTTGGTTTGAATCTGATCTGCGTTTTCCGGCTCGGCGCAGGTTGTTGTCAGTGAGTCGTTAACCCCGGGGAGCCCTCAACAGGCGTTTGTACCCGTAAGGAGCAAAGCATGGCGAAAAAAATCGTCGGCTTCATCAAGCTGCAAGTACCAGCTGGTAAAGCCAATCCCTCACCGCCCATCGGTCCCGCATTGGGCCAGCGCGGTTTGAACATCATGGAATTCTGCAAGGCGTTCAACGCCCAGACCCAAGGCGTCGAGCCGGGTCTGCCATTGCCTGTGGTCATCACAGCGTTTGCAGACAAGTCCTTCACTTTCATCATCAAGACACCGCCTGCGGTCACTTTGATCAAGAAAGCCATCAAACTCGACAAGGGTTCAGCCCGTCCGCACGTCGACAAGGTAGGCAAGATCACTCGCGCCCAGTTGGAAGAAATCGCCAAAGCCAAAATGGTTGACATGACCGCCGCTGACCTCGATGCAGCAGTTCGCACCATCGCCGGTTCTGCACGCTCTATGGGCGTGACCGTGGAGGGCGTGGTATGAGCCTGACCAAAAAACAAAAATCTTTCGCCGGTAAAGTCGACAGCAACAAGCTGTACCCGTTTACCGATGCATTGAAAATCGTCAAAGAGTGCGCCACTGCCAAGTTCGATGAATCCATCGACGTGGCTGTGCAGCTCGGTATTGATGCCAAAAAATCTGACCAGGTGGTGCGTGGCGCTGTCGTGTTGCCCAACGGCACCGGCAAAATCGCCCGCGTCGCAGTGTTCGCTCAAGGCGCTAAAGCTGAAGAGGCTTTGGCCGCCGGTGCCGATGTGGTCGGCATGGACGATTTGGCTGCGCGCATCAAAGCCGGCGACATGCCGTTTGATGTGATCATTGCCGCACCTGACGCCATGCGCGTGGTTGGTACCCTGGGTCAAATTCTCGGCCCGCGTGGTTTGATGCCTAACCCCAAGGTCGGTACGGTCACCCCTGACGTCGCCACTGCGGTGCGCAACGCCAAAGCCGGTCAAGTGCAATTCCGCGTCGACAAGGCCGGTATTGTTCACGCCACCATCGGCCGCCGTTCCTTTGACAGCGACAAGCTGCAAGGCAACCTGGTCGCATTGATTGACGCTTTGAGCAAAGCCAAGCCCGCTACCAGCAAAGGTGTTTACCTGCGCAAGTTGGCGGTGTCATCCACCATGGGTGTGGGCGTTCGCGTAGATACACAAACACTGAGCGCGTAAAGCGCTCGGCATTCAGGTCTTGCCCTCGGGTGAGACCTGAAGCGGTGGGTCAGGTGGTTTTCGAGCCGCCTGAGCCATCCAAGACCGTTGGCGTGCAGCTTGTCTGCACTTAATTCACCAGCCAACGCAGATGGCGATCCCGCTGAAAAGAAATTTTTCTTGACAGTCAGGTCGCTGAAACCGGCGTGTCAAGGGGCAACCCGAGACACATTTTGAAGGAGTAGACCTTGAGTCTGAATCGCAGTGAAAAAGAAGCCGTCGTCACAGAAGTGTCGGCATTGGCAGCACAAGCGCAGACGCTGGTGATGGCGGAATACCGCGGCATCACGGTCGCTGACATGACCAAATTCCGCGCCAGTGCGCGCAGCCAGGGCGTATCGCTCAGCGTGTTGAAAAACACGCTGGCACGCCGTGCTGTCGCCGGTACGTCGTTTGAGACTGTTGCTGACCAGATGACCGGACCGCTGATCTATGGTTTCTCTGTAGATGCTGTGGCCGCTGCCAAAGTGGTGGCCGATTTCGCCAAGACCAACGACAAGTTGGTCATTCGCGGCGGCGCATTTGCAGGCAAGTCCCTGGACGTCAACGGCGTTAAACAACTGGCAAACATTCCTTCCAAGGGAGTGTTGCTGGCGCAATTGTGCGGATTGCTCATGTCGCCCATGTCGCGTACCGCAGTGGTACTCGGCGCACTGGCGGCGAAAAAAGAAGAGGCGGTTGCCGCGTAAAGCGTGCAGCACTTTTAAAAAATCTGCTGCCGCATTGGCAGCCCTGAACGAGTTAAGGAAACAACATGGCATTCGATAAAGACGCATTTTTGACCGCACTGGACAGCATGACGGTCATGGAACTCAACGATCTGGTGAAAGCCATCGAAGAGAAATTCGGCGTGAGCGCCGCGGCCATGGCCGCACCTGCCGCCGCCGGTGGCGGTACAGCCGCAGCCGCTGAAGAGCAAACCGAGTTCAACGTGATGTTGCTCGAAGTCGGCGCCAACAAGGTCGGCGTCATCAAGGCAGTGCGCGAAATCACCGGCCTGGGCTTGAAAGAAGCCAAAGACCTGGTCGACGGTGCACCCAAGGCTGTCAAGGAAGCTGCTCCCAAAGCAGATGCCGAAGCCGCCAAGAAGAAACTGGAAGAAGCCGGCGCCAAAGTCGAGCTCAAGTAATCAGTTCCGCAAAGGCTGGCCGCCCTCACAAGGGGCATCCAGCCTTTGGCGCTCTCAGAGCGCACCCGACAGCAGGCCTGCGCCGGTTGTCGAGTGTCTTCTGAGCTGACTGCAGAAGAACCTTGGTTCGGGTTGTGTGCAATGCACAACCGTCCGCCAACGCTGGTAGTGGCCAGCGGACTAAGCACAACGCACAGTTGCCCAGAGCAATTTGTGCGGCCCCAGTCGCCGAGTGAATCAAGTCCGGAGTACTCATGGCCTACACATTTACCGAACGCAAGCGCATCCGCAAAAGTTTCGGCAGCCGCGACAGCGTGCTGGAAATTCCTTATCTGCTGCAAATGCAAAAAGACGCGTACACCGCATTTTTGCAGGCAGATGTCCCGCCCAAAAAGCGCACCAACGAAGGTTTGCAGGCTGCTTTTGACGCGGCCTTCCCCATCGTCTCGCACAACGGTTTTGTCGAGATGAAATACCTCGAATACAACCTGGCCAAGCCCGCGTTCGACGTGCGCGAATGCCAGACGCGCGGCCTGACTTTCTCGTCAGCCGTGCGCGCCCGCGTGCAACTCATTATTTATGACCGCGATTCCTCAACACCGCAATCCAAGGTGGTCAAAGAAGTCAAAGAGCAAGAGGTCTACATGGGCGAAGTGCCTTTGATGACCGACAAAGGCTCGTTCATCATCAACGGTACCGAGCGTGTCATCGTGTCGCAGTTGCACCGCTCACCCGGTGTGTTCTTCGAACACGACAAAGGCAAAACCCACAGCTCAGGCAAGCTGCTTTTTTCAGCGCGCATCATCCCGTACCGCGGTTCATGGCTGGACTACGAATTCGACCCGAAAGACATTTTGTATTTCCGCGTCGACCGCCGCCGCAAAATGCCGGTCACCATACTGCTCAAGGCCATCGGCCTGACGCCTGAAGCCATTCTGGCCAACTTCTTTGTCAATGACAACTTCCGCTTGATGGACAGCGGCGCTCAAATGGAATTTGTGGCTGAGCGTTTGCGCGGTGAAGTGGCCCGTTTTGATATCACCGACAAAAGCGGCAGCGTCGTGGTCGCCAAAGACAAGCGCATCACAGCGCGTCACACCCGCGATCTGGAACAGTCCGGCACCTCGCACATCAGCGTGCCCGAAGACTTTCTGGTCGGTCGCGTGATTGCACGCAACATCGTTGACGAAGAAACCGGCGAAATCATTGCCAAGGCAAATGACGAGCTGACCGAAGTGCTGTTGAAAAAACTGCGCTCAAGCGGCGTGCAGGATTTGCAATGCATTTACACCAACGAATTGGACCAAGGCACCTACATTTCGCAAACCCTGCGCAGTGATGAGACCGCCGACGAATTCGCCGCACGCGTCGCCATCTACCGCATGATGCGCCCCGGCGAGCCGCCCACTGAAGATGCAGTGCAGGCGCTGTTCCAGCGCTTGTTCTACAACCCTGACACCTACGATTTATCGCGTGTCGGCCGCATGAAATTCAATGCCCGCGTCGGTCGCGACGAAAGTACCGGTGCCATGGTGTTGAACAACGAAGACATTTTGGCCGTGGTCAAAATTCTGGTTGATTTGCGCAATGGCCGTGGCGAAGTCGATGACATCGATCACCTGGGTAACCGCCGTGTGCGTTGCGTTGGCGAACTCGCTGAAAACCAGTACCGTACCGGTCTGGCGCGTATTGAAAAAGCCGTCAAAGAGCGTTTGGGTCAGGCCGAGCAAGAGCCTTTGATGCCGCATGACTTGATCAACTCCAAGCCCATTTCTGCGGCGCTCAAGGAATTCTTCGGTGCATCACAGTTGTCGCAGTTCATGGACCAGACCAACCCCTTGTCCGAGATCACCCACAAGCGCCGCGTATCTGCCCTTGGCCCGGGCGGTTTGACGCGCGAGCGTGCCGGTTTTGAAGTGCGTGACGTGCACGTCACCCATTACGGCCGTGTCTGCCCGATTGAAACACCTGAAGGCCCGAACATCGGTCTGATCAATTCGCTGTCTTTGTATGCGCGTTTGAACGAATACGGTTTCATTGAAACACCGTACCGCCGCGTGCACGATGCGCAGGTAACCCGTGAAATCGATTACCTGTCGGCCATCGAAGAAGCCAAGTACGTGATCGCGCAAGCGAACGCCACTTTGGACAAGGACGACCGCTTGACCGGTGACTTGGTGTCTGCCCGTGAAAAAGGCGAATCCATTTTGTGCAGCAAAGAGCGCGTGCAGTACATGGACGTGTCTCCCGCGCAAATTGTGTCGGTCGCTGCCTCGCTGGTACCTTTCCTCGAGCATGATGACGCCAACCGCGCGTTGATGGGTGCGAACATGCAACGTCAGGCTGTGCCTGTGTTGCGTCCTGAAAAAGCCTTTGTCGGCACCGGCATCGAGCGCGTGGCTGCCATCGACTCGGGCACTGTCGTCACCGCTTTGCGCGGCGGCGTGGTGGATTACATCGATGCCACCCGCATCGTGGTGCGTGTCAATGACGCGGAAACACAAGCCGGTGAAGTCGGTGTGGACATTTACAACCTCATCAAATACCAGCGCTCCAACCAGAACACCAACATACATCAGCGTCCCATCGTCAAACGCGGTGACAAGCTGGCCAAGGGTGACGTGATTGCCGACGGCGCCTCCACCGATCTGGGTGAACTGGCCTTAGGCCAGAACATGCTGGTCGCGTTCATGCCCTGGAACGGTTACAACTTCGAAGACTCCATCCTCATCTCCGAGCGTGTGGTGGCCGAAGACCGTTACACCTCGATTCACATTGAAGAGTTGGTGGTGATGGCGCGTGACACCAAACTGGGTGCAGAAGAAATCACGCGCGACATTCCTAACCTGGCAGAACAACAGCTCAATCGCTTGGACGAGTCCGGCATCATCTTCGTCGGCGCTGAAGTGCAGCCCGGCGATGTGCTGGTCGGCAAGGTCACGCCTAAAGGCGAAACCACACTCACACCGGAAGAAAAACTGCTGCGCGCCATCTTCGGCGAAAAAGCATCCGATGTGAAAGACACGTCGTTGCGAGTCGATCAAGGATCGCAAGGCACGGTGATTGACGTGCAGGTGTTCACCCGCGAAGGCATTGTGCGCGACAAGCGCGCCCAGCAAATCATTGACGATGAACTCAAACGTTTCCGTCTTGACTTGAACGACCAGCTGCGCATTGTGGAGGCCGATGCTTTCGACCGTATCCACAAATTGCTGTTGGGCAAAACGGCCAACGGCGGCCCGAACAAGTTGCCTAAGGGCAGCAAGATTGACAAGGACTACCTGGCGACAGTTGAAAAATTCCACTGGTTTGACATCCGTCCGGCCGATGAAGAAGTGGCGTCTCAACTCGAGTCCATCAAAAACGCGCTTGCGCAAACCCGCCACAGCTTTGATTTGTCATTCGAAGAAAAGCGCAAAAAACTCACCCAAGGCGACGAGTTACCTGCCGGTGTGTTGAAAATGGTCAAGGTCTATCTGGCGGTCAAACGCCGTTTGCAACCGGGTGACAAGATGGCCGGTCGTCACGGCAACAAAGGCGTGGTCTCCAAGATCGTGCCGGTCGAAGATATGCCTTACATGGCCGACGGCACCCCGGTAGACATCGTGCTCAACCCCTTGGGCGTGCCTTCGCGCATGAACGTGGGCCAGGTGCTTGAAGTGCATTTGGGCTGGGCTGCCAAAGGCATAGGCGAGCAACTCGGCCATATGCTGCAAGAGGAAGCCAAGGCTTCTGAAATGCGCACCTTCCTGGAAACCCTTTACAACAGCACCGGCCATAAGGAAGAGCTGGCCACACTGGCGGACAAGGACGTGAAGGAAATGGCGCACAACTTGTCGCTGGGCGTGCCATTCGCCACACCTGTGTTTGACGGCGCTTCCGAAGAAGACATCCGCACCATGCTCAAACTGGCTTACCCTGAAGATGTGGTGAAAGCCAAGGGCTTGACCGGCGCACGTACCCAGGCGCATTTGTTTGACGGGCGTACCGGCGACGCGTTTGATCGCCCGACCACAGTTGGATACATGCACGTCTTGAAACTGCACCACTTGGTCGACGACAAAATGCACGCACGTTCTACCGGCCCTTACAGCTTGGTTACCCAGCAACCGCTGGGCGGCAAGGCGCAGTTCGGCGGTCAGCGCTTCGGCGAAATGGAGGTCTGGGCGCTCGAAGCCTATGGCGCTTCATACACCTTGCAGGAAATGCTCACCGTCAAGTCCGACGACGTGCAAGGCCGCACCAAGGTTTACGAAAGCATTGTCAAAGGCGAGCACGCGATCGAAGCGGGCATGCCCGAATCGTTCAACGTGCTGGTCAAAGAAATCCGTTCATTGGGCATTGATATTGAGTTGGAGCGTTCATGAAATCATTACTCGACCTCTTTAAGCAGTTCACACCTGATGAGCATTTCGATGCCATCAAAATCGGACTGGCTTCCCCGGAAAAAATCCGTTCATGGTCTTTCGGCGAAGTCAAAAAACCCGAAACCATCAATTACCGCACCTTCAAGCCCGAGCGTGACGGTTTGTTTTGCG
Source organism: Bordetella parapertussis (assembly GCA_945901125.1). Classification (GTDB taxonomy): domain Bacteria; phylum Pseudomonadota; class Gammaproteobacteria; order Burkholderiales; family Burkholderiaceae_C; genus Limnohabitans. The sequence goes on from CAMDKD010000050.1 coordinate 8,674, forward strand.
CCAAGATCTTCGGCCCTATCAAGGACTACGAATGCTTGTGCGGCAAATACAAACGCCTGAAACACCGTGGCGTGATTTGCGAGAAGTGCGGCGTTGAAGTCACACAAACCAAAGTTCGTCGTGACCGCATGGGCCACATCGACTTGGCCGCGCCTTGCGCCCACATTTGGTTTTTAAAGTCCTTACCAAGCCGTTTGGGCCTGGTGCTGGACATGACCTTGCGCGACATCGAACGCGTGTTGTATTTCGAAGCATATGTGGTGACAGATCCCGGCATGACTGCGCTGAAAAAATACGCCATCATGACCGAGGACGAGTACGAAGCCAAGCGCATCGAACTCGGCGACGAGTTCCAAGCCAAGATGGGCGCTGAAGGCGTGCGCGACTTGCTCGAGACCATGGAAATCGACATGGAGATTGAAAAACTCCGTAACGATTTGACAGGCTCCGAAATCAAGATCAAGAAAAACGCCAAGCGTTTGAAAGTACTTGAGGCGTTCAAAAAATCCGGCATCAAACCTGAGTGGATGGTGTTGTCCGTACTGCCGGTGTTGCCGCCCGATTTGCGTCCCTTGGTGCCCTTGGACGGCGGGCGTTTCGCCACCTCCGACTTGAACGACTTGTACCGCCGCGTCATCAACCGCAACAGCCGTCTGCGCCGTTTGCTGGAATTGAATGCGCCTGAAATCATTGCCCGCAATGAAAAGCGCATGCTGCAAGAAGCCGTTGACAGCTTGCTGGACAACGGACGTCGCGGCAAAGCCATGACCGGTGCTAACAAGCGCGCGCTCAAGTCTTTGGCCGACATGATCAAAGGCAAGTCAGGACGTTTCCGCCAAAACTTGTTGGGCAAGCGCGTCGACTACTCCGGCCGCTCTGTGATTACCGTCGGCCCAACTTTGAAACTGCACCAGTGCGGTTTGCCAAAGCTGATGGCTTTGGAACTGTTCAAACCTTTCATCTTCAGCAAGCTGGAGTTGATGGGCATTGCCACCACCATCAAGGCGGCGAAAAAAGAAGTCGAAGCCGGTACACCGGTGGTGTGGGACATTCTGGAAGAGGTCATCAAAGAGCACCCGGTGTTGTTGAACCGTGCGCCTACGCTGCACCGCTTAGGCATACAAGCGTTCGAGCCTATTCTGATTGAAGGCAAAGCCATTCAACTGCACCCGCTGGTGTGTTCAGCCTTCAACGCCGACTTTGACGGCGACCAGATGGCGGTGCACATTCCTTTGTCGGTGGAAGCACAAATGGAAGCCCGCACCTTGATGCTGGCCTCTAACAACGTACTGTTCCCCGCCAACGGTGAACCTTCTATCGTTCCTTCGCAAGACGTGGTGCTGGGTCTTTACTACACCACCCGTGAACGCATCAACGGCAAAGGCGAAGGCCTGGTGTTTGCCGATATCGGCGAAGTGCAACGTGCCTTGGATGCCAACGTGGTCGAGTTGACCGCCAAGATCACGGTGCGTATGACCGAGTGGACCAAAGACAAAATCACCGGCGAATTCAGCAGCAGCACTTCGCTGGTGGAAACCACCGTCGGTCGTGCTTTGCTGTCGGAAATCCTGCCGCGCGGTTTGCCTTTCAGCCACTTGAACAAGGCGCTGAAGAAAAAGGAAATCTCCAAGCTGATCAACACATCCTTTCGCAAATGCGGTTTGAAAGAAACCGTGGTGTTCGCCGACAAACTGTTGCAAAACGGTTTCCGTCTGGCCACGCGCGCCGGTATCTCGATTTGTATCGACGACATGTTGGTGCCGTTTGAAAAACACGCCATCATTGAAAGCGCTGAAAAAGAAGTCAAAGACATTGAGCAGCAGTATGTATCAGGTCTGGTGACTTCCGGCGAGCGCTACAACAAGGTGGTTGACATCTGGGGCAAGGCCGGTGACGCCGTCTCCAAAGTGATGATGGACCAGCTGCGCAAAGAGAAAACCATAGACCGCCACGGCAATGAAGTCGAGCAAGAGTCATTCAACTCCATTTACATGATGGCCGACTCGGGTGCGCGCGGTTCTGCCGCTCAAATCCGACAGCTCGCCGGCATGCGCGGCCTGATGGCCAAGCCTGACGGCTCCATCATCGAGACACCGATCACGGCCAACTTCCGTGAAGGCCTGAACGTGTTGCAGTACTTCATCTCCACCCACGGCGCTCGTAAAGGTCTGGCTGACACGGCGCTTAAAACCGCTAACTCAGGCTATCTGACACGCCGTCTGGTTGACGTGACGCAGGATTTGGTGGTGATTGAAGTCGATTGCGGCACCAGCAACGGTCAGTTGATGCGTGCCATCGTCGAGGGCGGTGAAGTCATCGAATCCTTGCGAGACCGGGTGCTGGGACGTACCGTGGCTGAAGACGTGGTTCATCCCGAAACCCGCGATGTGCTGGTACCTGCCGGTCATATGCTGGACGAAGACCTGATTGACGAAATTGAGTTGCTCGGTGTTGACGAAATCAAAGTCCGCACAGCGCTTAACTGCGAAACCCGTTTCGGTTTGTGCGCCAAGTGCTATGGCCGTGACCTGGGTCGCGGCGGTCTGGTCAACGTCGGTGAAGCTGTCGGTGTCATTGCCGCTCAGTCCATCGGCGAACCCGGCACACAGCTGACCATGCGTACTTTCCACATCGGCGGTGCGGCTTCGCGTGCGGCTGTGGCTTCCAGCGTTGACGCCAAGTCCAACGGTGTCATCGGCTTTAACGCCACCATGCGCTATGTCACCAACAGCAAAAAAGAGCTGGTGGTGATTTCACGTTCCGGCGAAATCGTCATCCATGACGAACAAGGCCGCGAGCGCGAGCGCCACAAAGTGCCTTACGGCGCCATTCTGGCCATCAAGCCGGACCAGAACATCAAAGCCGGCACGATTCTGGCCAACTGGGATCCGTTGACTCGCCCTGTGATCACCGAGTTTGCCGGTAAAACACAGTTTGAGAATGTGGAAGAAGGCCTGACGGTTGCCAAGCAATTGGACGAAGTCACCGGCTTGTCTACGCTGGTGGTGATCGACCCCAAGCGTCGCGGTTCGACCAAAGTGGTGCGCCCGCAGGTCAAGCTGATCGATGCGTCCGGCAAGGAAGTCAAGATCCCCGGCACTGACCATTCAGTGACCATAGGCTTCCAGGTCGGTGCACTGATTCAAGTGCGCGACGGTCAGGACGTAGGCCCCGGCGAAGTGCTGGCGCGTATTCCTGTGGAAGGTCAGAAAACCCGCGACATCACCGGCGGTTTGCCGCGTGTGGCCGAATTGTTCGAAGCGCGTACACCGAAAGACAAAGGCATTTTGGCCGAGATGACCGGTACCGTTTCATTCGGTAAGGAAACCAAAGGCAAGATCCGCTTGCAGATCACCGACCCAGAGGGTACTGTTTGGGAAGAACTGATTCCCAAAGAGAAAAACATCGTGGTGCACGAAGGCCAGGTGGTCAACAAGGGCGAGAGCATCGTCGACGGCCCGGCTGATCCGCAGGATATTCTGCGACTGCTCGGCATCGAAGAACTGGCGCGCTACATCGTTGATGAAGTGCAAGACGTTTACCGCTTGCAAGGCGTGAAGATCAACGACAAACACATTGAAGTGATTGTTCGTCAGATGCTGCGCCGTGTGGTGGTCGACAACGTCGGCGACACCACTTATATCAGCGGTGAGCAAATCGAACGCTCTGAAATGCTCAACACCAATGAGGCGTTGCAGCGCGACGGCAAGATCCCGGCCACTTACACCAACTTGCTGCTCGGTATCACCAAAGCGTCTTTGTCCACCGACAGTTTCATCAGCGCGGCTTCCTTCCAGGAAACCACCCGCGTGCTGACCGAAGCTGCCATCATGGGCAAGCGCGACGAATTGCGCGGCTTGAAGGAAAACGTCATCGTCGGCCGACTCATTCCGGCAGGTACAGGCATGGCTTACCACCAGGCCCGCAAAGCCAAGGACTTGATGGACGAGGCCGAGCGTCGCGCAATCACCGAGAACGAAGCCGAAGAGCTCGCCTTGGCGCAACAGCAAGAAGGCAGCAACGAAGAGACGCCGGCAGACTGAGTGACACGGCCCCTCAGGGGGCCTTGTTGCGCAGCCTGATCTGGTTTAACCGGGGCGCTGAGTCATGCTGAATTCACGCTGGTTCTGGATTCTCATCGCCGTGCTGGTGTTCTGGGTGCTGGGCGCTTACAACCGGCTGGTGCGCTTGCGTGCCCAGGTCAAGCAGCAGTTCGGACCGCTGGAAGCGGTGTTACTCAATTACCAGGAACTCGTACAACACGCTGTGTCAGCCGCGACGCAGGCACCGCAATTGTGGGACGGCCACGCCGGTGCCGAACTCGGTCAAAGCCATTGGACGCGTTTGCAAGTCGCTGCCGGTTTATCCACGGTGGCGATTGCCCGCATGCAAAACCATACGCTGGAAGAAGACAGTGCCCACGCCTTGCACGATGCCGCAGCCGAGTTGCAGGACGCCTGGGCCGCCCTGATACACCCCGACGTTTACTACATCAATATGCCGGATGCCTTAAAGCAACGCTGGCTGGAACTTGATTTGCTGGTGCAGCCCGAACTCAACCGCTTCAATGAAGCTATCGCCGAATACAACCAGGCGATTGAGCAATACCCGGCAGCACTGTTGGCGCGCTTGTTCCAGTTCAAACCGGCCACGGTGCTGTGAGCACAGTGTCATTGCCGACAAGCCAGACTGCTGATTCCCCGCCGCTGTGGCAACAATTGCAGGCTTGCAGCCAGGCCTTGCGTGCGGTTCGTGGCGGCAGCAACCATGGCTTGGCGCTGGCTTCGGTAGAGCCGCGATTGCGTGCCGCCGCCCAGGCTTTGTTGTTTGCAGTCCTGCGCGAATGGGGACGTACCCAGGCTGTCCGTCAACACTTGGTCAGCCGCAGTCCGCCACCAGCCGTAGACGCTTTGTTGTGTGTCGGTCTGGCCCTGGCTATTGCCGACGAATCAGCCATGTACCCCATGCATACGCTGGTGAATCAACTGGTGGAAGCCGCCAAGCGCGACCCCTCAACCCGGGCTCAGGCCGCGTTCATCAATGCCTGTGTGCGCCGCTTCGGCCGTGAAAAAACGGCTTGTCTGCAAGCCGTGGCGCAAAAACCGCAAGCGCGCTGGAACCATCCCGAATGGTGGATCAGTGCTGTCAAACAAGACCATGCCCAGCATTGGCAAGCCATTTTGCAAGCCAGTTTGGTGGCCGCACCCATGGCGGTGCGGGTCAACCGCAGACGCATGGCGCGGGAAGAATTACAGGCCAAGTGGCAGGCCGCCGGTGTGCAAACGCAATCGATAGGCGAAGATGGTTTGCTGCTGCAGCAGGCGCGGCCCGTACAAGCCTTAGAGGGGTTTGCACAGGGATGGTTTTCTGTGCAGGACGCCGGTGCCCAATTGGCGGCACCCTTGTTGTTACAAGGCCTGACAACCGGGGCACAAAAAACTTTGCGGGTACTGGATGCCTGTGCCGCCCCGGGCGGTAAAACCGCTCATCTGCTTGAAGGCGCGGATGTTGAAGTGCTGGCGCTGGACATTGATGCGGCGCGTTGCGCACGCATCTCAGACAACTTGCAACGCCTGGGTTTGCAGGCCACGGTGCTTTGTGCGGACGCCTCCAAACCGTCAAGCTGGTGGGATGGACAGGCGTTTGACGCCATATTGCTGGATGCACCGTGTACTGCTTCCGGTATTGTGCGCAGGCACCCCGACATTCCCTGGCTGCGCCGTCAGACCGACCTGGCCGCGCTGGCAAAGCAGCAGAAAAACCTGTTGCAAGCGTTGTGGCCGTTGTTGGCTAAAGGCGGCCATTTGTTGTACTGCACTTGTTCACTGTTCAAGCAAGAGGGCTTGGACCAGGTACAAGCGTTTCTTGCAAACAACACTGAAGCGCACTTACTTCCCTCGCCGGGGCAATTAATCCCCGGCATTCCCTCAAACACCCGCAGTCTCTCCGACAATCTAGCGGGTGAGCATGACGGATTTTTTTATGCCTTGCTGGAACGCCGAGCAACAGGCACTTAGAACACACAGCTGCAGCCAGGCCAGGCCACTGCAATGGTGGCTTGTCTGTCTTTTGTGCTGCTTCTTTGTATGGAGCAACCCGGCCAACGCCGAAACCACGGTGCAGCTGGGCGAATTTCAGATTGAACGCGGCGAAGACGGTGTTTACCTTAATACCAGTCTGGATTTTGAACTTTCACGCGGCCTCGAAGAAGCCCTGGACCATGGCCTGCCGCTGACTTTTGTGCTGCAAGCCGAGGTCATGCGCGAGCGCTGGTATTGGTATGACAAGCGACTGGTGCTCTCCGAGCGCTATATACGTTTGAGCTACCAACCGCTGTCACGCCGCTGGCGGGTTCAGGTATCCGGCCAGGCGCTGGGTGCCAGCGGCCTGGGCATGACTTTGGGTAACAGCTATGACAGCCTGAGTGACGCCATGCAAGTGGTGAAAAAAGTCAGCCGCTGGAAAGTCGCCGGACTGGACACCTTAGACAAAAACAGCAAGCAAAGGCTGGATTTGCGTTTTCGTCTGGATCTGAGCCAATTACCGCAGGCCTTGCAATTCGGTAACCAGGCCAGCGGCGATTGGAACATCAGCTTTACCCACACTGTGCGGCTCGAAGATCTGGCCAAATGAAACAAGTCACTGCCTCAAGCGCACTGCGGCAACGCAGCTGGTTGCTGGGGGTGATCCTCACCATTCTGGTGTCGCTGTCGCTGGTGTTGCTGTTTTTATTGACCCAGGCCACCCAAAGTTGGGATGTGTACGAGCAGAACTACGGCGTTTTATTCGGACTCAACACAGTGTTGGCAGCCGTATTGCTGCTGGTCATAGGTTGGATAGGCTGGCGTCTGTCGCAAAGGCTGCGCCAGGGCAAATTCGGCAGCCGTTTGCTGGTCAAGCTGGCGGCGATTTTTGCCTTGGTAGGCATAGTTCCCGGCATCGTGATTTATGCCGTGTCTTACCAGTTTGTCACCCGTTCTATCGAAGTCTGGTTTGACAACAAGGTCGAGGTGGCGCTGGACGCCGGTTTGAACCTGAGCCGCTCCACCCTGGAGAGTCTGGCCAACGAATTGCTGGCCGGCGTGCGCAATGCTGGCGGCAGTGTGCGGCAGGATCCGCAAACCGGCTGGCCGTCGGTGCTGGAAAAAATCCGCGATCAGGTAGGCGCTTCCGAAGTCAGTTTATGGCGCAACAACGGCACATTGGTCGCCAGCGTCAGCGAGTCGGGTTACAGCTTGCAACCGGATCGACCCAGCGCCTCTGAGTGGCGGCAGGTGCGCAGCCGCACCAGCAGCTGGCGCAGCGAAGGCTTGGACGACAGCACCAGTCTGGGCGGACAAATTCCGCGCATCAAGGTGTTGTACAAACTGCCGGGCACAGGCTTCGAGTTGGATGAAAAAATCCAGGTGTTGCAAGTGGTGAAAAAACTGCCCCCGGCGCTGGTGGCCAATGCTTTGTCGGTGCTGGTCGCCAACCGCGAATACCAGGAACGGTCGCTGGCGCGCAGCGGTTTGCAGCGCATGTACATAGGCACTTTGACGCTGAGCTTGTTTCTGGCCGTTTTCGGTGCCGTGCTGCTGGCGGTGTTGCTGGGCAATCAACTCGCCCGGCCTTTGTTGCTGCTGGCCGAGGGTGTGCGCGATGTGGCCGCCGGTGATTTGCGCCCCAAACCTTTTTTGCAAGGCAAGGACGAGCTCGACGGCTTGACGCGTTCTTTTTCAGACATGACCCAGCAACTCTCGGACGCCCGCAATTCGGTCGAGCAAAGCATGGCGCAACTTGATCTGGCGCGCAGCCATTTGCAGACCATGCTGGACAACCTGACCGCAGGCGTGGTGCTGCTTGATCACCAGGGCTTGATTTTGTCTATCAACCCGGGTGCCACGCGCATCTTGAAGCAGGCGCTGCAAGCAAGGGTTGGCATGCCTTTGCAAAGCATTGCGGGCCTGGAAGGTTTTGCACAGCAAGTGACAGAACAGTTCCGGGAATTGAGCGGCGAACACAGCGGACGCAGCGACCATTGGGAACAATCGTTCGAGTTGCAAGCCACAGCAAATGACGGTCCGGCAGATTTTGGTCAGCAAGCCCCGGGCCAAACCACGCTGGTGGCGCGCGGGGCGGTGCTGCCGCAAGGCGACTGGTTGCTGGTGTTTGACGATATCACCGACATTGTGTCTGCCCAGCGCTCACAGGCCTGGACCGAGGTGGCAAGACGCTTGGCGCATGAAATCAAAAATCCGTTGACACCGATTCAGTTGTCGGCCGAGCGCCTGGCCATGAAGCTCGAAGGCAAGCTGCAACCCGTCGAGCAGGCGCTGGTGACCAAGTCGGTGAAAACCATTGTCGAGCAGGTGGATGCCTTGCAGCGGCTGGTCAATGAGTTCCGTGATTTCGGCCGCTTGCCGCCGGCCCGCTTGGAGTCGCTGGATTTGAACCGCTTGCTCAGCGAAATGATGCCACTTTATGAAAATGACAACGCCCTTGTGCCGGTGCATTGGCAATTGCCCGCCGGTGTGCCGCAAATTCCGGGTGACGCGGCTCAGCTGCGTCAGGTGGTTCACAATCTGATTCAAAATGCCCAGGACGCCTGCCAGTCAGCGGCCAAACCGCAGGTGCAAGTGCTGACCGAGTGGCGGCCACAGTCGTCCCGGGTGCGGCTGAGCATAGAAGACAATGGGCCGGGTTTCAGCGCTGCGGTGCTGCAACGCGCCTTCGAACCGTATGTCACCACCAAGGCCAGCGGCACCGGCCTGGGATTGGCAGTGGTGAAAAAAATTGCCGACGAACACAATGCCCGCATCGAATTGAAAAACAAAATGCAAGATGATCTGATCACCGGTGCCCAAGTGTCGTTATCATTTCGCGTGACAGCGCCTTCTTCAACCTGAACTGACAAAACAACATGGCAACAATATTAGTGGTCGACGATGAACTTGGCATCCGTGACCTGTTGTTTGAAATTCTCAATGACGAAGGCCATCAGGTCGAACTGGCCATGAATGCCGCCGAGGCGCGCGCCATTCGCGCGCAGTTGCAACCCGATCTGGTGTTGCTGGATATCTGGATGCCGGATACAGACGGCATCACCTTGCTCAAGGAATGGGCCGGCGCGGGTTTGTTGAATGTGCCGGTCATCATGATGAGCGGTCACGCCACCATAGACACTGCGGTACAGGCGACCCGCATTGGCGCCATGGCTTTTCTGGAAAAGCCCATCACCATGCAAAAGCTGCTCAAGGCGGTAGAGCAAGGGCTGAACCGCAAGGCAGGTGCGCCTGTTACCGCCAGGGCTGTGCAAAGCCTGCTGCCGGTTGTGTCAGCGACGCTCAGTCAGGACAGCACCGTCAGCCCTTCGCTGGTGCACCAGCCGCAGGCTTTGCCGCAAAACATGCAGCCCTTGCAAACCTTTGACTTGAACAACCCGCTGCGAGAAGCCCGCGACAGTTTTGAAAAAGCGTATTTTGAATTTCACCTGGCGCAAGAAGGCGGCTCTATGACGCGGGTTGCCGAAAAAACCGGCTTAGAGCGCACCCACCTCTACCGCAAGCTCAAGCAGCTCGGCGTGGATTTGACCCGCGGCAAGCGCAACAGCCATTCGAATTAATCTGTTGGCGCTGAACGCGTTGATGCCACTTTAAAACATCGCAGCTTCATCAAAAGGCCGCGGCTTTAACGCTTACATATTGCGCCGGTACTGGCCGCCTACCTCGAACAAGGCGTTGGTGATTTGTCCCAACGAACACACACGCACCGCATCCATCAGCACCTGGAAAACATTCTCGTTGGCAATCACTGCTTGCTGGAGTTGCTTGAGCATGTCAGCCGAAGCAGTGGCATGATTTTCATGGAAATCATTCAATCGCTTCAATTGGTTTTGCTTTTCTT
>CAMDKD010000051.1 GCA_945901125.1 Bordetella parapertussis
ACGACAGATCAGTTGGTGTCGTTGAGCACGAAGCAGGTGGTGGCGTTGACCAGCGCGCAGGCGAGCGCGATATCGGGTGCTAAGTTGGCGAAGATGGAGACCGCAGATATAGCTGTGCTGACAACGGCAGCCATTGCTGCGCTGACGACAGCTCAAATAAGCAATCTGACGACAGATCAGTTGGCGTCGTTGAGTACGAAGCAAGTGGCGGCGTTGACAACTGCACAACTTAATGCTTTGCTTAGCTAGTAGTGATAAAGCTGAAATCACTCAAGCGCGTTGCGCTTCGAACTTGAACCCGCCATATTAAAAAACCCATATATCCGGGGTGTTCAACAGGTTTGCGAATAAAGTATTCATCAGCTAGACTCAAAGAGAAAGCATTGACAGGCTGAAGTTTGCAAAAACTTGGTTTAACCCCTCGTTAACTCATCCATTTATGAGCATCAAACAACTGAATGCAAGCTATGTGGCCGAAGAGGATCGGGTGGTATTGCGCATCACCACCAATGATGACAATGAATACCGCTTGTTGCTGACCCGGGCCATGGTCAAAGACCTGCTGGGGCTGGTGCGGCATGTGCAACTGGCGCAGGCGGTGCGCCAGCACCCGACGCCGATGGCGGCCGAGATTGCCGAATTCAAGCAACAGGTGCAGTTGAACAATGCCAGGTTCACCGAGTTTGAACCGGCCTCCCGCCTGCCGCTGGGTGACCAGCCTTTGATGGTGCGCAAGGCCGGCATTCAAAGCGAGGCCGGCAGCCACGTGCTGGAGTTGAACCTGCCGGGCAAGCTGCTCAAGCTTCCTTTGACCGATGAGCTGACCGCTCAAATCGGTGTGGTGCTGCAAACCATAGCCAGCCACGCGCAATGGGATTTACCGGCAGTGGGCGCGCAATCAGGTGTTGAAGATGTGAGTACTTCACCCGGTCAGTTTCCCGATAAGGCTTCGCCGAAATTGCTGCATTAAATAAGCCTGTTGCAGAAGTTGCAACAGGCTGGGCTTGGTGAAAGTTACTAAAGGATCAGCGCTTGTCCATAGGCGGTACATCGCGCTTGGCGGCACCGGCGAACAATTGGCGGGGACGGCCGATTTTGTATTCCGGGTCGCTGATCATTTCGTTCAATTGCGCAATCCAGCCGACGGTACGCGCCAGCGCAAAAATACCAGTGAACAAATTGACCGGAATGCCGATGGCGCGTTGCACGATGCCGGAATAGAAATCGACGTTGGGGTAGAGCTTGCGCGAGACAAAGTAATCGTCTTCCAGGGCGATTTTTTCCAGTGCTTTCGCCAGCTTGAACAGCGGGTCGTTTTCCAGGCCCAGTTCCTGCAACACTTCGTTGCAGGTCTCTTGCATCAACTTGGCGCGCGGATCGTAGTTTTTGTAGACCCGGTGGCCAAAGCCCATGAGCTTGACGTTGGAGTTCTTGTCCTTGACCTGTTCCATGAACTCACCGACTTTGGCGATGCCGCCATTGGCCTGTATGCCTTCGAGCATGTTCAAGCAGGCTTCGTTGGCTCCGCCGTGAGCCGGTCCCCACAAACAGGCGACACCGGCAGCGATAGCGGCAAACGGATTGGTACCGGATGAGCCGCACAAACGCACGGTGGAGGTAGACGCGTTTTGCTCGTGGTCTGCGTGCAAGGTGAAGATGCGGTCCATGGCGCGTTCAAGCACCGGGTTGACCACGTAATCTTCGCAAGGGTTGCCGAACATCATGCGCAAAAAATTGCCTGCGTAGGACAAATTGTTTTGCGGGTACATAAAGGGTTGACCGACGCCGTATTTGTAGGCCATGGCCACCAGTGTGGGCATTTTGGCGATCAGGCGGATGGCAGCGACTTCGCGGTGTTCAGGGTTGTTGATGTCGGTGCTGTCATGGTAGAAGGCCGACAAAGCGCCGACCAGACCGGTCAGCACGGCCATGGGGTGAGCGTCACGGCGGAAACCGCGCAAAAAGAATTGCATTTGCTCGTGCACCATGGTGTGGTGTGTCACGGTTTTGGTGAAGTCGTGCTTGCCTTTGGCGTTCGGCAGTTCACCGTACAACAGCAAATGGCAGGTTTCCAGGAAATCGCAGTTGGTGGCTAATTGCTCAATCGGGTAGCCACGGTAAAGCAATTCGCCCTTGTCGCCGTCAATGAATGTGATGGCCGATTGGCAAGAGGCCGTGGACAAAAAGCCGGGGTCGTAAGTGAACATGCCGGTCTGGCCGTACAGCTTGCGGATGTCGATGACGTCCGGCCCTATGGTGCCGTTGTACACCGGCATCTCAACGCTGGGTTGGCCATTGGTGAATGAAAGAGTGGCCTTGTAGTCAGCGAGTTTCATGGTCGTTTCCTGTGTCAAACAATGAAAAAAAATTCAAACTTTAAATAGCTGCAAAACAGATTGCACCCGGGGATCTTCTGTCACTGTCTGTGTATGCGGGCGACCCAGCAGCACATCCAGCAAATCGTTGTCAGCCAATTCCATCAGCTCATACATGCCGCGTGCCTGACCCACGGTCAGAACATCCGCATGCCGGTTGAAGAATCGCTCAATGAACAAATCGTTTTCCAGCAAACCACGGCGGCAACGCCAGCGAAGTTTGCTGAGGGCCGATGACGACAGCATGTCAACATCCGGCAGGCCGTCGAGTTGTTCATCACCCATTCACACTGCGCGGCTGATCATCAGCTCTTTGATTTTGCCGATGGCCTTGGTCGGGTTCAAACCCTTGGGACAGACATCGACGCAATTCATGATGGTGTGGCAGCGGAACAAACGGTAAGGATCTTCCAAATTGTCCAGACGCTCATTGGTGGCGTGGTCGCGGCTGTCGGCGATGAAGCGGTAGGCTTGCAGCAAACCGGCCGGGCCGACAAACTTGTCCGGGTTCCACCAGAAAGACGGGCAACTGGTCGAGCAGCTGGCGCACAAAATACATTCGTACAAGCCGTCGAGCTCTTCACGTTCGGCGGGTGACTGAAGACGCTCTTTTTCAGGCGGCAGCGTGTCGTTCACCAGATAAGGCTTGATGGAGTTGTACTGGTTGAAAAACTGCGTCATGTCGACGATCAAGTCGCGAATGACCGGCAAGCCGGGCAAGGGCTTCAAAGTGATGACGCCGGGCAGCGTCAGCATATTCGTCAGACAGGCCAAACCGTTTTTGCCGTTGATGTTCATGGCGTCCGAGCCGCACACGCCTTCGCGGCAGGAACGGCGAAACGACAGCGTCGGGTCTTGCGCCTTGAGTTTCATCAATGCATCCAGCAACATGCGCTCGTGACCGTCGAGTTCGACGTCTATGGTTTGCATGTAAGGCTTGGCGTCTTTTTCCGGGTCGTAGCGGTAAATTTTGAAAGTACGTTTCATCAGAAGGTTCTCACTTTGGGAGGGATGCTTTCCGTGGTCAGCGGTTGGAGTTTGACGGGCTTGTAGCTCATGCTGTTACTGGCGCTGTGCCACAAGCTGTGCTTGAGCCATTCCTCGTCATTGCGACCGTTAGGGTGTTGCGGTGTGTCGGCGTAATCGTTGACCGTGTGTGCGCCACGGCTTTCGCGCCGGGCTGCCGCAGACACCATGGTGGCCTGGGCGCATTCGATCAGGTTTTCCACTTCCAGCGCTTCTATGCGTGCGGTGTTGAAAATTTTGCTTTTGTCTTTCAAGCCGATGGCGTTGACACGCTCGCGCAAGGCTGCGATTTGCATGACACCTTCGTCTAAGCTGGCTTGGGTGCGGAACACACCGGCGTGCTTTTGCATGCTGGCGCGCAAATCGTTGGCCACGTCTTGCGCGTATTCACCGTCGGTGCTGTTGTTCAGCCGCGCCAGGCGCGCCAGCGTGCGATCCGCTGCATCAGCAGGCAAGGGCTTGTGCAATTTGTTTTTCTGGTGGAACTCGACGATGTGGTTGCCTGCCGCTTTGCCGAACACCAGCAAGTCCAGCAGCGAGTTGGTGCCCAGGCGATTGGCACCGTGTACGCTGACGCAAGAGCATTCACCGACGGCATACAAACCGTTGACCACGGCGTTGTGGTCGGTGGAAGTTTGCGTCACCACTTGGCCATGGATATTGGTGGGAATGCCGCCCATCTGGTAGTGGATGGTCGGCACCACAGGAATCGGTTCTTTGGTGATGTCGACGTTGGCAAAGTTGTGGCCGATCTCGTACACCGAGGGCAAACGCTTCATGATGGTGTCGGCACCCAGGTGATCCAGCTTCAAGTGCACGTAATCTTTGTTCGGGCCGCAGCCGCGTCCTTCTTTGATTTCCTGGTCCATGCAGCGCGACACAAAGTCGCGCGGCGCCAAGTCTTTCAATGTGGGCGCATAACGCTCCATGAAACGCTCGCCCAGGCTGTTGAGCAAAATCGCGCCTTCGCCACGGCAGCCTTCGGTGAGCAGCACACCGGCACCGGCCACACCGGTGGGGTGGAATTGCCAGAACTCCATGTCTTCCAGTGGAATGCCGGCGCGTGCCGCCATGCCCAGACCGTCGCCGGTGTTGATGAAAGCATTGGTAGACGCGGCAAAAATGCGTCCTGCGCCGCCGGTGGCCAGCAACACGGTTTTGGCTTCCAGAATATGCAGGTCGCCGGTTTCCATCTCTAGCGCTGTGACGCCGACCACGTCGCCTTCATCGTCGCGAATCAGGTCTTGCGCCATCCACTCGACAAAGAAATTGGTGTTGGCCTTGAGGTTTTGCTGGTACAGCGTGTGCAGCATCGAGTGACCGGTGCGGTCGGCCGAGGCGCAGGCGCGTTGCACGGATTTTTCGCCGTAGTTAGAGGTGTGGCCGCCGAAGGGGCGCTGGTAAATCGTGCCGTCCGGGTTGCGGTCAAACGGCATGCCCATGTGTTCGAGTTCAAACACCACCCTGGGCGCTTCGCGGCACATGTATTCGATGGCGTCCTGGTCGCCCAGCCAGTCAGAGCCTTTGACCGTGTCGTAAAAATGGTAGTGCCAGTTGTCCTCAGACATATTGCCCAGCGACGCGCCTATGCCGCCTTGTGCTGCGACGGTGTGCGAGCGGGTGGGAAACACCTTGGACAAGACGGCCACATTCAGACCTGCACGCGAGAGTTGCAGCGAGGCACGCATGCCTGAGCCGCCTGCACCGACGATGACCACATCAAAGCGGCGACGGGGAAGAGAAGAGCGTGTCATCAATCAAAGTCTCCAGAGAACCTGAACCGCCCAGCCCAAACATGAGAGCAGCCAGACGATGGTGAAAATATGCAGAGCCAGACGCAAACCCACGGGTTTGACGTAGTCCATCCAGATGTCGCGCATGCCCACCCACACGTGGTAGGTCAGGGCCAGCAGCACCGTGAAAGTCAGGGCGCGCATCCACTGCGGGTTGAAGATGCCGGCCCACAGGTCGTAGCCGATTTCGCCGCGAGAAAAAATCACTTGAACCAGCACCAGCAGGGTGAACAAGGCCATCAAGGCCGCTGTCAAACGCTGCGCCAACCAGTCGCGCAAGCCGTAGTGGGCACCTGTGACCAGGCGTTTGGATCCGATTCCGTCACTCATATTTGTTTGCTCCTGAATTCAATACAAGCCGAATAATTTGGCACCTAGCAGCACGGTCAGACCAATGCTTGCGCTCAAGGTGAAGACGGCGCTGCTGCGGCCGAATTCGCGGCTGACCGAGTGGGTGGCGTCCATGTACAAATGGCGCAAACCGGCGATCAAATGGTGCAGGTATGCCCAGATCAGCGCCAGGATGGTCAAGCGAATGAACCAGCCCGGGTAAATACTTACACCGAAGTTGACGGCTGCTTTGAGCCTGGCAAAGGAAATTTCTGACGATACCGATTTATCGAACAGCCAAATAATGAAAGGCAGCAGCAAAAACATCAGGGCACCGCTGGCGCGGTGAAGAATGGACACCCAGCCCGCAGCCGGCAGCCGGTAAGTGGGCAAATCGTGAAAGGCGTTGATGTTGCGGAAGGTCGCCGGGGGTTTGACGGGGTCGGTCATGCGCTGTGCTTTCCAGAGATCGAGGCGGGTTGGTGAAACCCCTTAGGGAAGAAGGTTTTTTTCATTCTATTGCAATGCACAAAAATCAGCGGTCGCGCTGGTGCCAGAGGGTTGAAATTCTCATATTGAACAGCCGTTCAGTTCAATTCGTTCAGGTAATGACGGCTCTCTGTGAGGTAAACGCCGATGCGCCATTCCATAGGGCTGTCGTGGTAGGTGAACGACATACGCTCGACTTGCAGTAAAGGTGTGTTAGTACTAACTTTCAGAAAATCGCATACATCTTTTGAAGGCAGTATGGCGCGCAGCCGTTCCTGGGCGCGCACCATGCGGATGCCGAAATCGGATTCGAACATGGCATACATGGGCCTTGTGTCTTTGCTCAGGCGCTCGGCGGTCAGGCCTTTGAAGGTGTTGCCGGGCAGCCAGATGTCTTCAAAAATGGTCGGCACGCCGTCAAACGACAACACCCGGCGCACCCGGTAGACCATGTCAGACGTGCGCAATGACAGGGCCCGGGCCACATCGGCCGGGGCGCGCAAGCGGCTGCAGTCAATGATGTGGCGTTCGGCCGGACCCTGACTGATGCCGGCAGGGTTGTCGGGTTTGAGTTTGAGAAAACGGAACTGCACCTGCTGCTCTGAATGGGTGGCGACAAACGTGCCCTTGCCCTGGCGGCGCACCAGCAAATGTTCTTTGGCCAACTCGTCTATGGCTTTGCGCACCGTGCCCTGGCTGACTTTGAAGCGGGCCGCCAGCTCGAATTCGCTGGGAATCAGGTCTCCGGGTTTCCATTCCCCGGCTTGCAGGCTTTGTAATACCAGTTCCTTGATCTGCTGGTACAAAGGGCTGAAAGACGGCGACACCGGCCCGGCTTGGGCAGCTTGGCTGGCAGCGTTTTCTAGGGGGGTAGAGGCGTTCACTCGGTAACCGTCAGGAGCTAGTCATGGAGAAGACGCTATCATATCTTCTATAAGACAGATGTCTTTTCCTTTCCCTGGCTGTCAGGTCCCCCCCGGCGCCGTTCAATTGTTTAATTCCGGAGAATTTTCATGACCAAATCCCCCGTACGCGTTGCCGTCACCGGTGCCGCAGGCCAGATCGGCTACGCCTTGTTGTTTCGCATTGCTTCAGGCGAAATGTTGGGCAAAGACCAGCCCGTCATTCTGCAACTGCTGGAAATCCCCGACGAAAAAGCACAAAAAGCGCTCAAAGGCGTGATGATGGAACTCGAAGACTGCGCTTTCCCGTTGCTGGCCGGCATGGAAGCGCACTCTGACCCGATGACTGCGTTCAAGAACACCGATTACGCGCTGCTGGTCGGCTCGCGTCCGCGCGGCCCTGGCATGGAGCGCGCCGAGTTGTTGTCTATGAATGGTGCCATCTTCACGGCCCAAGGCAAAGCTTTGAACGCCGTGGCTTCGCGCAACGTCAAGGTTTTGGTGGTCGGTAACCCGGCCAACACCAATGCCTACATCGCCATGAAATCCGCGCCTGATTTAAAGCCCGGCAATTTCACCGCCATGCTGCGCTTAGACCACAACCGTGCTGCGTCTCAATTGGCCGCCAAAACCGGCAAAGCCGTGGCTGAGATTGAAAAGCTGTGCGTCTGGGGCAACCACTCACCCACCATGTACGCCGATTACCGTTTCGCCACCATTGGCGGTGCGTCGGTGAAAGACATGATCAATGACCAAGAGTGGAACGCGAATGTGTTTTTGCCTACGGTCGGCAAACGCGGCGCGGCCATCATCGAAGCACGTGGCTTGTCTTCAGCGGCTTCTGCGGCGAACGCTGCCATCGATCACATGCGCGACTGGGCTTTAGGCACGCACGGCAAGTGGGTGACCATGGGCATTCCTTCGCAAGGCTGGTATGGCATTCCCAAAGACGTGATGTTCGGTTTCCCGGTCACTTGCGAGAACGGCGAATACAAAGTGGTTGAAGGTTTGGCCATTGACGCGTTCAGCCAGACTTGCATTGACAAGACTTTGAAAGAGCTGACCGACGAACAAGCTGGTGTGGCGCATTTGCTCTAAAGCTGCTTGAGTTCAACACAGTGAACGCATCTCTCAAGACTTCCCAACACCCGCGCGATGTGCTGCAAGGCGCACAAGCGGGTGCGGTGGTGTTGCCGGTGTGCGATCACTACAGCGGCGTCGAAGTACGCATGCGCAAAAGCCTGCAATTGCAGGCCGAGATGCAACAAGAGTTCGGCGTGTGTGTGTTTGATGTCACTTTGGATTGCGAAGACGGCGCGCCTGTCGGCGGCGAAGTAGAGCACGCGGCGCTGGTGTCTGAGTTGGCCTTGGGCGCAGACGCGAATGCGCGTGTCGCGGTGCGTGTGCACCCGGTGGATCACCCGGCTTTTCATGCAGACATTGCAGCCATCGTCGGCAAAGTCGGCAAGCGTTTATGCCATGTGATGCTGCCCAAAGTAGAAACCGTGGCGGACATTGAACACGCGGTGCGCGCCATTGACCAAGCCGGTGCGCCAGGTTTGGCAGTGCATGCACTCATCGAATCTCCCGCCGCAGTGCATCGCGCGTTTGAGATTGCCGCGCACCCGCGTTTGCAGTCGCTGAGTTTCGGTTTGATGGATTTTGTGTCGGCGCATGCGGGTGCGATTCCCGCGCACGGCATGGGCTCACAAGGGCAATTCAGCCACCCGCTGGTGTTGCGCGCCAAGATGGAGATTGCCAGCGCTTGTCATGCGCACGGCAAAGTGCCTGCGCACAGCGTAGTCACCGAATTCAACGACACCTACGCCATGGAAAACGCAGCGCGCAGAGCTTCGCAAGAACTGGGTTACACGCGCATGTGGAGCATCCATCCCGCGCAAATCCGGCCGATTCTGGCGGCCATGGCACCTGATGAAAAAGACATAGCAACAGCGTGTGCTGTTTTGTTGTCAGCGCAACAGGCCGAATGGGCACCCATCAGCCACGCCGGGCAATTGCACGACCGCGCCAGCTACCGCTTTTTCTGGCAGTTGCTGCAACGCGCACACGCCACCGGTCGCCGTTTACCGGCTGAGGCACAAAGTTTTTTTGCGTGAAGCGCATGGGCGTTTCATGAACTGTTTTATCTTGAGGAGATCACCATGTTGAAAGCTTACCGAGACCATGTCGCCGAACGCGCCGCTTTGGGCATTCCACCCCTGCCATTGGATGCCAAGCAAACCGCTGAATTGATTGAACTGATCAAAGTGCCACCCGCTGGTGAAGACGCTTTTCTGATGGACTTGCTGACCCACCGCGTGCCCCCCGGTGTGGACGATGCCGCCAAAGTGAAGGCCTCGTTTTTAGCGGCTGTCGCGCATGGCGAATTGAAAGTGGGTTTGGTCTCCAAATCCAAGGCGACAGAGTTGCTGGGCACCATGGTGGGCGGCTACAACGTGCACCCGCTGATCGAGTTGCTGGATGACGCTGAAGTGGCCACTGTCGCCGCAGACGCGCTGAAGAAAACCTTGTTGATGTTCGACTTCTTCAACGATGTGGCCGACAAAGCCAAAGCCGGCAACGCCAAAGCCAAAGACGTGATGCAAAGCTGGGCGGATGCCGAGTGGTTCACCAGCCGCCACGAAGTGGATAAAAAAATCACGGTCACCGTGTTCAAGGTGCCCGGCGAAACCAACACCGACGATTTGTCTCCCGCGCCCGACGCCTGGAGTCGCCCCGACATTCCCTTGCACTATTTGGCGATGTTGAAAAACACCCGCGAAGGTGCAGCCTTCAAGCCGGAAGAAGACGGCAAACGCGGCCCCATGCAGTTCGTGGACGACCTGAAGAAAAAAGGCCATTTGGTGGCTTATGTGGGCGATGTGGTCGGCACGGGTTCCAGCCGCAAGTCGGCCACCAACAGCGTGATTTGGGCCACCGGCCAAGACATTCCGTTCGTGCCGAACAAGCGTTTCGGAGGTGTGACTTTGGGCGGCAAAATCGCGCCGATCTTTTTCAACACGCAAGAAGATTCCGGTGCGTTGCCAATCGAAGTGGACGTGACGAAACTGGAGATGGGCGACATCATCGACATCCTGCCGTACGACGGCAAGATCACGAAGAACGGCGCCACCGTGGCCGAGTTCAAATTGAAAAGCGATGTGCTGTTTGATGAAGTGCGCGCCGGTGGCCGTATCAACCTCATCATCGGGCGTTCACTCACCGCCAAAGCGCGCGAGTTTTTAGGCTTGCCTGCGTCTACCGTGTTCCGTTTGCCGTCCGTGCCCGCCACCACCAAAGCCGGTTTCACGCTGGCGCAAAAAATGGTGGGACGCGCTGTGGGTTTGCCCGAAGGCCAAGGCGTTCGCCCCGGCACTTACTGCGAACCCAAGATGACCACGGTCGGCTCGCAAGACACCACCGGCCCCATGACCCGCGACGAGTTGAAAGACTTGGCCTGCTTGGGTTTCAGCGCCGACATGGTGATGCAGTCCTTCTGCCACACCGCCGCTTATCCCAAGTCCGTGGATGTAAAAACACACCGCGAATTGCCCGCCTTCATCAGCAACCGTGGCGGTGTGGCGCTGCGCCCAGGCGACGGCGTGATTCACTCTTGGCTCAACCGTTTGCTGTTGCCCGACACCGTGGGCACCGGCGGCGATTCACACACCCGTTTCCCCATCGGCATTTCATTCCCGGCAGGCTCGGGTTTGGTGGCTTTTGGCGCGGCCACGGGCGTGATGCCTTTGGACATGCCCGAGTCGGTGTTGGTGCGCTTCAAAGGCGAGATGCAAGCCGGCGTTACTTTGCGTGACCTGGTGCATGCCATACCGCTTTACGGCATCAAAAAGGGTTTGTTGACCGTGGCCAAGGCCGGCAAGATCAACGAATTCTCGGGCCGTATTTTGGAAATCGAAGGCCTGCCGAATTTGAAAGTGGAGCAAGCTTTCGAGTTGTCAGACGCGTCAGCCGAGCGCTCCGCTGCGGGTTGCACCATCAAGCTGAACCAAGAGCCGATCATCGAGTACCTGAACTCGAACGTGGTGTTGATGAAAAACATGATCGCCGACGGCTATGCCGACGCTCGCACCCTGGCGCGCCGCATCGAGAAAGTGGAGGCATGGCTGGCCAAGCCCGAGCTGCTGCAAGCCGACAAAGACGCCGAGTACGCGCATGTGATTGAGATCGACATGAACGAGATCAAAGAGCCGATTCTGTGCTGCCCGAATGATCCTGATGATGCGAAGTTTTTGTCAGAGGTGGCCGGCACCAAAATTGACGAAGCGTTCATTGGTTCGTGCATGACCAACATCGGTCACTTCCGCGCCGCAGCCAAGCTGTTGGGCGGCCAGCGTGATATTCCCGTCAAGCTGTGGGTGGCACCGCCCACCAAGATGGACGAAAGCGAACTCATCAAGGAAGGGCATTACGCCGCGTTTGGCACGGCGGGTGCGCGCACCGAAATGCCCGGCTGCTCGCTGTGCATGGGCAACCAAGCCCAGGTGCGCGAAGGCGCGACCGTGGTGTCTACCAGCACGCGCAACTTCCCCAACCGCTTGGGCAAAAACACCAATGTGTTTTTAGCCAGTGCCGAGTTGGCAGCCATTGCCTCCAAGCTGGGCCACCTACCCACGGTGGCCGAGTACCACGAAGCCATGGGCATCGTGAACAAAGATGGCGCGGCCATCTACAAGTACTTGAACTTCAACCAGATTGACGAGTATGTTGAGAATGCGAAGGGCGTGACTGCCTGAGTACTGGTTCACAAAGCTCGCTTGCCTCACACCGTCAACCCCAACACATGCCAATACGGCGCAAAACCCTCTCGCACGCAATCGGTCACCAACGCCATGAAGTCGACCACATCACCCGTCACATGTGCTTTGTCCAGCGCTTCGTAATAGGCCAAACGTTTTTCCACCGGCAGCACGATGGCCGGAAAACCTGCCTTCAGCAATTCGAGGTTGAGCAAAAGGCGGGCGGTCCGGCCATTTCCATCGACGAACGGGTGAATCTTCACAAAGTCCACATGCAGGCGTGCCGCCCGCTCCACCGGGTGCATTTGCCCTGCCTGGGTGTCGTACCAGTTCAGCAAAGCCAGCATTTGTTCGGGCACAAGCATCATGTCCGGCGGGACATGGCGGGCACCCGCAATCGTCACGTTCATCTGACGGTATCGGCCCGCATTGTCGTCATCGATCTGCTTCAAGACCAAGCGATGAAGATTGCGAATTTGCCATTCGGTCAAAGGCTCGGCCCGGTGCACCAAGTCTTCCACATACAAAATCGCATCACGGTGGTTGATGGCTTCAAAGTGCTCACGCAGCAACTTGCCACCCACCGTGATGCCTTCGAGCACCACCTTTGTTTCCATCAAAGTTAGGGTATTGCCCTCAATGGCGTTGGAGTGGTAAGTCCAGCGCAGCACCAACTCCTCGTGCAAATTGCGCAGCGCCGCAGGCGGCAAGGGGCGCAATCCATCCAGCCGGTTTTTCAGCTCGTCCAGGTCGGCAAAGTCTCTCAGGGTCATGCGAAATCCGTAGGCGTGGGCAGGTTCAAAAGCAGGGCATTGGCAATCCAATGAGCAAGCGCCAATTATGGATGCACCGGTTGCTTTAGGTGATACCCCGCTGACCGATGCTGGTGTAACCCCCCCCCTTCTTTTGGAGCGCCCCAGTGACCACCACGACTGCAAAGCCGGCAAACAAGCTTTGCAGATGCTGCGTGGCGTTGCGGGGGAAGTTAACCATGAATTTTAGGACTGACACTACTAAAATTCTCGATTAAAAATTTTCTTTTCCACTGCAACCCATTCTTTATCCCGCTCGAACGCCAAAGGCGTGACCGCTTGAGTATTGGTTCGCTGAAAATACAAACGGCCCTCAGGGGCCGTTTTGTCTGCTGTACCCGGTGCTCCGACTTGCAGCACCCGGCGGCATACTTCGTAAATGACCCATTGCGGTATCAGCAATCGGTCTTGATCCGCCAATATGGGCTCGAAGAAATGGGAATTCGAGCCGCCGATCAGATGCTCCAGCCAACCGCAGGAGTTCACCACGTTCACAGCGTACCCTCTCGCTTGCTGTTTTGAACCCATTCAGCATCCGGCAATGGGTCACAACCTCCAGGCCAGTCCGGGCCTTCAGGATCGTTCTCGACGTGCGTGATGTCCACGCCAGGAATGGGCTTCAAAAGACTACGCAAAGACATGATGTCCAGCTCGGGCTCAATCACCACCTGCCCGGCTTCGTTGGCGCGAACATGCACCCGTTGCCCAACCTTGAGGTTGAGCTGCTGGCGCACAGCCCGGGGAATGACCACCTGAAATTTGGGTGAAATGGCTACAGACGTCATACAAATTCACTTTCGTAAAACATTTTGGAAATTGTGTGATTCAAGTGGCCATCTGGCAACCTTATGCAGATTCGATTAAGTTAAAGAAACGGCCCCGGGAGTGATTCCGGGGCCGTTTTGCTTGGACGGGTCAGCGGTCGGTTAGCCCGCACTTCATCTCGTCAATGTTCATCACCTGCCGCACTTGTGTCAGCCGGTTCGCCACGGCCATGGCCATGGCCTGTTGGTGCACTTTTATATATTTGGCGTAGTCTGTCATATTTGTTAGTTATAAAGTGATTAATAGAATTAAAAAAATAATTCAATAAGGTAAGTTTTATCGGTTTTGAGGCTATAGTGCAAATACCGAACCCGCTCGCGCATCTGATCGATCAAGTGGGTGGATTGCAAGAAAGGGGCACCGAGTTTCATGGCAAATTTATACCTGCATAAAAAAATAGCCTGCAGCCGTATAAGGCATGCTGCAAGAGGTTTGCAGCCGTTTCAACAACAAGATGTATCGACTCGGACCGGATGTATCCACCGGGTTTTGCGGTTTAAATTACGTTAGGCCGCATACAAGTCAACTATTTATCACGTCATGCTTCAAGACTGGATCTCTCAGAACAAGTGGGTCGAGTGGGTTTTCTCAGGGATCGGTGTTGCGATCCTTGTGGCGTTGCTGCCCCAACTCAAGAATCTTCTTGGTCTGATCTCACGCAAGTACTCCTTCGGCATCGCTGGAGGTTGGAACATCCAAATAAACGAATCAACACATCCCGGACCACACGGCCGTATGGTACTCAACCAAGTTGGTAGCATCATTTGGGGAAGTGCTGAGATAACGGTGACACAGTCTAAACACCACCGCAGTAACATCATCTCTTCGTGCATTGGTGCCCTGCCAAGCGGCAAAGTCACGCTTCATGGCGGCGGCGATTTCTTCTGCACTGGCCGCACAATTGGTTTGGAGAATTTCCTCTAGTCGACGGTAACCGAATGAAGTTTTACCCGTTGAACCACCAATCTGGTCTGTAAATCCATCAGTCACCACAGCAAATACGTCACCTGACTGGTACGTGATCTCTTGCACATCAGGTTTATCTGCCTCTGCAACCGCATCCTGATAACCCAAGCTGCACCTTGACGCCAAATGTCGTGTCAAAACACCATTTGCTGTGACTTGGAACAAGCCCAGCTTGGCACCCGCAAACTCTATGGTTTGCTTGTCGCAATCAATACGCAGCACTGCTGCATCGCATCCATCATCGCTTTCGCTGTCTGCGCGGTCTTGGTTCAAGCCGGTGCGCACATAGTGGTCAAGTGACATCAAAGCTGACGCAGGGTCTTCAGCGGTATCGTTGGCGTAAATGCGCTCGAGTGAGTTACTGACTAACAAACTCAGCATGGCTCCTGGCACACCATGGCCGGTGCAATCAGCCACTGCTAAGACAAACGGACCAGACTGCTGTGAACTTGACAACCAATACAAGTCCCCGCCAATGGTGTCGCGTGGCTCCCAAATAGACGCGAAAGATGCAAAGCGACCATCAATGCGCACCTGTCTTGGCAACTGTCCACGCTGCAAGCGGCTCGCGTAGTTGACCGATCCCACCACCAACTGATGCGCCTCATCAAGTTCTTGATGTTGCTCGGCCAGTTCCTTGGTGCGTTCAGCAACAGTTTCTTCCAGTACTTTATTTTGGTTTTCTACCAGAGCTTTTTGGTCTTCAGCCAAAGTCTTTTGTGCCGCCAGTGATTTTGCCAACTCTTTTTGAATCCATACATTTCTACTTACAACTGCAAGGGCCATGATCATCGCCTCGGCACACAATCCAATCGCTTGAGAAACTTGTGTGTTTTGCATTAAATAGCTGAATCCTGACATGGGAAGGTAGCTAAACACAGAGGGATAACCCATCA
Source organism: Bordetella parapertussis (assembly GCA_945901125.1). Classification (GTDB taxonomy): domain Bacteria; phylum Pseudomonadota; class Gammaproteobacteria; order Burkholderiales; family Burkholderiaceae_C; genus Limnohabitans. The sequence continues at coordinate 15,172 of CAMDKD010000051.1, forward strand.
CACCTGAAATGAAAATTATCCTAAAAACTAGATACGGAATTGAAGCAATTAACCAAAACATTGCAACCTTCATTCCTTGGCGATAGCGCTGAATACCACCTTTGTAAAGAAAACCGAATAGAACCAATGGCAAAATCGCATTTATTAAATAAAACTTATTTGGAGGAATGTTGTGCACCCAAAAAACTGCAGCTAAAAAATGCAAAATAAAATATATTATTAAGATATAGACAATTTTTTGTGTTTTAGGAAAGAATTTACTAACCTGCAAAAATGCGCTTGCAAAAAGAAAATAAAAAATTACCTGTCCATTTGCGCTTAGGTATGCAAAAAATATTGAAAGTGTTCCAGATCCTAAATAGATACCATTGCCGTTAATAAAGAACTCAAATAAATGACTTCCATCTTGAGTTCCCATGGAAAGAACTTGCATAATTGCAAAAGTAATCCAAATTCCATAAAAAAAACCGGCTCTGTCCTTGTTTACAAAGTACGAGTACCATCCAAAAACTGCTAAAGCTAAAAGCGCCCCGAGTAAAGCGCCCTCGATATAGAGACCCATTCGTCTTGTTTCCAAAAAACGTTCGTTATCGACAACCCGCAATACAAATGATCTGGGTGGGAAACTTGAAAAAGCCTGTATTTGCGAAACAACCGTCAAAGTTTCACCTTCGTGAAGCGTAAACAATGCCTCACGATTTAAAATCTTTGAAGAAAGCTGTAAAGCTGGGTCAATACTGCTAAGTGGTGAGTAACCTGATATAAAACCAGCTGGCTTCAATGCATTTAAAGAGTCGTCAGGATTAATTACATAACTATGAATATTCAACCAAAGTCCATCTAATCGGTACCTTCGGTCCTCATCCAAGCGACTAACAATTCTTTGCATGATCCAGTAATGCATCCGAGCATCAATGGGCCCCATAGCAGAAACTGGCTTGAATTCATCCTTGCGCTTCAAGACTTCCTCAACGGTCAACGTACCTTGTGGATCTTCGAGAACAAGTGTGTTGTCCTTGGGACTGAAAACAATGGGTGTGTTGTCTGTTATCTCATAGGGCTTGAGTTCGTCCCATGCGCCTGCATGAACTTGACCCATAAAAACCAGTACCGTAGAGAGCAAAAATAATTTAATAATTTTCATGATCCGGATCCATTGATTCAGTAAGCAAAATATGGGTATATTTCAGCTACTCTGCACAACACTGAAGCCTAGGGCTTGAAACCGGTCTTTGAAATCTTCGCCCAGTTCTTGCATGATGTCGTCATCTTCTTCGGCCTTCCAATTCACCTGCACTTCATTGCCTGCTTGTCGGTAAGCGTCTAGACCTTCAAAGATGCGGTACATGGCTTTGATGCTTGAGCTGTTGATGTACACCAACGCCATCTCGACATCTAACTTACCCTTAGAGCGGCTAGCCAATTGGTTGATGGCAGAAATGACTTCTCCGTAAAAAGCCGATACATCTTCAGGAAAGGATTCACCCGCCATCACCAGTTTTAACGGGTTCTGACTCAAAGTGATGGCTGGGGTTCTGTCTGTAGCTTCTATGTTCATGTCTGCTCCTCTTTCACTTTTAAACTCTTTAAATTGTTGCCGCCAAAATGAAGTCGACACTGGTTTCATCTACGTCGACAAATGTGTAGCTGATGGGTTGTGTGGATCTACGGGCAATCTCGAGTAAACCTAAGCCAGAACCGGGTCCTTCGTGTTCACTGGCATGAGACATGCCATCTCGGTAAAGCTGGCGTATGGTGTCTTTGTCAGCCCCTTCGATTTGTGCAAGCCTGTCTTTAAGACCTTGGGTCTTGTCCTTCTCAATGCGGTTTCCACACATGATGGTGATCTCTTTATCCCGCTCAGTGATCAATATCATTCCCATGTTTTCAGCATGTTCTTTGCCATGCCAAATCAGGTTTTGCACACCCTCCATGAAAACGGCGAAGATCAGCTTAGAGCGCTTGACATCATCGTTGGCAACAAGTCTCTCCTTAAGTAAATCTGCCAACGTGATCATCAGGTCGTCTGAGACCGTACCGTTGTAGACCATGATCACATGGTTCTGGCGCAAACTGTTGCGCAGCAAAATGGCTTGCGATAAATCCATGAGTTATCTTTCTAAAGTTTGAAGAAAACCGCTGTCACATCGTCCCTGCGACTCTCTGTACCCTGCCAAGCCGCATAGTCAGCACGAACAGCATCGGCAATGGTTTGGGCATTTTGCGAACAATTGGCTTTAAGAATGGTTTCAATGCGCTTGTAACCATAAGAGACTTTGATAGCACCTGTGCCACCAATCTGATCGGTCAAACCATCGGTCACGATGGCAAAGGCGTCGCCTGCTTGGTAGCGAATGGTTTGCACCACGGGCTTGTCCTTGTCTTCTATCTCATCTTGGTAACCCAAGCTACACCTTGCGGCTTGGTGGCGGGTCACTTCCCCGTTTGCTGTCACTTGAAACAAACCCAGCTTGGCGCCGGCAAATTCAATGGTTTGCTTGTCGCGATCAATCCTCAGCACCGCAGCGTCACAACCATCATCACTCTCGCTGTCCGCCCGGTCTTGGTTCAGGCCTGTACGCACATAGTGGTCCAAGGAAATCAGCGCAGTGGCGGGGTCTTCAGCGGTGTCATTGGCGTAAATACGCTCTAAAGAATTGCTGACTAACAATGACAACATAGCCCCTGGCACGCCATGCCCCGTGCAATCAGCCACAGCCAACACAAACGGTCCTGATTGCTGAGAGCTGGACAACCAATACAAGTCGCCGCCAATCGTGTCGCGTGGCTCCCAAATAGAGGCGAAGGAGGCAAAGCGACCATCAATGCGCATCTGCCTTGGCAACTGACCGCGTTGAAGACGGCTCGCATAGTTGACAGAACCCACTACTAACTGATGAGTTTCATCAAGTTTTTGGTGTTGCTCGGCCAGCTCCTTGGTGCTCTTTGTCAGCTCCTTAGTACGCTCGGTAACTGTTTCCTCAAGGATTTTGTTCTGCCCTTCAACCAATGTTTTTTGTGCGTCAATGGATTTAGCCAATTCCTTTTGAACCCATAC
>CAMDKD010000052.1 GCA_945901125.1 Bordetella parapertussis
GTGGCTCCGTAATAGGGGATGTTGAGGGGAACCGATCATTTTAACCAAACCTGCCGGGCGCGGCTGTTTAGCCTAGCACAGTGGTTTTGGCAGGTGCAATGAGCGTTATCGAGTCAATCAAGCTGACTGCAGCCATGACGTGTCTGGCTACACTCGCCACACTGTGACTTTGAACACGCACACAATTACTTTTTCAGGTTCGGCCCAGGCCATGGTGTTGGCCGCCGGTCGCGGCGAGCGCATGCGCCCGCTGACCGATACTTTTCCCAAACCGTTGCTACAAGTGCGCGGTTTCCCTTTGCTTTGGTATCCCTTGCAGGCTTTGGCGCAGGCGGGCGTGTCGGCGACGGTTATCAACACCGGCTGGCTAGGCGACCAGGTTGAACCGGCTTTCGGGTCTTACTTGGATTCATATTCATCGGCTTTTGCGCCTGTTGCAACTACAGCTTCGACTCACCCTATGCGCCTGCTTTACTCGCACGAAGGACGCGGTGCAGGCGAAGCACTTGAAACCGCAGGCGGCATTGTGCGTGCCCTGCCTTTGTTGAAAGAAGTGTTTTGGGTGGCCGCTGGCGATGTGTTTGCGCCCGGGTTTGATTTTTCTCCGAGTAGCTATGAACGGTTTATAACCAGCACTGCGCTAGCTCATATTTGGCTGGTGCCCAACCCCGAACACAATCCGCAAGGTGATTTTGGTTTGTCAGCCGATGGCTTGGCATTGAATCTGCCGCGTCCTCCTGCGTCCACAGTTTGTGGGCCTGAGACAAACGCCACTGAAGTCACTGGCGGCAATTTGCTTTCTGCTTCACACGAAGCGCCGCGTTACACCTTCAGCACGATAGCTCTTTACAAAAAAGCTTTTTTCAACGAAGCCCGATGCGGCATTCCCGCTGGTAACCCGCACTTCGTCAAAGCGCCGCTTGCTCCATTGCTGCGAAGCGCCATGGATGAAGGTCTGGTGACCGCTTCACTGTACGACGGCCTGTGGGTGGATGTGGGGACACCGGAGCGCTTGGCACAGATAAATAGATAGCGATTAGCTTGACATGTCGTAGCCTACTGGCTACATTTCTTTTGTGCTGCTGATACGCAAAACCCTTGTCTATGCTGAATGGATCGACAACTTGCGCGATCAACAAGCTCGTGCGCGGATTTTGGTGCGCGTGGAGCGTTTGGCAGCGGGCAACCCCGGAGACGTTAAGCCTGTCGGCAGTGGTGTCTCAGAGTTGCGGGTTCATTTCGGTCCCGGCTATCGGGTGTATTTCACTCAACGCGGCCAAGACATAGTGATTCTTTTGGCAGGCGGCGACAAATCCAGTCAAGCCTCTGACATTCAAACGGCCCTTAAATTGGCAACAAATCTGGAGAAATAAAGCATGGCCATAACCCTTACCACCCCCTACGATGTCTCCGACCATCTGCGCACCCGGGAAGAAATGGCGGCCTACCTGGAAGCCTGCTTGGAAGAGGCCCATGGAGATGCTGCCTTCATTGCCAAAGCTTTGGGTGATATCGCCCGCGCCAAGGGCATGAGCCAAGTGGCGAAGGACGCAGGGCTTTCACGCGAAAGCCTTTACAAAGCGCTGTCGGGTGAACGTTCACCCAGCTTTGACACCATCTTGAAAGTCATGAACGCTTTGGGTTTGGAGTTGCGCGCGCAAGTAGCAAACCCTTAACAAGGCAAAAAAATTCTCCATGTCATCACAAACATCTATTCGCCATGCCGTGGTCGCCGACGCCTCTGACGTTTCCAAGCTGATTGCATCAACATCTGAAACCTGCTGCTTTTCCGATGCCGCGCCCTGCCCTGACTGGTATCTCAACAGCATTCAAACCCAAGCCATAGAAACCTTGATTGCATCCGAACGCATGGTTTTTTTGTTGGCCGCGCATGACCAGGCCGTTGCAGGCGTATTGGCGATCGAAGACAAGTCGTTTATCAAGTATTTTTTTGTCCATACAAAAAGACAAAACATGGGCATAGGCAAACTGCTGTGGCAGTTTGCACAGCGCAACGGGGCGTTCGGTGCAACGCTCAAAGTGCGTTCATCTCTGTTTGCTGTTCCTGTGTATGAGCGCTTGGGGTTCAAGTCCACTGAGCCGCCTGGCTGCTTCAATGGCTTGCATTTCCAATCCATGGTGGCTCATAACCCCTGAGCCTCTGACCACGTTGCCCCTTCCTACAATCGCCCAATGACCTCTTCATACACTTCACGCCGCGCCGCTTTAGCCGCCCAACTGGGCAATGGCGGAGTGGCCATCATCCCTACCGCTCCTGAGCGCGCCCGCAACCGCGACGCCGATTTTCCGTTTCGCCACGACAGTTATTTTTATTACCTCACCGGCTTTACCGAACCCAACGCTTGGCTGGTCATCCAAGCCGACGGACGCAGCAGCCTGTTTTGCCAGCCCAAAGATTTGGAACGCGAGATTTGGGACGGCATACGTTTGGGACCGCTTGCAGCGCCTGCCGCACTGGGCGTGAACCAAGCGTTTTCAGTGGCTGAGTTGGACGCGCAAATACCGAAGCTATTGGAAAACCAAACCAGTGTCTGGTACCCGTTTGCCACCCACGAAACCTTGTCCGCACAAATCGATGGCTGGTTGAACAAAGTGCGAGCCCGTGTGCGCATGGGCGTGTCCTGTCCGTCGGCGCAGCAAGATGTGTGTGTGTTGCTCGACGAAATGCGTTTGCTCAAAGACGCGCACGAGCAAGACACCATGCGCCGCGCCGCGCAGATCAGCGCGGGCGCCCATGTTCGCGCCATGCAACTGAGTGCGCGCATGTTGCGCGATGGTCAGGATGTGCGCGAATACCATTTGGAAGCCGAGTTGTTGCACGAGTTCCGCCGCCACGGCTCGCAGTTTCCAGCCTACACCTCCATCGTTGCCGCAGGAGCGAACGCCTGCGTCTTGCATTACCGGGCCGATACCGCGCCTGTGCGCAACGGCGACTTGGTGCTGATCGACGCCGGTTGCGAACTCGACGGCTATGCGTCTGACATCACACGCACCTTCCCGGCCAACGGCAAATTCACCGGCCCGCAACGTGCGCTCTACGACATCGTCTTGGCGGCGCAATATGCAGCGGCGAACGCCACGCGCGCAGGCGCGCGCTTCATTGATCCGCACGAAGCGGCAGTGAAAGTGTTGGCGCAAGGCTTGTTGGATGTGGGCCTGTTGTCGAATGACATACACGGCACGCTACAAGATGTGATCGAGAAGAAAGCCTACTTCCCGTTTTATATGCACCGCACCAGCCACTGGCTGGGAATGGATGTGCACGATTGCGGCAGCTATGTCGAGCCTGGCGAGGCCAACACCGAGCCGCCCAAGGCTGACCCGATCACCGGCGTGGTGACGCAACCGCGACCTAGCCGCGTGCTGCACCCGGGGATGGTGCTGACCTTGGAGCCGGGCTTGTACGTGCGCCCGGGCGAAGGCGTGCCCGAGCAGTTCTGGAACATAGGCATACGGATTGAAGACGACGCCATCGTCACACCTACCGGTTGCGAGCTGATCAGCCGCGGTGTGCCGGTGGATGCAGATGAAATTGAAGCCTTGATGCGCAGCTGATTTTCAAGGCTCATCCCACCCATGGTGTGAGTCCAAGTTCATCCGTGTTTTACAATTTCGGAATGCCAACTCGAATCTGTAAAAATGATTGACCGCCAAGCTGCGCCTCGCATTCTGAAGCTACTCAAAGGCTTTCCTGTGGTCACGGTCACGGGACCACGCCAATCGGGCAAGACCACATTGGTGCGCGAACTCTTAAGCGACAAACCCTATGTGTCGCTGGAGTCCCCAGCCGAACGTGAATTCGCCCGCAAAGACCCGGCAGGCTTTTTGCGTCGCTACCCAGACGGCGCCGTGCTGGACGAAGCGCAGCACGCGCCTGAGCTTTTTTCAGAAATTCAGGGCGTCGTGGATGCGTCAAAACAAATGGGGCTTTTTGTCCTGACGGGCTCTCAAAATCTGTCGCTGCTGTCAGGCGTGTCGCAGAGTTTGGCGGGACGCACCGGGCTGGTGGAATTGCTGCCCCTGTCTATAGCCGAACTACGACATGCCCAACTACACCTGAGCGACTACAACGACTACTTGGTGCGCGGGTTTTACCCCGCGCTGTATGTGCGCGACCTCGACCCTTGCGAATGGCTCAACGCCTATTTAGTGACTTATGCCGAGCGCGATGCGCGCCAGCTTGCATCGGTACAAGATTTGAGCGCCTTTCAGCGTTTTCTCAAACTCACGGCAGCGCGCACAGGGCAACTGCTCAACCTCCAGTCGCTGGCGAGTGACGCAGGCATCTCGGACAAAACCGCCAAGAGTTGGCTGTCTATTCTGGAGACCTGCTACCTTGTGCATTTTGTGCGCCCGCACTTTGCTAATTTTGGCAAACGCCTGATCAAAGCGCCCAAGCTTTACATGACCGATGTGGGCCTGGGCGCAGCATTGCTCGGCATTCAGACGTCACAACAAATGGCGGCACACCCTTTGCGCGGTGCCTTTTTTGAAACCATGGTCGTCAACGAGTTTTTAAAAAGCCGGGCTAACGCAGGACTGCGCGAAACGCTTTATTTCTGGCGCGACAACATCGGCACCGAAGTCGATTTGGTGCTCGAACGAGGCACAGAAATAGCCGCCGTCGAGATGAAGTCAGGTCTTAACGTCGCTTCGGATGCGTTTGGCAATTTGAAGAAATGGCACAAATACGCGTCTGAGCGGGGTCAGTATTCAGCTATTCATCTGGGCTTGGTATACGGCGGAGACACCCGCTACACACGCGAAGGTGTGGACCACATGCCCTGGGCTGATCTGGCTTGAGCGCATTTACCTTAGCCTAATTAGCAAATGCGCTAGGCCATCCCCTAAAACGCACCCCAGGCCTTATCCACAGTCGGCCACAAGATTTAGCGATACTCTGCGTCAACTTATCAACGAATCAGGCAGGATTTTTCATGAGCGACAACCACAAAACCTATGTTTGCATCGTTTGCGGCTTTACCTATGACGAGGCCGCGGGACGACCGGAAGACGGTATTGCCCCGGGTACGCTGTGGGCCGATGTACCAGCAGGTTGGGCCTGCCCGGATTGCGGCGTGTCCAAGGCCGATTTCGAAATGGTCGAGTTTTAACCAAGCCCCTTGCGCCGGTGTAGCGACCGCTCCACTGTCATTCCACACTGCGACAAGCTCAGGCAAAATCAAGGCATGAAGACTTTTCCCCCCGCATACCGCCAGTACGCACTTCTCGCCAGCCTGATTGCCGCGCTTTCATGCACAGTAGCGTCTGCGCAAACACAACTGTGGGGCGGGCGGCCTGAGCTGGGCATAGGGTTCGAGCGCGATACCTCGGCGGACAAATCGCTGGTGGCGAATTCCGTCACGCTGATACCGGCATTGAGCTACAAAAACGGCGCGGTCAACCGGGTCGAGTTGCTGATAAAAACCGAGCGCGACACAGACAGCAGCACAGGCACTGACACATTCAGCCATGTGCACGGTCTTGCCATACGGGCGCGAAAAGACGTGCCACTGGCTGACCATCTGGGCATGTATTTCCAAGGCCTTTTGGGTCGCAGCCAAAGTGACAGCGCCAAATTCTGGTACGGTTATTCAGATGCAGCACTGAGTGTTGAATACGGCTTTTTCGACTTTATGTTGGGCCTGCGCATTCAACGCGCGCTCGACGAAACCACTGACCAGGGCTTTAACAAACTGCGCCTGGGGCCCGGTTTTCATATTGCTGACAAGCACCGCATTGAGATCAACTGGGTGCGTTCCTGGCAGGCTGAAAGCCACAAGCTGGACAGCGACTCTGTCTTACTGGAATACACCTTCAAGTTTTGACCTGCCTCCTACCGAAAGATACGCATGAGTGACCCCAAGCCGGCTGCGGCCGACCACACCAGCCCGCAAGCCCGCGCCCAATTGCGCAAAGCCGCGCTCGAATACCACGAGTTTCCAACCCCGGGCAAAGTCGCCATACAAGCGACCAAGCAACTGGTCAACCAGCACGATTTGTCGCTGGCGTATTCGCCCGGTGTCGCCGCGCCTTGCGAGGAAATCGTCAAAGACCCGAACAACGCTTACAAATACACCAGCCGCGGCAACCTGGTCGCCGTCATCACCAATGGCACAGCAGTGCTGGGTCTGGGTGACATCGGGCCACTGGCCGCCAAGCCGGTGATGGAAGGCAAAGGCGTGTTGTTCAAAAAATTCGCCGGTATCGATGTGTTTGACATAGAAATCAACGAAAAAGACCCGGACAAACTGGTCGACATCATTGCTTCGTTGGAGCCGACTTTCGGCGGCATCAATCTGGAAGACATCAAAGCACCGGATTGTTTTTATGTCGAGCGCCAGCTGCGCAAACGCATGAAGATTCCGGTGTTCCATGACGATCAACACGGCACCGCCATCGTGGTCGGCGCAGCCATTTTGAACGGCTTGAAAGTCGTCGGCAAAGACATTGCCAAAGTCAAACTGGTGGCGTCAGGCGCGGGTGCAGCAGCGCTGGCCTGTCTGGGCATGCTGGTGAAACTGGGCATGCCGCGCAGCAATATTTGGGTGACCGATCTGGCCGGTGTGGTGTTTGAGGGCCGCACCGAGTTGATGGACGAAGACAAAATCGAGTTCGTGCAAAAAACCTCGGCCCGCACTCTGGCTGATGTGATGGCCGACGCCGATGTGTTCCTGGGACTGTCGGCCGGTGGCGTGCTCAAACCCGAGATGGTCAAAGTCATGGCAGCGCGCCCGCTGATACTGGCGCTGGCCAACCCGACGCCGGAAATCCTGCCCGAGGAGGTCTTGAAAGTGCGTGACGATGCCATCATGGCCACCGGTCGCACCGACTACCCGAACCAGGTCAATAACGTCCTGTGCTTTCCTTACATTTTCCGCGGCGCGCTGGATGCAGGCGCGTCCACCATCACGCCGGAAATGGAAGTGGCTGCGGTACACGCGATTGCCGAACTCGCTCAGGCCGAGCAAAGCGAAGTCGTCGCCGCCGCCTATGCCGGTGAAAACCTGGCCTTCGGCCCCGAGTACTTGATTCCCAAACCGTTTGACCCGCGCCTGATGATGAAAATTGCGCCGGCCGTGGTGCAAGCGGCGATTGCCAGCGGCGTGGCGCAACGCCCTATCGCCGACATGGACGCTTACCGCGAAAAACTGCAGTCCTTGGTTTACGCATCGGGTGCAGCCATGAAGCCGGTGTTCAGCGCTGCCAAGCGCGGCAGCAGAAAACGCATTTGCTTTGCCGAAGGCGAAGACGAGCGCGTGCTGCGCGCAGCGCAAATCGTGCTTGACGAAGGCCTGGCCAAACCGATTTTGATCGGCCGCCCGTCCGTCATCAGCCAGCGCATCGAGCGCTTCGGCTTGCGCATGTCAGAAGACGTGGATTACCAAGTGGTCAACGTGGAAGACGACCACCGCTACCGTGATTTCTGGCAAAGCTATCACCGCATGACCGAGCGCAAAGGGGTGACGCAACAATTGGCCAAGATAGACATGCGTCGGCGCTTGACGCTGATCGGCTGCATGATGGTGCACAAGGGCGAAGCCGACGGCTTGATTTGCGGCACCTGGTCAACTCCCGATTCGCATCTGCAATATGTTGACCAAGTCATAGGCTTGCGCCCCGGCGTCAGCACCTACGCTTGTATGAATGCGCTGCTATTGCCCGAGCGCCAGCTGTTTTTGGTCGATACCCATATCAATTACGACCCTACTGCCGAGCAACTGGCAGAAATTACCGTCATGGCGGCGGAAGAAATGAAACGCTTTGGCGTCGAGCCCAAGGCTGCCTTGCTGTCGCACTCCAATTTCGGCAGCAGCAACCACCCGACCGCGTTGAAAATGCGTCGCACACTGGCCTTGGTGCAGCAACGTGCCCCCTGGCTGGAGATTGACGGGGAAATGCATGCCGATGTCGCCATTGACAGCGCCGCACGTCAAGCCCTGATGCCCAACAGCACACTGCACGCCGATGCCAACTTGCTGGTTTTGCCAAACCTGGATGCGGCCAATATCACTTACAACCTGTTGAAAACAGCCGCCGGCGGCAATATTGCCATCGGGCCGGTGCTGCTGGGCGCGGCCAAACAGGTGCAAATTCTGACCGCCAGCACCACGGTGCGCCGTATTGTGAACATGACAGCCATCGCTGTTGCCGATTTAAATGCTGTCAGATAAGGCTGATATTAATTGTTAGCACTTACACACATGCCGGCTTAGGCCCTTCTGCTGTCACTGTTGCATCTGTCGATCCTTGCAAATTTAGCGTGTTTGCAGGATAATCATTGAATCGAATTTTTCGGGTTAACCCGAGTTCGGAAACCGGTCGCTGCACTTTGACAGTGCGTTGTAGACAACTTATCCACAGTTGACTTTCGCCCGGATTCTGCGCTCGCACATTGCAGGATTACCATGGCGACGGACATGCCTCTTCGTACAGTCAAAACAAATATTGTTCAATCCATACGTGCTTTTCGTGTGGAGGACTTGCAGACTGCTGCAGCGCAACTGGGTTACCACTTCCTGTATGCCAACTTGGCCAATGCCTTAAGCAAGCAGGATATCCTGGACATGACGGCACAACAGTTCACTTTCTCGCAGCAAGCAGGCAAGAACTTTGACACTTTGTTCGATTGCATGAGCGATGCCTTGTACAAGTCCGGCCAGCAACCCGGCTTTATACTGGTGCTTGAACACATCCCCGCCCACGCCAAATTTGACAAGGAAGCACGCGAGCAGTTGCTGGACGTGTTCCGCGAAGCAGCTGAGTTCTGGGGCGAGCGCAAAGTCTCATTCCGCTGTTTTTATTCGTTCTCGGTGGCACGTGCGGCCGCGGCAGAGCGCGTAGACGGCATCGAGGCCACAGGCATAGAACTGGGTGACGGCGAAAAAATGCCGACCGACAAACTGATCGATGTGTCGCCATTGGCGCTTCGCATGAGCAGTCCATTCAACGCAGGCTACTGGCTTACTGCCGCTTGATTTTAATATACCGAACCAGCTTGAAAGCCCCGTTTTACGGGGCTTTTTCTTTGTTGGACGCTCAAACTTGCCTATGTGCCAACTGCAAGCGGCACCGCTGAGGCGCCTGCAAAACCCGAGAAGACGCACTGGAAAATACCAAATTTCTCAAAAAAGCCTCTCGACCTTGCACCGTAGCCACGGTTTTATATCCCTCATAGCCAAACAACATCCACTCTAGGGACAGTGCCTCACTCAAAGATTGCCCCAAAGCCGGGGTACTGCTGGGCAAGATATCTGCTTCATTCAACAGCACATTAAACCAGGCTTGGTTCCATTCAAAATCAGTACCTTGAACCAGGCGGTGGTTTTGTACCGCCAATGAAAAGTCGGACCGAAAAATAGCCGTCTCAATGCGTTGCACCCAAAACTCAGGTACCGACTGCTTGTTTAAGAAAGGGCGCATGAACATGCAAGAGCGCATTTCAATCTGGAACTTGGCTGCGTTCACACCACCTGAATGCATGAAGTCATGACCCGCCGCCGCTAACAAACCTGCCGCCAACCAGTCGGGTTCGTGCCTGCCAGAAATTTTGGCTTCGATAGCCATTTGCAAAGCCATGGTGGTGATGACGTCAGCGGTGTGCAACCGGTTATGGTACTTGGGCTCATCAGATGGGTTATTGTCTTGAAAGCGCGACTCGCTATAGCTGGCAACATCCAAGGCAGCGGCCAGCATGCTGCTGGCCGCTGCCGAGAGGGTGGTTTCCTTCAATTGCAAAAACGCCATGCTGGCCTGCAAAACCTGAGGCAAACCCATCCAGTCTTGCATCCATGAAGCGCGCAAAAACAGCAACGACTCATCCAAACAGGCTTGCCAATCGTCTGCATTTAATTGCAGGAGTTGCGCTTGGTTATTCATGATTAACGCATGGTCTTTTTAATAGCGTTGTTCATTGAAAGCTGTAGCAACAAGGACTCCAAAATAACCACCAAAAGAGGGGAATAGCTCTTCAACAACTCCGAAGCGTCTTCGTTGTTGATTTTTTTACAGATCACATTGGTCTTAGCGCGAATACTGGCAGCGCGAATACCGCCGGACAAAATCGCGGCTTCACCAAATGACTGCCCCTGCGCGATAGACCCGAAAACATTGCCGGAGGCGTCCGTCAATTCGACCTCGCCTTTTTCCAAGAAATACAAATGTGTGGCCTGGTCACCTGCACGAAAGATGTTTTGTCCTGCAGTGAATTCTTCTTGTGAAAAATTTTTCATGGCTGAATCCGAATCATTTGACGGTCAAGTTGCGTTTGATAAGGCTCACCAGAATCGACTTCATCTCTGGCGGTAATTGGTGCACGATGTTGTCTACCTTGTGAAACGCAATGATCTTGACTTGCAATGCGGTATGCGCCGTAAGCGTATAGCGTGAAGGAATACCGACCATGCCTTCAGCAAGCCCCAATACAGCGCCGGGCCCCAGGAAGAAGGTTTTGTCGTTGCGCGTGGCACAAACCTCTCCACTGGTGATGAAGTAGGCTTCGTCAAATTCTTGACCACTTGAAATGATTTTTTTCTTCGCCGGCAACATAGTGACGTTAAGTAAACTGGTGTCCAACAAAGCCAGGAACAGTCGCTCATCGCTGGACAACTCGCCGGATTGAATGGCATCCATGCCCAGACTCGATTTCAAGAAGTTGTTCTTGTACTTGCTGAGCCGATCAACATCAACAGAAAAAAGCGGGGGCTTGGAAATCATTTTTGTGCTCGCTACTGACGAGTCCTGGTTTGAAACATAAACATCTTCATTGCAAACCCTCAATAACGTAGGCAATCACTGGTTCCGCCTTGCCTTTGACTTTGATTTCGGATTTCTCCCCCACCAAGACCTTGTCTTTAGCCAATAAGTAAGTAGCTTCTGAAATCATGCATTTGGTATTGGGCGCGGCGCTCTCTAAGCGTTGACCAATATTGACGTTGTCGCCCACCATGGCGTATTCCAAGCGGTGGCGGCTGCTCCCCAGATTGCCCAAAATCACGTCGCCACTATTGATGCCCACCCGAATTTGAATTTCTTCAAAGGAGTCGAGATTGAATTGCAAAAGCTTTTCTTGCATGCACCAAGCGGCCATGACCGCGTTTTGCGCGTCCAGTACCTGGTTGCCCGAATCAAATCGCGCCACGATGGCGTCGCCAATGAACTTGTCAATGATGGCGCCGTGTTCAGTCAAGATATCGACCATCAAGTCAAAGTAGCTGTTGAGCAGCTTGACGATTTTGCGTGCTGAATAACGTTCGCATTTACTTGAAAAGCCGCAAATGTCCGAGAACAAAATAGTGATGTTTTTTTCTTCGCCGTTCTCAAAACCCTGGCCGCTATCAAGCATATGGTTGACCGCTTTCAAGGTGTCGGCGGCGACAAACTTGGCATTGATTTCTTGCTCTTTTTTGGCCTTGGCCGCCAGCACCGCTGTATCGATGGACTTTTTCAACTCCTGGCGTGTGAACGGTTTGGTGAGATAGGCCGACACGCCCAAGAGTTCGCCCTTCTTCAGGTCAAGGTCGGTAGCGCGCGTGGTGATCATGATGATCGGAATATCTTTGTAGTCATCGTGCGCACGCACCTCGCAGCAAAACTGCCAGCCATTCAACACCGGCATGTCGTAGTCCGAGGTGATGATGTCAGGCTTGAAACGCTGCACCGCTTTGTAGCCTTCAAACCCATTGCTGGCGGTTTCTACTTGGTAGTCCAGCTCTTTAAATTTGGCCACGATCAAGCTGCGAATGGTGGGGCTGTCGTCCACGACCAAGGCGCGCAGCCTTCGGCCTTTTGGCGCCAATGGGCAGATGTCTTGTATCTTTTTCAGATTTTGCGCGCTGGCATAAGGCGAGAGCAAAATATCGCCGACACCGCTTTTGATCAGCTTTTCTATCTCGTGCACATCGCGGCCATTGAAGGTGACCATGAATGGCGAGCTTTTGAAGCATTCAATGGCTGCGAGTTGTTGGTGCACCTCGATGGCGCTGCTGCTCTCGATTTTGTGGTCACACACAATCAAGTCAGGTGCCAGGTATTGCTTGACCTCAGCGCTGACTTGCACGCCTTCGGTGACCACCACGTCATAGCCGATTTGCTGCAAGGCCAGGATCAATTCTTTTTGAGAGCGACTGGTGAGCAACCAAATTTGCTTGGGCAAAGAGAACGCGCGTTTAACCAACTTTGCCAGTTTGTCATCGCTGAAGTCACCACTCACCAAAGCGTTGGCACCCATGAACGAACGGGCGCGATCTTGGCTGATTTCTTCTTTGCAATACACCACGATGAACAAATTTCCCAGCGCTCTGTGAGTTTGTAATTCTGAAATCAAGCCGCTGTACTCGCCAATCAACAGATCGCACTCGAGAAATAACACATTGAATTTACCCTTGACCAAAGACTCGGCCAAAGACGCGTTGTCATGGCACAAGCTCAAGCCCACGCCATATCGCATGCATTGCGTACTCAGTTCTTGCGCCAAGACCGCATCGGCATAGGCCACCATGGCGCGGTGCGGCAAGGCAGCACGCTTGCTGGCCGAGACGTTGGCCATCAGCTCAATCGATGGCGCGTACGACATGTGCAGTCCAGCCTAGGCCTTTGTATTCGCGGTAGCCACTGCTGCCTGAGGAGCCAATGATGTATTTGCGCCCATTGGCGCTGAATATGCCCGAAGCCGTTTGACCGTCTTTCAGATTGACGTTTTCAGGCGGGATGTGCACGACACGGTTGATCGGGAAGTTCGTGTCGTCGGTGGTGGCAATCACCACACGCTCGCGGTTGACATAGAAGGCCGCGCCGCCGTGCGCAATTTCATTGTTAATGCGTGGTAGGCAATCGGCCAAAATGGGTTGCGCTTGGTTTTCCCAATCAAACATGATGCCCAAGACACCCACAGGTTTGCCACTTCGTTGCCCGTTTTCCAGCACAGCCGAGCAGTAAATC
Organism: Bordetella parapertussis; assembly: GCA_945901125.1. Taxonomy (GTDB): domain Bacteria; phylum Pseudomonadota; class Gammaproteobacteria; order Burkholderiales; family Burkholderiaceae_C; genus Limnohabitans. The sequence goes on from CAMDKD010000052.1 coordinate 12,961, forward strand.
AAGGACGTGTTTTCGTTTTCAAGCTCCGAATCACACACGTCTTGCGCAGCAAATTGCACCGTCTTTGACATTTGCATGCCTTGTCTGAACCAGTACTGGTCGGCCACACTCAATCCATCTAGCTTGTCGCGGTTTTCCACTTTAGAGTTAGCCACGATGCGACCACTGGCATCAGCCACCACCAGGTCGCGGTACATCGTGTAAGAAGCGTTGATGATTTGTAAGCGCTTATTGATCGTATCCAGATGCTTCTTGTCCTTGGATTGCAAGGACTCCCACAACACATGATCGGTAGACCACCAACGCACATCGGCGGCACGCTCAAACAAATTACGATCGATCAACTCGATCGCTTGTTGACTTAGGTTGGTCAACGCCTGCAGGTTTTGCTGCAACATGTCGGCCGACATTTCCGACAGCAGCAACTCCATCTTGCCGGTGGTTGAACTGCCGGTCTCGGTGATTTGGTCAAAAATTGGCATGAAGCTTTTGCCTGCTTTGCCCAAGTCGGTGGCCAACACTATGCCATTGATCGATATGAGTTGAATGTCACCTTTGTTGCGTTGTATCTCTTGGTAGGTTTGACGGTTTTGCTCCGGGATCAAGCTTGAACTCATCAGTTCTTTGGGCGTGATGCCAAACACCTTGCTGTCGCTGACGCGCTCGAAGATGGCGGTGATGGGCAACACCAAATGGCTGGTCCAGCCTAATCCTTCGTACTCATTAAAGCCGGCCGAGTGGAAGGACACCAGTAAGGAACGGGTACCAAAAAAGATACCGGTTGATACTTGTGACTCACCGGGCTTACTCAAATGGCGGTGACTGCGCGGCAACTCTGGCGAAGCGGCGAAAGGGATGAAATACTGATCGCTGGAGCAAATCACCTTACCTTGCCGGTTGGTGAAAAATGAAAACCAACCATCCAATATATTCCCCTCGGGGCCCTTGGGCAGATAGTCATCCAAGATGATTTGGCATTCACCTTGAAAGTCAAACAATACACCCATCACGCCACTCACTTCACCGTTTTCATCCCCATCGGCGCGAATAGCGGTGGCATAAATCAACGAGGCTTGGTCTTCAAGTTTGGAGTTGGCAATGTCTTGCACGTGGTAATCCGTGCCATCCTTGGTTTGCAAACCGTGTTGAAACCAGGCTTCGTCGGACACATCCAGGCCCAGCGTCAAGTGTTTGCGTTCGACATTGGAGCTAGCCACCACAGTACCTTGCGCGTTGACGATCACCAGGTCGCGGTACAAGGTGTAAGAGCTTCGAATGTCTTCCAGGCGCGTGCAGGCCAAGTCGATGGCTTGCTGGTGGGTGCTGTGCTGCGTGGTTTTGGCTGTAGTTTTGCTTTTGCCTTCTTTGTTGGCATGCGCTGCATTCGAGACTTCGATGCATTGCCAAAATGCTTTCTCCAACGCCCACCAGCGTACATCGCAGGTGCGCTCTAGCAAGCTGCGCTCCATCATGTCAATTTTGATTTTCGCCATCGAGTATGAAATCGATTCAGAAGAGCCTTCTTTGGCGCGGTAAAGCTGATCGAAAAAGACCTTTGTTATGTTGATCAAGCTGTCAGAGAAAAACTCGACCTTTTCCATCAAGTCGTTGATCTGTTTTTGTTTTTGCGGGTCGTCGGTCACCTCCAAAGCCTTGCATTTGCCTTGGTTGCAAATAGGAAAAATTTCTTGCAACTGGCTCACGATCATGTCGTAGGCGGCACGGTGCTCGTAGGTGATGACCGGGTTGTAAATATTGAACATGATGTCTTGCGCTTGTTTCATGGTTTCACCGTCTCAGTGGAGTTCAAAATAATGGCTTTAGAGGGCTTGAGGATGATGATGAAGTCCTCACCTCGACGCACCACGTGTTGGTAGAAAGGGTGCTCCATGTTGGTCGGCACCGGTTGTAATTCATCTTTGTCAACATTGATCACACCCTCGATTTTTTCGACATGCAGGCCAATGTTGTCCGGCGACATGTCTTCGTCGCTGTCGATGTCAGTGAGCTCTTTCAACTCAGCGTTGTTCTTGAATATGTATATGCGCGACTCGTCGCTGATGGCTACCTTGTGAGTTTCAAATGCGATGCCGGTGTTGATGACAGTGACCACCTTGCCGCGCAAATTGATCAACCCGTCAATCACCTCTGAGGCTCCTCTGACAGGATGAAACTTGCTAGATCGAACAATCTCCAAAATAGTGTAGATGGGCACCCCGATCAGGTTTTCGCCTAAGTGGAAAATAGAATAAAGCATGTCAGTCGTTCTCGATGAAATTGCTGATCGCTTGCAATATTGTTTCTTTGTTTGTCTTAAGCGCATAACCATAAAAACCAGCTGACTTGGCTTTTTCTTGGCTTTCTTCTTGCGCAAAGGAGGTCAGTGCAATCACGGGTAAATGCGACAGCTGCGGATTGGACTGTATGCTTTTGAGCAAGCCATAGCCATCCATCACGGGCATCACGATGTCGGTTACCACCAGGTCAAAGCTGCGCGGCTTAGCGGTCAGCACTTCCAGCGCTTCTTGGCCGTTGAAGGCCAAGGAGACTTCACAGCCAATCGATTCAAAGTATTTTTTTTCTAGATCTCTAAAGAACGGCGTGTCGTCGACCACCAACAAACGCTTCTTCACTGACGCTTCAGAGAACGCCTTGGTTTTGAACACATCCGGGCTGACTTTTTCAGCTAAGCTGAACAAGTCAAGCAAGAATGTCAGCTTGTCGTGTATCTTGGTCACACCCAGGATGATGCTTTCGTTGATCGGCGGCGTGTCTAAGTTCAAGCGGGTGTGTATCGACTCTTCAATCGAGGATGCAACGATACCCACCTCGAATTTTTTGATCTTGGTGGTAAAGATATACAAGCGCGTCATCTCCTCGGGCAATGGTTTGAGCTGCAAGTACTGATCCAGGTAAATCAGCAAAATATTGCGCCCCTCCAAATTGATGAACTGCTTCTTAGAAATGATTTCAATCTCGCTGCGCTCAATGATCTCTACCTTGTAGACCAAGGACAGCGGCACGGCAAACTGCTCGTCCATGCTGTATTTGAAAACCAATAAATCTTGTTTTTCTTGCAAATCCATCAGCTGCAAGTCGGTCATCGACTTATGTTTGCCAAAGCGTTCGTTCAATTCTTGATTGTGAAGATTTTGGCTTTGGCAAATACCGTTGGCA
>CAMDKD010000053.1 GCA_945901125.1 Bordetella parapertussis
CTTGCCTCCCAAAAGGGAGACAGTTTGAATGGAATGCGAGATGGAATTCAAATAGATTTGGCAGGAAACTCGAAATATATGTTTGAAATCAACAATTTACATCGATTCAAATAAAAATCTCCGGACACTAGTGGGTCAGGTTCCAATTATTTCCAATTATTTTTTCGTTTATCAATGAGGTGCTCACGCCACGCCGGGACGGTCGCCATGTCGTAGTCCGCTCGCAGTTTTCTCCGACTCCATTTCTGCGGTTCGATGAACCATTAGTCTTTGTCAACGAAACAGCGCTCGTACCTAAAACACCACTGAGGCCGACAGAGGGGGCGTTTTTGCGAGTGCGCGCAGCAAAAACCGCACCGGATGGTCGGCCAAAGCGTGTCTTCAATAGACAGCACGAAAGCCAATACTTCCGGATGGATCAACCAAAGCGTGTCTTCAAACTTCACGCCTCAACAGTAACCGTTACCCTCGCCGCCAACGCACACATCAACTCATAACCCACAGTGCCCGCCGCCTCCGCCACCTCGTCGATACACAACACCTGTCCGCCGCTAGCGCAGCCCCACAAAGTCACCTCGTCACCAATGCCAGCGCTAGGCACATCTGACAAATCCACACACAACATGTCCATGCTCACCCGCCCCAGCGTGCGGGTACGTACCCCTTTGACCAGCACCGGCGTGCCGGTAGGCGCGTGGCGCGGATAGCCATCGGCGTAACCGCAAGCCACCACGCCTATGGCCATGTCATGCGCCGCGGTGAACTCACCGCCATAACCCACGCGGTCGCCCGCCTTGAGTTGCTGCACGCCGACCAGTTGGCTGCGCAAACTCATGGCCGGGCGCAAATCCCAATGCGCGGCATCATGCAAACCGTGGTCGGGCGAGCTGCCGTACATGGCGATACCGGTGCGCACCCAGTCGGCAGTCACGTCATCACGCCCAGCATGCCGCAACACCGCCGCGCTGTTGGCCAAGCTGCGTTCGCCGGGCAAATCGCTGCTGTGCTGTGCAAATATTTGTAACTGCGCGTCCACACCGTGCGCATCGTCGGCACAGGCGAAATGTGTCATGAGCGAAATTTCATCTACTTGCGGCAAGGCGTTCAAACGCGCCCAAGCCGAGCGAAAGGCTTGCGGCGTAAAGCCCAAGCGGTTCATGCCCGAATTCATTTTCAAAAACACGCGTTGCGGCACCTGTGTTTTGTGTTTGCTCAGCATGTCGATTTGCGCTTCGTGGTGCACCACATGCCACAAATCAAGCCGCGAACATAACTCCAAATCGCGTTGCTCGAACACACCTTCCAGCAGCAACACCGGGCCGCGCCAGCCCAGGTCGCGCAAGGTTTGTGCTTCATTCAAATCGAGCAAGGCAAAACCATCGGCGCCGCGCAGGCCTTCAAACACATGCGCCAGCCCGTGGCCATAAGCATTCGCTTTGACCACCGCCCAGACACGCGCATCCGCTGCCGAGCGGCGCAAACGCGCCAGGTTATGGCGCAGTGCCTCTGAGTGAATGAAAGCATGGATAGGACGTGGCATAACCGGGATTGTCGCAGGGCTCTAAAGCAGCCAAATGGCGTGATATAACCATCGGGCTACAAGGCCCGCATCTTGAAATTTGACTTCTTTCTGACTCACTCAACCCGCTTGTCTGCCAAGCCTTTATCGATATGAAGCGCGGGTTTTACACCATCATGGCGGCGCAGTTTTTCAGCTCGCTGGCGGATAACGCTTTATTCGTCGCTGCGGTTGAAATGATCAAAGACTCAGGCGGCGCCGAATGGCAGCGCGCCGCGCTCGTGCCCATGTTTGCATTGTTTTACGTGGTGCTGGCGCCGTTTGTCGGCGCCTTTGCCGACTCGCGGCCCAAGGGGCAGGTCATGTTCATGAGCAACGGCATCAAGGTGCTGGGCTGCTTAATGATGTTGTTCGGCTCGCACCCCTTGCTGTCTTATGCCATCGTGGGCTTGGGCGCCGCCGCCTACTCGCCAGCCAAATACGGCATCCTGACCGAGTTGCTACCGCCTTCTTTGCTGGTGAAGGCAAACGGCTGGATAGAGGGTCTGACCATAGGCTCCATCATTCTGGGGGTGCTGATCGGCGGTCAACTGGTCGGACCGCACATCTCCGGCGTGCTGTTGAGTTTTGATCTGCCCTATATAGACACCGGGATAGACACTCCCCCCGAAACCGCCATTTGCGTCATCGTTTTGTTGTATGGGCTTGCCGCTTGGTTCAACACCCGCATACCGCTGACAGGCGTGGCACCCGTGCCGCTGCGCAGTCAAACTGAACACAGTCTGGCCTACAACCTGCTGGTGCTGGTGCCGGATTTCTGGCGCTGCAACAAACTGTTGTGGACCGACAAACTAGGCCAGATTTCACTGGCTACCACCACCTTATTCTGGGGTGCCAGCGGCAACCTGCGTTACATCGTGCTGGCCTGGAGTGCCGTGGCGCTGGGTTACTCGACCACGCAGGCATCTTCATTGGTAGGCGTGGTCGCCATAGGCACAGCCGCCGGTGCGGTGATTGCCTCTGTGCGCATGAAGCTCACCGATGCAACGCGGGTCATGGCGCTGGGAATTGCCATGGGGCTATTGATTTTGGTGATGAATTTCATCAACAACGTATGGGTCGCCGCGCCGTTTTTCATTCTGCTCGGTGGCCTCGGCGGTTTTCTGGTGGTACCCATGAACGCCTTGCTGCAACACCGCGGCCACAACCTGATGGGCGCAGGCCGCTCCATCGCCGTGCAAAACTTCAACGAACAGGCCTGCATACTGGCACTCGGTGGTTTGTATGCGCTGGCTACCGGACTGGGTTTGAGTGCGTTTGAGGCCATCGTTTGCTTTGGCCTGTTTGTGGCCGGCAATATGTGGCTGATACAGCGCTGGCATGCGCGCAACTGCGTGCAGCACCGCGACGAGGTCGAGCGCCTGATGGCCATCGCCCGCCAGGACCCGGGTCACTGACGCATGGCCCTGTCAGCCCTGGCGCCGGTGCTGGGCTTGCTGGCCAATGCACTGGTCTTCGGCCTGAGCTGGTGGCCGTTTCGCGAAATGCAGGCTCTGGGCCTGCATCCGCTGTGGGCCACGGCCTTGATGTACGGCCTGTCTTTTGCCTTTATCAGCTTACTGCGCCCCCAGTGGTTTCTCAGTTTGCGCCGGCACCCGCAACTGTGGTGGCTGTTTCTGGGCTCGGGCCTGACCAACTTCGGCTTTAACTGGGCGGTCACGCAAGGCGATGTGGTTCGCGTGGTGCTGTTGTTCTATACCATGCCGGCCTGGTCGGTGTTGTTTGCCTGGTGGCTGCTGGGTGAAAAACCTGATCGACAAGCCATGCTGCGGCTGGCGCTGGCGCTGGCCGGTGTGGCACTTATCTTAAAAACCCCGGACACTCCCTGGCCGCTGCCGGACAACGCCATGGACTGGCTGGCATTGCTAGGCGGCGCCAGTTTTGCGCTGAACAACGCCATGCTGCGCAAACTGGCACACCTGCCCGAATCTGATCGCATGGGTGCCATGTTCGCCGGCGGCATGTGCTTGAGCGCCGTCGCCGCGATGGCCTTGCCCCTGTCGCTGGTCAGTCTGCCGACAGACCTCAGCTGGTGGCCGTACGCTCTTGGTTTGTCGCTGACCCTGCTTTTATCCAACCTGAGTCTGCAATACGGCGCAGCACGATTACCGGCAAACACGACCGCCTTGGTCATGTTGTCAGAAATTGTTTTTGCCTCTGCCTCCTCTGTGTACATGGGGGCATCTGAGCTGAGCTTGCGCAAAATCGCCGGAGGATTGCTGATTGTGTTTGCCGCCATATTGGCGACAATCCAACATCACAGCAAGAAAGATACATGAGTATGTCTTCAATTTATGATTTTCACGCCAACGGCATCGCTGGCGCGCCGGTAAGCCTGGCGGATTACCGTGGCAAAGTTATGTTGATCGTCAACACTGCCAGCGCCTGCGGCTTTACCCCGCAATTTACCGGGCTGGAAGAACTGCACCAAACCTATGGCGGGCGCGGACTGGCGGTTTTGGGTTTTCCCTGCAACCAGTTCGGGGCGCAAGACCCGGGCAGCAATGCCGAAATCGGCGCGTTTTGTCAGAATAACTACGGCGTGACTTTTTCCATGATGGAAAAAATCGATGTCAACGGCCAGCAAGCGCACCCCCTGTTTCAATGGCTGAAACAACAAGCCCCCGGCTTGCTGGGCAGCGAAGGCATCAAATGGAACTTCACCAAATTCCTGATCGGTCGTGACGGGCAAGTCATCAAGCGTTACGCCTCGCTGGACAAACCGGCGGGGCTTGCCGCAGACATAGAAAAAGCACTTCACTGCGGGTGAGGCGCAAGCTCAAAGCGATCCATGCTGCGCTGGCTTCAATACCTTTACCTTCATCTGCCTGAACAGGTGCAAAGGCAACAGTTTTCGGTGTTTGCAATTTTTTTCGGCGCCATTCTGTTCAATCTGTTGGTGTTTATGCTGCTGATTGAGCCCTTTGCGTTTCACCATGCGTTTTGGCTGACCATGGCTGGCGTGTTGCTGACCGGGCTGGCTTTCTGGCGCTGGCAATGGTCTATGCGCCTGACCACGCATTTGCTGTTGGCGCAATCCGGGCTGCTGATTTATTACGCGGTCTGGGTCACCGGCGGCCTGTTTTCCTCGACCTTGATCTGGCTGATGGTGTTGCCGGTGCCGGCCGTGTTTTTGTTGGGCTGGCGTGACTCGCTGGTATGGATAGGTTTGGTCATATTGTCTGTGTTGTCCTTGATACCCTTGACCGAAAAAGGCTGGCTGCCGGTCAGTTATGTCTATGGACACCAGCATTTGTTGTGGTCGCTGGGCAATTACACCTTCACCGCTATCAGCCTACTAATAGGTTTGCTGATTTACCAGCGCATCTACCTCAAGCAGCTCGACGAGATCAATGTACGCAACCAGGAGCTCAGCGAAGCGCGGGCGGCACTGCTGAATGCCGAGTCCTACAAGGACCAGTTTTTGGCCTCAGTCGGTCACGAACTGCGCACCCCCATGAATGCGATTCTGGGTTTTAACGAAGTGATACACAACGAGCTCGCCAACGACCCGCAAGGATTGCGCACAGTGGCACTGGTGCGCGAATCTACCGACCATTTGCTCAAACTGGTGAACCAGATTCTGGATTTCTCACAAATCCAAGCCGGGCGCATGCCATTACAACTCAAGCCCACGCGTTTGCGCGACGCTTTCGAGCAATGCATGCTGAATTTCACCCGCGCACCGGACAGCCCGGTGCAATTTCGCGCCCGTTTAAATCCGCAATTACCAGAGTGGGTGAGTACCGATTCCGCGCGTTTAAAAGACGTGCTGTGCCACTTGATTGATAACGCATTCAAATTCACACCCAGCGGCCTGGTGCAACTCAATATACAGCGGGAGAATCAACAACTGCTGTTTGAAGTCAAGGACACCGGTGTCGGCATTGCGCCTGAATTGCAAGCTTTTATCTTCAACCGTTTTGAGCACGCCGACCAGGAAACGCAACGCCAATTCGGCGGCGCCGGCCTGGGACTGGCGATCTGCAAAGGCCTGGTCGATTTGTTCGGCGGCGATATAGGCATGCACAGCGAGCGCGGCAAAGGCTCGACCTTCTGGTTTCGTATTCCGCTGCTGCCTTGCGACCCGTTGCCACTGCCGGATATAGCACCCGGCGTACCAGATCCCGGTATCAGCAACCGTTCCTGGCGCTTGCTGCTGGTGGACGACAACCCGGTCAATCTGCAAGTTGCTACCTTTCTGTGCCAGCAGTTATGGCCCTTGTCTCAGGTGCAAAGTGTCAACAGCGGTCAAGCCTGTATCAGCAGCCTTCAAACCCGGTCGGTGGACATTGTTCTGATGGACTTGATCATGCCCGACATGGACGGCTTGCAGACCACGCGCGCCATCCGCGCCTTTGAGTCAGCGCAACAGCGCGACGTGGTCATCATCGGCCTGACAGCCAGCAGCCACTACCAAGACCATGCAGCCTGCTTGGAAGCAGGCATGAATGATGTACTTGTCAAACCTTTGAACAAAGCCCATTTGCAGACTTGCGTCGAACTTTGGTTGACCCAAAAAGAGGCCCTGCATGGCTGAGCGCACCCCCTTGTCACCGCAAATAAGCAGCAGCTGGTTTAACCGTCTGCCTGCCCACTGGGTGAGCGCTCAGGGGCAGTTTTACATGGGTTTTACGTTTTGTCTGGCCTTGATGAGCTGGGTACTGGGCAGCCTGTCGCCGGACGCGGTCGATAGTCACAACGCGCATGTGCTGAGCCTCATCATTCTGGCGCTGATGCTGCTTTATGCAGTCGGGTTGCCGCTGCGCTGGAGTCTTAACGGCGCACTGGCTTATGCATTCTTTCACTTGGTGCGCGAATCCCTGCACACCGGCGGCTTGTTTTCGAATTCACTGAACTGGATGGTCATGCTGCCCATGATTTCCCTGTTTTTGATCGGTTTTGCCGAAGGCATTTTCTGGCTGGCGGTCTGTCTGCTGTGCTTGATGGGCATGGCCTTGGGCGCCTGGCAGGGCTGGATACCGGCTATTTACGTCGCCACGCCTCAAATGCTGCGGCAAAACGCCTGGAACGATGTGGCCATCAGTATCTTCATGCTGTCGCTGCCCTTGATTTACCACCGCATGTATTTGCGTAACCTGCGCTTGAGCGAAGAGCGGCAAGTGCATTTGCTGCAAAAGCGCACCGAGCTTCTGCGCGCGCAGTCCATCAAAGACAATTTCATCGCCTTGCTCAGCCACGAACTGCGCACGCCGATGAACGCCATCATCGGGTTCAGCGATCTGCTGCGCCAGCATGTCAAGCAACGCCCGCGCGCGCTGGAGTTGGCCGAACTGGTTCAGCAGTCCAGCGATCACCTGATGACGGTCATCAACGACGTGTTGGATTTCTCGCAACTGCAACGCGGACAACTGCAAGTGAGGCAGGAGCCGTTCGAGCTCATGGCCACGGTGCGCGCTGCGTTCAATCTGTTCCAGCAACGGGTGAACAGCATGCAAATCCGCTACAGCATCGAGGCCGCCGACACACTGCCGACGTGGGTGGTGTCCGACCGGCACCGGGTCATGCAAGTGCTAGTCAATCTGCTGGGAAATGCCATCAAATTTACCCACCAAGGAACGGTTAGCTTGCATGTCGAGCGCCGCGCCGATCAACTGCTGTTTTCAGTGACAGACACCGGCATCGGTATTGCACCCGGGCGATTAGACAAAATCTTTGAGCGTTTCGAGCAAGCCAGCAGCGACACCGCCTCGGCTTACGGGGGCAACGGACTGGGCCTGGCCATCAGCCGCAACCTGGTGAAACTGCTGGGCGGAAACATAGGCGTGGACAGCCAACCCGGCAAAGGTTCACGTTTCTGGTTCAGCTTGCCGCTGGTGATCACCGAGGCGCCGGGCCAGCCCAAAGGGGACGACCCGGGCAGCAATCAATTGCAAGCATTTGCGGTGCGCTTTCTGGTGGTCGACGACAGCGCGGTCAACCGCTTGCTGGCCTGTCAGGTGGTCAAGTCCCATTGGCCGCAAGCCGTCATGGTGCAAGCCGGTAACGGCCAGGAGGCGTTGAATGCCTTGCAGAAAGACAGCTTTGACATGGTGCTCATGGACATGCTGATGCCGGTGATGGACGGCATAGAAGCCACCCGCCGCTTGCGCACCGAGTGGCCGTCACCGCAAAAAGAATTGCCGGTGCTGGTGCTGACTGCGAATGTGAGCAGCGAAGACCACCAGCGCTGCGTCGATGTCGGCGCCAATGCCCTGATACTCAAACCTTTTGACCGGCAGCAGTTGTGCGCCCTGATTGAGGAGCATTTGCTGCTGTCGCCGGCCTTTTTGAATCGCCTGAATACGAGCTTGCGTTAAACAGCGATAGTAGTCATCAGTTTTAGACCAGCGCCGCGTCCAGCATTTCCACCCAATGCCGCACCGGCACTTGCGTGCCGCTTTGCAAATGCGTGATGCACCCTATGTTGGCGCTCAATATGGCCTGTGGTTGCATCTCGTTCAAATTTCCAAGCTTGCGATCCCGCAATTGGGTGGCAATGACAGGTTGCAGCACACTGTAAGTACCGGCCGAGCCGCAACATAAATGCGCTTCCGTGTTGGCCACTTTCAAGGTGAACCCCAGCTGGTTCAAATGGGTTTCTACACCGCCCTTTAATTGTTGCCCGTGTTGCAGGGTGCAAGGCGGGTGAAACGCCATCAAGCCTTGCGCTTGCGCGGTCTGCGGCTGTATGCGTTGGCGCAAGGCGGGCAGCAAATCAGGCAACAACTCGCTCAGGTCTTTGGTCAGCTCGCTGATGCGTTTGGCTTTGTCTGCATACGTGGCGTCGTTGCGCAAAATATGCCCGTAGTCTTTGACGGTGACGCCGCAGCCCGAAGCATTCATCACAATCGCTTCGGCCCCGTTGGTGACATGCGGCCACCAGGCGTCGATGTTGTTTTTCATTTGAACTATGGCTGCGTCCTGGTCATTCAAATGGAATTTGACGCCGCCGCAACAACCGGCCAAAGGCTCGACCACGGTTTGTATGCCGCAGGCGTCAAGCACGCGCGCAGTGGCGCTGTTGATGTTGGGACTCATGGCCGGTTGCACGCAACCGGCCAGCAACAGCACTTTGCGCTCATGTGTTTGTGTCGGCAAATTCCCGCTGCTGCGCGCTTCGGGCACCTTGGCCTTGATGCTGCCGGGTAAGAGGCCGCGCAGCATTTGGCCGGTTTTCATGGCGGGTGCGAACAGCGCAGAGTTCAAGCCTTCTTTCAGTGCCCAGCGCACCGCCTGTTCTGTCGCGGGCCGGGGAACTTTTTCGTCCACCAGTTTGCGCCCTATATCGACCAAATGGCCGTACTGCACGCCACTGGGACACGTGGTTTCGCAGTTGCGGCATGTCAGGCAACGATCCAGATGAAGCTGCGTATCGCGTGTCGGCGTGACGCCTTCCAGCACCTGCTTGATCAGGTAAATGCGCCCGCGCGGTCCGTCGAGTTCATCGCCCAATAACTGGTAGGTCGGACAGGTGGCGGTACAAAAACCGCAATGCACACATTTGCGCAATATGGCTTCGGCTTCCTGTCCGTCAGCCGTGTCCCGGTATTCAGGTGAGAGATTGGTTTGCATGTGATTTAAATACCTAAGCGTCCGGTGTTGAACACACCATGCGGATCAAATTGTTTTTGCAATTCTCGTTGTATGCGCTGCTGCACCACGGGCAATTCAGAAAACACCTTGGTGTCTGGTGCTTGCGTTTGCGCCCGCCGGAACAAGGTGGCATGACCACCTGCCTGCTGTGCGGCCTGGCGCAACTGCGCGCAAGCTGACCAGGGCGCGCGCAACCAACGCAAGCCGCCGTGCCATTCAACACACGCAGGGTAGGGCAGGTCTAGCAACGGTGTGGTTTGCTGCAGGCTTAAACGCCACACACACATGTCTGTCAAAGCGTCTGTGAAAAACGCCAGTGTTTGCTCCCGGGTCGCGCGCCAGTGTTGCGCGGCCTGCGGCGCGTCCATGCGCGCGGCGCTGCCGCCCAGCGTATGCACATCGGTCATCATGCGCGGGCATGCGGCTTCGACCGCAGCAACAGCACCGCGTAAACGCACAAACAACACACCATTCGTCGCCCCGCTGCTGCTATCGGACAACCAAACGCTGGCGTTCAAGGGCAAGGCCTGCGCGCCCCAGCGGTGCAACTGGCTCAAAGCCTGGGCTTGCGACAAGTGACACACCAGCGTCGCTTCAGCAGGTGCAACCGGCAACACTTTGAGCGACACCTCGGTGATGATGCCAAGCGTTCCCATGCTGCCTGCCAACACACGCGACACGTCGTAACCGGCGACGTTTTTCATCACCTGCCCGCCAAAAGTAAGCTCTTCGCCCAGGCCGTTGATCAGCTTGGCACCCAGTACATGGTCTCGCACGCCGCCAACACTGGCGCGCGCTGGACCGGCCAAACCTGCGGCCACCATGCCGCCCACAGTCGCTGATGCGCCGAAATGCGGCGGTTCATATGCCAGGCATTGCCCGCGGGTTGACAACAATTGCTCGAGTTCGGCAAGCAAAGTGCCGCAGCGAACAGTCACCACCAACTCACTCGGCTCGTAGCTGACGACGCCTTCATATTCGCTTGTGTCCAGCACATTCAACGAAGCCGTGTGTTCACCATAAAAATGTTTGGTGTTGCCGCCTTGTATGCGCAAGGTTTGACCAGTTGCGATGGCCTGTTTGATGCGTTCTTTGAATATTGAAATCACTGAATCCATGCGTTGATGTTAGCGGTTGTAGGTATTTGGCGTGCGTAGTGGATAGACGCAATAAAAAGCGCCCCGCAGGGCGCTTTGGCAAAACACGTGAGAGACTTATTTGGCAATGACGCGAACCATCTCCAGGCATTTGTTGGAGTAACCCCATTCGTTGTCGTACCAGCTGACCACTTTGACGAAGGTGCTGTCCAGCGCAATGCCTGCGTCTGCATCAAACACACTGGTGCAAGGCTCGCCACGGAAATCGGTGGCCACCACTTTGTCTTCGGTGTAGCCGAGCACACCTTTCAACGCGCCCTGGCTTTGCGCTTTCATTTCGGCGCAAATCTCGGCGTAGCTGGCGGGCTTTTCCAACTCGACGGTCAAGTCAACGACTGACACATCAGAGGTGGGCACGCGAAAGGACATGCCGGTGAGTTTTTTGTTCAGCGCAGGAATCACCACGCCAACCGCTTTGGCGGCGCCGGTGCTGGAAGGAATGATGTTTTCCAAAATGCCGCGGCCACCGCGCCAGTCTTTGTTGGACGGGCCGTCCACGGTTTTTTGCGTGGCTGTGGCTGCGTGCACCGTGGTCATCAGGCCGCGCTTGATGCCCCATTTGTCATTCAATACTTTGGCCACAGGGGCCAGGCAGTTGGTGGTGCAAGAAGCATTAGACACAATGGTTTGACCGGCGTAAGTGCTGTGATTCACGCCAAACACAAACATGGGCGTGTCGTCTTTGGAAGGCGCTGACAGCAGCACTTTTTTCGCACCGGCGGCCAAATGCTTTTCTGCGGTGGGTTTGTCCAAAAACAAACCGGTGGCTTCGATGACGATGTCCGCGCCGACTTCATTCCATTTCAAGGCCGAAGGATCACGCTCCTGCGTCAAGCGGATTTTTTTACCGTTCACCACCAACACGCCGTTGTCGACAGACACATCACCCTTGAAGCGGCCGTGCACGCTGTCGTACTTCAACATGTAAGCCAGGTAATCCGGCTCTAGCAAATCGTTGATGGCGACGATTTCAATGTCGTTGAAGTTTTGAACGGCAGCACGAAACACCATGCGACCTATGCGTCCGAATCCGTTGATACCTACTTTGATAGCCATAAGATCTCCTATTTGTGAGTTAAGTTGATGAACTGGGTTTATTTTGCTTAGAGGTTTTTTTCGGCTTATCAGTGGCACTATTAAAAATAACCACCTTTTCCCAAAGAATTATTCCTTTGGGTGAAACATAGTCGATCATAAATTCTCTAAGCAATTGCTGGTGCTTATTTTCAAAGGCATCTTTGTAAAGTGATCCATGTGTATTTGCAAAACTTTCCATGGCTATAGATATGCGCAAGTAAAAATTTGACTCGCCAGTTAATGTTTCCCAAAAAGCTTGTCCAGCTAATTTTTCGATCACTGTGTCTTTTTTACTTGTTTTCCGTCCATAGCCAAATCCAATAATCGGACGAAATAATTTGTTGATTTTTTTGAGTCTTGCTTGAAGCGCTTGAAACTCACCAGACTGTCCTTTTGCACTTTGCGAATTTAAAATATTTTTATTAGATTTAACTGAAATTGCCAAGTACGCAGATGCAGTTTCTATAGCAATATCTTGACCGGCGCTTGCGCCGACAGATACTTGCCATTGTTCGCCTAAAGAAACCTTTCTATTTTGAGCAGAAAATACGGCTAAAGGCTCTATGAAATCATTGCCAAATATTGTTTCATCTGAACTCGAGGCATACGCAATCAATAATTGACCTATAAATTCAGAGGAATCAGTAAAACCTAATGCACGATAAAGATAGGGGTTTTTATTTAACAATTTCCCTAAAGTTAGCCTTTCCAAGGCCCCAAATCTTTTTGCATACAGAATCTCTAATAAACGACCTACTTCTGTATTTAATCTTGAATCAGAGATCATTTTCTAACGCTTCCGATTCGATGGCAAATTGATTATGAACCGATGTTCCGCGCATTCTTTTGGCATGAACCTGCGCATTACCAAGCGCAACAGCCTTCAACATTTCTCCGATGGCACGCCCTAGGGGGATAGGCACAGCATTGCCAATTTGACGATAGCAGTCTGTCGTTTTTCCTTCAATTTTCCAATCATCTGGAAACTGTTGAATTCGAGCATATTCGCGGACAGAAAGTGGGCGCAATTCTGTAGGATGACAAAGCATTGTCGCCTTTTGAATTGGACTCGTGACTAATGTAGGCGATGGCTCATGGCTATTTAAGCGTCTATAAAAACCTACTTTTCCCCCGCCAGAATGAAAGGCCCCACCCATAGCTTCTTCAATCAGGTCTTTGGGTAGGTTTTTCCAATTACCACCTTCAGGCAATAAAGCCAAAAATCTCATGATATTCGGAGAAAATTTTGCGCAATCCCCGCCCACATCTAAATTAGCTATTGCATCTCCAAGCGTTTTCCAACGCATATTTGGGTTTTGATGTTTAGGAAAATGCGAAGGAATCGGAAGAAAGATATTTTCACCATCTCGACTGCCAATAATTACCAAACGTTCACGAAATTGAGGGGTTCCATAATGAACAGCATCTAAGACACCGTGCGTAGTTTTATATCCGATTTGATGAAAACGGCTTAATATGTCATCTAAAAGTGGTGGAGAGTTTTTATCTCCAGGTATCGACGGCATTGACGCCAATCCCTTCACATTTTCCATCACAAAAAATCGCGGCTTTATAGCTTTAACAACTTTTATAAATTGTTGATAAAGCTGGCCCCTTTCATCAGATACACCCAATCTTTTGCCAGCAGTTGAAAAAGACTGGCACGGCGGCCCGCCGACGACAGCAAATACGGATTTACGTTTGACCCCGCTAGCAGCTAATAAAAACTCACACCTAGGATCTTCTGTAACCAGTTCCTCTATATCGCCCTCAACCGCTATATGTTGATTTCTTCTGATGGTTTCAATGCACCAAGGATCAATGTCTTGAGAAACAGCAACTCGCAACCCAGCTTGATTTAAACCCAAATCGAGTCCCATAGCACCTGAAAACAGAGAAATTACGGGATAGGGATGTTCAGCATTAGCCATCAACGCTTCTGCGCTGGGTTGAAATAAAGGAAGTCTGCTGTTCATCTAGATTTATATCTTCAGGCGTTTTGCAATACCTTTCGCACGGTGTCTGCGACGTTTTCAGGGGTGAAGCCGAAATGTTTGAACAACACCGGAGCCGGTGCGCTTTCGCCATAAGTGTCGATGCCGACCACGGCGGACACGCCGTATTTCCACCAGCCGTCGGTGCTGCCCATCTCGACCGCAATGCGCGGCACACCGGCGGGCAACACCGCCGATTTGTAGGCTGTCGATTGGCGGTCAAACGTGGTGGTGCTGGGCATGGAAACCACACGCACTGCCACTTTGTGTTCGGCCAACAGCGCTTGGGCTTTCAATGCCAACTGCACTTCAGAACCCGTGGCGATGATGACGGCTTGCGCTTTTTTGTTCATGCCGACTTCGGACGGTTCGGCCAGCACATAAGCGCCTTTGTTGATTGCGTCCAAACCGCTGGCGTCTTTGGCTTTGCTGTCGCCCTTGGGCAGGTACGGCAGGTTTTGGCGGCTCAGCAGCAACGCGGTCGGGCGATGTGTGTTTTGCAAAGCCACAGCCCATGCCACCGTTGTCTCAGCGGTATCCGCCGGACGCCAGACATCCAAACCAGGAATCAGGCGCAGCGAGGCTGCATGTTCGATGGACTGGTGGGTCGGGCCGTCTTCACCCAGACCAATAGAGTCATGGGTGAACACATGCACCACGCGTTGCTTCATCAGCGCGGCCATGCGGATGGCGTTGCGCGAATAGTCGGAGAAGGTGAGGAAAGTGCCGCCATAAGGAATAAAGCCGCCGTGCAGCGTGATGCCGTTCATGATGGCAGCCATACCGAATTCGCGCACACCGTAATTGATGTGGCGGCCGCCGTGGCCGTGCTCGTCTTTGACGATGCGACCGGCCAGATCGACACGCATATTCGGTGTGGATTTGGTGTTGGTCAGGTTGGAACCGGTGAGGTCTGCGCTGCCACCCAACATCTCAGGAATCGCTGCGGTGAATGCTTCCAGCGCCAACTGGCTTGCCTTGCGGCTGGCCACGGTTTCGGCTTTTGTGTTGGCTGCAACCACGGCATCGACCACGGTCTGGTGAAAGTTTTTCGGCAAGTCACCGGCCATGCGGCGTTTGAATTCGGCGGCAAGTTCGGGGTGAACAGCGGCGTAAGCGTTGAACACGCTGTTCCATTGTTGTTCATGTGCGGCGCCTTTGGCCTTGGCGTCCCAATCGGCATAAACATCAGCAGGTACATGGAAAGGCTCGTGCGGCCACTGTATGGCGGCGCGGGTCAGCGCAATTTCGTCTGCGCCCAAAGGTTCGCCGTGGGCTTTGGCGGTGTCGACACGGTTAGGGCTGCCTTGGCCGATGTGTGTTTTGCAAGCGATGAGGGTGGGCTTGTCGGCGCTGTGCTTCGCGCTGGCGATGGCTTGTGACAACGCGTTCACGTCATGGCCGTCGACAGTGATGACGTTCCAGCCGTAGGCCTTGAAACGCGCCGGTGTGTCGTCGATGAACCAAGGCGTGACCTTGCCGTCGATCGAGATGCCGTTGTCGTCATAAAGCGCAATCAACTTGTTCAGCTTCCAGGCGCCAGCTAATGCGCAAGCCTCGTGGCTGATGCCCTCCATCATGCAGCCGTCGCCCATGAACACATAAGTGTGGTGGTCGACGATGTCATGGCCGGGTTGGTTGAATTCAGAGGCCAGCAGTTTTTCAGCCAACGCCATGCCAACCGCATTGGTGACGCCCTGGCCCAGCGGGCCGGTGGTGGTTTCTACACCCGGGGTGATGCCGACCTCGGGGTGACCGGCGGTTTTGCTGTGCAGCTGGCGGAAGTTTTTCAACTCGCTCATCGGCAAGTCGTAACCGGTGAGGTGCAGCAAGGCATAAATCAGCATGGAGCCGTGGCCGTTGGACAGCACAAAGCGGTCACGGTCTGCCCAATGCGGGTGGGTCGGGTTGTGTTTCAAATGCCCGCCCCAAAGAGCGACAGCGATATCCGCCATGCCCATGGGCGCGCCCGGATGACCGGAATTTGCAAGTTGTACCGCGTCCATTGCCAATGCGCGAATCGCACTGGCCATTTGTTGGTGGTTCGCCATGGGCGGCTCCGTAAAAGTGGTGTGAAAAGGGGAACCTGGTATTTTAACCAAACAGATTTGTTGTTCCCGCATACCT
>CAMDKD010000054.1 GCA_945901125.1 Bordetella parapertussis
ATTCTTTGTACGAAATTTTGCGAGTGCTGGATCTGAATATGTTTGAAACCACGCCAATATCCGCCCTACTGGGAAAACTACAAGATGGGCCTGAAATCGGCCAAGATCCTATTCAACAAACCCTCTTCCCAACGTTGGGACGCTAGTGAGAGAACAAATGAACTTAGAAAATCAAAGCATCACACTTCAAAAACGAATCCTGGACGCAGAAAAGACCTGGCGTGTGTTTTTGTCTGAATTACCGTTGCGACGAGCAAATTTGTCACCGGTAACTCAGAAACCAAATACCAATGTCGAGACTTACCCGGAAATCAGCGGCACTTCAAAGTAAAGCAATAAATATTCAGCAATTCTATTTTTGAATTATTTAAATATAAGATTATTTTCAAAAAAATTCATTAATATGAATAATATCTATTTAAGATTCCTTCAAGTTGTTTCGTTAGATGCAATACATCAGCACAAGCAAGAAGAAATAAGCCATACAGCTATATTTTTGCTGAACGAAATTGCATTGAAGGATTTTGAAAAACCCCCGCTGACCGTTATGCAAGCAATCAATCTCAAGTCGCTTGGTAGTCCATCTAACCTGCATCATAAATTGAATGAACTGCGCGAAGCAGGAATGATTGAAGTTACAAGCGTTGGCATATACAGACGCACAAAATACATCTTCATTACTCAATCTGCTAAAGATTATTTTCAAATTAAATCAGAAGCTATGCTGAAAGCAGTTAAATAAACATCTGTCCGGCCTATTTTGTCACAGACAAAGTCAATATATTTCACTTTAAAGCGCGATTGTTTATTTCGTGCTTGAACTTTACGCGTGAAAGCAAAAAACAAACTGACTTGACCTGTCGCATACAAAGGAGAAAACTGATGAGCTTAGATGATCAGAGTGCAATACTCCAACAATGGACCTTAGACGCGCATAAAAATCGACAGATAACCTTATCTGAATTACCCGTAAAAGAAGCTAAGCGTTCTTAAAAATCATGTTTACAAAAAATTTATTGATTTCAAAACATGATTTTTTCATAACGCATAAAAATTCGCGATTCAATTACCAATCATCAATATTGTCAATTCTTGAATCACAAATCATTCCCAGTTTGTTGAATGCTGAGCGGTTCACAGCTGGGTATCTGAATTTAATGTCTTCACCATCTGCTTGGCCTTCCCAAAAAGACATAGAGATATTTGCAGATCTTTGTGTTTCACAAGACCAAGAAGTTTCACAAGCCTTTGCCGATCATTTTCTAGAGTCAGGCTTGAACAAAGAAGATATTTACTTAGAGCTTATTGCGCCTACAGCTCGGTATTTAGGATCCCAATGGGATGATGACTGCATGGATTTTTCTCAGGTAAATCTTGGATTAATTCGACTCCAAGCAATTGCCAATGAAATCAGATTTGCATACAACGATGGTCTATTTGCCAAAGCTAAAGTGAATCGAGTGTTGATAGCTTCTGCACCCGGGTCTTTGCATATGCTTGGCACTGCTATCGTGGCTGAAATTTTCCGCAATCAAGACTGGCAGGTTGTGGAAGAAATGTCGTCCTCCGCCAATGAAATTATTCAGGCTGTCAGTGGTGAATGGTTTGATGTGATTGGATTGTCCATCAGCATAGAGCAACAACTGACGAATTTAGTTGATTTGATTAATCAACTTAAACTAGTCTCTCTTAATCCGCGAGTGGGTGTTTTGCTAGGCGGATCCATTTTTGCTGTCAAAGAATCAAGCGCTGATGACTTTGGTGCAGATGTTATTTGTGTCGATGCGAAACACGCCGTAGGCTTAGCTGAATCACTTTTACAAACGATGACTCAATGAAATCAGAGTGCAAATAGTCATACACAAGCCCTAACCCCGGTGAGTAAGCAGATCAAGCCATTTGCGCTTGTGCATTTGGCAACTTTAATTTCTCTATGGCCTTTGACAATGCTGAAAAATATTCAAAACCGGTGGCGGTGATGGTCAGCAACTTGGTTCTTTTGTCCAAGCTTGAGGAAATCAATGAAATCAGACCTGCATCTATCAATATGCTGAGCTTGCGGTGCAGCGTGGATCTGGAGGCTATGCTTTTCAACTCAATGGCGTCAGACACTTTGAGCAAATGGTTGCGCGCCACACCAAGTGCTATTTCCTCCAGCATCAGCTTGCATACCGGGTCTATGTGCTTCATGGGAAATTGATCAGCGACTTGCCGCGTGGTTTCCAGGAAATTGAGATATAAATTTTTATTCATACGATGTTTGATCCGAGTTTCAATATAGGACGTGCGGTTCGATATAAATATTACGATCAAATTGATAATTAAGCATCTTTTTGAACAGCATGTGTTAGAGCACCAGCAGGGTTGACAGTGACAAGGTGTCGATATGGTGAAGTTCTTCTTCCTCGGCGTGCATGGACGTTTTCAGCAGCAACATGCCGGCAATCGCAATGATCAAAAACAGGCTGGAATAACGGTGCGTAAAAAGCTGAGACACGGAAAACAGTTTGTGGCCATTGGCGGTGGTGTGAACCGCCGCCAACGGGGTGGCGCTGAATCCGGCTTTGTCCAGGGTGGAGGATAAAAAGTTTTGGGACAGGCCCGGACTTTTGGCGCTGCGGATCAATGACTTCAAATCATAGTCTTCAAATTTCATGGCTTTTCTTTCAAGAGTATTTTTAAATTGGCTTTGCCTCTGTGCAACAACTGATTGGCCGCATTGACTTCGATTTGCAGTGTTCTGGCAATGTCAAGAATGCTGGCATCGTAATAGGCCCAAAGGCTGATGGCCAGACGTTGCCTCGGGCTGAGTTCTAGCAACAGCGCCTGCACGCGAGCGGCCTGTTGCTTGATCGAAAGCAGGTGGCCGGGATCGGCATCGCTTGACAAGGATTGCAATTCGAATTCATCTTCGTCCAGTGGTTCTGTGTGCTTTTTACGCAAAAAATCAAGACAGGCATTGCTGACGATGGCGTAAAAAAATGTGCTCAAACTGGAGCGGCCTTCATAGCGAGCTGATTTGAAAAGCTTGAGAAAAGATTCCTGAACAATGTCTTGCGCCTCCGCCGTGTTGTTCACCATGCGCCAGGCCAATGCATGTGAGTTCGGTCCCAAGGTAAGAATCAACTGTGCAGCCGAGTGCTTATCGCCATTACGCGCAGCGTGCAACATAGCAATGTCAGTCTCATTTTTTTTTGACGTGGAGGAAAAAAAACTGGCTTTCATTCAGACTTGAGCAATGTATAAGGATTTAGGGCAATAAACAGTCATTTTTTTTCCGATTGACGGCGCATGTCGTCCCGCCATTTCTGCCTTTCTTCAGGTGTCAATTTTTCAAACTCCTGTTGCCTGTGTTTTTTTATTTCTGCTTTTTCTGTCGGCGTGAGACTTTCAACCATTTGGCGGCGATCGGCACGTATCTGCTCCTGTTGCTCTTTGGTCATGCTTTTCCATTGGGTGTGCATTTGTTCGTGCAACGCTTTGCGTTCTTCCAGGGACAAGGCTTGCATCTTTTGACGGAACTTATCGCGAAAAAGTTTGCGTTCCTCTGGTGTGGCTTTACTCAACTCATCTTGGATGAACTTGCCTCTCTCAATGCGTTCCTCTACCGACATATTGGCGATGAAGCGCGGATCCGGTGGCTCAGGCAGTTGAGCCAAAGCCGAAGCGCAAAGGCTAAAAAGTATGGAAATGCTGAGGGTGTTTTTCATAAAACCGGTATGCATTGCGAGGCAGTTGTTCTATTTAGACGTAACAAAACGGGCAAACTTACGATGCTTGGCGGAAACAGATTCAATGGCTGCCATCATGCCTGACAATCCGTGGCTATCGCGTCAGACAAAGGATCAGGCACCATGAGTACAGATCAGAAACGGGTTTTCATCATCACCGGCGGCAGCAGCGGCGTAGGCGCGGCCTGTGCCGTGCAACTGGCAGCTGCTGGCCACAGCCTGGTCATCAATTACAACAAGAGCGAAGCCCTGGCCAGCCAGGTCATTGAGGACTGCGAAAAACTCGGTGCCCAAACCCTGTTGGTGCAAGCCGACATGGCGCTGGAAGCTGATTGTGTTCGGCTGGTCGACAAAACCGTCGAGCGCTTCGGTCATATCGACGGGCTGGTGAATTCAGCCGCTGTCACGCAGTTTGTGCCGCTCAACCGATTGGACGATCTCAAGGCCGAGGATTTTTTGCGGATTTATAACGTCAATGCCGTCGGCCCGTTTCAAATGATGAGGGCCTGCGAAAAACACATGCCCGACGGCAGCGCTATCGTCAATGTTTCGTCCATCGCCGGGCAGATCGGCAGCGGCAGCTCCATTCCCTACGTCATGTCCAAATCCGCCTTGAACATGCTGACCGTTACCATGGCGCGCGTGCTGGCTCCGCGCATACGTGTGAACGCGGTGTTACCGGGTTTTATTGAAGGGCGCTGGATGCGCGAGGGTTTGGGCGACGAGGCCTACGACCGCGTCAAACAACAATATTCGGACAAATCGGCACTGGGCAAAGTCACACAACCTGAACATATTGCAGACGCTGTTGTGTGGCTGCTCAAGCCCGATTCAGTGATGACCGGTCAACATATTGTGGTTGACGGAGGTTTTGTACTGGGCAAGCTGCCCATGATGGCCCGCATACAAGACCAATAAGCAGGAAGACCTTAAGCCTTGACGTCGACCCGTTGAGGGGCAGGCGCTTTGACCGGTTCGGCTTTTCTCTGCTGCGGCTCAGGAACCTGTTCGGGCCTGGCCCGTGGTTTAGGCGGCGGTGCGGTTTCTCTGGGGCTGGATCCGTTTACTCTCATGGCATCGCTCTCCTGGGTTAAAACTTGTTATGAATCACTCAGGCAACCGGGGATTTTTGCCGGTCACCTCGCGAACTTCTGCCTCTATTACATCACCTTGATCATAGCTCTGTTGCACGGGCCGCTTGGCCAGGTCTTTGTAGCGCTGAACCGCATTGATCATCACCACAAAATCCGGTTTTCTGCCGGTGACCAGCCAGCGCAGGCAGGACAACAGCAGCATAAGCGCAGCCAAAGCCAGGAACAGCAGCAGCACCACGCCCGCCAGCAGTAAAAACAGTAAACGCATCAGCCATTTCATGACCCTACTGTAGGTCATGTAGGAATGCCGTACAAAGTAACCGGGTTGCCAAAAGATTGAACGTATGATGAATTCAGTCTTTCGTTGATCAGCCCTGATCACCCGCCCTGTACCTTTGGAGCCCAACATGTTTGAATATTTCCCTGTGTCTGCCAATGAATTTGACGGACCTGTGCTGGTCACTGGCGCCGGTGGTTGCATAGGCAGCTGGACGCTGGCCTTGCTCGAGCGGGCCGGTGTCACCGTGCACGCATTTGATGTGCAAATCGATCAGCGTCGCCCATCCCTGCTGATGAATGAAGCCGCGCTCAAGCGCATCACCTGGCACGCCGGTGACATCGCCGATACAAAAGCGGTCAAAGACGTGGTGGCAAAAACCGGTGCGCGCGCCATCATTCATCTGGCGGCTTTGCAAGTGCCGTTTTGCCGGGCCGACCCGGTGGCCGGCGCGCTGGTGAATGTGGTGGGTACCGTGAATGTGTTTGAAGCCGCCAAGGCCACCAAGGTGGAAAGAATCACTTACGCCAGTTCGGTGGCGGCTTATGGCGCGCTCGACAACGGCGGCGCCATGTCTACGCTTTACGGCGCTTACAAATACTGTAACGAACAAACCGCCAAGGTGTATTCCGAGGAAGACGGCTTGCACAGTGTCGGCATACGCCCCGGCGTTGTGTATGGTGTGGCGCGTGACCAGGGCATGACCTCCAAAACCACGGTGGCCATTTTGGCCGCTGCCGCCGGTCAACCGTACACCATTCCGTTCAGCGGTGATGTGTCTTGGCTGTTTGCCGGTGAAGTGGCAAGTGCCTTCATCCGCAGTGTCGCCAAGCTGCGCACCGGCGCGCCGGTGTTTGACCTCAACGGCAAACTCGCCAGCGTGGAAGAGGGCATGCACATGCTCAAAGCGCTGGCACCTGATGCGCATATATCTATCAGCGGAAAACCGCTGGCTTTCCCCATGGGCCACTCTGACGAACCCCTGAAAGCCTATATCGGCGACTACGGTCAGATTCCCTTGCAAGCAGGTATTCAAGCCACTTTTGAAAGCTTCCAGCAATTGCTCAAAAACAAGCAAATCGACGCCAAACAGATTCAGTGAACTAGGCGTGTGCAGCGGTTTGATGGGATAGGATCAGGCGCATGAAAGACTCACAGCCCAACGCGCGTCAATTGGACGCCATCATCGTCGGCGCCGGCTTGTCCGGCATGTACCAATTGCACAGCTTGCGCGACAAGCTGGGCATGCATGTCAAAGTGATAGAAGCCGCAGCCGGTGTCGGCGGTACCTGGCACCACAACCGCTATCCCGGCGCACGCTGTGACTCAGAGAGTCACTCGTACATGTTTTATTTTTCTCCGGAACTGGTGCAGTCCTGGGAATGGTCGGAGCGTTACCCGCAGCAGCCGGAAATTCAGCGTTACATGGACCACGTGGCTGATTTTTTGAAGCTGCGCCAGGATATGGTGTTCAACACCCGCGTCAATTCAGCCGAATACGACGAAGCCGCCAATCTGTGGCGGGTGCATACCTCGGACGGGCAGAGCTGGAGCGCCACTTACCTGATCACCGCCGTCGGTTGTTTATCAAGCGCTAACGTGCCGGCTATCGTTGGCCTCAACAGCTTCAAAGGCCAATGGGTACACACCAGCGCTTGGCCCTTGGAAGGGATTGACTTAAAAGGCAAGCGCGTAGGCGTGGTTGGAACCGGTTCCACCGGCATTCAAGCGATTCCCGTGATCGCCGAACAAGCCGGTCATTTGACGGTGTTTCAGCGCACCGCCAACTACAGTATTCCAGCCCGAAACGCGCCGCTCAGCGATGACTTCAAACGCTATGTCAAAACGAACGCCGAAGACATACGTCAGTTGATGAATGAAACAACCAACGGGCATTGCTTTCGCATAGACCCGCGCTCGGCGCTCGAGGTCAGCGAGCAAGAACGCAGGTCTGTGTATGAAGCCGCCTGGGCCAAAGGCGGCTTGCAGTTTCGTGCCACCTTCGGCGATTTGCTGAAAGATAAACAAGCCAACGACACGGCCGCTGAATTCATCAAAACCAAAATCAGGCAAGTGGTGCAAGACCCTGAAAAAGCCGCCTTGCTCTCTGACATAGACCACCCGTTCGCCGCCAAACGCCCGCCCATAGACAGCCATTATTTCGAAACCTTTAACCGCGACAACGTCAGCCTGGTCGATATACGCAGCCACCCCATAGAACGCATCACGCCCGCAGGCATCAAGACCTCGAATGCAGAGTACGAGCTGGACGTGATTGTGTTTGCCACCGGCTTTGACGCCATGACCGGCAGTTTGTTGCGCATGAATATTTCGGGTCGCCAAGGCTTGCCATTGAAAGACGCCTGGGCGGCGGGGCCGCGCACTTACCTGGGTTTGCAAATCCCTAAGTTTCCCAATCTGTTCACCATCACCGGGCCGGGCAGCCCGTCGGTGTTGTGCAATCTGCCCCCGCAAATCGAGCAACACGTCAACTGGATCACCGCTTGTATCGCCTATATGCGCGACAACGGCATGTCACAGATTGAGGCGGATGAACAAGCCAGCGACGACTGGGTGCAGCAGGTGAACGATGCGGCCAATGCCACCTTGTTGCCGCAGGCGCACCACAGCTGGTACCTGGGCGCCAACGTGCCGGGCAAGCCGCGTGTGTTCATGCCGTATGCCGGCGGGTTTGCGCGTTACACAGGTATTTGTGACGAAGTAGCCGCCAGCAAATACCGGGGCTTTCATTTGCACAGCTGATTCGCTATGCCCGGCTTCAGACCGACAAATAACGCTGCTTGATCTGCGCGTCGGCGTTCAGCTCGGCGATGCTGCCGGTGAACACATCGACACCTTTGTCTATCACCACGGCACGGTCGGCCAGTCCCAGACAGAAATGCAGGTTTTGCTCGGCCAGCACAATGCTGGTACCGGTTTGCTTCAAGGCTTGAATCAGTTCACCTATTTTTTGCACCATGATGGGCGCCAGGCCTTCGCTGGGTTCGTCCAGCAGCAACAACCGCGGGTTGCCCATCAGCGCGCGTCCGACCGTCAGCATTTGCTGTTCACCGCCGGATAGCAGACCGCCCGAGCGGTGGCGCAATGGTTTGAGCAGCGGCAGCATGTCGTAGACGCGTTCCATGGGCCAATCGTCTTCGCCGCCAGGGCCGCGTTTGGAGGCAATGTCCAGGTTGTCTTCGACACTGAGCTCAGAAAAAATCTGTCTGTCCTCGGGCACGTAAGCCAGACCGGCGCGCGCGATCACATGGGCTTGCCTGCCCAGGATGGACTCGCCTTGAAACACCACAGAGCCGCTGCGCGCAGGAATGGCACCGGCTATGGCTTTCATGGTCGTGCTTTTACCGGCCCCGTTGCGGCCCAGCAAGGCCAGCGTTTCACCCTGGCGCAGCGTCAGGTTCAGGCCGAACAAGACCTGGCTGGTGTCGTACAGCACTTCCAGTTGTTGCACTTGCAGCAGATCACTCACCGGCGCTCTCCTGTGCATGGCCTAAGTAGGCTTCGATCACGCGCGGATTGGCGCGGATTTCCTCGGCGTTGCCCTGGGCCAGCAGTTTGCCGTAGGACAACACATGGATGTGTTGCGCGACCCGGAAAACAATGTCCATGTCGTGTTCAATCAGCACAATGGTCAAGCCGCCTTGACACCAGAGTTGCTGAACCGTGTCCATCATCTGGCCGCGTTCATCCGGGCCCATGCCGGCCACCGGTTCGTCCAGCAACAACACCTTGGGGCGCATCACCAAAGCCAGCGCCATGTCCAACAACTTTTGATCGCCATGCGACAAATTGCCGCTGACGGTATCCGCCTTGTTTTGCAAGCCGAGTTGCTCCATGACTTCGTGCGCCCGGTCGCGTGTAGAGGCAAGTGGAAAGCTGCCGTGCATTTGCGCTGAATGGCCAAACGCGGATTGCAACGCGGCGCGCAGCGATTCCTCGATCGTTAAGCTTTTGAACAACTTAGCGACTTGAAACGCGCGGCCTATGCCTTTATGAACAATGGCGTTGCGCGACAACCCGACCATGTTTTCGCCGTCGAGCAGAATTTGTCCGCTGTCGGGTTGCAAGCCACCGGAAATCAAATTGAAGAACGTGGTTTTACCGGCACCATTGGGGCCGATGACGGCGCTCAGCGAGCCTTCAGGAAATTCCATGGAAACGTCCGAGATGGCGCTTACGCCGCCGAAGGATTTGTAGAGTTTGTCTATGCACAACATCAGCGGCCGCCTTCTTTGGCAGCGGGCAGCCACTTGCGCCAGCCTTTGAACACATCGGTGATACCGCGTTGAAAACCCAGCGTGAACAGCAGAATCACCAGACCCAGGGCCAGACCGTGGTACTGGGTGTTGCGGGTGATGGTGTCATTGAATATTTGCAGCAGCGCCGCGCCCAGCACTGGACCTGTGAACACATGGGTGCCGCCCATCATGATCATGAACACTGCTTCGCCGGACATGGTCCAGTAGCTGAAATCGGGAAAGGCACCGGATACAAACAAGGCCATGATGACACCGCCGACACCGGCAAACATGCCGGCCAGGATGAAGGCGTACAAACGCACACGCCACACGTTGATACCTAGAAAAGCAGCGCGGTCTTCGTTGTCACGCAGCATGCGCAAGGTGTAGCCGAAGGGCGACTGCATCAGCAAGCGCATGGCCAGCAGACAGGCCACTGCCAACACGCAAGAGAACATATACATATGCTGGGTTTTGGATAAATCGATGCCTATGAACACGGGACGCGGAATGCCGCCGGTCAGGCCTTGGTCGCCGCCGGTCAAACCCGTCCAAGTGATGATGATGCTGTGCAGCAGCATTTGAAAAGCCAGCGTCAGAAAAGAAAAGTAAATGCCTTTGAGTCGCACGCAAATCGCGCCTATGACCGCGGCCAGCAGCGCGCAAAACACCACCGCCGTCAACAAAGCCACCGGCACAGACACCGCGGCTTTTTGCAGCATCAAAGAGAAAGCATAGGCACCGCTGCCGAAAAACATGGCGTGACCAAAAGACACCATGCCACCGTAACCGACCAGCATATTGAGCGAGGTCGCCAGCAGTCCAACTGCACACAAGCGGATGATGAAATCGACAACCACGCGCGAAGGGTCTAGCAAAGGCAAGGCCAGCAGCAGCAACAGCGCAAGCGTCGCCCAGGCACTGTCTTTTTGCCAACGTTTGAGCCCGCTCATGACTGGCCCTTGCCCATGAGTCCGCTGGGTTTGTAAACCAGAATCAAGCCCATGGCCAGAAACATGATGCCTTCGACAAACAGCGGAAAGCCTATGGAGCCGAAAGAGCGGATCAAGCCTATCAGCAAAGCGCCCAGCAAAGCGCCGCTGACCGAACCCATGCCGCCAATGACGGTGACGATGAAAGATTCAATAAGTATGGAAAAACCCATGCCAGGTGACATGGAGCGCACCGGCGCGGCCAGGCCGCCTGCCAGTCCGGCCAACAGACCGCCGAAGGCAAACACCGAGGCGTAAATCAATCGGGTATTTAAACCTAAGGCGGAGGTCATGCCGGGGTTTTGCGCTGCTGCGCGGATGATTTTGCCGGCGCGTGTGCGGGTCAGGGTGAACCACAGCAATCCTGCGATCAACCCGGCAGCTGCCATCAAATACACATAAAACACAGGCACCACGCCGCCGCCTATGAACAAAGGCGCTTGCTGGAAGGCTTTGGGCATGCCCATGGACTGGAACTCGGCGCCCCAAACGATTTTCACCACATCGTCCAATATCAAAATGAAGGCGTAACAAACCAGCAGTTGCAGCAGCACGTCTGATTTGTAAACCCGGCGCATGAAAAAGCGTTCAAACACCAGTGCAAACAGGCCTACGCCCAAACCCGCGGCCACCGCCGCCAGCGCATAGCTGTCAGTGATGCGGTAGGCAGATAACGCCACATAAGCCCCGAGCATGTAAAACGAGCCGTGGGCGAAATTGATGACACCGAGCACGCCGAAGATCAGCGTCAAACCGGCGGCCACCAAGAACAGCAGGGCACCGACGATCAAACCGGTGCTGGTCTGGGTCACGATGCATGACATCGAGCCCAGGCATTCAAACAAGGCATTGAGTTCCATCAGAAGCTGTCAGTGGTTTCAGGTGTAGGACTTGCGCTTTTTCCACTGTACTTCCAACTCGGTGATCTGCTTCCAGTTACCGGGGTTGGGCTTGGACATGAAAGGTTCTTTGGGCTCAAGCGCGCCCCAGCCCACGGCGTAGTCGACCAAGGTGTTGTCCTCGGCGCGCATGGTGAGTTTGCCGTTAGAGCCGAAAGGCGAATCTATGCTCATGCCGCGCAGTGCTTCGGCCATTTTTTTGCCGTCTGTGCTGTTGGTTTTCTTCATGGCGCTGGTCAGGAACTGTACCGCTGCGGCGTTTTGCCAGGCCCAGTTCAGCGGCAGGTCTTTAAAGCGGGCTTGGTAGGCGTTGGACCAGTTGGTGTTGGCAGGTGTGTTGGGAAAGCTTTTTAAATAGCGGTTGCCCGAATGCAGTCCGCGCGGCACGTTTTTCACCGCAGTCAGCACCGCGTAGTCGGCCATGTTGACGGCAAAGAACTCGCGCTCGTTGAACAAACCGTAAATACCGGCCTGGTCGATGAACGAGGTCAGGTCTCCGCCCCACAACGCAGAATAAATGGCTTGCGGTTTGCCTTGCAGCAAACGTGTGATGGCTTCGGTGTAATCGGCTTGAAACAGCTTGGGCCAGACGTCGCCGACGATTTCAATAGAAGGATTGAAAAACTTCAAATACTCCATGAATTCGGCGGTGGTGTCGCGGCCATAGGCGTAGTCGGGCGACACGGTCATCCAGCGCTTGAGATTTTTTTCTTTGGATACTTGGGCCGCGTATGCGCCGCCGACGATGGCGTCATGCACACCTTGGCGGGCGCAGCGAAAACCCAGGGGAGTGCGGATTTTCGGGTCGGCCGTGAGCGATGAGGTTTCTGAGCAGGTGTGCATGACCAGCACGCCTAAGTCGCGCGCCACTTCGTGCACCGCAAAACCGCCGGATGAGGCTTCTGCATCCAGAATGATTTCGCAGTCTTCAGAAGTCACGAGCTCACGGGCAACGCGGGCGGCTTCTTGCGGTTGGCCCTTGGAATCGCGAATCACCAGTTCTATCTTGCGGCCGTTCAAGCCGCCGGCGGCGTTGAATTTTTCGACTTCCAGCGTGGCTGCGTTAGAAGATGACTGGCCTAGCATGGCAACCCGGCCCGACAAAATAGTGGGCATGCCGATACGAATTGTTTTGTTCTGGGCACGAGAGATGAAAGGCGCGCTCAAAGCTGCGGTGGTGACGGCGGAGGCACCGAATTTGAGCAGCTTGCGACGCTGGGCCTGAGTGTTGTCTTGCATGTATGTCTCCTGTGATGCGGGCGGTTCGCTTGAGGTCAATTCAGTCTAAGTCAAATCCGCAAGCGTTTGCTTAGGGGTTTAGGCGAAGCTTTGTACCGGAATTGCCAGTTTGAAAACTCAAAAACGGGTATTTAAGCACTGAATTCGGTCAGCAATTCCCCGGCCAGCGCAGCCTGTTCTTTCAAGCCGTCAGCGTCAGCCACCAGTTTGCCGTTGACCCAAACGCCGTGCACGCCGACCGCGTGCGTGTTCAAGCGCGCGGCGCCGCCGGGCAGATCGAACACCCGGTGCTTAGGACCGCGTCCTACGGTTTTTGGATCAAACAGCAGCAAGTCTGCGGCATAGCCCTGGCGTATGAGTCCGCGTTCCATCAAACCCAAAATGCGCGCGGGTTGCGCCGTCAGTTTGTGCACCGCTTGCGTCATAGCCATGGCACCGACGTCCCGCGCCCAGTGGCCGAGCAAATGAAGACCGAAACCGGCATCGTTGAAAAATGTCAGGTGCGCGCCCGCGTCGCTGAGCGTCACCAGGCTGTGCGGGTCGTTCAGCAATTGCGCGACTGCTTGTGTGTCGCTGTTGAGCAATTGCGCGGTGAACACGGTTTGCAGGTCTTCGGCCAGCGCCAGATCCAGCACAAAGTCCAAGGGCGCCACACCGAGTTGCTGAGCCAGTTCGGCCACACTGTGTTGCTCGTATTTCTGGTGTTCCTGTTTTGCGGTTTGCACCACATGCACTTTGTCCCATTCGTTGTTGAACAAACGGAACGTGGTGGCCTGGGCCAGCTCGTTTTTCACACCTTGTCTGAATGACGTGTCAGCCAGACAGGTTTTCAAGGCGTCATGCGACAAGCCCATGGCGGGTCTCCAACTGGCCAGTCCTTCAACCGGGTAAGCCGATGCAAACGTGAAGTCCATGGTCAAGGGGCAGCAAGATACCTGGCCTATCAGCGGCACGCCTTGTTCGTTGGCCTCGGCGATGGCTTTGAAATCATTGAACACGGCTTGCGGATTGGTTCCGTTGTGCAGCAGGGCGGCGACCATCACAGGCCGGCCGCTGGCCTCGGACAGCGAGCGCAAAAACGTCATAGGCATTTGGCCGCCTTTGGTCACCATGTAAACGCCTTTGCCCTGGTGGCCCATGGCCAGGGTGAGTTGCATCATTTCCTCGTCGCTGGCCAGGCGCGACGGCATAGGCAGGCCGCCTTCGCCGTTGTGCGCCGGACTGGTGCTGCTGGCAAAACCAACGGCACCGGCGCTCATGGCTTCGCGCACCAGCGCGGCCATGGCTTCAATTTCCTGCGGCGTGGCCGCGCGTTTGTTGGCCTGTTCGCCCATCACCCAGGTGCGAACGGACGAGTGGCCTATGTAAGCGGCGATGTTGATGGCGCAACGCTTGCGTTTCAACATGGCCAGGTACTCGGGAAAGGTTTCGAAATCCCAGTCTATGCCTTGCTCCAGCACATCAAGCGACATGCCTTCGACTTGGGTCAGATTACGCATGGTCAATTCGCGGTCCTGCGGCCGACACGGTGCAATGGTGAAACCGCAATTGCCGATGACGGCAGTGGTCACACCTTGTGCGGGTGAGGGGCGCACATACGCGTCCCAGGTGATTTGCGCGTCAAAGTGAGTGTGGGCATCAATGATGCCCGGCATGAGTGCCAGACCTTGCGCCTCAATCACCTGGTCTGCGCTATGGCTCAAGCCTAGGCCTATGGCCAGAATGCGGCCGTCGCGGATGGCGACATCTTGCACCAGCGGTTCTGTGCCGTTGCCGTCGAATACCAAAGCCTGGCGAATGAGAATATCTGCGTGTGAGTCGGGGTTCATGGGTAAGGTTTGCTCAGGGAAAGTAAAAAATCTGCGACTGGA
>CAMDKD010000055.1 GCA_945901125.1 Bordetella parapertussis
GCTCTCAGCAGTTGAAGAAATCAAAAATGAAAGGAGTAAAAAACATAGAACAGCTAAACTTATCCACAACCGAGTAGACCAAATTTTTTAAAACTAGCGGCTCAATTTTGGTTGCAAATAGTGGCTCACTTTGCGGTGCAATTCAACAGACTTGCATAAAACGTGACGTCAAAGGCCTGTACGCCAAAGCGCAGCGCGGCGAGGTACCTGGCATGACGGCCATGACCAGTCCTTACGAGTCGCCGCTCAACCCCGATTTACATTTACATACCGACTTGGTGCCGCTTGCGCAATGTTTAGCGCAAATAAAGGCACTTCTGCCGCACTCAGCTGAATAAATAGATATTCAGCGTTCATCAAACCCTCTGTACGAAAGAGGCGCTTTGATGGACTTGGGCATACATCCTCTGTGGTTCCCTCCCGGGCTTGCCTTTTGAATCTTAGGCGGAGCTTATTTAGGCATCAGGTCTTGAAAAAGGTATAATCTCCCAAAACGGGAGAAATGTGTGCGTTTGATTGCTAAAAGCACTTTGGTCAAGTTTTGGAGCCAGCCGGAGTTTGCAGATTCAAAGGCTAGCTTGCAGAGCTGGTTGGATGAGGTGCTAAAGGCAGACTGGAAAACGCCCCAGAACATCAAGGATCAGTTCAGCAGCGCGAGCATTTGCGGTAACAACAGAGTAGTTTTCAATATTGCTGGAAACAAGTACCGCCTGGTTGTAGAGATGCAATACCGGGCCGGGATAGTCTGGGTGAAGTTCCTGGGAACCCACGCGCAATACGACCAAATCAACGTGGAGACTGTCAATGAATATTAAGCCGATTCGAAACGATGACGACCTGCGCGCAGCATTCAAGCGACTAGAGCTTGTATTTCAGGCGCCAGAAGGTACACCGCAGGCTGACGAGATGGAAATTCTGGTCACACTCATCGAAGCCTATGAAAACAAGCACTTCAAAACGGGACATGCCGATGCGATTGAGGCCATTAAGTTCAGAATGGAGCAACAAGGGCTCACCCCCAAAGACCTGGAAATTTACATTGGCTCTAGCGGTCGGGTCTCTGAGGTACTGAGCCGCAAACGCCGGCTTAGCTTGCAGATGGTGAGGCGGCTTCACGACGGGTTGCGCATCCCCTACGAAAGCCTTTTGCAAGCGTCAGTAAGTCAACCGGCAAACTAAGTGTCCAGCCAGTTCTTCACTTAATTCCCCATCGACTCGGCAATCCTCGCCGCGTTCAGCTCCGGGTTCAGCAGTTGCGCAAACTCAAACACAAACTGTCTTAAATACGCCTGCTTTTTGAACGCGATGCGCGCCAGGTTGCGACCGAACAAATGCCCGGCAGGTCGCACCAGCAGGTCTTCGTCGGTGATGTCGCGCACCGCCATTTCGGCGACTATGCCCACGCCCATGCCTAAGCGCACATAGGTTTTGATCACGTCCGAATCAATCGCTTCCAGCGCAATGCGCGGCGTCAGTTGCTGGGCGGCGAACGCTTTGTCTATGCGTGTGCGGCCTGTGAATGACGGGTGGTAAGTGATGATGGGCTCGCGCGCCAGGTCGCTGAGTTGCAGGTCCGCCACCGCGGCCAGCGGATGGTCTTTGGGCAGCACCAGCACGTGTTCCCATTCGTAACAGGGCAGGGTGATCAGTTCCGGGTAATCCGACAAAGACTCGGTCGCAATGCCGATTTCGGCGGTCTCGTCTAACACCATGCGCGCAACCTGATCCGGCGCGCCCTGGTGCAGGTTGATGTTCACGTTCGGGTAAGCGCTGCGCAATTGCGCGACGGGCAGCGGCAGCACGTAACGCGCTTGTGTATGCGTGGTGGCGATAGACAAGGTGCCCGAGTCTTGCGCGCTGTATTGCTCGCCAATGCGCTTGAGGTTGTTCACCTCTCGCAAAATGATGTCTATGCTTTTGAGCACATGTTCGCCGGGCTCGGTGACGCGCTTTAAGCGTTTGCCGTGGCGTCCGAAAATCTCTATGCCCAGCTCCTCTTCCAGCTCCAGAATGGCTTTGGACACGCCTGGCTGTGAGGTGTGCAGCGATTTAGCCACTTCAGTGAGGTTCAAGTTACGCTTGACCGCTTCCTGGACAAAGCGGAATTGATGCAGGTTCATAACAAATCCATATAACGCTATGGGTTCATTATGCCTTTATTTGGGGGTAATTGATCATCAAGCAACGGCGATGCGCGCCAGCAAGTCCAGCAAATCGGGGTGTTCGCCGACCGCAGACTGGCACTCGAAAGTCACTTCCGGGTACTGTTGAACCAGCTCGGTCATCATTTGCGGCAAGTCATGTCGCACATGCTTGCCCACGCCGAGAAACATGGGTACGACGCGGATGTGGCTCACGCCTTGCGCCAGCAGGCCGGCCACCGCTTGCGGCAAATCGGGTTGACTGAGTTCCAGATAAGCGCAGGTGACAGGCGTATGCGGCTGCATAAGCGCCACGCGTTCCTGAACAGCCTGCATAGGGAGATGCCACAGCGGGTCGCGCGAACCGTGGGCAAACAAAATAACGGCTTGCATCAATGCCTCAGCACCTGGCGGGCAAACACCGCCAGCGAACCCGCCATGAACACAATGCCTGGCGTGGCCGCCGCCAGCCAGGGCGACCAGTCGTTCAAATTACCGATAAAACCAAACAGGTTGTTGAACAGCACAAAACTGATGCCAATGATCACCCCGGCGAACACCATGGAATTCATTGATGCATTGCGCAAATGTAAATAAGCAAAGGGCAGGGCCAGCACCACCATGACCAGACAACCGAGGGGGTAAAAGACTTTTTTCCAGAAATCGATTTCATAGCGGTGTGAAGCCTGGCCGTTGCTTTTGAGGTGTTGTATGTAGTGAAACAAGTCCCAGGTGGCCATGCGTTCGGGTTTGAGCAGCGCCACTGACACCATGTCTTCTTTTAGGTTGGTGGGCCAGGTCATGGCTGGCAGGGAAACCCGGTCAATGTTTTGTTCCAGGCTGATGTCAAAGCTCTGGCGCAGCACTTCTTTGAGGTTCCAGGCTTCACCGTCCTCGCTGAATTCACCGCTGGCAGCGTTGATCATCGAAGTCATTTTGCCCTTCTGGTTGAACTCATAAATTCGGATACCGGTCAATTGGCCGTCGCGGCTGAGTGCCAGCACATTCACGATGCTGGAAGTCTTATCCCGGTTTTCTTTCAACCAGGCCCCGGAATTGCCCAAGGTGATCGTTTCCCCTAGAAACTTAGCTTTGAGCATTTGCGCCTGCCGGCTTGAGGCGGGCGTCATATAGTCGCCGACCACAAAGGCGATCAAGACAAAAAATAAACCCAGTTCAAGCATGGTCCGCAGCGCCTTCCACGGGCCCAGACCGCTGGTTCGCATGATGGTGAATTCTGAACTTTTGGCGAAACGCGCCATGACGAAAATCGTACCGATCAGCACAGTGATGGGCAGCAATTCGTACAAATGGTTGGGAATCATCAAAGCGACATACAAAGCCGCGACTTTCATGGTGTACGCACCGCCCGGCCCTTTGCCTATCAGTTTGAGTTCGTCCACCGAATCAAAAAATATAAACATGGAAAGAAAACCTAGGGTGGCAAGTCCTACCTTGGTCAGCACTTCCTTGTAAATCATAGTGCGCAGTGTTCTCATGCGCTGCCCGCCGCGGATGTAGCCATGGCTGGTCGGGTTTTGTAAAAAATCAGACCTTGCTGCTGACGCCAGAACAAAATCAAACAACCAAGGATAAAGACTGGCAAATGCAGTGCCAGCAGCATGTGGGTGAAGCTGATGTCACCGGCGCCTATCCAATTGCGGCTCATGTTGACCATGTTGTAGTAGGTAAAAAAGCTGATGATGGTAACAACCAAGGAGCCTGAGCGGCCGCTGCGCGGGTTGATGAAGGGGATGCCTATGGCCAGGATCAACAGGTTGAGCGCGGCCAGTGCCATGCCGATTCGCCAGCCTAATTCGCCCAGATTGGCGTTGCCTGGATTTGCCAGCAATTCCGAGGCTTGCATGGACTGGGCTTCGGATTCCAGCAGGGCAAGCGGCACGGAGTCAATGCGGGAAGAATGAGACTCGAATTCAATCACTTTGAACTCGTTTTTTTCCGGTGAAATGTCAATACGTTGACCATTTTTCAGCACCAGATAACGGTCGAGTTCTCGGGTTTCCAGCAGGCCTGTCAGCGCAGTGATGATGGATTGCTTGCCGACCTCATTGGAGACAATAAAGATGCGGTTGCCGTTTTTGTCCGACAAGCTGCTGTTGTCGATGAAAAATACACGCTTGCCGTTGGCTGATTCCTGAAACTGCCCGGGTTTGATGCGTTCAAGGTCACCGCGTTTTTCATAACGTTCCCGCATTTCCCGGATTTGTCCGTTAGACCACGGCCAGACGGTCAGAGACAGCACAGTGATCGCAATCAACCAAGGCCAGGCGAAACGCAAAGTCGGGCGAAACAAATTGAAGATACTCAGGCCGCTGCCTTGCCAGATCACCATTTCACTGTCTGCGTACATGCGCGACACGGTCGACACAATGGCGATGTACAAACTCAAGGTCAACAGCGAATGCAAATTGCTAAGGGTGGTGTATCCCAGCACCAAACCCACGTCCTGGGGGTTG
Organism: Bordetella parapertussis; assembly: GCA_945901125.1. Taxonomy (GTDB): domain Bacteria; phylum Pseudomonadota; class Gammaproteobacteria; order Burkholderiales; family Burkholderiaceae_C; genus Limnohabitans. The sequence continues at coordinate 4,619 of CAMDKD010000055.1, forward strand.
AATTTGCCCACCGATGCATCGCCGAACGCGCGAATCAGCCAGACGGTAATGACAATGGTGGTCAAGACCACCAGCGTGGCCCAGAAATACCGGGAAAGTTCTTGTCTGACGGAGGAATGGAATAACATACCTGATGGTATCTAAAAGGTTGATTATGAACTTGGAACTTCAAACCCTGTCATGGGCACAGGCCGCTTCGGCGACAGCCGATGCGTTGATCGTGCTGGTTTCTCAAAAAGAGGAGAAGAATACCGGACTGTTGGCCAATATGTTGGCCCAGGCCGAAAAAACAGGCGATTTTTCGACCGCCGCCGGTCAATGTCTGATGTGGTGGAAGCCGCCGGGTTTGCGCGCCCAGCGTCTGGTGCTCGCCGGTGTCGGTGAAGGCCGGCCCCAGGATATCCGTCAGGCTGTGACCGCCGGTATCCAGGCTTTGAAAAAAACCAAATCCGCCAAAGTCACTGTGTGTATGCAGCAAGACCAGGTGCAGCACATGGCTGTAGCTGTTCAGGCCGCCGCCGATGCGGTATACGTCTATACCGCCACCAAACCCAGCGCCAAGCCCTCCGGCATTTCTCATCTGAGCTTCGGCGTGCCCGACAGCCGCAGCGCACAAGCCTTGTTTGCTTTTGCCAAGGCGCAGGTCGCAGGCGTTAGCCTGGCGCGTGAATGGGCCAACCGCCCGGCCAACCACGCCACGCCGGATGACCTGGCCAAGGCCGCCAAACTTCTTGCCAAACACCCGCGTGTCAGTTGTGAAGTGCTGGGTTTGAAAGAAGTGACCCGTCTTGGCATGGGTTCATTTGCAGCAGTGGCGCAGGCGTCTGCGCAGCCACTGCGTTTCATTGTCTTGGAGTACAAGGGCGCGGTTGCATCACAGGCGCCGGTGGTGCTGATCGGTAAGGGCATCACTTTTGACACGGGTGGCATTTCACTCAAAGCCGGTGCCGGTATGGATGAAATGAAATTTGACATGTGCGGTGCCGCCAGTGTGCTCGGCACCTTTGAGGCATTGGCGCAACTCAAACCGGCCATGAACGTGGTCGGTCTGATTCCTGCCTGCGAAAACATGCCGGGCGGTAAAGCCCTCAAGCCCGGTGACGTGGTCACCAGCATGAGCGGTCAAACCATTGAGATTTTGAATACCGATGCCGAAGGCCGCTTGATTTTGTGCGATGCGCTGACCTATGCCAAACGCTTCAAACCCTCGGCGGTGATTGACATCGCCACCTTGACCGGTGCGTGTGTGGTTGCGCTGGGTCATTTGCGCAGCGGCCTGTACGCCACAGATGAAAAACTGGCGCAAAAACTGCAAGCCGCGGGCGAGCAAAGCCTGGATTTGAACTGGCGCATGCCCTTGGACGAGGAATACGCTGAAGGCTTGAAATCTAACTTTGCCGATGTGGCCAATGTGGCCGATCGCGCCGCCGGTTCCGTCACTGCTGCCAAGTTCTTGCATCGTTTTGCCAAAGATTTCCCCTGGGCGCACTTTGACATTGCCGGTACAGCCTGGAAAAGCGGCGCGGCCAAGGGCGCGACAGGCAGACCGGTGCCTTCATTGCTGACGTTTTTGATGGCCGAGGCCGATCAAGCCAAACCGGGAAAAACAGCCAAAACCGCAAGCGCAAAAGCCAGCCGCAAGTGATGCTCTTAAAACAGCGGCTATGACCGAAGTTGCATTTCATTTCAACGCGGTTGACAAACTGGCTTATGCCTGCCGCTTGCTTCGCAAAGCTTGCGCTTCGTCTGCCAGGGTCATAGTGGCGGGGGACGCTGAGCAAATGAAATTGCTTGATGCGCAATTGTGGACGTTTGACCCCATGTCTTTTGTGCCTCACTGTTTGTCTGATGCACCGGCGGAAACTTTGGCGCAGACGCCGGTCATTCTGACGACAGACGGTAATTTGCCGACATCGCTGCCGCACCATGAGGTGTTGATCAACCTGGGCCAATCTCTGATCAAGGGGTTTGAAACTTTTGAGCGGGTCATCGAAGTTGTGTCTCTCGATGAGCAAGACAAAGCTTTAGCCCGTCAAAGATGGAAACATTATTCGGAGCGCGGATATCCATTGGTACGTCATGACCTGAGTCCTAAAAAAGTCCCTGCATGAGTACGTCTCCCTCAATGCCTGATGCAGTTCCCGTCTTGACTGAAGTGATTCAGCTCAACGATTCATTGCGCCCGGCCATTCTTCCCTGGCAGATGAAAACCCGTGTGCAGGAAGCGATGGGCCCGGCTTACGTTGACCAGGACGTACTGGCAGACAAGGTGATTGAAAAGGTCAACAACCGGATTGCGGAATTAATGCCGGATTTATTGCGTGAAGCGGTGGACCAAGTGTTGAAAGAACACGCTTTAGATCAGTTGAAAAAATAATCCATAAGAAATCAATCTACAGTATCAATTGACCATTTATAAGCATGTCCGTTATTATCTGTGGTGGTTCTTTTCATACTTTTCTTCAGGGAGCTCTAAATGAAAATTAAATTGAGTTTGATTGCGGCGGCGGCTTTTTTGACTGGCAATGTGCTTGCGCAGGAAGTCGTCAAGATTGGCCACGTGGCGCCTTTGAGCGGCGCCATTGCCCATTTGGGTAAAGACAATGAAAACGGCGCGCGACTGGCTATCGAAGAATTAAATGCCAAAGGCATTTCTATCGGCGGGAAAAAAGTTAAATTTGTATTGCTGGCTGAAGACGACGCTGCCGATCCCAAGCAAGGCACAGCAGCGGCACAAAAGCTGGTTGACCAAAAAGTCAATGGCGTGGTCGGTCATTTGAACTCAGGCACTTCTATTCCGGCTTCCAAAATTTACAGTGACGCCGGCGTTCCCCAGATTTCCCCTTCTTCAACCAATCCCAAGTTCACCCGCCAAGGTTACAAAACCACATTCCGCGTGGTGGCTGATGATGTTCAGTTGGGTGGCACTTTGGGTCGCTATGCCATTCAAAAGTTGAGTGCAAAAAATATTGCCGTGATTGATGACCGCACAGCCTACGGTCAAGGTGTGGCGGATGAATTTGAAAAAGCTGCCAAGGCAGCAGGCGGCACCATCGTCGGTCGCGAATTCACCACTGACAAGGCGACGGATTTCACTGCTATTTTGACCACCATCAAGGGTAAAAAGCCTGATGTGATTTTCTTCGGCGGCATGGATGCGATTGCCGGCCCCATGATCAAGCAAATGAAGGCATTAGGTTTGAATGCCAAATTCATGGGCGGCGACGGCATTTGTACCGGTGAATTGGTGAAGTTGTCCGGCGAAACCATTGCAGATAACCAGGTGTATTGCGCCGAAGCAGGTGGTGTCGAAGGCCCTCAGGAAAAAATTCTGGCCGAATTCAACGCCAAATTCAAAAAGCGTTTCAATGCAGATGTGCAGATTTATGCGCCCTATGTGTATGACGCGGTCAATGTATTGGTTGACGCCATGGTCAAAGCCAACTCTTCAGACCCCGCCAAATACCTGCCTGTGCTGGCCAAAACTTCAGGCTTCAAAGGTGTGACCGGCGACATAGGTTTTGACGAAAAAGGCGATATCAAAAACGGCGCACTCACTTTGCATAGCTTCAAGGGCGGTAAAAAAATCAATATCGCAGTGGTTCGTTAAGCCGCTTGAACCAGATGTAATTGCCAGCGGGTTTTTTGCCAGGATATCACTTCCTGTTGCAATAAATGGTTGGACTGAGGGAACCGTTGTGACCACAACGGTTCCATTTTTAATTCAAAGCACTGGGGTTCAGTTTTAGATATTCCCAGTTGAAAAATTGCATATTCAGGTTCTCTTCTTGCGTGGCACAAAATCACAGCCAGACGCAAGCTGATCAGTTGAAAAATAAACGAATCATCGTCGAAGTCAACATCCAGTTTGCGTAATTTGCCTTTATGACCAAGTACCAGCAGACTCAACCTGTGCAGTTCATGCTGAACAAATCCGGGTGTATCCGTGTTATCAAGAATATAAGCGCCGTGTTTGTGAGAATCGCTGTGCGAAATGGCTGCCCCGATTTCATGCAGTTGCGCTGACCAATCCAGTTTTTTCATCAAACGCGGCCAATTCAAATCCAGCCCGGACTGGTTTTGTATTTGTTGTAAAAAATAGCAAGCGATGCGACTGACACGGGCTGCTTGTGCGGCATCCGCCTTAAAGGTTTTTCGCAAACCATTGACCGTCAGCGAGCGTATGTCGCGTACATCGTCTTCACGTTCAACCAGGTCATACAAGACACCGTGTCGCAATGCGCCTGGTGTGACTTGTAAACGTTCTATTTCAAACAATTCCATCAAGGCGATCAGTACGCTCAAGCCACCACCTATCACTGCTTTGCGATCGTCTTTCATCCCCTCAAGCCGCAATTTATCAACATGCCCGAAGCGAATAAGCTGAGTCTTGAGCCAAAGCAGACTCTCCATGGTGATGTATTCTGAAGGCCAACCAGCATGTTCCAGTGCTTCTGCAACCGCGCTTACCGTCCCGGAAGAGCCATAAGCCGTGTCCCATTCAGACCGGTTAAAGACCGCGAAGGCTTCGTCCAGTACCGCCTTGGCAGCGACCTCGGCTTTTTGAAAAGCCGTGATTGTCAACTCTCCGTTGGGAAAATATTTCATGCTCGAAGCAACGCTGCCGACGCGGTAAGACTCCAGCATCAGTGCGTTTTTATTTTGTCCGATGATGAATTCTGTAGAGCGTCCGCCGATATCGATGACCAATCGTCTTTCAGGCGATAAGGGCAGCAAATGCGACACACCCTGGTAAATCAAACGGGCTTCTTCCCGGCCAGATACCACCTCAATGGGAAAACCAAGAATTTGATGCGCTTTTTCAAGAAACACATGACGGTTACGGGCTTCTCTGAGCGTTTGAGTGGCCACTGCCCTCACCTGAGACGAGTGGAATCCCGCCAGGCGTTCTGCAAAGCGGGATAGACATTCCCATCCTTTCTCCATGGAGGCGGCGCTCAGGTTGCGATCTTCATCCAGCCCGCTGCCTTGCCTGACCGCCTCTTTGATGTACTCTGATCGCTGCAATATTCCATTGTTAAATCGACAAATTTCCAGGCGAAAACTGTTTGATCCAAGGTCTATGGCCGCCAGCAAGGTTCCGTTTTTCATAGGGAAATGAAAAATTCTATGTTTTGGTGCGATTTCAGCATGTAATTGAGTATTTTAGTAATATTTTAAGTGGATGGTCTGGTTTCGAATGGCGTGATTATCGCAATATGTTGAAACCTGGTAACAGAAGATTAACGACATCAAACTGTCACATAGCAGGCATATATTAGCCAAAAGTCACCAAAAAGGTGGCTAGTCAAGATTTTTTCATCCCAGGAGTAACCATGAAATTTTCAAACGCAGTCATGACAGCAGTGGCGTCTGCCATTGTTTCCACATCAGTATTCGCCGCTGATATCACCGGCGCTGGTGCCACATTTCCATTTCCTGTTTACAGCAAATGGTCTGAAGCCTACAAGGATAAATCCGGCGTAGGCGTGAATTACCAGTCCATCGGTTCATCTGGCGGCATCAAGCAGATCAAGGCCAAGACTGTTGACTTCGGTGCCACCGATGCACCCATGAAAGCTGACGAAGTTGAAAAAGAAGGCCTGGTTCAGTTTCCTGCTGTCATCGGCGGTGTGGTTGCCATTGTGAACCTCACCGGCGTAAAGCCCGGCGAAATCAAGTTAACTGGCGATTTGCTGGCCAAAATTTTCATGGGTTCTATCACTACATGGAATGACAAGCAGATAAAGGAAATGAACCCCAGCGTCAAACTGCCTGATGAATACATCACTGTGATTCACCGTGCCGATGGTTCCGGTACTACTTTCACTTTCACAGAATACCTCTCCAAGGTTAGTACTGAGTGGAAAGACAAGGTTGGAGCCGGCGCGGCCGTCAAATGGCCTGCTGCAACATCTGTTGGCGGCAAGGGCAATGAGGGAGTGGCAGCCAATGTCAGCCGGGTGAAAAACTCTATCGGTTATGTGGAATTCGCTTATGCCAAGAAGAATAAGCTTTCACACATCAACTTGAAAAATAAAGACGGTCAGATTGTTGAACCTGATGACCTGACCTTCGCTGCTGCTGCCGCTGGCACTGACTGGTCTAAATTCCCTGCCATGGCAGCTTCTCTGACAGACGCCTCCGGTGCCAAGTCATGGCCTATCACCACAGCCACATTCATCCTGATGTATAAAAATCCGACCAACAAGGTGACTTCGGCAGAAGCTTTGAAGTTTTTCGACTTTGCCTTCAAGGATGGCAAAAAAATGGCCCTAGATCTTGACTATGTACCATTGCCTGATGCGACAACCGAATTTATTCGCAAGCAGGTCTGGACGCAAATAGACAACAAATAATAAAAGTCAGTTTTTTTCATGACTGAATCAGCAACCACGGGGTTGCTGGTTCAGCATTCATTCACCTTAGGCGATATAAAAATGAACAGTGTAGAGAGCCTTCATCTCAGTCAAATCCGCAAAACACGTTTACTGCGTTTGCAGGATTTTGCGTTTGAAAAGCTCACACTTATTTTTGCAACCACTACGCTGGTTGCCTTACTCGGAATTATTGGTTCCTTAGGCGTGAGTGCCTGGCCTGCATTACAGACTTTCGGTTTGCCCTTTTTCTACACCATTGAATGGGACATTATCAATTCCGAATTCGGTGGTTTGATTGCAATTTTCGGTACCATTGCTACAGCGTTAATTGCTATTTTGATCGCTTTGCCTTTGGCTTTCGGCATCGCTGTTTTTTTGACTGAAATTTGCCCTAAGAACCTGCGTCGTCCTTTGGGCACTGCCGTTGAATTACTTGCCGCAGTGCCTTCCATCATTTACGGTATGTTCGGCTTATTTGTTTTCGCTCCTTTGTTTGCAGAATACGGACAGCCTTTTCTATCATCTACGCTGGGTCAATTGCCACTAATTGGTATCTTGTTCAAAGGTGCTTTCAATGGCATCGGTATTCTGGCGGCCGGTCTAATTTTGTCCATGATGATTCTTCCATTCATTGCTTCTGTGATGCGCGATGTGTTCGAAATCGTGCCTGCTGTGTTGAAGGAATCTGCTTACGGTTTGGGTTGCACCACCTGGGAAGTGGTGACCCGAGTAGTGCTGCCATATACAAAAGCCGGCGTGGTAGGCGGTGTCATGTTGGGTCTGGGAAGAGCGCTTGGCGAAACCATGGCTGTAACTTTTGTCATTGGAAATGCTCATAAGCTGTCACCGTCTCTTTTTTCTCCAGGCAACTCTATTGCCTCCACCTTGGCTAATGAATTCGGAGAGGCGGAGCCGGGCTTGCATTACTCTTCATTGTTTGCCTTGGGTTTGGCTTTGTTTTTAATCACATTGGTGGTGCTTTCCCTCGCTAAGTGGATGTTGCTAAGAGCTGAAGCTAAAAAAGGTCTGAAAACATGAACCCGACGTCTATGACTAACAACCATCATAAAGAAATGGCCATGTCTGATTCTTCCCAAACCCTGCTTGATCAGCCGACATTCAATACATCTATTTACGCCCAACGCAAACGGAAAAACTTTATCGGACTGGCATTGTCCATGGCGGCCATGTTTCTGGGGCTTATTTTCCTGTTCTGGATTCTGGGATTGCTTTTTTACAAAGGCTTGAATGTCTTTAGTCTCGATTTTTTCACCCATAAAACCCCCGGACCAGATAGCGATGGCGGCGGCTTAGCCAATGCCATTCTCGGAAGTTTAATGTTGGTGATCAGTTGCACAATGATCAGCACGCCGGTCGGCGTGATGGCCGGTATTTACCTGTCTGAATACGGCAAGAGCAGCAAATTTGCCGAAGTGACCCGCTTTTTGAATGACATCATGCTATCAGCGCCCTCTATTGTGATTGGTTTATTTGTCTATGCTTTGGTCGTCGTTAATGCCAGGCATTTTTCCGGTTGGGCCGGAACCGTGGCTTTGAGTTTAATTGCAATTCCTGTGGTAGTTAGAACAACTGAAAATATGCTCAACCTTGTTCCTGTGAGTCTGCGCGAGGCAGCGTTTGCCTTGGGCGCGCCTAAGTGGAAGGTTTCTCTGACTGTTGTACTTAAAGCAGCCAAAAGCGGTGTCATGACCGGCATATTGCTGGCGCTCGCACGAATCAGTGGCGAAACAGCTCCTTTATTGTTTACAGCGTTAAACAATCCGTTTTTTACATTCGATATGAATGGGCCTATGGCTAATCTTCCCGTTGTGATTTTCCAGTTTGCCATGAGTCCCTATCAAAACTGGGTTGATTTGGCTTGGGGTGGCGCTTTATTGATCACTCTTGCCGTGCTTGGTTTGAATATTCTTGCCCGGGTTTACTTCAGAGACAAAGTAAGCCAGTAATTTTAATTTCTACGGACACCCAAATGACCACTACCACTTTGCCTGCTGACAGTACTGTTAAAAATATTTTGACTACCCGTGATTTAAATTTTTATTACGGTAACTTTCACAGTTTAAAAAATATCAATCTTGAAATTCAGCAAAACACTGTCACAGCGTTTATTGGACCATCAGGATGCGGAAAGTCGACGCTGCTACGGACTTTCAACCGGATGTATGACTTGTATCCAGGACAGAAAGCAACTGGTGAAATTATGTTTAAAGGTCAAAATATTCTTGAACCTAAGCATGATTTAAATTTACTTCGTGCCCGGATTGGTATGGTTTTTCAAAAACCTACTCCTTTTCCTATGTCCATTTACGACAACATCGCTTTCGGGGTTCGTCTTTACGAAGACATGTCCAGAAGTGAAATGGACGACCGAGTTGAATGGGCATTGCAAAAAGCAGCCATTTGGAATGAGGTGAAGGATAAATTGTCTCAAAGCGGACTGTCGCTTTCCGGCGGTCAGCAACAACGGCTGTGTATTGCCAGGGGCATAGCGGTCAAGCCATCTATTTTGCTTTTGGATGAGCCTACTTCTGCACTTGATCCGATTTCCACAGGCAAAGTTGAAGAATTGGTTTCAACTCTTAAAAACGAATACACCGTCATTATTGTT
>CAMDKD010000056.1 GCA_945901125.1 Bordetella parapertussis
TATGCCCTGCGCGCTGTAAATGCAGATCAAAAAAGAAAGGAAGCAAACATATCGGTATAGTTATACACAGCTGGCAGTAATCAAACCAGCAAAAGCCCCTGGTCAAGATTCAATCGGCACAGGTGGTCAAAATTCAATCGGCGCCAACAAGCTGATACACAACAAGTTTTTTGGGGTAGTTGTGAACGTGCGTGAGGTTGTAGGCAGATGTTCTATGCAGTTGAGGTGGGGCAGCTGCTTTAGCAGTCTTTGCGGCACTTGTATGTTTAATATACTTTGGCACCAGCTGAGCACCTTGCTTGGCTGGCTTTGGTGGTGGTGCTTTTTTAGCAGTCACGCAGATTCCGCAGCGTTATGCAGCAAGTATTCTGCTGCGATGCTGAATTGAAAACAAAAGGAATTGTTTTACTGCTCAATATCATTTGTAGTTTAGTCTACACTAAACTACTTTGATTAGCAACCACTTACGTGCAAAGCATCGTAAATGCTGAGAAAAAATGGTCGGGGTGATAGGATTTGAACCTACGCTCTCTACGTCCCGAACGTAGCGCTTTACCAGACTAAGCTACACCCCGCAACCGGCACATAGTTTATTAGCCTATGCCCCAAAAACAGGGGGCTTTCAACAGTCAAGCCGTTGTCAGCAAGGGAATGGATAACATCGATAATACTTAGATTGTTATTTTTAAATTCCATCATGAAAAAAATCCTTCTGATCTCTTTGCTGTGCATCAACTCTTTGGCTTTCGCCCATTGCTCCAACCCGGTGGTGTGTGAAATGAAATACGTGGATCAGGCCTTCACCAAAACCGCTTTGACCGGCGAAGCACTCGACAAAGCCCGCGCCATGCGCGAAGAAGGCGAAAAACTTTACAAAGACGGCAACGAAGATGACGCCATCAAAGTGCTCAAAAAAGCCAAAAAGTATTTGCTCGAAGGCAAACTTGACAGCTGAACCCGCAACCCGCTTTCAAACGCAGTTATGAATATTTACGCCAGAGTTCTTACCAGCACTGCCCTTGGGCTGTTTGTCTCCAATGCCTTGGCCGGCGACATGGCCGAGTGCTCCAAGCTTGCAGACAAGGACAAGAAAAACTATTGCATGGCCTCGTACGCGGCCAGCGGCACTTACTGCGACATGATCAAAAACTACGAATTACGTCGCGATTGCATGTTTAAAGTGGTCAAAAAACAGCGCGAATTAAGCTATAGCGTGATAAACAAACCCAAGCCGGTCGAAGAAGAAAAATAAATACTCAGCTCTGGCGATCCAGCAGTTGTTCTGCCAGCGCAGCCAATGCAGTTTTGTAATCGCTGTCGACCAGCACATGAAGTGCATTCAAAGCCAAACGGGCCTGTGCCGAGGCAGCTTCGCGCGTGGCCTGCATGGCGCCGGTGCTTCTGACAATGGCGGCAATTTTTTGCAGGGACTCGACTTCGCCGTTCTCAATCGCCTGCCTGATCAAAGCGCATTCGTCCGGTGTGCCGCGCTGCATGGCAACGATCAAAGGCAAGGTAGCCTTGCCTTCGCGCAAATCGTCGCCCAGGTTTTTGCCCAACAAAGCGGCGTCACCGTCGTAATCAAGCACATCGTCGATGACTTGAAACGCCGTGCCCAGCGCCTGACCGTATTCAGCGCAAGCGGTTTCCACTGCGGGTGAACTGCCGGTGATCACCGCAGGTAAGCGAGTACTAGCTTCAAACAATTTAGCAGTTTTGCTGCGAATCACGTTCAAATAACCGTTTTCATCCAGCGAGGTGTCGTGCATGTTCATGAGTTGCATGACTTCGCCTTCGGCAATCACATTGGTGGTCTCCGCAAGTATGTCCAAAATGCGCATGTTTTGGCACTCGACCATCATTTGAAACGCGCGCGAATACAAAAAGTCGCCGACCAGGACACTGGCCGGGTTGCCGAACAAGGCGTTGGCGGTAGGTTTGCTGCGCCGCAGCTTGGAGTCGTCGACCACGTCGTCGTGCAGCAAGGTGGCGGTGTGTATGAATTCGATGACGGCCGCTAGGGTGTGGTGGTCATTTCCTTTATAGCCAAGCGCACCGGCCATTAAGAGCAGCAACACCGGGCGCAGCCGCTTGCCGCCGGCCAAAATAATGTGCTGAGAGACTTCACCGACCAGCGGAACACCGGAGGACAGGCGTTGGGTGATGATGCGGTCGACGGCGAGCATGTCCTGACCGATCAGGCCGCTGACGGCTGTCTGGGAGGGGGAATCGGAGGCGCTCAAGGTATTTTTCTCACTGAAGAGGCAAATTATAGGCACCGGAATCGGTCTGGTCACATGGTAAACACAATAAACCCGAATGCATGCTAAAATGTTCGGCTCTGCTGAAATCCGTTGGCAGAGCAAAGAGTCTTTCTTTCAGAGGTTCGTATGTACGCAGTCATAAAAACCGGTGGCAAGCAGTATCGCGTGTCGACCGGCGAAAAAATCAAAGTAGAACAGATCGCTGCGGACGTTGGCCAGGAAATCGTGATTGACCAGGTTTTGGCTGTCGGCAACGGCGCAGAAATCAAGGTCGGCACACCCCTGGTGTCCGGTGCATCCGTTAAAGCCATGGTCATTGCCCATGGCAAGCACGACAAAGTGCGCATTTTCAAAATGCGCCGTCGCAAGCATTACCAGAAACGTCAAGGCCATCGTCAGCAATTCACCGAATTGCAGATCGCCTCTATCCAAGCCTAAGGAGCAATCACACCATGGCACAGAAAAAAGGCGGCGGCTCTACGCGCAACGGCCGCGACTCCAACCCCAAGATGCTCGGTGTCAAGGCGTTCGGCGGCGAACACATCACAGCAGGCGCCATCATCGTGCGTCAACGCGGCACCAAGTTCCACCCCGGTACCAATGTCGGCATCGGCAAAGACCACACCTTGTTCGCTTTGATAGAAGGCCACGTGTCTTTCTCCATCAAAGGTTCTTTGAACAAGCACATGGTCAATGTAATACCTGCTTAAGGTTCACACACCTCCCTGCAAAGCCCCGCTTGCCGGGGCTTTGTTGTTTAAGATTGCCTCATGAAATTCGTTGACGAAGCCTTTATTGACATCATTGCCGGAGACGGCGGGAATGGCTGTGTCTCGTTCCGTCATGAAAAGTACAAAGAATTCGGCGGCCCCAACGGCGGCGACGGCGGACGCGGCGGCAATGTGTATGCCGTGGCCGATGCCAGCTTGAACACGCTGGTCGATTTCCGGTTTTCGCGCCGGCACGAAGCCAAGCGCGGCGAGCACGGCATGGGCTCGGACATGTTTGGCGCGGCCGGTGACGATATTGTGCTGAAAATGCCGGTCGGCACCATGATGATTGACGCCGAAACCAATGATGTTTTGTACGAGTTGCTCACGCCCGGCGAGATGATCATGATCGCCAAAGGCGGCGACGGCGGTTTTGGCAATATGCGATTTAAAAGCTCGATCAACCGCGCGCCACGCCAGAAAACCCCGGGCTGGCCGGGTGACCGCAAAAGCCTGAAACTCGAACTCAAAGTGCTGGCCGACGTCGGTTTGCTCGGCATGCCCAACGCCGGTAAATCCACTTTGATCAGCGCCATCTCCAACGCCCGCCCCAAGATCGCCGATTACCCTTTCACTACCTTACACCCGAATCTGGGCGTGGTGCGCGTGGCCGCCGAGCAAAGTTTTGTAGTCGCAGACGTGCCCGGTTTGATCGAAGGCGCGGCCGAAGGTGCCGGTCTGGGGCATCAGTTTTTGCGCCATTTGCAGCGTACACGTTTGCTGTTGCACATGGTCGACATGGCGCCGTTTGATGACGCGGTCGACCCGGTGGCGCAGGCCAAGGCCATCGTGCTGGAGTTGAAAAAATATGACCCGGCGCTGTTTGACAAACCGCGCTGGCTGGTCTTGAACAAGCTAGACATGGTGCCCGACAGCGAACGCGAAGCGCGCGTGAAGGACTTTGTCAAGCGCTTCAAATACAAAGGCCCGGTGTTTCAAATTTCCGCGCTCAACCGCGAAGGCTGCGAAGGTCTGGTGCGCGCGATTTACGAGCACCTGGAAAAGCAATTCAAATCCACGCAAGTCGAAGAAGCGCCGGATCCGCGTTTCGCCCCCTTGCCCTGACACGCAGGCTTGCCATTGCCATGTCTGATGCCACCCATTTACTCAAAGACGCCAGACGCATCGTCGTCAAAGTAGGCTCCAGCCTGGTCACCAACGAAGGTCGGGGACTGGACGAACAAGCCATAGGCGAATGGTGCCGCCAGATCGCCGAGTTGATGCGTTCACCTGAAAAACGCGAAATCATCATGGTCTCCAGCGGCGCGATTGCCGAAGGCATGAAGCGTTTAGGCTGGGCCACGCGGCCGCACGAAATCCATGAATTGCAAGCCGCCGCCGCAGTGGGGCAAATGGGTTTGGTGCACATGTATGAGACCAAATTGCGCCAGCACGGTTTAGGCAGCGCCCAGGTGTTGCTGACGCACGCGGATTTGGCCGATCGCGAGCGTTATTTGAATGCCCGCTCAACGCTGAACACATTGTTGTTGCATAAAGTGCTGCCGGTCATCAACGAAAACGACACCGTGGTCAACGACGAAATCAAATTCGGCGACAACGACACACTCGGCGCATTGGTGGCCAATCTGGTCGAAGCCGATGCCTTGGTCATACTGACGGATCAACAAGGCTTGTTCACCGCCGACCCGCGCAAGGACAGCACCGCCACGCTGGTGCAACAGGCGCAAGCCGGTGACCCGGCTTTAGAAGCCATGGCCGGTGGCGCGGGCTCGAACATCGGGCGCGGCGGCATGTTGACCAAAATCCTGGCGGCCAAGCGCGCCGCCGGTTCGGGTGCCAGCACAGTGATCGCCTGGGGCCGCGAACCGGACGCCTTGTTGCGTTTGTGCGCCGGTGAAGCCATAGGAACTTTGCTGGTGGCGCCCACTCAGAAACAGCAGGCGCGCAAACAGTGGATGGCTGACCATTTGCAAATGCGCGGTGCCATTGCCATCGACGACGGCGCGGCGAACAAACTCACGCGCGAAGGCAAAAGCCTGTTGCCCATAGGCATGCACAGCGTCAAAGGCGAGTTTTCGCGCGGCGATGTGATCGCTATTTGCGATTTGCAGGGCACAGAACTGGCGCGCGGACTGGCCAATTACGCCAGCGCCGAATGCCGCTTGCTGTGTAAAAAACCATCCAGCGAGATTGAAAAATTGCTAGGTTATGTGGCCGAACCTGAAATGGTGCACCGCGACAATTTGGTGCTGATGCGCTGACTACTTATTCCACTGATGGCGGCGCATGGTCCTCAGTTAAGTGCTGTCGCACGCCTTGGCGTAAGAAAGAGCTGCGGTTCTCTTGTCTGGGCAAATAGCGGGACAACTCGGTCAACGCCAATTCATAGACGCCGCGTTTGAACTCGACGACAGATTCCAGCGGCACCCAGTATTCATTCCAACGCCATGCGTCAAACTCGGGATGGGTGCTGGCGCGCAAATTCAGCGCGTGATCAGGCACCACCAATTGCAGCAAAAACCAGATTTGTTTTTGCCCCTTGTAATGGCCGCGCGCATCCTTGCGGATATAGCGGTCAGGCACTTCATAACGCAACCAGTCGCGGGTTCGGGCCACGATGCGCACATGCTCGGCTTGCAGTCCCACTTCCTCTTGCAATTCCCTGAACAAGGCCTGCTCGGGTGTCTCTCCCCGGTCAATGCCGCCTTGTGGAAACTGCCAACTGTGGGTGCGGATGCGCTTGCCCCAAAACACCTGGTTCTTCTGGTTCAGCAGAATGATGCCGACGTTAGGCCGAAAGCCGTCACGGTCAAGCATAATCAAACCTCAAAAATTTCAACTGAGGCCATTATGCACAGCATCCGGCTGGCATCAATACGCCGATAGGTTTCACCCCTCCAATAAAGCCACTTAGTTGGCGTTCACTGTTGCCCATGAAAGCTTCCCAGTTCCTGATTTCCACCCTCAAAGAGGCCCCGGCAGACGCCGAAGTCGCCAGCCACCAGTTGATGATGCGCGCCGGCATGATCAAAAAGCTAGGCGCCGGTATCTACACCTACATGCCCATGGGCTTGCGCGTGATCCGCAAAGTCGAGGCGATTGTGCGCGAGGAAATGAACCGCGCCGCCGGCATCGAACTGACCATGCCGGTGGTGCAACCTGCCGAGCTGTGGCAGGAAACCGGGCGCTTTGAGAAGATGGGCCCTGAGTTGCTGCGCATCAAAGACCGGCACGACCGCGACTACGTGGTGCAACCGACCAGCGAAGAAGTGGTGACCGACATCGCCCGTCAGGAATTACGCAGTTACAAACAATTGCCGAAAAATCTGTACCAGATACAAACCAAGTTTCGCGACGAACGCCGTCCGCGTTTCGGCCTGATGCGCGGGCGCGAGTTCATCATGAAAGACGCGTACAGCTTTGACCGGGACGCGGCCACAGCGCAAATCAGCTACCAAGGCATGGCGCAAGCCTATCGCCGTATTTTTGACCGCTTCGGCTTGCGCTACCGCGCGGTGGCAGCCGACAGCGGTGCCATAGGCGGCGACCTGAGCGAAGAGTTTCAAGTGATTGCCGCCACCGGCGAAGACGCCATCGTCTATTGCCCCAACAGCGATTACGCGGCCAACATGGAAAAAGCCCAGTCTCTGGCCCCGGCACAGCCGCGTGGCGCAGCCACAGCGGCTTGCACGCTGACACCGACACCGGGAAAAAGTACCTGCGAAGACGTGGCTGAGTTGTTGGGTGTGCCGCTTGCAATCACCGTCAAGTCGCTGGTCTTGGCGACAGACGACACCAATGACAAAGGCGAAATTGTCAAAAGCCAAGTGTGGTTGTTGCTGGTGCGCGGCGACCATGACATGAACGAAGTCAAAGTCGGTAAGTTGCCCGGGTTTGAAAAGGGTTTTCGCTTTGCCACGCTGACCGAGATTGACGAACACTTCGGCTGCAAGCCCGGTTACCTCGGGCCCTTGAAATTGCAAAAGCCATTGAAAATCGTGGCCGACCGCGACGTGGCAGTCATGAGCAACTGGATTTGCGGTGCCAACCAGCCGGATCACCACATCACCGGCGTCAACTGGGGCCGCGATCTGCCCGAACCCGACATGGTGGCTGATATACGCAACGTGGTCGAAGGCGATGCCTCACCCGACGGCAAAGGCGTGTTGGCGATAGAGCGCGGCATTGAAGTCGGCCATATTTTTTACCTGGGCACCAAATACAGCGCGGCCATGAACGCCACGTTTTTGGCCGAAGACGGCAAGCCCCGGCATTTCGAGATGGGCTGCTACGGCATTGGCATTACGCGTTTGCCTGCTGCGGCCATCGAGCAAAACCACGATGCCAAAGGCATCATCTGGCCGGATGCGCTGGCACCTTTCACTGTGGTGATTTGCCCTATCGGACCGGACCGCAGCCCCGAGGTGAAAGCCGCCGCTGAGGCCTTGTACGCCGAGTTGCTGCAAGCCGGTGTCGACGTGATGCTGGACGACCGTGGCGAGCGCCCCGGCGCGATGTTCGCCGACTGGGAGTTGATCGGCGTGCCACACCGGGTCACCATAGGCGACCGCGGTTTGAAAGAAGGCCAAGTGGAATACCAGCACCGCAGAGACGCCGAGCCGACCAAGGTGGCGCTGGCCGAGGTGGCGGGCTTGATCAAGGGAAAGCTGTCAGCCTGAAGCAGCGTTTTTGGGGGCTTTGCCTTCAATTAGATTAATTCATCCTTGTCATTTATGCATGTGGATGCTTAAAAAGTAAGGATAAGCGAAGGGCTGGACAACTTGGCTTGTCAATGTCAATCATAGAGTGAGCCCATTTCATGGGTGATTGCAGGCTAAGCCTTCATGTGTTTGAGCGCCCATAAATCTGTGGATTCCCAGTCCTGGGGAAATCCAGCATCCGCCAGCGAAATTAAATTTGATATGGGGAAAGTGCCCAATAGTGCTTTCAATTCAGAAGCCCATGTCGACTCAGGATCAATATGACGCAATATGACAGCCAAACAACTGACGCTCCCAAAAAGTTTGCTTTTTGAATCGGGATACGTGTGAAGTTGAGATAGCAAACGACACCGATCTAAGGGAGGTAACACAGGTGTTTGCGGGTTTCGTCGGTTCCAGAGTCGCGAATGATGGGCTGATACATTGCGAACAAAGTTAAACATCTTTAGCCACGATGATAAAACTTCCCCATCGTGAGCACCAAATTGCATCGCGAGAGCATTTTTATCTCTCGATGCCATACCTGCAAAAAAACGCGAAAGCATGCCGAAATCCCACACTTCTATCGCAACCCAGATAGGTATTTGGCCATCGTACTGTTTATGGTGATGATCGACAAAATCTTCTCTTGATTCAGACAATTTTTCATTAAAGCGTTCAAGCCATAGCTGATGATCAGAAACATTCATAGCTGCACGAAGACGCGTAAATCGACCGTCTAGGAGCTTGGGATTAAAATGTGCTTGTGGATCCAACTTCCCCAATCTATGTGCAATTGCTACTCTGACAGCTAACTCAACCGTTTCCAATCCGTAAAGCAGTTGCATGCGAAGACGCTTGTCAAATGAAGTCAATTCTGAAATTAATTCAAAGCTTGATCCCGGCTTGAAACTGTCTTGACGGCCGGGTTGACCGACTGGATTTGTATTTCTTAAGGGGTAGTAATAACCTGAAAGTCGGTAATACCCAAGAAGTCTGAGTATATTCAGAGCTTGAGCATCATTTGTGATCTCCAGGCCTCTTAGCCTGAGTAGCTGCAACTGCTCCGCATACGAGGTAAATGATTTCAGGGCTGGGGCATTCATCCTCAATGCCAGCCTGAAAAAGAGAAACCCCTCACATGACAGTCCGCGCTTGCGCCGGCGACAGGGGTGAGGGGCGTGTTAAGTGAGATTATGCCTGTTATGAGTCCAAGCGACTTTTGCCTGAACAAAGAGATTGAGGAAAGGCTTGCCATTATCAAAGCCCTGTGCTCAGTATTCCAGCCACCAAGCTGCCGAGTTTGTCACCGCTGATCTTGGTCACGAACTCAACCGGTACTCCTTCTGCCTGCAAGGCCTGAAAGAATTTTTTCGCGCTGTCGATCTTGAAGCGTTCTTCACCTGCAATGCCTGCTCTAGTCTCATAGCCCTTGGTTTCCACCACCAAATACAGCGCCTTGGCATCCCCTTGGCGGTGCACCGCGTAGCCAAAATCTGGGTTGTATTTCTTACCTAGCGGCGTGGGTATGTTGATGCGCGGTAATTTGGCGAAAACCGTCACGCTGTCAAGTTGTGATTCGTCAACCGTTGCGCGCTCTATGTCACTGTCTACCGGCATGATGGGATCCGCATACAGCGACAAAGCTTGTACCGCTTGGTTGTGGATGTTGTGCAACTCGCTGCCACACAAACTGACAGGAATCGTTTCTAGCAATTGCCCGGTGTTGTCGGTAAGCGCTGTTTTGATTTTCAATTCCAACAATTCATAGCTGACGGTTTGAATCAACAGCTCGTAAATACAGTCTGTGATCAGGAGGCTCAATTGGGACAAGGCACGGTGTTCATTGGTGCCGATTTGCTTGAACTTATCGGCGGGCATTTGACGCAGGATGTCGGCGACCGTGTGAAATGACAGGCGGGTCTGGTTGGACAACTCGCGCACAAAGCCACTCAAGGAAAAAAAGCCGGGACTGCTTAATGTGTAGCTGCCTTGAATCATTTCAAATCTGTTGAACCCGTCAATTTTTTCAACCTCACGTTGTCGGGTCAGGCTGTAGGTGAGTGGCAGAACTTGAAAATCTTTTTCAATGCGTGCGAGCACATGCTCAATCAAAACAGCTTGGTGGAGTTCAAACCGAACCCGGGTGTTGCGGTTCAGTTGTTCCCACAATTCTTTGAACTGCTCAAAGCGTTTGGCGTTGACTTTCAAATGGGTAGGTGGGCGCTTTTCTTTGCGTTTGGTGCGGCTGATACCGGCCATGAAGTCGTTCAGCCAACGCATCAGTTGCTCCGCATACTCGGCGGTGTTGCCTTTGACACCAGCCACTGCCAGTTTTAAACCAGATTGCTGTTGATGAAACGCTTGGGGAGTCATCACCAATTTGGCTTTACCAGTAGCGTCATCCAAGATCACCACGCCCAACTCGGCCAGCTTGTCCAATAGCCTGCCAGCCACTTGAATATTAGGCGCGGCTTTTTCATCCACCAACCACTGTGCATCCAAACTGCCGTCCCGGTTGCCCAGACTGTGCGCGGCAATCTCGTTTTGTATCGCTTCTACAAAATCGGCTTCGCTGGCAGGCACGACCACCACCAAGTCGTTGATCGTGTCGAACTCGGGTTCGTCTTGCGTGATGCGTTCCAGCTTTTGGTTGACCGCCAAGCGCAAGCCTCTGCCAATTTGCTGGAGTTTGGTGATCTTGGACGGGCTGGGCGCGAGCTTGCACAGCGTAAAAACATTCGGGTTGTCCCAACCTTCTTGCAGTGCCCACATGGAAAAAATAAAGCGCAAGTCGGTGTCAAAAGACAAAAGCTTTTCTTTGTCCTTCAAAATCAGGCTGATAGCTTCGTCTTGCGATTTGTCACTGTGCGAAGCCGCAAAATAGCCTTTGTGTACTTGGTCAATGGTTTTGGCGGTGCGCTCCAGGTAAGCGCGGTAGGCTTTGTCCAATTGTGGCTTGGCCAGCGTGGTTTTCAAATGCGCCCGGTAATGCTGCTCAAAGGCTTGGCGAACCGGCGTGGCCTCTTGTCCCTGCGGTAAATATTTCGCCACCGCATCAATGAAAAACAAAGTCAGCGACTTGATGCCGCGTTTGAACAAGTCTTCCTCGCGCTCGAAGTGGTTAGCCACTGCCCGCTCAATGATGGCTGACTGCATGTCCTCGGCCAACATGCCCACAGACTGCGGCGCTTGCAAGGGCAAGGCAAAGCCGTTGGTAAACAGCAGCTCTTGTCTGGTGATGTTCTCCACCACATAACCGTTCAAATAAGGCAATTTGGTTTTATCGCCCAAGTTGTCTTTTTTTCTCAAACTCACGGTTTTGTTTTTGCCGTCCAGCGTTTTAAAAGTCACTTTGGCTGCTCGCTCACCGCTGCCGCCCGTGACTTCTTGCAAGCACAGCAATTGCGCGTCTTCTGCACCCACACCCACGGTGTCCACCGTGATGCCTTTGACCAGCCGCTGCTTGAAGGCGTTCACGCTGTCCAAGGTATAAATCAGGTTCAGGTACTCATCGTTGCGAAACGTGGCGCCAAAGCGCAAAGTCAGCAGGGGTTTGAACTTGGCCAGGTAGGTTTGGGTTCGCGCCCCCTCAAACCGGTGCGGCTCGTCGATGATCAATACCGGGTTCAGTGCTGCCAAAGCCTCCATATAGCTTTTGGCCTGACCGAACAAATTGGCCTCGACCCCGCGCTGGTTCATGATGCGGTTTTCACCGGCAAACGATTGGTAGGTGGACACCATCACCGCAATGCCTTTGTTGGCCGCGTGCAAAAACCCGCCTATGGTTTTGTCCGAGTAGTTGTAAACCGCGATTTTCTGGTTGTTGTATTCCTTGGCAAAAAACTCGGCTGTGGTGCGCAAACTGTTGAGCGTGCCTTGGCGTATGGCATTGCTGGGCACCAGCACGATGAACTTGGACATGCCGTGCCGCTGGTGCAGCATGTGCATGGTTTCAATGAAAGTGAAAGTCTTGCCTGTGCCGGTCTCCATCATGATGTCCAGCTGCAAGCCCAAAGGGTTGTTGGCTTGGACCGCCACCGGCCCGTGGGTCACGCCGTTGACTTGGCGCACCGCTTCAATGTTGGCTTGCAACTGCGCTTTGCAATTTTCAAGATCAAATAAAGGATTGGCTTGGGCGTGAAACGCAGGTTGAAACGAGATATTGTCAAACACCTGCGCAAGGCTTTGCACGGCTTGGGTTTGGTGGGCCAAGCGGCTGTATTGAAATTGGGCAGCCACGTCGTCAACCCCGAAGACGCAGTTTTTCCTTGCCCAAACCCAGCTTGTCCATCAGCGTGTCCAGGCTGAGCAGCAGGTTGTCATCCTGTACCCAAGGGGCATACACCGTCAGGTAACGCAGTGGGCGGTCTTGCCCCTGTAAGTTTTGCAAGTGTTGTTGCAGCTCTTCCAGTGGCAGGGCTTGCAGCAACAAGGCCACGTCATGGGCCACAAACAAATGATCGTGCACCAGCGTGTGAATGCGCGTGGTCAGCGGTAATCCTTCTGCCAGTAACAGGTTGGACAGCACCCGTTGCATGTCAGCGGTTTGCGGTGTGGCAATGCGCTGTTGCAGTTCGGCCAGTTGGGCTTGGCTGGCATCTTTCAAAGCCTGATGGTGAATCAAGCCCAGCGGGTCGTCCACCAATTCGAACACGCGAAAGCCGGTGTCCAACGGCGGTGTGTCGTCGGGCAGCAGCTCGCCTTGGGTTTGTCGCTTGGCTGTCAGTTCTGCTTGCAGTTTGGCACCGGCGCGGCGAATCCGCTCGGCGGTGATTTCAAAAATCGTGGCTTCGGGGCGCTTTAAGGTTTTGGTGACGAAGTCGTGCGCTTCTTTTTGTTTGGCGGGGTCGATGGGCTGCGGGATTTGCACCAAGATGAATTGGCGCTGGCCACCGTCTTCGGCGTTCAAGCGCATCACGGCTTCGGCGGTGGTGCCGCTGCCGGCGAAGAAGTCCATTACTAAAGAATCATCGTCAGAACCTATGTCAAGAATTTTTCTTATAAGTTGAACTGGTTTGGGTGTGGAAAAAACCTTAGGCGACAGGACTTGCGATGTTTCCTTTTGAGCTTGATCGTTGTGACCGAATTCTTCATACCTCCACCAAGTAGTCGGAATTGCACGTCCATTATTTTTCAAAAGATGTTTATATCTTTTAAAGGCAGGCACCTTACCAAGTCCATCTTTGCCCCAATAAATTAAATTTTCTTCTACATGCTTGCGATGTGTGTCTTTGGAATAACGCCATACCGCAGTTTTTTTAGGCCAAATTTCTTCTCCAGTATTTGGCTGAATTATTGGGAAATAAAGATTTGGTCGTTCATCAACAGATTTATTGCATAAATAATTGTCTGGTCTAAATACGCCGATATCGTCTACGTATTTATATTGAGTCAGTAGTGTCCGGTTAAAAAGCGAATAAATTCAATTGGTTACTGACATCTGCCTTATCGATTGTGTTGCCATCGAGCTGCAAGGCGCTTGAAAGCTCAGTTTTCTCGAATATCGAGACCGACAAGATCTGTAGCAAAGTGTAGAGCGA
>CAMDKD010000057.1 GCA_945901125.1 Bordetella parapertussis
CCGGTAAAGCCTTTGGCCTTGACCTCTGCTGCCAGTGCGCGCACATCGTCTTTGGTGGTGACCACCGGCTGGTAAAAAGGCGCACGCGAAGCGCGCCAGGTCACGCAATGCGACCAGTACACACGCAATTCATCCCGGATTTTTCCACCAAGCAATTCGTAACAAGGTACTTGCAACACCTTGGCTTTTGCGTCTAGCAAAGCATTTTCTATGGCGCCTAAGGCCTGACCGATGACGCCGCCTGAACCTGGTCGCGTGACGCAATGCAAGTCAGACCATATTTTTTCGTGCTGCATGACCGACTTGGAAATCAAGCGGACACCGAGTTGGCGTATCACCGTCCCTACACCGGGTGAGCCGAAGCCTTCATCGAATTCACTCCAACCGACGATACCTCCTTCGGTCACGATTTTCACGAAGTAGTAGTTACGCCAGCCTGCGCTGCAAGACAGGGTATCAACCGAAGCAATGCGTGCATTTGTTGTCATAACTATATTTCCAATCTTATGAATGGTCTTGATGAATGATGTTACATTGATCCGATAAGCTTTACACAGCAATATTCAGCAAACGCAAATTACCCTGGATTAAACAGATGGATACAACAACTGATCCGCCGGGAGCAACCAGCAGCTGGGGCAATGCTGAATGGCCCTTACACGGTAATGAAGTAGTGACACGGGAGATGCTTAAATCGCTGCGGCCCAGGCTAGATGGCCCCGCTTTAATCAGACTGGCTGTGCATGCAGCATCGATAGTGTTGACGGGTGTCTTGCTTTGGACGGCACGCGAAACTGTTTGGATGATTTTGCTGATGCCTGTGTTCGGCACCTTGATAGCATTGCTCTTCGGACCATTGCACGAATGCTCGCACGGCACTGCGTTTCGTACTCGGTGGATGAATGAACTAACCGGGCATATGTGCGGTTTTTTAGGTAACAGGCCTTTTCTGTATTTCCGCTACCGCCACACAGCTCACCACACTTTCACCCAACATCCGCAACTTGATCCTGACCGTGTACCTTTGTCGCGCTCGCTGTTGATGTATGTATTGGAGATGTTTGGTTATAAATTCTGGAAGATGGTGGTGGACTACCACTGGCGCGGCTGCCAGGGAAAATTTGACGCCTCCGACTTAAGCTGTATTGCGCCGCTTCAAATTCCCGCTGTGGTACGTGAATTCCGGGTGGTGATGGCCGGTTACGTTTTAATGTTTGCAGCTGCTTATATGTTGGATCCTTGGGCGCCGCTGCTTTTGATCATAGGACCCAGGATAACCGGCGAAATACTGTTGCGGTTTCTGCGCATGTCTGAACACACCGGCACCGAAGATTCCCCTGATTTGCTGCGCAACACCCGCACCACCAAAGTGTCCGGAATTCTGCATTATTTTTACTGGGAAATGCCTTACCACGCAGAACACCATTTGGCGCCCTCCGTGCCATTTCATGCGCTCAAGCGTCTTCATGCAGCGGTCGGTGACAAGGTCGCACACACCGGCGCGGGCTTGTTTGAAGTGCACATGGGTTTGATTCGCAGCATACGAAAAAATACTTTAGCGGCTGGGCAAACAGACAAGCTATAAATATGTAATTCCACATGACCCCCGCCTGCCTACTCATTTGCAATGACATCGCAGACCAGGCTCAAACTCAGTTTGACCATTGGTACCAGACCGAACACCTGGCGGAGCGGCTGGCTGTGCCCGGCTTTATCAATGCGCGCCGCTATGCCGCTGTGCAAGCCTCTCACCCATGGGCGGCACTCTACGAACTTGACAATATGGCGGTGTTACACAGCCCCGCCTACCTTGAGCGATTGGCGTATCCAAGCGAATTGACCCGCGCCGTGATGCCGCATTTCAGACGCATGGTACGCAGCGGTTTAGAGCAGCATACCGATGTCGGTCAAGGATGCGGCGGCGTGCTCGATATCTTGGTGATGCGAAACCAGATAGCTGCGGCTGTTGCTGACACTTTGATTCACAACTGGTCATTGCACCCCTTGTTTCAACGCCTGCGCCTGCTGCACCAACCAGATCAAGCTGTGTCTGTGAACGCCACTGCCGAAGCGCAGTTGCGCGGCGCAGCCGATCAGGCCTGGTCTTCAGTTTGGTTGCTCGAATGGGCGTCAGACACCAGCGATCAACTGCCGGACACGCAGGCACAGGCGCTGGCGCATGGATTGCCTTTGTTGGCGGCGCAAGGCGGACGCTACCGCTTATTGAAGGAGATGAAGTCATGAGTCAAAAAACAGCGCTGGTAGCAGGCGCTACCGGCGTGGTCGGGCGCAATCTGCTGGCGCACCTCGGAATGAATACAGACTGGAATGTGATTGCAGTGTCGCGCAGACCGCCGGATGCGCCCGGCCGCTACACGCATATCGCCATCGATTTACTTGATACGCAGGACTGCCGCAGCAAGGCACATTTGCTCAGTGCAGTGACCCACGTGTTTCACGCTGCCTATGTCGAACGCGCCGACAGCAACGCCTGGGTGAATGACAACACCGCCATGCTGGTCAACCTGATTCAGGCGCTAGAGCCTGCGGCTGAAGAACTGCAACACGTGCATGTGGTGCACGGCACCAAGTGGTACGGCAATCACCTCGGCGCGTTCAAAACACCAGCGAAAGAAGACGACCCCAGACACATGCCGCCGAATTTTTATTACAACCAATGGGATTGGCTGCTTGAAAAATCTGCCGCTGCGCATTGGACTTGTTCTTCAGTTCGGCCGCACGCCATCAGCGGTTTCGGCATAGGTAACCCCATGAACTTGCCGCTGGTGATTGCCATGTACGCGGTGATTTCGCGTGAACTCGGTTTGCCGCTGCAACACCCGGGCACGTCCGGCAACTGGCACGCGCTGTACCAGGCCACCGATGCCACGCTGTTGGCCAAGGCCATGGTCTGGATGGCCACCGATGCGCGCTGCGCCAACCAGGCGTTCAACATCACCAACGGCGACTTAATACGCTGGGAAAACCTGTGGCCGCAGATCGCGGCTTATTGGGGCATGCAGACCGGGGCGCGTCGTCAAATCAACCTGACCCGGATGATGGCCGACAAAGCACCGGTCTGGGACCGCATTATTCAACGCCACGGGCTGGTAGCGAATCGCTATGAAGATATGGTCTCCTGGCCTTACGGTGATTTTGTGTTCACGCCTGAATTCGACATCATCTCCGACACCGGCAAATGCAGGCAGTTCGGTTTTTACGAATTTGCCGACACCGGACAAATGTTTTTCAAGCTATGGGATGAATACCGGCAAGCCAAAATCCTGCCGGGCTAAACACTTGAATGCGCCGTGTACTGTGAGTAATGCGAATAAACGGATTATCTGACCGTTCATAGACCTAGATCAAAGCAAGTGCGGTTTCCAGATTTTGTCTATAGGCATGAAAGCCAGGCCTGCTTAGGCTGTGACACACAGGCCTTACTTCACAGCCATGCCTGTTGGCTCACAGGAGATTTAAATGTCAGTGAAATACGGCGCTATCGCCATCACCATGCTCGTGCTAAGCGGTAAAACCGCCACGGCGCAAGAGTTGAAAGTCCTGTCGCCAGTGGTGGTCACTGGTACAAGGACTGAGCAGGACAGTTTTGATTTGCCCATGTCGATTGACAAGATCAGCAAGCCGGATATCAGCGACGGTCAACTGCGCATGACTTTGTCTGAAAGCCTGGCGCGTGTGCCCGGCATCACGGCGCAAAGCCGCACCCAGATGGCGCAGGATCCGCAAATTTCATCGCGCGGCTTTGGCGCACGTTCAGCCTTTGGTGTACGCGGTATCCGTGTGTATGTGGACGGCATCCCCTTGTCCATGCCGGATGGCAGCAGCAATCAAGGCAGTGTGGATCTGGGCATGATGGATGGCATTGAAGTCATGCGCGGGCCTTTTTCCGCGTTGTACGGCAGTTCCTCAGGCGGCGTGATACACATGCTCACAGGCGGTAAATCGCAAACCCCGGAGCTTTCGGCGGATGCGCTCTACGGCAGTTTCAATACCCGGCGCGAGTCCACTACCGCCGGCGGCTCGACCGCCAACTTCGATTACCTGATCGGTATCTCGAATTACCTGTCCGACGGTTACCGCGACCAAAGCGCAAACGACAAACAGCAAAGCACCGCCAAATTGGGATTCATGCTGTCTGAGTACACGCAGTTAACCACCTTGATAAATTGGTTTGATCAAAGCGCAGCCGATCCCGGCGGCCTCAAACGCACTGCTGCCAGCCGCGAACCTTCGGCGTTTAGCTCGCCGACGCAAACATTCACCAGCGCCGGATCCACGCAAGCGAATACGCGCGTCTACCGCAGCAATACCCAGATCGGCTTTAACCTGGAACACAAGCTTGAAGCAGGAGACACCGTTAACCTCATCAGCTATGCGGGGCACCGGGACAATCTGCAATACCTGTCTACCAGCAGCACCACGACCGTTGGCCGTGCCAGCAGCATTTCCAGGGATTTTTACGGCTTTGAACTCAAGCACACCGGCAAAGGGGTTTGGCGCGATCAGCCGTATGAATTGACTTACGGCTTGACCTATGGCGGCATGCAGGACAACCGTATGGACAAAGCCACCTTGCTCGGCGAGATAACCGTTGCCGGCGAGGCCAGTCCCACGCGCAATGAAAATCAGTATGCCAACAGTACCGACGTTTATGTGCAAGCCATGTACGCGCTGGACCCGAAGTGGAACTTGCACGCCGGGATGCGCTATTCATCTGTGAACCTGGAGATTGCCGACAAGGACGGAACGCCGGTGACCGGCAGCGGCTCACTGAATTTCTCCAAAGTCATACCGGTGGCAGGTCTTGTCTACAAACTCAGTCCTGCGGTCAATCTGTACGCGAATGCAGGCCTGGGCTTTGAAACACCGACGCTGGTTGAAATCACCTACCTGGACCCGGCATCTTCGTCATCCGGACCGAATTTGACGCTGGTGCCAAGCACCAGCCAAAACTTTGAATTCGGTGTGAAGTCCTTTCTGTCAGATTCAACCACGTTGAACGCCGCTGTCTTCAGAATCAACACAGAGAATGAAATCGTCACCAAAAAACTGGTGGGCAGCACCGGCAGTTATAAAAATGCAGGTCAAACCAAACGAACAGGCTTAGAGTTGAATCTGGACAGCGAACTGCCGCATCACTTTTCCACTCACTTTGCCTATACCTATTTGAATGCCACATTTGAGAGCGATTTCATCAACGCCAGCGGTGTCACTGTCTCTTCGGGCAACGTGATACCCGGCACCTACAAGCAGCAGGCTTTTGCCGAAGTAGCCTGGTCTTACCCAGCAGCCGGCTTCCAAGCCGCGCTCAACAGCGTGTACAGCAGCGATGTGAAAGTCGATGACGTGAATTCAGACAGCGCGGCAGCCTTCAATGTATTGAATCTGCGCACCAGTCTGACGCAATACGGCGGCAGGTGGACATGCTCCGAATACCTGACTTGGTTGAATCTGACCGATGTTCAATACATAGGCTCGGTCAAAGTCAACGACGCCAACTCCCGTTTCTTTGAACCCGCCGCGCGGAGCAACTTTATTGTTGGCGTGAAAGCTGTTTACAGATTTTGATGCGCAGGTTCACGTTTGAGCAATGGCAGCGCGGGCCCGCCAGGCTTTCAGCAGCACAGGAACAAACCAGACCAACAGGGTTGACACGCCCAGAAAGGCGGCGATGGGGCGCGAAAAGAAAGCGCTGAAATCGCCATTGGACTTGATCATGGATGTGATGAAATTTTCTTCCAGCATGCCACCTAGCACCACGCCCAGAATGGCCGGTGCAATCGGGAACTCGTTTTCTTCCAGCACATAGGCCAGCAAACCGGCGGCCAGCATCACGCCCACATCAAACAAGGAATTGTTGATGGCGAAAGTACCTACGGTACAAAACAAAAGAATCACCGGCATCAACACATTGCGCGGTACTTTGAGTATTTTTTTAGCTGCCTTGATGCACAAAATCCCCATGGGCAGCATGATGATGTTGGCCATGATGAACAGCAGGAATACGGCGTAAATATTCTGCGGCTGAGTGACAAACAAAGTCGGCCCCGGGTTCATGTTCTTCATATAGAGCACACCGATGACGATGGCGGTGATGCTGTCGCCAGGTATGCCGAACACCAACGCCGGAATCCAGGCACCGGCCAGAGCGCTGTTGTTGGCGGCACCCGATTCGACAATGCCTTCGACATGGCCGGTACCGAATTTCTCGGGTTCTTTGGAAAATTTCTTACTGATGGCGTAGGACATCCAGGCGGCGATGTCGGCACCGGCACCGGGCAAAGCACCGACCACTGTGCCCAATGTACTGCCTCGCAAAATCTGCATCGGGTATTTTTTGGCCAGTTCCCATTGACCGGCCAGCACATTGCCTACTTTGTCAGTCACCAGTTCGGCCGACGGCGCGGTGTCGACCACAAAACGTATCACCTCGGAAATCGCGAACATACCGATCATCAAGGGAATCATGCCTATACCGCCGGTCATTTCGGCAGAACCAAATGTGAAGCGGGGAAAACCCGCCGGATTGCCCAGACCGACACAGGCGACGAGCAAGCCAAGAAACAAAGTCACCAGACCTTTGAGCGGCCGGTTAGAAGTGATGAACACTGCGCAAGTCAGCCCCAGCAACACCAGCCAGAAATATTCATAAGAGCTGAACTGAATCGCAAAATCCGCCAGCGCAGGCGCGGCAAAAATCAACACCAATGTGCCGAACAAACCGCCGACCACTGAAAACACCAAACCGGCCCCCAAAGCCAATTCGGCCTGGCCTTTGCGTGTCATGGCAAAGGCTTCATCGGTATAAGCGGCTGACGCAGGTGTGCCCGGAATGCGCAATAAACAACCGGGAATGTCGCCGGAAAAAATCGCCATCGCGGCAGCGGTGACGATGGCGGCAATGGCGGGGATAGGCGCCATGAAAAAAGTAACCGGTACCAGCAAGGCAGTGGCCATGGTCGCGGTGAGTCCGGGCACGGCGCCGACAAAAAGACCGTACATGGAGGCCAGCACCATGACCAGCAAGGTGAAAGGATCGAACACCATGCCGAAGGCCTGGGAAATAGCTGTCCACATAGATAGTTTTCCTTCGACCTTACCAGGCCCACGGGGTCAATACACCCCAGGGCAAAGGCACACGCAACAAGGTGTAAAAAGCAAAATGCACCAGCGCGCTCAAGAGCAGCGACAAGACGGCAGCACGGGCAGGCGCTACTTTCAGATTCACCATCAAGGCCCACATCAGCAACCAGGCTGCCGGTAAAAAGCCAAGGTCTGTAGAAGCCAGGATATAAAAAACAATACCGCCTGTCAGCAACAGGAAACCAATCAAATGCCGGCTTGAATGCAGCCAATCGGCGGTTTTCAACCAAGGCACAGAATGTCTTTCCTGCCAGCCGCGGTAAATCAAGACAACGCCGCAAACACCCAGCGCCATTGCAATCAAGCCGGGGAAGAGAGCCGGTCCGACCTGCTGCCCGGGAATATCAGGGTAGGACTGTATGGTGCTTAAGATCGCAAGACTGATCAGGGTGAGCAACAGGCCGAAGACGGCATCATTGATTTTCATCACAAGCTTATTTGGCGATGCCCGCTGCTTTCATGGTGGCACCGAGTTCGGTATTGGAGCGGGCCATGAATGCGGCAAAGTCGTCGGGCGGCGCATACAACACGCCGAAGCCACGGCTTCCCATGAAGTCGCTGTACTCTTTGCCAGTAGCAATTTTTTTCAAAGCTGCGGCCAGTTTGTCGCGCACAGCCAGGGGCAGACCCTTGGGTGCCACCACACCGCGCCAGGCGACCAATGTCCAGTTGCTTCCGGTGGCGGTTTTCAACGTGGGCACATTCGGGTACAAGGCCGAGGGCTTGTCACTCATCAAAGCCAGACTGCGCACCTTGCCCGCGTCTATCAATGAGCGGCCCTCGGGCAGTGACACCGGCACGATGTCTACACCGCCGGCCACCAGGTCTTGTAAGCCGGGAGCAGCGCCGTTGCTCGGCACCCATGGCACGGCAGAAGGTTCTATCTTGTGGTCACGCAACATGCCGGCAATGGCCAGGTGCCAGATACCGCCCTGCCCGGTACCGGTGGCTTTTAACTTGCCGGGGTTGGCTTTGATGGCCGCCAGCAAATCGTTCATGTTTTTGTAGGGAGAGTCAGCGCGCACGATGACTGCTGCCGGATCGGCGTTCATCAGTGCAATCGGTGTGTAAGCCGCATGGGTCAACTCAGTCAATCCCTGCCAATGCATCATGCCGATTTCGACCGTGATCAAACCCAGGGTGTAACCGTCAGGCGCAGCTGCAGCCATGGCTGAATGACCGACCACGCCGGAGCCGCCGGTGCGGTTGATGACGGTGACCGGTTGACCGAGCTCTTTTTCAAGCAGGCTGCCGATGATGCGGGCAATCGCGTCGGTGCCGCCACCGGCCCCCCATGGCACCACCAGCGTGACCGGCCGCACCGGGTAAGTTTGTGCCGTGGCCAGCCAGGGGATGAAACCTGCCATGGCACACATGATGGACAACAGGGGAGCAGCCAGGGTTTGGCGACGGGTGAAGAACATATGTTGTTTAGCTTTTATGAAACCCTAAAAGACAAATGTAGGTGCCGGTTTATCGAATGAAACTAGGGAAAACCTTAGCAGCCTGATTCGCTGGTGTGCAGTCAAGGCTTGCTTTGTTTACCGTAGTTTTAAAGCTCCAGCACCAGTCGCCCGTCCATCGCACGCGAGCAGCAAACCATCATTTTTGAATGCAGCGCGCGCTCGGCCGCCGTCAACACCAGATCGCGGTGGTCTACCGTGCCGGCCAGCACCCGCACCTCGCAAGAGCCGCACAAACCTTCGCCGCAATCGCTTTGCACGTCGATATTGGCGGCGCGCAAAGTCTCCATCACTGTGCGGTCAGCCGCCACCGTGAGCAGCAGTCCGGAGTCTTTGAGTTCAATTTCAAAAGCCTGCTCTTTGGCAGGATCGAGTACGGCGGCTTTGGCCTGAAAGTATTCGAGCTTGAGCGTCACGCCTTGCACGCCATCGCACGCGGATTCAATCGCTTGTAACAAGGCTTGAGGGCCGCAAGCATAGACCTGCGTACCTGCCGCACACGCAGCCAGCAAAGCCGCATAGTCGGCGCGCTTGCCCTCACTGCTAAGGTGCAACTGCAAACGATGGCCGTGCAAAGCTTGCAGTTCGTCCACAAATGCCATGTGTTCACGCGAGCGTGCGCTGTAATGGAACACGTAATCCATGCCGATTTGCAAAGCCTGGCGCGCCATGGCCAGCACCGGCGTCACGCCTATACCGCCAGCCACGAACACCGCGCGCTTTGCGGTTTCATCGAAACGGAAATGGTTGCGCGGGCCACGCATATGCAACAGGTCACCCGCCGCGAGCGTGTCGTGTAACCAGGCTGAGCCGCCGCGACTCTGCGGGTCTTTCAACACCGCAATCTGCAAACGCATGCGGTCTGCCGGATCGCCGCACAGCGAATACTGGCGAGACAAACCCGTGTCACCGCAATCCAGATCGATGTGCGAACCCGGTGTCCAAGGCGCAAATGCTTTCCCGTCTGCGGCGCTCAATGTCAGGCCAACAATATCGCGCGCCAGCGTTTGAATGTGCTCTACACGCACGGCGCGGCTCAGGCTTTGGCGCGTCGATTCGCCGATGCGAACCGCATGCCTGTGTTGCAGCACACCAGGGTCATGTCGCTCGGGATTGGCGGCGGGATCCCATTCGACCAGCAGGTGTTCCGGCCCGCGAAACGACATATTGGACAAATAGCTAAAGGTTTGCGGTTGCAACTTCAGATGCGGCAGGCGTTGCGACAACTCCTGCAAAAACACTTGCAACTCCATGCGCGCCAGGTTTTTGCCCATGCACTGGTGTGCGCCGTAACCAAAAGACAAATGGTCTGCGGCGTTGTCACGGTGAATATCCAGCAAGTCTGCGTCAGGGAAATGCTGTTCATCATGGTTGGCCGAAGTCATCAGCATCAGAAATTTCGTGCCTGTCGGTAATTCAAAACCGCCGACTTTCACCGGGTTCAATGCAATACGCCGCCACGAAATGATGGAGCCTGAAAAACGCAAACACTCTTCCACCGCGTTCGGAATCAGCGACGGGTCAGCGGCTATGTCCTGCCACGCATGCGGGTGTTGCAACAGCAGTTTCAAGGCATTGGCGGTGGCGTTGGCTGTGGTCTCGTGCGCGGCCACAATGCCGGCCATCATCATGGAGTGCAAATACGAATCGGTGACCACGTCCGGGTGATCGGCTTGCATGCGTATGCCGAACTTCATCCAACCCGGGCCGCTGGGGTCGCGCCGCATCTTCTCCAGAATGCGACCGGCCAGTTGCCAGAAATTGCCGACCGCGTGCGCCACTTTCAATTGCTCGTGTTCGTCCGGGCGGCCCCAGGTATTGACCGTGTGGGCGATCGAATACTGGCGCAACATGGGCATGTCTTCTTCGTCCACACCCAGAAAATGCAAGGCAATGGTCAGCGTCACCTCCCACAGCATGTGCTCGACCAGATCTGCTTTGCCGTCATTGATGAACCGGTCCACATACTCGCGGGCGAGTTGCCTGACCATGGGCTCGTGCTGCTTCAATGCCTGCGGCGTGAAAGGTTCGAGCAGCAAACGGCGTCTGGCCATGTGCGCCGGTTCGTCCTCGTTCACTAAGGTTCTGCCCATGGCGTAGTTGTAGGAAGCCAGCACTTCAAGCACGGCTTGGCCGGGCGGCGTGATTTTTTCCAGCGCATTGGCCGGACTGAAATTGGCGTGGTCACGGAAGATGGCTTTGATGTCGTCGTAACGCGTCACCACCCAATAGCCGAGTTGCGGGCTGAAGAACACCGGCTCTTGTTCGCGTGCCCAGCGCACATACTCGGGCGGGTCTTGCAAATAAGCTTGTTCAAACGGATTAAAGTCGGCGGCATGGGCGCTCACAGGACAGCCTTCGGCTGCCACGGCGCCGGATAAGGCCCGGTGGTCAACCGGACAAGCGCTTGATTCAGCAGCCATGAACTCGCCTTTCATTGGGATGCTGCAAGTTTATTACGCCCTAAAATGATTCTTCACCGGGCTCAGACATCAGCAGATTTCCCCCGCACCATAAGGAACACACATGTTTGAACGCCGTCAAGCCCTAGGTCTTTTGTCGCTGGCTGCCATGGCCCCGTTTGCTTTGGCGCAAAACACCGCCTACCCGTCAAAAAACATACGCTGGTTAGTTCCCTACCCGGCCGGCGGCGGCTCGGATTTTCTGGCCCGCACCCTGAGCCAGCAACTGTCCACGCAAATCAAACAATCCATCCTGGTCGACAACAAGCCCGGGGGCAACACCGCCATAGCAGCCTCTGAATTGGCGCGCTCCGCCCCTGACGGCTACACCATCATGTCGGCGGACAACGGCACGCTGGTGTTCAACACCGCTTTGTACGCCAAGCTGTCTTACAACCCCGACAAAGACTTAGCGCCGGTCACGCTGATGGGCAGATTTCCCATGGTGCTGGTGGTCGGTCCAGCCTCAGACGCCAAAGACGCCAAAGACCTCATCGCCAAGGCCAAAGCCAAACCCGGCAGCGTGAATTTCGGCTCGGCCGGGGCCGGCAGCCCGCACCACCTGGCCATGGAATTGCTGAAAGTGCAAGCCGGTTTGTTCATGGTGCACATTCCTTATAAAGGCGCGGCACCCGCCTTGTCCGATCTGGCCGGTGGTCAGATTCCCGCCATGATGGTCGACCTGGCCGCAGGCAACGGCTTCATCAAAAGCGGCAAGATTCGCGCGCTGGCCGTGGCCAACCCGGTGCGCCTCCCGCAACTGCCCGATGTACCTACGTTTGCCGAACTGGGCATTAAAAATGTAGAAGCATCGGCACAAGTCGGTATCGTCGCGCCTGCGGGTACGCCGCCCGAGGTGATCAACGCTTTGCACAAGCAAGTGGCCGAGGCCATCAACCAGCCCGCCATACGGCAAAAGCTGATCGACTTCGGTATCGAACCGGTGGCGAATACGCCGCAGCAATATGCCGATCTGATACGCGCTGAAACAGCGGTCTGGCACAAGCTCATCAAGCGGCAAGGGATTTCGCTGGATTGAGTTGGTTGAACAGAAAAATTAGCTCGACACAAAATCTCCACTCAAACATATCAAGCCGAAGTTGACAACGCATGATAGTTAGATGATCAGTATTCGTTCTAACTTATCAGACAACCAGTCATTTTTTTCATTGACCAAAAAACGTCGATGAGTCGAAGACCATTTGCGTTAGCTAGCCTTGCGACGCTTGTTCGACTTTCGCACAGGCGCAAATTGAATTGGGTGAGACTGCCACTTCTTTGGGAATCTTCCACGCCACTTGGTCAAACTGTGGCGCACCATATGCACGATGCAGAGCTGCACTTTCTCCCCCTAAGGCAATGAGCCACAACATTCTTGCCTGAAAAACGAAGAGTAGGTGTATTCCCTGATCCGCTCAAATTACGATTGACACTTATTGGTCAGACTAATATTATAAATCTGTAAGACCAATAATTATATTGGTACGATAGGTTAAACGATCCATACAAGGACTTCATTGTGGACAGCACTAAATGAGGAAACATTCATGAGCGCCATCAAATTTTTTCTACCGGTGGTGGTTGCCTGCACAGCGCTTTTGCTGGTGACGGTGACTTCGGCGGCACCATTAAAGATGACAGTGATAGAGGCTCTCTCGGGGACTCAGGCATCAAGGGGTTTGTCATATCGCAACGCAACCCGTTACGCAATCGATCGCCTCAAGTTTGCAGGCGGTTGGAACAGCGAGAAGATCGAATTTGTTGAATTCGATAAACAAGTTGGCTGATCAGCAAACTTTATTTGATTATTGTGAAAAAACTTAGCTTCATTGGATACCTCATCGCTCTTGGTTTGGGCACAGGCTCAGCCCATGCGCATCCGCATTTGCGACTGGCCTACCAAATTGAGCCTTTGCTGAGCAATGACACCATGAGCGGTTTTCACATCAGTTGGCAAATGGATGCGCAAAGCAGTATCCAGGTACGCGAAAACATAGATTTGAACCAAAACGGGGTTCTTGACCCCGACGAATTGCAGGC
>CAMDKD010000058.1 GCA_945901125.1 Bordetella parapertussis
CGGGACAACCAGGTTCATCTCTTCCAAAAACTCACGCTTGCGTGTGCGCTTGGTAACCAATTCAAATCCGGTGTTGGCAAAGGTAGTTTGTTTCATTTACCTATAACGCTTGAGTCAGTGCTGTGGATGACTTATGCAGAGATTCCCTAAATTCTCTCCTAATTCTTTTCCGAAAACTAATCTTATCGCTGCTCCATTATTCCATTTGAATGAATAATCTGAAGAATATGTATATGAATAATTTATTGATGCATATCCAAGTTCTGCATAATAACTATCATCAGCTGCAAATGAAGAGATATTGCTGAATAAAAGACTTATTGCTATTAATTTTAACTTGTTCATTTTCACTCCAATCTAGTTCTCTTGCTCTTTGAAATCACTTTACTGTTTGTTATTGAGAAGCGCAAGAGAGTTGATGCTGAGTTTTGTTAATTAGTTATTAAATACTACTTAGATGCGAGTGCAACGCTGTGTATTTCTATTCCAAGAATGCTGAGTTAAGCCTAGAATACATTTTAGAAATTGCAGTTCGATGTTGCGAGATAAGTGGTCAAAATCAATGGCAGCAGTCAAGAAAATGGGCGTAAATTTCGTTGCACAAACTGTTGCTCAAAGTCTCTCTATGTCTTGAAGTGCCCGCAGAATAAGGGGAATTTAATGGTGCTGGTTTTCTTAAAATCCGCCGCTTTCGTGAATAACGGGCGTACCGGTTCGATTCCGGTCTCAGGCACCACCCATGTATGTGCAATACCTCTAAAGGCAGGTCATGGAAAAAATACCAACTGAAATTGTGGCCGCCAGAAATTTGGCCGCCTATATTCTTGATAAATCCAATTTGCAAGCTCAGTGGGAGGAGATTTTTTACTCCATTGAAGAAGGCCTGCGAGAGACTTACTCTGAAGATGAATTGACTGACGTTGGCAATATTTATGTGCTCTACAAAGCCTTGGAAGACGGTCATTTCTCCGAAGAATTGGATTCAAGCTTAAATGCAGATCAAAAACAATACCTGTTAAGTATGAGTGTTTACAAAACCCTGGAGTTCAAAGTCATACGCCGGGATTGTCTGGTCAACATAGTCACTATCCCCTTGCACTTGGGTAATTCTGCAAATCACAACAAATTCAAATTCACCATCACCTTGGAGGCCAGCCTTGATGCAGATGAAATTCTTGGTGTCAGTGGCGAGTATTCCGGAATCAGTAAAGATGCTTTTTTAAAGTTTGCCGCAGCCTACCAAGCCTAGTCATGGCATGATGTCAATCCGCTGCCGGAACAGGTTTTATAACTGACCGCTCATCACTTCAAAGGGAAACCCCGTGCGCTCAAAACTCTTTGCCACTTTTATATTTTTGTTCTGCTCTGCTGCTTTCGCCGGCCCGTACGCGGATGAGTTGAAACAATGCTTTGTGAAATCCTCGTCCAGCAAAGACAACATCACTTTGATCAAGTGGATGGCCAAGGCCATGGTTGCGCACCCGGCCCTGGCCGATTTCCCGACGATCAAAAGCACAGACAAATCGAGTATTGATAAAGAATTCGCGGCTTATGTCCAAAAAATCCTTGTTGAAGACTGCAAAAATCAAACGATTGCAACTTTTGAAAACGAAGGAATGGGTGCTTTGCAAGGGTCGCTGGAATTGCTGGCCCAGTTTGTTTTGAAGGAGCTGATGTCGCAAAAAGAAGTGGCCTCTGAAATCAGCGCCTTCACCTCACACATAGACCAGGGCAAGCTGATTGCCGCATTGATGAGCATCAGATAAGAGCCGCCATGGCTGCTGTTCAGGCGCTTGTTAAAAGGTCTGCGCAAGCACTGCTATCATGCTTTCATGAGCAGATTCAACACCACTTTCGAGATTCATCTGCATGGCGCCGTTCCCCTGCGGGAAGAGGTGACTTTTGACCAGTTGCAGGATGCACTGCGCCCGATCTGGGTGTATGCCGGTGCGCGTTCGCTGACCGAATGCGCCGACAGTTTTTACGAGGAAGAACCCGGTATCCGTTTTGATGCCAACGACCATTTATTACAAATTTGCTGGACTATCAAGGGCGAGGACGATTTCCGTCAGGCACTCGACGATATGTGCATGGGCTTGAACGATTTGACGCTGGCCGGTGCAGCCTTGGAAGTCACTTTTTATGATGCCGAGTTCGACGACGAAGACGAGGCCCAGGGCCGCGACTCACGCGATGATTTTCTGATGCTGTTTGTCGGCCCTACACCGGCGGCCATCATGCAAATTCAGCGCGATTTGCTGGTGCAGGATTTGATCACGCTGATGGAACGTCACTTTGATGCTTCTGAGCTCAGCGACGTGGTGATGGAAGTTGACAAGCTGTTCAGCCAGCGTTTTGATTCGCTGGTGAATTCGCTGGAGATCAGTAAACCACCTAAAGGCTCTGGCGGCGGCTCAGGCGGTCACGGTGGACGCCGTCCGCGCCATTTGCACTAACTACCCGTTGTCAAACGTTTAACACTGGCTGGCGTCGGCCCAGCCAATGCCAAACCGCCTCTTGAAGATTGCGTGTTTCACCTGTGGCCAACAATTGCAATTGCCCTGTATCGGCCTGACCCGTCAATCCTTTTTCCAGCAACACCTGTTGCACCCGCTTAGCAACCGGCGCTCCGGGCTCAATCAGTCGCACAGCCCTACCCGCCAGCGACTGAAGTTCATGGCTGGCGAAAGGGTAGTGGGTGCAACCCAGCACCAAGGTATCTATCTCACCTGCGGCGTTACCGAAAGCGCCCATTTGACCAAGGTATTGACGGCACAAGGTTTGCACAGCCTGATTGCCGTTCGGTTGCCATTGCTGCTCAATCGCGTCTGCCAGGCCTTCGCAGGCTTGCAAAACAAATTCGGTCTCAGTCGCCGCCAGGCTTTGCAACAATTCCTGAAATTTGCCGCTTTGCAAAGTTGCGGCAGTGGCCAGCACGCCGACCTTGTGCGTCAGGCTGTCGGCGGCAGCCGGCTTGACCGCAGGCTCGACACCGAAGATAGGCAGTTCCGGGTTTTCTTGTCTGAGCACGCTGATGGCCAGCGCCGTCGCGGTGTTGCAAGCCACCACCAAGGCTTTGATGGGCTGGTGCCGGCGCAACAGGCTCAAACATGCGCGCGCCCGTTCAAGCACAAAGTCTTCGTCGCGCTCGCCATAAGGTGCATACGCACTGTCAGCCAGGTAAACAAAGTTTTCGCCAGGCATGTGCTGTTGCAAAGCCTTGAGAATGCTCAGGCCGCCGACACCGCTGTCAAACACGCCGACAGGCTGTTCGGGTAAGGCTTGGTGCATGAGTGGAGTCAAGCGCTTTGAACCGAAATGCCTTTGAACTCGCCGGTGGCAATGCGTTTAGACCATTCAGCCGGGCCGGTGATGTGCGCGCTGGTGCCGCCCGCGTCCACGGCGACGGTGACCGGCATGTCGACCACATCGAATTCATAAATGGCTTCCATGCCCAAATCTGCAAAGCCGACCACCTTGGCGTGTTTGATCGCTTTGGACACCAAATAAGCCGCGCCGCCAACTGCCATTAAATAAGCTGACTTGTGTTTTTGTATGGCCTCGATGGCGGTAGGCCCGCGCTCGGCCTTGCCGACCATGGCGATCAAGCCGGTTTGTGCCAGCATCATCTCGGTGAATTTATCCATGCGCGTGGCGGTGGTCGGACCAGCCGGGCCCACCGCTTCGTCGCCCACCGGATCCACCGGGCCGACGTAGTAAATCACGCGGTTGGTGAAATCCACGGGCAGCGGCTCGCCTTTGGCCAGCATGTCTTGAATGCGCTTGTGCGCGGCATCGCGCCCGGTCAGCATTTTGCCGTTGAGCAGCAATGTTTGACCCGGTTTCCAAGCAGCCACCTGTTCGCGGGTTAACGCATTCAAATCGACGCGCTGGCTTTTTTGCGTGTCCGGCATCCAATTGACTT
Organism: Bordetella parapertussis; assembly: GCA_945901125.1. GTDB lineage: Bacteria > Pseudomonadota > Gammaproteobacteria > Burkholderiales > Burkholderiaceae_C > Limnohabitans. The sequence continues at coordinate 3,926 of CAMDKD010000058.1, forward strand.
TGGGCCAAGTGTCGAGCGACGGCGGGTCCAGATACACCGGGCCGCTGCCGTCCATCACAAAATGCGCGTGGCGCGTCGCGGCGCAATTCGGGATCATGGCCACCGGCTTGCTGGCTGCGTGCGTAGGGTACATCTTGATTTTGATGTCCAGTACGGTGGTCAGACCGCCCAGGCCTTGCGCGCCTATGCCTAGCGCATTCACTTTCTCGTAAAGCTCCAAGCGCAGTTCTTCGGTTTGCGTCAGCTTTTCGCCTTTGGACGATTTGGCTTGCAACTCGTACATGTCCAGGTCGTCCATCAAACTTTCTTTAGCCATCAACATGGCTTTTTCTGCCGTGCCGCCAATGCCAATGCCGAGCATGCCCGGCGGGCACCAACCCGCGCCCATGGTCGGCACAGTTTTGAGCACCCAGTCGACCAGGTTGTCGCTGGGGTTGAGCATGACCATCTTGGATTTGTTTTCGCTGCCGCCACCCTTGGCCGCGACGGTGACTTCCAGTGTGTCGCCGGGCACAAGCTCCGTGAATATGACCGCCGGCGTGTTGTCACCGGTGTTTTTGCGGGCGAACTGCGGGTCGGCGACCACGCTGGCGCGCAAGCGGTTCTCGGTGTGGTTGTAAGCGCGACGCACGCCTTCGTTGATGGCATCGTCCAGGCCACCGGAAAAACCTTCGAAGCGCACGCCCATGCCGACTTTGAGAAACACATTCACGATGCCGGTGTCCTGGCAAATCGGGCGGTGGCCGGTGGCACTCATTTTGCTGTTGGTCAGGATTTGCGCGATCGCGTCTTTGGCGGCAGCGCTTTGCTCGCGCTCGTAGGCGCGCGCCAGGTGAGCAATGTAGTCAGCCGGGTGGTAATAGCTGATGTATTGCAATGCGGCTGCGACGGATTCAATCAAATCGTTTTGGGTGATATGGCTCATAGGTCTCAGTGGTTCAAGGTGAATTTCAATGCCGATGATCAATGGCACGGGTTTCATTCAGCAGCTTGTCGGTGTAGGCAATGGCAATGGCGCTGAGCAAAAAAGCAATATGAATAATGGTTTGCCAAATCAATACTTTTTCGTCGTAGTTGGCGGCGTTGATGAATGTTTTCAGCAAATGAATCGATGAGATGCCGATGATGGCCATGGCCAACTTCACCTTCAAGACTGATGCGTTCACATGGCTGAGCCACTCGGGCTGATCCGGATGCTGCTCCAAGTACATGCGCGAGACAAAGGTTTCATAGCCGCCGACGATGACCATGATCAACAGGTTGGAGATCATCACCACATCGATCAAGGCCAGCACCACCAGCATGATGATGGTTTCGTTCAAACCGGTGGGCGCGACGTCGGTTTTGTAGCCTATGCCGTTGATCAAGGCCTGCAAGGCGGTCTGGCTGCCGAAGGCCGCTTCCAGCAAATGCACCAGTTCCACCCAGAAATGAAAGGCGTAGACGGCTTGCGCTGCGATCAGCCCCAGGTAAAGCGGCAGTTGCAGCCATCGGCTGGAAAAAATCATTCGCGAAAGTAAAGAGCTTTGGCGTGGCGGGCGTTCTTTGTCAGAGGTTGACATGGCATCACTTTCGTCAGAGTAGACAATTCGTATAAACAAGTGATTCTAGGCAAAGAGATCGGAGCGATGCCGTAAGCTTCAAGCCAGTCAGTGGCATGTAAGAGCCATGCACGACAGTCTCGCCCAAGCAGAGCCGCACAGCGGCCATTCAACATCAGGAGACAAGCCATGAGCCAAGATCACACTTTGCCGGTGTTCGCACCGCCCGCTAACTTTGTTCAGCAAGCCGCTGTGTCCGGCATGGACGCTTACCACGCACTGGTCAAGCACGCCGAAGACGACTACGAAGGTTTTTGGGCGGCGCAGGCCAAGCGCTTGTTGCACTGGCAAACCCCGTTCACCAAAAAGCTGAACCAGGATAAAGCGCCGTTCTTCACATGGTTTGAAGACGGTCGCTTAAATGCTTCCTACAACTGTCTGGATCGCAATGTCGAGCGCGGCCTGGGCGATAAAACCGCCATCATTTTTGAAGCAGACGGCGGTGAAGTCACACGCACAAGCTATTCGCAACTGCTGGCGCGCACCTGCCAGATCGCCAACGCCATGAAGTCATTGGGCGTGGTCAAGGGGGACCGCGTCATTATTTACATCTCTATGTCGGTAGACGGCGTGGCGGCGATGCAGGCTTGTGCCCGCATAGGCGCCACGCACTCGGTGGTGTTCGGCGGTTTCTCGGCGCAGAGTTTGCGTGACCGCATCGAAGACACGGGCGCCAAACTCGTCATCACCGCAGATCACCAGTTGCGCGGCGGCAAGCAACTGCCTTTGAAATCCATCGTAGATGAAGCGCTGACATTAGGCGACTGCGACAGCATCAAGCACGTGCTGGTGGCCAAGCGCTCCGGCGCAGACATACCCATGCAGGCGGGGCGCGATTTGTGGTTGTCCGATGTGGCAGACAAACAAGCCAGCACCTGCACGCCTGAGTGGGTGGAGTCTGAACACCCCCTGTTCCTGCTTTACACCTCCGGCTCTACCGGCAAGCCCAAAGGCGTGCAACACAGCACCGGCGGATACCTGATGCACGCCGCACTCACCACCGAGTGGACCTTTGATTTGAAAGCCGACGATGTATTCTGGTGTACCGCCGACATCGGTTGGGTCACAGGCCACACGTACATTGCCTATGGCCCGCTGGCTTTGGGCGGCACGCAAATCGTGTTTGAAGGCGTGCCCACTTTCCCGGACGCAGGCCGTTTCTGGAAAATGATCCAAGACCACAAGGTCAGCATTTTTTACACTGCGCCGACAGCGATTCGCTCGCTGATCAAAGCCGCTGAAGGCAACGAAGCCGTGCATCCGGCGCGTTACGACTTGAACAGTTTGCGACTGCTAGGATCTGTCGGCGAACCCATCAACCCCGCCGCCTGGGAGTGGTACCACAAGCATGTGGGTGGCAGCCGTTGTCCTATCGTCGATACGTTTTGGCAAACCGAAACCGGCGGCCACATGATCACGCCGCTGCCCGGTGCCACGCACCTGGTGCCCGGTTCATGCACGCTGCCATTTCCCGGCATTGATGCGGCCATTGTTGACGAGACAGGCAAAGACGTGCCCAACGGTCACGCAGGCATTCTGGTCGTGAAAAAACCTTGGCCTTCGATGATCCGCACCATTTGGGGCGACCCCGAGCGTTTCAAGAAAAGCTACTTCCCTGAAGACTTTCAAGGCAAATACTATTTGGCAGGTGACGGCGCGATCCGCGATGCGCACACCGGCAACTTCACCATCACGGGCCGGATTGACGACGTGCTGAACGTCTCCGGTCACCGCATGGGTACGATGGAAATCGAGTCGGCTCTGGTGAGTTGCACAGAGTTGGTGGCCGAGGCTGCGGTGGTCGGTCGTCCCGACGACACCACGGGCGAGGCGATATGCGCGTTTGTGGTGTTGAAGCGGTCGCGCCCGACGGGTGACGAAGCCAAGCAAATCGCGAAGATTTTGCGTGACCATGTGGGCAAAGAAATCGGCCCGATTGCCAAGCCCAAGGACATCCGTTTTGGTGACAATCTGCCGAAAACGCGCTCAGGCAAGATCATGCGCAGGTTATTGCGCTCGATTGCCAAAGGCGAGGCTATTACGCAAGATATGTCCACTTTGGAGAATCCGGCGATATTGACGCAGTTGTCTGAGAGCGTTTGACCTTAGTTCATTCATACTTAACTGCAAAAAAGCTGCCGGAGAAAGACTGCGAATAGATGACGACATGGCGGGCAGGCCGACGCGAACGTCATGGCTTTGCCATGGAGAGCGGCGACCGTCCCGGCGTGGCGTGAACACCTCAGTTAACAAAGACACAACCGGCGTGGCGTGAACACCGCAGTCGACAACCACACAAACAGCATGCAGTGAATAGACAAAAAAAAGAGCAACCGCAGTTGCTCTTTTTAATGAAAGCAAAAACTTATTTCAAACCCAAAATCCAGGCCGTCAGTTTCTTGGCTTCAGCTTCATTGACCTGAGGATTGGCTGGCATAGGAATCGCGCCCCAGACACCGTCACCGCCTTGACGGATTTTGGTAGCTAAAGTGGCTGCAGCTTCTTTGCTACCCGTATATTTTTTTGCCACTTCCTTGAATGAAGGGCCCAGCACTTTCGCGCCTACTGCATGACAACCCAGACAGTTTTTCGTGCCTGCGAGTTTTTCATCTGCAAAAGCAGATTGGCTGAGGCACACAGCGGCAAGGGCGGCAAACAACACACGTTTCATTTTCAAATCCTTCAAGAAAACAATCAAAATAAATCAAGCACAGCACCCTTGCTGGCTGTACTGGCATTGTGTGCAAATTTGCTCAGCACACCACGTGTGTAACGTGGTGCTGGTGCTTTCCATACAGCGCGGCGTTTTTCAATTTCCGCGTCCGGCACATTCAGTTGCAGCAGCAATTGGCGTGCATCAATGGTGACACTGTCACCTTCATGGATCAAAGCGATGTTGCCGCCAGCCGCTGCCTCTGGCGCAACATGACCGACCACCATGCCCCAGGTGGCACCGGAGAAACGCCCGTCGGTGATCAGGCCCACGCTTTGACCCAAGCCCGCGCCGATCAGCGCGCTCGTCGGTGCCAGCATTTCGGGCATGCCAGGGCCGCCTTTGGGGCCGAGGTAACGCAACACCATCACATCGCCGGGTTTGATCTTGTTATCCAGAATGGCTTTGAGCGCAGACTGCTCGTCGTCAAACACGCGGGCCGGGCCGGTGATGACCGGGTTTTTCAGACCGGAGATTTTGGCCACAGCGCCTTCGGGCGACAAATTGCCTTTCAAAATCGCCAAGTGGCCTTCTGCGTACATGGGCTTGTCAAAAGCGCGGATCACGTCTTGATCGGCGCGCGGTGTATCCGGGATCTCGGCCAGGTTCTCAGCCACGGTTTTACCGGTGATGGTCATGCAGTCGCCGTGTAACAAACCGGCTTTGAGCAATACCTTCATCACTTGTGGAATACCCCCGGCCTTGTGCAGGTCTACCGCTAAATATTTACCGCTGGGTTTCAGGTCGCAAATGACCGGCACGCGCTTGCGCATGCGCTCGAAATCGTCGATGGTCCAATCGACTTGCGCCGCATGCGTGATGGCCAAAAAGTGCAGAATTGCATTGGTGGAGCCACCAGTCGCCATGATGACCGCGACTGCGTTCTCAATCGCTTTCTTGGTCACGATGTCGCGCGGTTTCAAATCAATCTTGATGGCTTCTATCAATACTTTGGCCGCATGTTTGGCGGCTGTTTCGATTTCGCCGTGCGGGTTGGCCATGGTCGATGAAAACGGCAGTGACATGCCCAGCGCTTCAAACGCAGAAGACATGGTGTTGGCGGTATACATGCCGCCGCAGCTGCCAGTTCCGGGCACGGCGCGCATTTCAATTTCGCGCAAATCGGCGTCGCTTAATTTGCCAGCGGCGTTTTCGCCGACAGCTTCAAACACGCTGACGATGTTCAAGTCCTTGCCCCTGAAGGTACCCGGCAGAATGGTGCCGCCGTAGACATAAATGGCCGGCACATTGGCGCGCAGAATGCCCATCATGCCGCCGGGCATGTTTTTGTCGCAACCGCCGACCACCAGCACGCCGTCCATCCACTGGCCGCCGACGCAGGTTTCAATGCAATCCGAAATCACTTCGCGGCTGACCAGCGAATATTTCATACCTTCGGTGCCCATGGACATGCCGTCTGAAATAGTGGGAGTGCCGAAAATTTGCGCATTACCGCCGGCTTCTTCAATACCGGCTACCGCTGCATCAGCGAGTTTTTGCAAGCCGCTGTTGCACGGTGTGATGGTGGAATGTCCGTTGGCAACGCCGACCATGGGCTTGACGAAATCGCTTTCCTCGTAGCCCATGGCGTAATACATGGAGCGATTCGGGGCGCGGGATTTGCCTTCGGTGATGTTGGCTGAACGGCGGTTGATTTTGAGGGGTGAGGTGGCCATGGATTTTCCAGTGGTGAAAACAGACAAGATGTAGAGTTTAGCCGCGTCAAACAGGTAGGCAGGGCGGGCAGTTTCAGAACTGCGCAGCGTCACCTGTTTGACGCACAATCTGCACATGCTTATTCACCCGCAATTCGACCCCGTCGCCCTGTCCTTGGGCCCTGTTGCCATTCACTGGTACGGCATTTCTTACCTGGCGGCTTTCATGCTGTTTGTCTGGCTGGCGCGTTGGCGACTGCAACACCAGCCTTATGTCACCTTGGCCGCTCAAGGCCTGTGGTCGCAGCAGGATATTGACGATTTGATGACGTATGGCGTGCTCGGCGTGGTGCTGGGCGGTCGCATCGGTTACTGCCTGTTTTACAAACCCGGATATTACGCGGCGCATCCGCTGGAAATAGCTTATGTCTGGCAAGGCGGCATGAGTTTTCACGGCGGCATGCTCGGTGTCATCAGCGCCATGGCGCTGGCCGCCTGGCGGCGTCAGCGTCCCTGGCTGGAAATCACTGATTTCATTGCCCCCTGTGTGCCCACAGGTTTAGCAGCCGGACGGGTCGGCAATTTCATCAACGGCGAGTTGTGGGGCCGCGAGGCGTCTGCGGATCTGCCTTGGGCCATGGTGTTTCCGCAAAGCGGGTCTGCCATGCCGCGCCATCCTTCACAGATTTACCAGTTCTTGCTCGAAGGTTTGTTGCTGTTTGCGGTCTTGTGGTGGCTGGCACGCAAACCGCGTCCCACCGGCTGGATTTCCGGCGCGTTTTTGATCGGTTACGGATCGCTTAGGTTTATTGCCGAGTATTTCCGCGAGCCGGATGCACACCTGGGTTTGTTGACGCTGGGTTTGTCCATGGGGCAATGGCTGTGCCTGCCTATGGTGGTGGCAGGGGTAGGATTCATTGTCTGGTCCAGACGTCACTCAGCTGCTTGATATGAACCACAACCTTTACGCCGCTTTGCGCCAGGGCTTTCCTGTCGATCTGCAACAAACTGCCATTGAAACCGACCACGGGCTGAGCTACAGCTGGAGCGACTTGGAGCGCGGCAGCGCCATGCTGGCCAATTGGCTGGAAAGTCTGTCATTGCCACCTGCCTCACGCATTGCCGTGCAAGTAGAAAAATCGGTGGAGGTGCTGATGCTTTACCTGGCGTGTTTGCGCAGCGGCCATGTGTTTTTGCCGCTGAACCCGGCGTACCAACAAAGTGAAATTTCTTATTTCGTTACCAATGCCGAACCGGCGCTGGTGGTGTGCACACCGGCCAACTTTGGCTGGGTCAGCAAAATTGCGTTTCAGGCCGGCACGCGTTATGTGGTGACGCTCGACGATCAACGCGGCGGCAGCCTGCTCGAGCGCGCCGCGCACCACAGTGATGTGCACACGCCAGTAGTTTCAAAACCGCAAGACTTGGCAGCCATCATTTACACCAGCGGCACCACCGGGCGCAGCAAAGGCGCGATGCTCAGCCACGCTAATCTGCTGAGCAATGCGCAGGTATTGAAAGACTATTGGGGCTGGCAAAGCGGCGATGTACTGATTCACGCCTTGCCGGTTTTTCATGTGCACGGTTTGTTTGTGGCCATACACGGTGCGTTAATCAATGGCAGCCAAATGCTGTGGCACAGCCGCTTCGATCCGCAGCGCGTGTTGGCTGATATGCCGCGCGCCACGGTGTTGATGGGCGTGCCTACCTTTTACACGCGGCTGCTGGCCTTGCCTGGTTTGAACGAACAGGTTTGCGCCGGTATGCGTTTGTTCATTTCAGGCTCTGCGCCCATGCTGGTCGATACCTTTGAGAGTTGGCAGCAGCGAACCGGGCACACGGTGCTGGAGCGCTACGGCATGAGCGAAACCGTGATGCTGACATCCAACCCTTTTGATTCGGATGCTCGCTTTGGCGGTGCTTCAACTCGCGTCGGTGGCAGCGTGGGTTTTCCTTTGCCGGGGGTGAGTTTGCGCATCGCGGGCGACAACGGTGAGGTGCTTGGCACGGGCGAGGTCGGCAGCATTCAGGTCAAAGGGCCGAATGTGTTTGCCGGTTACTGGCGCATGCCGGAGAAAAACGCCCAGGAGTTCACCAATGATGGCTTCTTCATCACCGGCGACATGGGCATGGTCGGCGCGCAAGGCTATGTGCGCATCGTCGGGCGCAGCAAGGACCTCATCATTAGCGGCGGCTTGAATGTGTATCCTGCTGAAATTGAAGACGCATTGAATAACCTGCCCGGCGTGGCAGAGAGCGCGGTGGTCGGCGTGCCGCATGCGGATTTCGGCGAAACGGGTTTTGCGTTTGTGCTGGCCAGGCCGGGTTTTGAACTTGAACCGGCTCAATTGCTGGCCGCATTGAAAAGCAAATTGGCCAATTTCAAAGTGCCTAAGCAGTGTCAGGTAGTGAACGAATTGCCGCGCAACGCCATGGGCAAAGTGCAGAAAAACCTGTTGCGGGAAATTGGGGTCAGGTTCCAATTAATTCCCCGATAAGTCAGTCAACAATTAATTGGAACCTGACCCACTAGTGTCCGGAGATTTCCTCAAATAAGCTCATTTGAAGGTTTTCAGCATCGTCAGGCTCTGGTTCAATCGCTTGCAGCAAGTCGGTGAGTGGCGTGGTCTCAAACAATGTCAGGCTCAAAACTTGGA
>CAMDKD010000059.1 GCA_945901125.1 Bordetella parapertussis
CATAGGAAACCTCCAAGGGGTTCAAGCCTTGGAAATTACACAAGAATGTGAAAAAGAGTTTCAAATCGGCACCAAACAAAATCGACTGCAAACCAGCGCCAGTATTGGCTTTATTCAACTAACCTCATGATTTAACCGGACACTACTGATATTGAGTATTCATTTGATCAGTGCGTTCTAATAGATTTCTCTCCCAGCTTTCAGAATATCTATAAATTAATACGTGATCATGAACTGGAGCAATGGTTTTATGGTCATTTGCGGCAGAGTATCGTTTTTGCCATAAGGTATTCGCTACAAAACTCTCTTGACCAAACACCTCATCACACAACAACTTCAGCTGCGCTTGTTCGTTGTCGTCAATCGAAATAAAAATCACGCCGTCGTCGCGCAACAGGTCACGCGCCAACAGCAGGCGCGGGTACATGAAGCTCAGCCAGCCGCTGTGGGTGCGGGCGCCATAAATATTTTTGATGTAGTCGATGTTGTCGGCGCTGTAGCCCAGGCTGCCGAGCACCTCGGTTTGCTTGGCGCTGAAGTCGTCGCGGTAAATGAACTGGTCGCTTTGGGTGTTGTAGGGCGGGTCGATGTAAATCAATTTCACCTTGCCGAAATAGCTTTGCCGCAGCAACTTCAAGGCGTCCAGGTTGTCGCCTTTGATCAAGAGGTTGCCGGTGTTGTCCCAGTCTTGGCTTTGGCTGTGGGCGGCTGACACCATTTTGTCGGTGGGCACAAAGGCCTGGTGGTAGGCATCGCGTTTGCCCACCCAGCGCAGTTCGTAGCCGTCTTCCTCCACTCTCACCCCGGCGGGGTTGCCCGGATCCAACGCCATTTGTATAGCGGCGGTATTCACGCGGATGCTGCCTTTGTCGTCCACCTCGACAGCTTGCGGGAACAGTTCACGCAAGGCTTCGAGCTTTTGGGCGGCGGGGTTGGGAGTGGTGAAAAAAGCTTGGGACATGGGAGTTTGTTGACACACAGTTGTCAAAGTGCGCAGGGTTTGGGGTCTGTCAAATTATCACTATAAATAGTCACTTTAAGTGATTAAATTACACTATTGATATACAAAAAATTACCTGTATGACAGAATATGTCTATCAAACAATGCCAGCTTCTGGTCATTCAGCCATATGTCAAAAATGGGAAAACAAAAACCGATTAAGTACACCCGCCAACTACCTGCGCAAAACAAAGCGGCATCTCAACCTGTAAAAGGTGCCGGTTTTGATGGGGCTATGACGTTTTCATCCAGCGAATCCAGTGTTAGATTGGGAAAGATAAGAAATAAACAAAATGAAGTTACACCGCGACAACCTATAGACCCGGTTCCACCCAAACCCACAAAGTGAATCAAGCGAGCTCAACATGAATGAATGGTCAGACAGCAACTGGGAACTTCGTCACGAAATCATTCAAAAATGCAGAATCAGTGCGCTTTATCACCGCAAGCGCGAAAGATTTTTCGCCTTGTGTGACAAATTGTCTGTTTCCTTGTCTTTGATCGCAGGTGCCAGTGCCACCACAGACTTACTTGGTACAGCTGATGCAAAAGCCATTGCAGGGGCTGTGGTTGTCCTAGTCACTATGCCATCCATTGTTTTTTCATGGACAGATAAAGCAAGATTACATGGCTTGCTTGCCAGCAAATTCATTGCGCTGGAAGCTGACATAGAAGGTTCAGGGGTTTTAGAAGAGGCGGCACTCCACAAATTCAAGGAGCGCGCGCTTAAACTGGATATGGAAGAACCGGCTCAGCTTTCTGCTTTGACAAGAATTTGTCAAAACGAACTGTCATTTGCATCGGGTAACACAAGCAATATGACGAAAATCAGTTTTTTAAAACGTAAATTTGCTCATTTTTTTGATTTTCCGGTTTGATTCGATTCTTTAAGAAGGTGCTGGTTTCTTTAAACACTTCATTATCTAGGCTGCCAAGTAGTTCAAATTAAAAATTTAAAGAAACCGTTTCGTTAGAAAAAACTGCATAATTTCTAACATGAGTACATTTCAGCTTATCCAAGCACACGCACTCCAGCTGCCCGTCGGTCAGTTGTTGTCGGCGATAGATTGCTTGTCCATGGGCTCACGCGCCGCCATTGACCAGGCGCTTTACCGAATGGTCAAGTCAGGTCAGCTGGTGCGGGTGTCTCGCGGGCTGTATGCGCTGGAGCAACCGGCAAATGCACAAGAACTGGCCGCCGCCTTGGCAGACAAAAAAGGCGGTCTGTCGGCGCGCCGAACATCCAGCCCCAGAAAAATGGCACTTGCCAAAACTGCACATGGGCGGGTGTTGCTGGACTTGTGGGCGCGGAGTGAGCAGGCACTCACCCGTACAGAGATCAAAGCCGCCACGGCAGACTGGACACCGCAAGATATAGACGCGTACCTTTCTTTGCTACCTGCTTGGTTGTGCCAAGCGTTACTGCAATGCCATGCAAAGGCCAAGTCGGTTCAACTCGGTTTGGCAGGTGCTTATAGCTGGTCCAACCCTCAGCCGCGCGAAGAGCTGTTGATAGCCAAGGTGTTGGAGCAACACAGGTTTGAAGACATGGTGCGCGTGTGTGCGCACTTTGGCATGCCCAAAGTCAGGCGCGTGTTTCGCCAACGTGTTTACGAACCCATGCCACGAGCCAGTGTTTCTAGAATGTTGGGCAACATTGCCAAGGGGCTGAAACTCGCAGTCAGCTTCAAAATCAATTCAGGACAGGATCTTGATCGCCATATCCAAGACTATGCAATCGACGGTGTCAAGGTCACATTTCATGCGCGGCAAGCCCCGGAGCGGCCTCAGGCGCAAATTGAATATCTGATCGCCAGCCCCAAGCACGAGTTAACACCTGGCGGGTTCAGTGTGATGGGCTTAGGCGGATTGTTTGTGATGAAAACTTTGGTGGTTTATGACCGGGTCAAATCCAGAGACTTATATGACTTGATGGTGCTCACCCGAGACCACGGCTACACCTTGAAAGATGCGTTTGCCGCCATCACGGCCTACCAACCGGCTCGTCACCAAGACCCGGAACATTTCAAAAGCGTGTTGACGGGTGTGATTCCCTTGGATGCAGATGACGAGGGTTTTGCCAGCATTCAACTTCAAGTCAAGATGAAAGAGATTTACCAATACTTTAAAAAGTGGGTGAACGGCTACGAAGTTCAAGTGGTCTGCGACTTCTTGCAAAGCAAACAAAACTCCAGATGAAGCGCCTTTGTCAATCAGTGATGTGGATGCTGTGCTTGCTAGCACTCAACACCTTCGCCGGCCCGCAACGCGAAGAACACTTAGCCGATTCAGTGCGCAGCGCGCTCAGCGTGGCGGTTGCCGGCTTACCGCCGCCCGAGCCGTATTTGCCCACCGCCGCCGACAAACAGGCTTATGAGCAATGGCTGAATAACAATTTGCAGCGACTGCCGCTGCGCTTGCGCCAAATGCACGGCGGCGCCGGTTTGCCCGAATTGGGTTCGCCCGAGTTGCAGCGTTTGTTTTTGCAAACCGTCTGGTATGAGAGCCGCCGCGCCGCACTAGAGCCTTCGTTGGTGTTGGGTTTGATAGAGGTGGAAAGCGGGTTTCGCAAATTCGCCATCAGCAGGGCCGGGGCCATGGGCGTGATGCAAGTCATGCCGTTCTGGCCGCGCATGCTGGGCCAAGGAGACCCTTCCGTTCTGTTTCAGTGGCAGGCGAATTTACGCTTCGGCTGCGTGATATTGCGCCACTATCTGATACGGGAAGATGGGAATATTCACATGGCGCTGGGCCGCTACAACGGCAGCCGGGGACAAAGCGCTTATCCGAACGCAGTATTGTCTGCACAGCAACGCTGGCAGCCTTAATATGTCATGAATTGAGTAGGCTGGACAAAGCCCGGAGAGTTAGTTGCCCAGCACTTTGGTGAGTTCGCCGGATTCGTACATCTCGGTCATGATGTCCGAGCCGCCGATGAATTCGCCTTTGACGTAAAGCTGAGGAATGGTCGGCCAGTTGCTGTATTCCTTGATGCCCTGGCGGATATCGGCGTCGTCCAGCACATTGATGGTGGTCAGGTTTTTGGTGTCCACGCCGCTGGCCTTGAGCAATTGAATGGCGCGGCCAGAAAAACCGCACATGGGGAAATTCGCATTGCCCTTCATGAACAAAACGATGTCGTTGTCTTTGACCAATTGGCCGATACGTTGCTGTACATCACTCATAAAAACTCCCTGAATTGCAAAAATGCCAGATTAGTCGATTATTTCACTTCCGCGCGCATGCCCCCGCTGCACCGCGCTATGCCCGCGAGGTCGTTACGGCTTTGCACCTGTGTGAAGCCATTTTGCCGCAGTAAATCGCATACCGCTGCCGCTTGATCGTAGCCGTGTTCCAGCAGCAGCCAGCCTTGCGGTTTCAAGTAGGACGGGGCGTGGCCGATGATGGACTGCAAATCATCCAGGCCTTGCCGGCCGCTGACCAGCGCGCTTTGCGGCTCGTGCACCAACCCGGGCAAATGCGGGTCGCCTTGGGCGATGTAAGGCGGGTTGGCGACGATCAAGTCGAACTTGGCTTGAACCCGGCTGAACCAATCGCTTTGCGTGAAAACCACTTCCAGTTGCAAACGGTGCGCATTCGCCTGAGCGACTGCCAAGGCTTTGGCGCTTTGGTCCACAGCATGCACCGACCAATCGGGGCATTGGTGCTTCAAGGCCAGCGCAATCGCGCCGCTGCCGGTGCCCAGGTCCAGCACCGAGGCTTGATCCAAATCCAGCGATAAGGCCCAATCGACGAGGGTTTCTGTATCGGCGCGCGGCACCAGCACATCCGGCGTCACCCGCAAGTCCAGCCCGTGAAACGCTTGTACCCCGGTTAAGTAGGCCAGAGGTACGTTGTTCAGCAATTGTTCTAGCCCGCTTGTAAATCGGGTTTGCTGTTCATGGGTCAGCGCCAGAGTGTCGTTCAACAACAGCCAAGCCCGGTCGTGCACCGGGCGTTGCAACACATGCAGCAACAGCGTTTGCGCTTCCAGCAGATCGATGTCGAGCGAGCGCGCGTGTTGCAGAGCCTGGTTTGTGTTCACACCGCGTCTTCCAACGCCGCCAGTTGCTGCGCGGCTTCATAGGCCTGCAAGGCTTCGACCACGTCGCTCAAATCGCCTTCCATGATGGCAAGTAATTTGTAAAGCGTGAGGTTGATCCGGTGATCGGTGAAGCGGCCTTGCGGAAAGTTGTAGGTGCGTATGCGGTCGCTGCGGTCGCCGCTGCCGATCAGGCTTTTGCGCTCGGCCGCGTCTTTGGCGGCGCGTTCACTGCGGTCTTTTTCTTGTATGCGCGCAGTCAGCACGCGCAAGGCTTGAGCTTTGTTGCTGTGCTGGCTTCGTCCGTCCTGACATTCGGCCACGATACCGGTGGGCAAATGCGTGATGCGAACAGCAGAGTCGGTTTTGTTGATGTGCTGACCGCCGGCGCCGCTGGCGCGGAAAGTATCTATGCGTAAATCGGATGGATTGATTTTGATGGCCTCGGCTTCATCCGGTTCAGCCAACACCGCAACCGTGCAGGCGCTGGTGTGAATGCGCCCCTGCGTTTCTGTCACCGGCACGCGTTGCACACGGTGTCCGCCAGACTCAAACTTCAAGCAACCGTAAACCCCGCCGCCTTCAATGCGAACCACCACTTCCTTGTAGCCGCCCAACTCGCTCGGCGATTCGCTGACCACTTCCACCCGCCAGCCGCGCTCAGTGCAAAAGCGCGTGTACATGCGCAGCAAATCACCGGCGAACAAAGTGGATTCATCGCCGCCGGTGCCGGCGCGGATTTCCAAAAATGCATTGCGTTCGTCGTCCGGGTCTTTGGGCAGCAGCATGCGCTGCAATTGCGCCAGCAAGGCCTCGGTGTGAACAGCGGCTGAGGCAATTTCCTCTTGCGCCATGGCTTGTAAATCCGGGTCGCTGTCTTGCAGCATGGATTGCGCGGCTTCGCTGTCTTGCGTCAATTGCAGCCAGCGTTGGTATGGCGTGACCAGCGCAGCCACCTCGGCGTGTTCGCGCGACAAAGCGAGAAACTGCGTCATGTCTTTCATGATGTCTTCGCGCGACAGCAGAAAGTCCAGTTCGGACAGGCGTTGCAGAGTGCGCTCAAGTTGAGCGCGCATAAACGGCTTCATAGGATGGGCGCTTTCAGCTAACGGCCGGCGCGCAAAAAGAAATGCTCTATGGCTTGGCGTGCATGTTGGCGTGAGTCGGCATCATCGGCATGTAATTCAGCCATGGCACCGTGTAGCATTTTTTGCGTCAGGCTTTTGGCCAGCGATTCAAGCACGGCTTCCACCGGTTCGCCTTTGGCAATCAGTTTGTGGGCGCGGGCCAGCTCAGTGCTGCGCCAAGCCTCGGCCTGCTGATTGAGTTGCTGAATCAGCGGCACGTCCGAGCGCTGGTCCAGCCAATGCACAAAGCTTTGCACACCGGCGTCGATGATGACTTCTGCCTCAGCCACCGCCGCCTGGCGGCTGGCCTGACCGGTTTGCACCACCTGCGACAAATCGTCAACCGTGTACAAATACACGTCGCGCAAGGATTTCACCTCGGGCTCGATGTCGCGCGGCACGGCCAAGTCCACCATAAACATGGGACTGTTGCGGCGCTTTTTCAGGGCGCGTTCAACCGCGCCCAAGCCGATCAAAGGCAAAGTGCTGGCGGTGCAACTGATGACGGCATCGAACTCGTGCAAGCGGTCGGGCAAGTCGGCCAAACGCATGACATTGGCCTTGAGTTGGCGCGCCAGCAATTCGCCGCGCTCCATGGTGCGGTTGGCCACTGTCATGCTGCGCGGATTTTTGGCAGCGAAATGCGTGGCGCAAAGTTCGATCATCTCGCCTGCGCCGACAAACAGCACATTGATTTTGCTCAGGTCTTCAAACAACTGACCGGCCAATCGCACGGAGGCTGCCGACATGCTGATGCTGTGCGCGCCGATTTCTGTGGTGCTGCGCACTTGTTTGGCGACCGCAAACGAGCGCTGGAACATCTGGTGCAAGGTCGAGCCTAAAGCGCCGACTTCGCGCGCCACCCGCACCGCGTCCTTCATTTGCCCCAGGATTTGCGGCTCTCCCAGCACCATGGAGTCCAAACCGCTGGCGACCCGGAATGCGTGGCGCGCCGCTTGTTCATCCACCATGGTGTAGACATGGCTGTGCAAGCTGTCGGTGCTGACGCCGCCGGACTCGGCCAGCCAGGCCATGGTCTTGGGCATCAGAATTTCATTAGAGGCGCAGTAAATCTCGGTACGGTTACATGTAGAGAGTATGGTGGCCTCAGTCTGGCTTCCCACCGCCTGGCGAAATCCATCCAGCACCGGCCCCATGTGCTCGACGGCAAAGGCAAATCGCCCCCGCAAATCGAGGGGTGCGGTGGTATGGTTGAGACCGAGAGCCCAAACTGACATGTTGCAGATTATAAAATTCGAATCTATGGATGTTATGTCGCTTACGGTTCACCTGCTGAACTTTATTGCCCCGGCCTGTGCCGTGGCCGCTTGGATGGCCCTGGTCACGCCCTTGGTTACCCGGATTTCGCCCGGCTGGCGGGCCTGGCGTCGTCAGTTTGTACTCAACAGCGTCATCGGGGTCTGTGTGCTGCTGATCGGCCTGCTGTGGCTGGGCAATGACGGCAAAGTCATCACATACGCAGCCATGCTGTTGGCCTGTGCCGGTACCCAGTGGTTGTTAACCCTTTGAGCCAAGTGCCCGCAGGCACTGGGTTAACATTGAAAACTCATTTATGAATGCGCCTACGCCATTAGACAAACTGATGCCTGTTGTCAGTGACAGCCATCGTTTGCGGGAAATCCCCTACAACTACACCTCGTTTTCCGATCGTGAGATCGTTATCCGTCTGCTGGGCGGGCACGCCTGGTCCATCCTGGAGAGCTTGCGTTTTGAAAGACGCACAGGCCGCTCGGCGCGCATGCTGTTTGAGGTGCTGGGCGACATCTGGGTGGTGCAGCGCAACCCGTATTTACAAGACGATTTGCTGGACAACCCGGCGCGACGGCGCATGTTGGTCGAGGCCCTGCGCCATCGCTTGAACGATGTACAGGCGCGCCGTCAACAACAGGCCGCCGATGACGCAGGTCGGGACGCCCAAGTCGGCCAGTTGATGGACGCGGCCCGCCAAGCCGTGGACCAGTTTGAGCAGCAATTTGAGCTGATCAACGGTTTACGCAAAAAAGCGCGCAAAGTGTTGCGTAAATGCACCGCTCACGACAATATCAAGTTTGACGCCATGAGCCGGGTGTCGCATGTGACCGATGCCACCGACTGGCGGGTTGAATACCCGTTTGTGGTGCTGACCCCTGACAGCGAAGCCGAAATGGCGCTTCTGGTCAAAGCCTGTATTGAGCTGGGCTTGACCATCGTGCCGCGCGGCGGCGGCACCGGTTACACCGGCGGCGCGATTCCCCTGACTTGGCAAAGTGTGGTCATCAACACCGAAAAACTCACGGCCATGCATGCGGTTGAAAGCGTGGTTTTGCCCGGCTTGGCGCAAGCAACGCCCACGCTGTGGACCGAAGCCGGGGTGGTGACGCAACGCGTGGCCGATGCCGCCGAAGCCGCAGGCTGGGTGTTTGCGGTCGACCCGACATCGGCTGAAGCCTCTTGCATAGGCGGCAACATCGCCATGAATGCAGGTGGCAAAAAAGCAGTTTTGTGGGGCACGGCGCTGGACAACCTGGCCAGCTGGCGCATGGTGACACCGGACGCTTTGTGGCTGGAGGTGGTGCGTATCAACCACAACCTGGGCAAGATCCACGACGCGGACATGGCCAGTTTCGAGTTGCGCTACTTTGAAGCCGATGGGGTCACGCCCTTGCGCACCGAGCGCCTGGACATACCGGGTAGCAGTTTTCGCAAAGCCGGTTTGGGCAAAGATGTCACTGATAAATTTTTAAGCGGTCTGCCCGGCGTGCAAAAAGAAGGCTGCGACGGCCTGATCACGAGTGCGCGCTGGATATTGCACCGCATGCCGGCCCACACGCGCACTGTGTGTTTGGAGTTTTTCGGCCCGGCGCACCAGGCAGTGCCCAGCATTGTCGAGATCAAAGACTATATGTTCCAGGTCGCCAGCCAAACCGGCACGCTGCTGGCAGGTTTGGAACATTTGGACAACCGCTATTTGAAAGCGGTGGGTTACACCACCAAATCTAAACGTGGCGGCTTGCCGAAAATGGTGTTGTTCGGCGATATCGCTGGTGAAGACGCCGACGACGTGGCACGCGTCACGTCTGAAGTGGTGCGCCTGGCCAACGCCCGCAGCGGCGAGGGTTTCATCGCCATCAGCCCCGAGGCGCGTAAAAAATTCTGGCTGGACCGCAAACGCACGGCGGCCATCAGCCGGCACACCAACGCGTTCAAGATCAACGAGGACGTGGTCATTCCGCTGCCGCGCATGGCCGAGTACACCGACGGCATTGAGCGCATTAACATCGAGCTGAGCTTGCGCAACAAGCTGAGCTTGTGCGATGCCTTGACCGAATTTTTAAGCCGTGGTGACTTGCCCTTGGGCAATACCTCCGATGCCAACGATGTGCCCGCCGCCGAATTGCTGCAAGACCGTGTAGGGCAGGCGCTGTCCTTGGTGGCAGAAGTGCGCCAGCAGTGGCAGGAGTGGCTGCATGGCGTAGACAACTTGTTTGTGCAGTTGCAAGACCACACCTTGCGCGCCAGTTGGAAAACCCAGTTGCGCCAGCCCTTGCGCGCTATTTTTACCGGCGGTGCTTTTGAGGCCATTTTGACCGAGTGCGTGGCCATACACCAGCGCGTACTTAAAGGCCGCGTCTGGGTCGCGCTGCATATGCACGCTGGCGATGGCAATGTGCACACCAATATACCGGTCAATAGCGACGATTACGACATGCTGCAAGCCGCCCACGGTGCGGTTAAGCGCATTATGGCCTTGGCGAGGTCGCTGGACGGTGTTATTTCGGGTGAGCACGGCATTGGCATTACCAAGCTCGAATTTTTATCGGATGCCGAGCTGCAGCCATTTACTGACTACAAAGCCAGAATTGATCCCGAAGGGCACTTTAACAAAGGCAAACTGCTGCGCAACAGTGCCTTGAATGCCGATTTAACCAACGCCTACACCCCGAGCTTTGGGCTGATGGGGCATGAGTCGCTGATCATGCAACAGTCCGATATTGGTGCGATTGCTGACAGCATAAAAGACTGCCTGCGTTGTGGCAAGTGCAAGCCGGTGTGCGCCACGCACGTGCCACGCGCCAATTTGCTGTACAGCCCGCGCAACAAAATATTGGCCACCTCGCTGTTGGTTGAAGCTTTTTTGTATGAAGAGCAAACCCGCCGCGGCATCTCGATTCGGCATTGGGAAGAATTTGAAGACGTGGCCGACCACTGCACCGTGTGCCACAAGTGCGAAAGCCCGTGCCCGGTAAAAATCGACTTTGGCGATGTCACCATGAACATGCGCAACCTGCTGCGCAAAATGGGTAAAAAGTCGTTTCGCCCGGGCAATGCGCTCGCCATGTTCTTCCTGAACGCCACCAACCCGCAAACCATTAAACTGATGCGCACCGCCATGGTGGGTGTAGGCTTTAAAATGCAGCGACTGGCCAACGAAGTGTTGCAGGTGTTTGCCAAAAAGCAAACCGCCAAGCCACGCGCTACGGTAGGTACGGCTCCGATTAAAGAGCAGGTGATTCACTTCATCAACAAAAAAATGCCCGGTGGTCTCCCCAAGAAAACCGCCCGTGCGCTGCTGGACATTGAAGACGCCGATTACGTGCCCATCATCCGCAACCCGCAGACCACCACGGCCGAGACCGAGGCGGTTTTTTACTTCCCCGGGTGCGGCTCGGAGCGACTGTTTAGCCAGGTGGGCTTGGCCACCCAAGCCATGCTCTGGCATGCGGGTGTGCAAACCGTATTGCCGCCGGGCTATTTGTGCTGCGGTTATCCGCAGCGCGGCTCAGGCCAGAAAGACAAAGCCGACAA
>CAMDKD010000060.1 GCA_945901125.1 Bordetella parapertussis
CATTTGCCCAAGTTCCAGTAAACGCAACACGCTTTCAGCCGAATGGATGGGCAGCAGTTGCCCTTTGGCAGCTCGGCGGTTGGCGGTGCTGCGGTCCAGATCAAGGTACTCTGCAATCACCCCTTTGCCCAGCCCAAGGTAATCGCCCAGCGGCCCAATTGCTTGACTGGAAATGCCGCGTTTGAGGAGCTTGCAGGCCCCAGCGCTGGAAAGGCTAGCCAGACGTGTGCCCACCATAACGCGTGTGGAATCTGGCAGCGATTCGTTGGTGTCCGGTGCGTCTAGCAGGGCCCACAGGGCCGAAAGCGCAGCGCTGCGAGGGGTGATGTTGGCAGAGACGATTTGTGTTTTCATGGTGCAATTACACCACGACACCGAAGCAATTGCAACAAATTGAGCTCATTCAGTGTTGCTTTAGGCGTAAAAAAATTCATGATTTCGGGTCTGCGCCTGCCTTTGGCGCCCCTCAGGTGCTGGTGCTGGCTTTGCATTTGCAGCCTTGAGGCATGATTGGGGGTAACTTTTGAGCGATGACACGATGAGCGACGACACACAAGACACCCCCCTGCTGCAGGAAGCCCGACTGTGGCAGGACGAACACTGGACGGCCCAGGTCATCAAGAACGAGGACGACGATGGCTGGGCTGTGGCGATGTTCAAAGCCGGTGCGTCCGAACCGGCACTGGTCGGCCCCTGGACCATGGGCCGTGACAAGAAAAACCCCAAGCCGTTGGATGGCAACGCCTTCATCACGTTGGTCAAAACCGCCAGTGAGTTTGTGCGCCGCAGCGAGCAACAATTGCACACGCAGCTCAACCAAAGCGTGACGGTCAACGGGCAGAGCAGCCGCATCACGGTGCTGCTGCGCATCCTGCCCGATGAGGACAACCCCTATGCCGTGCTCAGTGCGCAGGACGAAGGTGGTGATGCGCTGGCCGAGGTGAAAGTGGAAGCCAGTTTCAAGCTCAACCGCCAAACGGCCCAGGCTTGGGTGGATGCGGACTTTGCCAAGCCAGGCAGCGGGAGTCGTTGAACTTCAGTCGCACACGTCAACTTCGCTCGAATGAATCCATCGGTATGGCGGCAGCGACTCGCCAACGTTCAATCGCCAGCTGGGTAGAATCTTTCCGGTAGTCACATCTGACTACCCCTCATTGGAGCTTGACATGCCCGCTGTTCCTGCCAGTATTCCCACCAGCCTCAAACTGCCCGGCGCACTCAAACAGCAACTCGAAGAAGATGCCAAGCAAATGGGCATGAGCCTGCACGCTTTCATGCTGAGCACTCTGGCCGATGCCGCGAAGCGCAAGCGCTTGCGGCAACAATTTGCTCAAGACTCGGCCGATGCGCTGGCGGTCATGAAGGCCACCGGTACAGCTCATGCGCTGGCGGATGTTCGGGGTTATTTTTCTCAATTGAAAGAATATCGTCAGGGGCAGAGCGCGCTGCCAGCACCCTTGCAGCCGAAAAAAATGGGCTGAGGTGTGAGCACCGTATTTCTGAGCCCGGCGGCATTTCAGGATTGGGTGCGCCTAGAAATGCTTCTACACGAGTCAGAAGACCTCTTGGCCGGGGAGCTGCTTGATTTCATTCTGGATGCGCTCGAAGTGTTGACGCATCAACCCGGCATTGGCCGCCCGGTGGAAGATGGTTTGCGTGAACTGATCATCTCCCGTCGACGCAGCGGCTATTTGGCGCGCTATGCCTTGGACGAAGCCTTGGACCGGGTCTTGGTCGCCCGAATTCGCCACCAGCGAGAAGTTGGCTATACAGAAGAAGAGGTTTGAGGCGGTTCAATTCGCCCCGTTGACAGCCGCTAAGTTGGAAAACGCCTGCGATCTGGTATCACTTTTCCGTGGTCACGGTAGCTGAGCTGCTGGCCAAGTCCCGCGCTGACGGCTTGACGGTTGAAACGGCGGATGCCTTCATTGCAGCCATCGCCCTCGCCAACGGCTTCGCCGTCGCCACCCGCGACACCCGTCCTTTTGAAGCGGCTGGGGTGAAGGTCATCAACCCTTGGGAAGCATAGTCATGAAGAAATACCAATGGCACCCGGCCAAGCATCACGCATGAAATGGCGTTAAAATATTACACGTTCAGTCTGAATAATTTCAAGAGAAAGTAGGAGTCTCCCATGTTGATCAGCGCAGTTAAGGCCCCAAATAATTCCATAGTCCTAGGCAAGGCAACGATCCGAGCGGCTCATGAATTGAACCTTTCTAATGCTGCATTGGCACGTGTGATCGGTTTGAGTGAACCCACTATCAGTCGAATTTCGGCCGGATCCCGAGGAATAGACCCTTCTTCTAAGGAAGGCCAACTTGCCTTGCTGTTAGTGCGGGTTTTCCGCTCACTGGATCCTTTGGTTGGCTCAGACGTGCAAAAACGGCATGATTGGCTGCGCAGCCCAAACAAGGCACTCAATGGGACGCCGGCCTTGTTGATCGAAACACCAGATGGTCTTGTGACAACGCTGTCATACCTGGACGGCATGCGCGCTGCTGCTTAATGTCCGAGTCCTTGTGGGATGCAGCCTGGATACAGGAACATGTCGTAACCTTGACCACGCGTTCTTTTCGCATGGTCGAAACGCAGCACATCGCCGCCACCATGCGCCTTGTAGATTCTGCCGACGAACAGGATTTGCTAGAGCAAATGCTAGAGAGCAATAAGCCTCCGCTACCCGCCCAGGCTCTCGGTCTTCATTACTTGCTGGCCGCCCCGTTTCGCTATGTGCCCCACACAGGATCCAGATTTCGGGGTGTGAACACACCAGGCATTTGGTACGGTGCCGATGATCGCTTTTGTGCTTGTGCAGAAATCGCTTATTGGAGACAGCGGTTTTTGCTGGATAGTGTTGGCCTTGTAAAGCAGCAACTTTCAACGAAGCACTCAATGTACGAGGCGGTCGTGAATGGACGAGCCATTGATTTGCAGTCTTCACCATGGAATCAGGCGCAAATTCACTGGCAGCACCCCAGTGATTACACCGAAACGCAAAAGCTTGGCAAGTTGGTTCGAGATTCGGGTCATGTGGCCTGGGTTCGGTATGGTTCGGTTCGGGCACCCGGACACACATGCGCCGCTGTATTTGATCCAGTTGCCTTGAGCATGCATTCTGCTGACTTGCAATTCGAACAATGGCATTGCCACACCACGAGCGACAAAGTCATTTTTTCAAATGGCCGCGAGAGGTTTGACTTTTCGTAGTGCTTGACAAGTCCAAGGACCGCAGTGCAGCGTTAGGATAGACGCTTCTTTCAATTTTTTTCTACCTCTCCCCATGATTGACCACAGCCCGAACGGCAAACAAGACTGATATGCCGGTCATATTCAACGCTTTATTACCCGTGATTTTCATGATCGCCTGCGGTTACCTGGCAGGCAAACTGCGCTGGGTGTCTGACCAAGGGCTGAAAGACATTTCCAAACTGGCGTTCAATCTGCTGGGCCCGGCATTATTGTTTCGCACGCTGGGCAAGGTGCAGTTGGATGAACTCGATTTAAGCCCGGTCATGATGTATCACGTGCTGACTTTGCTGTGGTTTACTGCCTGGGTGATGATTTACGGTCTGACGCAGCACGGCTGTATGCGCGCGCTGGGCGGCACCTACAGCAATGCTGTGATGATTGGTATTCCGATGGTGTCGCTGGCTTACGGCACGCAGGGCTTGGTTTACATACTCACACTCGTCTCTGTGCACGCACTGATCATCTTGACCTATGCCACCTTGCTGTTTGAAATTGCCAGTGCGCGCGAAGCCGGGCGCATGCCGGGTGGTGAGGTGCAGAGTTTGCGCACCACGGTGTTGAAAGCAGCCAAGGCAGCGGTGCTTCATCCCGTGTCTTTGCCGGCCTTTCTGGGGCTGATGTTTTCTCTCACAGGTTTGGAGTTGCCCGAACTCATAGACAAACCATTGGACTGGCTGGGTCGGTCTTTTTCCCCGTTGGCGCTGATCATGGTCGGCATTCAGTTGCAACAGGTTTTAGGTCGTGGCAAGCCTTGGCAGGCACAAGCCGACGGCGCTGATCCCGCTGTCATTTGGCGCGAAGTTCTTCAAATTGTGGCTTTGAAAAACGTGTTCCACCCTCTGTTGATCCTGGCCGGGGGCTGGGCGCTGGGTTTGCCCGCTTTGCCCATGACCGTGATGATGCTGACCGCTTGTATGCCGGTCGGCGCTAACTCGTATTTATTTGCCAGTCGCTACAAAGTCAGAGAGGCTGAGGTGTCGGTCAGTCTGTCCTTGTCGGTGTTATTTGCCTTGGTGAGTGTTCCTACTATGCTGGCTTTACAACACGCTGTCACCGGTTGATGACAGCTTCAGTGCCTGCCAGACCCTGAACGCGGCATAGGCATCGTTGGCGGCGTAAATCAGTTGCGCTTCTGTCAGTCGTTCGTTCGCCCAGTTGCTGGTCGCGGCTTTTTTGGATTTGATAAAGCGCTGATTGAATAGCACCGCCACCGCACCTTTGACACCCATGTCTTTTCGGTAACCGCGCTCACGAAACACGGTGTTGAGTTCAAGCATATCTGCCGGATCAACGCCCAGTTTGTGGATGATGCGCTTGCGGTCATCGCCCAGACCGAACCCGGCTTTCACAATCCCTGCATGACCCAGCAAACCGGCAGCGACTGCGCGGCATTCGGGGTCATGCAGCTGAATCACCCAGGCGCGTTCTGC
The DNA here is from genome assembly GCA_945901125.1 of Bordetella parapertussis. Taxonomy (GTDB): domain Bacteria; phylum Pseudomonadota; class Gammaproteobacteria; order Burkholderiales; family Burkholderiaceae_C; genus Limnohabitans. The sequence goes on from CAMDKD010000060.1 coordinate 4,683, forward strand.
CGTGGCCAATTGCAAAATATGCGGCCCGTCGGACACTTCGCCGACCTTGAAAGTGGGTTTGGATTCGGTGTCAAAGCCCCATGCCTTTGCAATTAACAATTGCTCACGGGCTTGCAAAGCCTGCGCAGCAGTGCAAACCAGTTCTATGTGATCCGGGCCCAGTCGTTCAAACGGCGGCAGCAGGGCAATGGCTTCTTTGTCAGGTGTGGCGTGGCGGGTATGCATGCAGGCCATTGTCATGCAGTTTCTCGCGTGTCCTTGAACATGGCTGATAGGATGCACCTGTTTTTTTATACAACAGACCTGAAGGAATACCGTCATGACAGTGATTTACGAAAAACGCACTTACGCCGTCCGGGTCGGGGAAATGCCCGAAGTCAAACGTTTGTACAGCAGCGAAGGCTGGCCGGCACTCAGCGCGGGCGGTCATGACAAACACTTGATCGGCTATTTCACCAGTGATACCGGCGACTTGCACCAGTTGATTCATTTGTGGAAATTCGACAGCGATGAAAACCGCCGTGCCTTTTGGGCGAAGCTGTTTGCCGATGAAAAATTCATGGCCTTTGCCAAACAGTTACGTCCCTTGATTAATTCGCAGAACGTGCAATTGATGGTGGCCGCACCCTGGGGACCGCATCCCTGATGCTTGAAAGGGCTGACGCGTTCATAAACGCTCAGTCTTATCCTCAGGATGCTTTCACAGGCACAAAGCCGTCACCGGACTTGCGCATTTGTATCAGTGGAAAACACTTTTCATCGTCCTGGTAAATAGACACGCAATCCAGGCATTGAAAGCATTCGGCGTAATCGATTTTTCCTGTCGGCTCAATCGCCTGGTATTCACAGCGGTGGCGGCAGGTCTGGCACGGTGTGCCGCATGCCTCTCGCCTGGGAATCCATGACCAGCTTTGCAGCACATTGACTGCGGCCAGGGCTGCGCCTAAGGGACACAAATAACGGCAGTAGCCACGGTAGACCAGCACACCTAAGCCCAGGCAAACCACTGCCCAGACCACATACGGCCAGTCGTGCACAAAGTAATAGGTGATTGCGGTCTCAAAAGGCTCTACCTTGGTCAGGTAGTCTGAATACGCAGGTGCCACGTACAAAGACCCAAGAATGGCAAGCAGAAAAACATACTTAACCCATTTCAGCTTTTTATCCAAAGACTGCTTTAAGCGTTTTTGATGCAAACCTATACGGTTAGCCACCATACTGATGAGTTCCTGCAAGGCACCGAACGGGCACAGCCAGCCGCAGAAGGTGCCGCGTCCCCAGACCAGCAGCGTGCCGAATACAAACAGCCACAAGATACTGCTGATCGGGTCGTTCAACAGAAAATCCAATCCGCCGCCTGAACTGACCGACGCAATAGCTGAAGTGATGTTGATGACGGTCAATTGCCCTTGCGCATACCAACCTATGAAGCCCAGCGTGAAACACAAGTAAGCGGTGCGAACCACAGCCAGTGTCCTGGCGTTTGCGCTCAAGCTTTTTTGCATGACCAGACCGGTGGTCAATAAAACCAAACCGATCAGCAGAACGCCTATTTCGATTTGCCTGTCCAGCCACAGCTTGACCCAATCCAACTCCAGCCAATTGGTGTAACGCAAATCTGTGAAAGCGGCACGCCAACCGTGAAACTGATGGTCAACAGCAAAGAGTTTTTCTTCTACCTTGTTCAAGACAATATTGCTGCCGTAACGCCGCTTCAAATGGAAATTCAATTCAAAGGGCTGAGTGGCATCCAGTGGCGTGGCTTTTTCAGCCAATAAAAAAAATGCATGCGTGGTTTTCGGGTAACCCGGAACCGACAAGCCTTTTTCATAATCGATCAACTGCAGTTTTATTTCTTTGCCGTTTTGCGACAGCGTGAAAGGCTGTGGTTCGGTCAACCATTTGTCCCGCTTGTTCAACAAGTCCAGGTGATCGTTCAAGGTCACCATCAAGGCCTGTTGGGTACGGCGCTTATTGGTGACATAACGCCAGCCTTCTGCGTCTAGCAGATTGCGACCGGCAAGAGGATCGGCCAGCAAAGCGGTGTGAAAAACCAACGCATCCTGTTCATCTTTGAGCTGTGTTTGTAAATCATTGACCGGCGCATTGGAAGTTGCATAGGTGTCGCGCAGTTGCTTGATGCTCACTCGCGTCGCCGTCACCAGACTGTTATCCAGCAAAGCATGCCACTGTAGCGGCGTATAGCTGTCTGAATGTGCACGCCGCTGAGTGGCATTGGCCATGGCTTTGGCGGCCGCGCTGTCCGCGCTGATATTGAGCTTGGCCATGGCCACCATGGCTGCAGACGAAAGAATGCTGCGGTTGATGGCTTTGGCAGTGACTGTGCCGTGGTGCACACCCGTGAGCTCTGCTGTATGCGCATCCCGGCTACCGGCTTCGTTCCAATACAAAACTTCTACCGTGTGTTGCAAAGAAAGTTCTATGTACTGAGAGGCAAAATCAATTAATCTGATGGTGCCGGGCTTGTTCAAAAAGAACGGCTCTTTGTGGTCAATCAGTCTGACGTCGCGGTACACCCCCGCAGTGTCCATCATCACCAGCAAGTCCACCGGTTTGCCGCTGTATCCGCGCACCGGCTCCAGATCTATGGTCTCAAAGGCGTAACCGGCAAGCTCAGGTTTGGCCGAGGGCGCAGACGGGTTTTTCAGGAACAAGGGATAAGCGGGAATATCAGCTTGTATATCGCCCACCAAGTAACGGCCTTCCAGCAGGTTTTCAATCTCTGTTTTGTTCAATAAACCAGCGATAGACTGTGCCGATGTCAGTAGCAGCAGAGCACTGAGAAATAAGGCTTTAAGCATCAAAGCATTTTGCTTGAACCGGTTCAGTTGCAATCGGGGTATATATCTATACGGGCAGTGCTGATGAGCTTTGTTTTTCATGAATTACCGGTCTAGGGTTAGCACTAGGATGTTTACCCTAGGGGTCACAACACTGGTTTCATGGTTATCATGAACATTGAAACTGATCACTGTGTTCAACCTTGGACGGATCATTTTTAAACTTCGCATAAACAAAGGAGATCCAATGAAACTTTCGACCATCATGTCAGTGGCGATTTCGCTGCTGATGGGTTCCGCGCTTGCCCAGCAAGAAGAGACAAGGCACCACGCCTTAAAAGGCCCGATTGACGACAACGCACTGACCTGGGCGCCGACCCAGTGGGGTGCAAACGACCGGGCTGGCAGTGCCAACCATACAAAAAACAGCGCTAATATCGCCAAAGCTTTGTCGACCGTCAAACAAAACAAAGCTATTACCATTGGTAAGCACTACCACTCAGAGGCTCCCGGTTTCGGGCCACGTAAATGGAACATGTGGATTCCCGGTACACCCACCGGCGGTCCTTTCGGCAAAAACGCCTTGGTCTACCATGATGAATTGGTCACCACACAAATCGGTCAGATTCAAACTCAGTTCGACGGCCCTGGTCACATTTATGTGAACACCTCTAAAGGCCCGATGGGTTACAACGGCATTATCAGCTGGGACGCATATGAGCGTGGTGCCGGCGGGCAGGTTATGGGCATGGGCCCGCACGGTGTTGATCACATTGCCGATTTAGGCTTTGTATGCCGTCTGGTGGTGTTGGATGCCGTGGCTTACCGCAAGTCACAAGGCAAACTGTCTTCCACTGCTGAAATGCTGCCTATTCCCCGCAAGCCAGGCGACATCGGCATCATCACCGCTGATGACGTTCAAGCCATTGTGAAAGCGCAAGGCATGAAAGAAATCGGCGCAGGCGACTGTGTGGCTTTGCACACCGGCCAAGGTAACACTTGGGGCGCAAGCCGCTTCAAGTCTATGACTTCCGAGCAACGTGCTGCCGCCCGCGCCATGTTTGCAGATGGCGAACCCGGTTTTGGTATCAGTGCATGCCAGTACATGGCCAGCAAAAACATTGCGCTGACTATGGGTGACACCTCTGCCAATGATGCACAACCTGGCAATGAAATCGAAGGTTATGCCGTTCCTTGCCACACGGAAATGCAAACACGTCGCGGTATTTGGAACCTGGAAAACGTCGACACTGAAAGCCTGGTTAATGCAGGCGTGAAAGAAGGCGCATTCATTTGGGCACCTTTGAAGATTCTCGGCGCTACCGGTTCACCCGGCAACCCTATGGTTTTGTATTAATAAAGTCTTGGCCTGATTCCATCAGGTCTTGAAATATGAAAAGCACTTCCCGAAAGGGAAGTGCTTTTTTTTAGCGCTTTTCAACCAGGAAAAAATATTCAGGTGCGCAATCCGGTGCGCAGACCACGGCCCAGCCGGCCTCTTCGCTGTTAAAGCCGAAATAGATTTGGGTTTCGTCTTTGATGTCGTTCACTGTATCCATGCGGATCATTTTTTTCGGTGCTTGCTTGTCTGGAAAATTACGGAGATTTTTAAAAATCGTCTCGTATGCCTCTTGGCGTTCGGCTGCGTCTGCTTCGTAAGCGGAAATACGTCTGAAAAAGCGCAAACCGGGTTCAGGTTTACGAGTTCTGGGTGAAAAGGCTGAAATAAAAGGGCGGTCAAAATAACTGTTGGGATAGCGCCAAATCCAATCATCGTTATTGCTGATGAATTGGTTGCAGTCTATGTTTGTCATGAAGTCTAAAACTTTAGGAAAAGTGAAATTGAACAATGTGCGGCAATCCACTTTTTGTTCTTTCTCATCAGGCACCTGACCGTTGTGCGCCAAGGCTGAACCGCCAATCAACACCGTAGCTGCTAATGTGGCCAATTTGTTTTTCTTAAACATGGGCTTTCCTGCTTTTTAAAGAAATCTATTTTAGGCTTAATCAAGCATGTAAGTGATGTCCGGTAGTGAAATCGTTCTTCCCGCAGACATCGCGCCCTTTGAGTAGCCACAAGGGGCGGGTGGCGAAATTCAGATTCAAACCGGTTTCACCTTTGGCTGGATGCAGCTCACGGTCAAAGTGTGAACTCGTCGGCATATAACGAATCGCAACACCTGTGCGCCGCAGGTCTGAAGTGTTGGCGTTAGCGCCGTGGATCATGTAGACATCGTGCAGCGACATTTGTCCGGGTTGCAACTCCAGGTCATGGGCTGTCGCCGGGTCAAAGCAGTCAGCGTTAACCGACTGGTTCAGCGTTAATTCTTTTCTGTCTTCATGCAAATGCGGATGCAAGACCTTGTCTGTGTGCGAGCCGGGAATGACGCGCAGGCATCCGTTCTTTTTCAAACTGGGTTCAAGCGCAATCCACACCGTGCATGTGGCCAGAGGTCGTATCGGCCAGTACTGGCCGTCCTGGTGCCAAGGCGTGGCATAACCGCCTTCGGGTGGTTTGCAAAACACCTGGCAACCCCATAACGCAATATCGCCGCCTATCACCTGCGACACCATGTCTATCAGCGGCGGGTACATGGCAAGCTTTAGAAAACGACTGCTGCCGATCACACCATCGTCGTTTTTTCCTTCGATATGTGCGCTGACCAATTTTTCCGGGCGAACACCAGGGTTAGCGTCTATCAACTGCTGAAGCGTAGTTTGCAGCGCATTGATCATGTCGGCAGGCAAAGTGAAGGAAGGCACGACATAGCCGTTTTGTCGGTAATCTGAGATTTCTTTTTCGCTTAATACGGATGAAGTCATGTCAGTCTCGCGGCGTTTTTATTACTGGTGAGTTTATACATAGGCGATTCAGGGGTTTTCCCTTTATCAAACCTTAAACATAAAAAAACCCCGCAACGCTTTCGCGGTGCGGGGCTTGTTCAGCCATGAAGGCTTGTAGCAGATCAGCTGAGGGCGTGACCTTGTGCATTCACGTACAAAGCGTAAATGGAGGTTGAGCCAGTCATGAACAAACGGTTGCGCTTGGTGCCGCCGAAAGTCAGGTTGGCAATAACTTCAGGTGTGTGCAGGAAAGCCAGCATGGTGCCATCAGGGTGATGTACGCGCACGCCATTGGTTTGCATGCCGCCCCAGCCCCAGCCGCACCACACGTTGCCGTCGGTGTCGCAACGGATACCGTCGGTGAAACCAGGTGCGAAATCAGCAAATATTTTCGGGTTGCTGAGTTTCTGGTCTTTCACATCAAACACAATGATGTTTATGTGTTTCGGTTGGTTATTTGTATT
>CAMDKD010000061.1 GCA_945901125.1 Bordetella parapertussis
TCAATGCTCCAAGTTTTGAGCCTGACATTGTTTGAGACCACGCCACTCACCGACTTGCTGCAAGCGATTGAACCAGAGCCTGACGATGCTGAAAACCTTCAAATGAGCTTATTTGAGGAAATCTCCGGACACTAGTGAACCTGACCCCAGTTAACAATTAACCAATTAACCGATCAGCGCCTCAGCCTGCTTCGTGATCCTCTCAATCAACACAGAAGCAGACGGCGCGTTATGCAGCAAGCCCACAACTTCGCCCACCGTCACATGGGCGCGATCGAAATCTTGCGCCGCCACGCCCGCGTCATAGTCAGCGCGCGCAGAGTCCGGCGCTGCACGCAATTCGTTGATGCGCGAATCCCATTCCCGGTGCAACCGGTTGCGCAACGCACGAAAATCAAACTCGGCTGGCCAGCTTTTGCGCCGCAACACATCAAATACCGAAGAGCGTGCCGTGTCGTCGCCATTCGCAAGCAAAGCCGCTGACACTGCGCCGCTAGCAGCTAGGCTTTCCGCGCTGGCCCACAACCGCGTGCCCATCAACACGCCGTCAGCACCCAGCATCAGCGCTGCCGCCAAGCCGCGCCCGTCGGCAATGCCGCCGGCAGCCAGCAGCAAGGTCGAGGGGGATTGAGCCGCCAACACATCCGCCATTTCCGGTACCAAGCTGATGGTGGCACGCGCTTGCACGCCGCGCATGCCGTGACCACCGGCCTCAGCACCTTGCGCCACGATCACCGCCGCGCCTGCTTCTAAACAGGCAGGCAATTGTTCGAGCCGCTGAATCTGGCAGATCAAAGGTACACCGCGCTTGGCAATGCGGGCCGCAAAAGGGCGCGGGTCGCCAAAGGACAACATCAACCCCGCCGGTGTGTGTGGCTGGTCCAGTAACCAGTCCAGCGCACTCGCGTCTTCATCCAACTTCCAGGTGATAAAACCGCAACCCAGTCTCTTTAAAGCGAGGACATCATCTTTCAACAACTGCAATGCAAGTGCATGTTGGTTTTGCAGCCACGGCAGTTCGCCGTAACCGCCGCCGAAAAGCCCTAGCGCGCCTGCGCGGGCACAAGCGACTGCAAGTGCGCCACCGGAAACCTGTGCCATAGGAGCCAGGGCAATCGGAGTGGACAAATGAAACTGTGTTGAAAACCGTGTTTGCATGAATGAACTATGGCTAGCCGCAGGTCGGTTTAAGAAAAAAGAGGTTGCCTGCGACTGACACGTGAATGGCTGACGTGAATCACCACTTCATCAAACAACTGCTTAATCCACCAGCGCCTGCGCTACCAGCGTCTTCAGCATGCGACGGTAATACGCACGGGTCGGGCCGGGCGACTGCGACATGAACACGCCGCAGAGTTGTTCTTTGGGATCGGCCCAGAAATACGTGCCTGCATAGCCCGCCCACATGAACTCGCCCGCGCTGCCATGCACCGGGGCAATGCCGTCGCCCTGACGCACCAAAAAGCCCAGGCCGAAGGTGTAACCGGGGGACCCAAACAGCAACTGGCCCGGGCTGACCGGTGTGGCAATCGCGGTACCCAAATGGTCCGAGGTCATGAGTTGCACGGTCGAGCGCGACAGTATGCGCGCGCCGTCGAGTTGACCGCCGTTCAACATGGCTTGGCAAAAACGCAGGTAATCCGGCGCGGTGCTGACGCCGCCCGCGCCGCCCGAGTCGTTGCCGGGGGTTTGACTGACGTCTATCAATTTATTCGGTACGCCGGTGGCCCGGTCGGCGGCAAACGGCTCTGCCACGCGGCCGGCGTGGGCGGCTGGCACGGTGAAGCCGGTTTCGGCCATTTTCAAAGGCTTGAACAAACGCGCTTGCATGAAATCATTGAGGCGTTGGCCGGAGACAGCTTCGATGACGCGGCCTTGTATGTCCACCGACAAACTGTATTCCCAGGTGGTGCCCGGTTGTTGCGCCAGCGGCGCTTTGCCCAGCCGCTCGGCCATCTCCGCGCCGCTTAAGTTGCGCGCGTCAAAGTCGCGCGCGCTGATGTAAACCTCCGCGTCGGTGTAGGCTTGCTTGACCAGCGTGTTTTTGGTCAGCTCGCCGTAGGTCAGGCCCGAGGTGTGGCGCAGCAAATCTTGTATGGTCGGCTCTTTGTTGGCCGGCACCAGTTTGAAGCTGACACCGTTGTAAAGCGGGTCTAAGGTGGCGACGCTGACCATCGGGTTTTTAAACGATGGCAGGTGTTTAGACACCGGGTCGGCGAGTTGCACTTTGCCGTCTTCGACCAGCATCATCAGCGCCACCGACACCAGCGGTTTGGTCATGGAGTAAATGCGAAACACAGAATCGGTTTGCATAGGCGCTTGGGCCGCGTTGTTCAAACTGCCGAATGCCTTGCTGTAAACCAGCTTGCCTTTGCGCGCCACCATCACCACGGCACCGGGCATTTTGTGTGCGTCTATGTCAGCTTGGAAGTTACTGGTGATTTTTTCCAGGCGCTGCGTTGACATACCGACCGATTCGGGGCTGGCCGATGGCAAGCCTTGTGACCAGGCCAAGCCTGCTTGTAATAAGGCGGCAGCGGCCAGCAGTGACAAGCGGGCAGCCGGTTTGCTGCAACGCAAACGGGGCAGCAAAGAAGTACAAACCGCTGTGCGGCGTGAAGATGAAAAATCAAACAAGGTCAATCTCCTGAAGAATGAAAACGGCCGGCCAGCCAGACCAGCAACACCACCGGCACACCCAAACAAGCCGTGCCGGTGAAAAACCAGGCGTAACCGGCAGCATCCACCGCCAGTCCGGAAAAGCCCGCCAGAAACTTAGGCCCAAGCAGCATCAGTGAACTGAACAAAGCATACTGTGTGGCCGAGTACTGCACATTGGTCAAGGATGACAAATACGCAATAAAAGCCGCTGAAGCGATGCCGCTGGCCAGGTTATCCGCCGACACCACGGCGATCAAGGCATACACATCATGGCCGTGCAGCGCCAGCCAGGCAAACAACAGGTTGGTGGCCGCGCTGAGCACCGAGCCCAGCATCAGCACTTTGAACACGCCCCAGCGCAGCACCATGCTGCCGCCTGCAATCGCGCCGACCATGGTCATCACCACGCCATACAACTTGGTAACCGTGGCGACCTCTTCCTTGGTGTAACCCATGTCCACATAAAACGGATTGGCCATGATGCCCATGACGATGTCGCTGATGCGGTAACTGCCTATCAGCGCCAGCAATAACACCGCGTGCCAGCGGTAACGGCTGATGAACTCGCCGAAGGGCGCGATCACGGCCACTTGCAGCCATTGCCGCGATCCGTGTGCCGGTGGCAAATCCACATGCGCCGGTTCTTTAGAGAACAACACGGTCAATATGCCGACCGCCATAGAGACTGCCATGGCGACATAGGCCACGGCCCAGGCGTTGTCCTGGTAAGTGCCCGTTGGTAAGCCACCAGTTTCTGCTTTGGCCGCAATCCAAAACACACCCGCGCCCGCCCAGATCATGGCCAACCGGTAACCGGTTTGGTAACTGGCCGCCAGCACCGCTTGCAAACGCGCTTGCGCTGATTCGATGCGAAATGCGTCCAGCGCAATATCTTGGGTGGCCGAACCGAAGGCGGTCAACAGCGCAAAACCCACCAGCGGTGTCAACGACGCCTGCGGGTTGCTCACAGCCATGCCCAGCAATCCTGCGATCACGCAGCATTGCGCCAGCAGCAACCAACTGCGGCGTCGCCCCAGCAGCGGCGTGAGAAAGGGGATTGGCATGCGGTCTACCAGCGGGGCCCAGGCCCATTTAAAGCCGTACGCCAGTCCTACCCAGCTGAGAAATCCTATGGTGGCCCGGTCAATCCCGGCTTCGCGCAGCCGAAAGCTCAGCGTGCCCAGCACCAGCAACAAGGGCAGGCCGGCGGCAAAACCCAGCGCCAGCATGCGCAAGCTGTTGGGGCTGAGGTAAATCAGCAGCGAATCGACCCAGCGCAATGGCATGGACTTGTCAGTTGAGGTATCGTTCATGGATGTGTATTGTGCGACCCTCGGGGAATCTGCCTGTCATGCTTTCTAAACGTCAATTTATTCACCAGTGCGCCGGTTGCGCTGTCGGCTTGTTCACCACCTCGCTGCTGGCGCGTGAAGGCGTGGAGGTAGGTAAATCCTCGGCCTTCGCCAATTTGGTACCGGCCGCCGAAGTGGAGGGTTCCGCCTCACAGCAATACGCCCAGTTGCTGAAACAAGCGCGTGAAAAAAACGCGCTCGGCCCGGACGATCACCCGGAAGTCATTCGCTTGCGTGCGATTGCGCAAAAGCTGATTCCCTTCAGCTACGAATGGAACCCGCGTGCGCGCGATTGGAAATGGGAAATCAACCTGATCGGTTCAACACAAATCAATGCGTTTTGCATGCCCGGCGGCAAAATCGTCTTCTACCACGGCATTCTGGACAAGCTGCAACTCACTGACAACGAAGTGGCCATGGTCATGGGCCATGAAATCGCCCATGCCTTGCGCGAGCACACGCGCGAGCGCATCGGCAAGAGCGAAGCCACCAACGTGATTGCCAACATAGGCAGCGCCCTCGCATCTGCCTTTTTCAAAGTCGACCCCAAACTCACAGATGAAGTGGCCAAACAAGGTGCCAACCTGCTGGGCCTTAAATTCAGCCGCGAGGACGAAAGCGAGGCCGACCTGGTCGGTATGGAGTTGGCCGCGCGCGCCGGTTATGACCCGCGCTCCGGCGTTACGCTTTGGCAGAAGATGAGTGCTGCCAACAAGGGTGCCCCGCCGCAGTGGCTCAGCACCCACCCCTCGGGCAGCAGCCGTATCAAGGAAATCGAGGCCAACCTTAACAAAGTCATGCCTTTGTACGAAAAGTCAGCCCAAGCCAAGCCTTGAGGCTGGTAGATACCCTAGGGCTAACAATCCGCATTGACAAAAAAGCATGTGTCACTAAAGTGATTCAGTCGGGTGGTTTCGCCCGTTCTGACAGCCTGACCTCTTTGCCTTTGGCAAGATTCTCAAGGGAGCCACGGGTACATGCATGCACTTCAAAAAGCGCATATCCATACTGTTCTTCAGGTGGCGCAGCAGCACATTCTTAACGAGTCAGCGCTTCAGCATGATGACCTGATCCGCCAGTCCTGGCTGCGTTGTGTCCAGGACCACAAGTTAGACCCGACCCGCATGCAGGAAGCCGTCATCCTGCCGCACGAGCGCTACCGCGAACACCAGGACCAGATGGAGGGGCTGATGCATATTGCCCGCCACGGCCTGGAAAACTTATATAAACAAGTGTCGGGGCTGGGCTATGCGGTCTTGCTGACCGATGACAAGGGCGTGACCGTCGACTTCATCGGCGACTTGCAATTTGACGCCAGCTTGCGCAAAACCGGCCTGTACCTGGGCGCGGTCTGGAGCGAGCAGTTTGCCGGCACCAATGGCGTCGGCACCTGTCTTTCCACTGGCGAGAGCCTGACGGTGCACCAGGCCGACCATTTTGATGCCATGCATATTCCGCTGACCTGTACCGCTGCCCCGATTTACGGGGCCACCGGCAAGATCAAGGCGGTGTTGGACTTGTCGGCCTTGCATTCGCCCGAGGAAAAACAAAGCCAGCATTTCGCTTTGCAACTGGTGCGCATGTACACCCACCAAATAGAAAACGCCTATTTTTTGAGCGAGTTCCGCAACGACTGGATTTTGCGGCTGGCGAGCGGACCGCATTTTCTGGAGGTAGACCCCGAGTACCTGTTGGCGCTGAATGAACGCGGCGAGGTCGTAGGCCATAACCGGCGGGCCCAGCAGCTTTTTCAAAGCCCCGGCCGGCCGGTGTTGCTGGGACAGAAAGTGGACAGCTTGCTGCAACTTTCCTTGAATGAACTGGGCAATTTCACAGGCAAAAGCCAGTTTGAAAGCCAGTCGGTCACTGTCATGGATACGCATCAGGTGCTTTCACTGCGCGTATCCGCCCCGGCCCACGCCAAAGCCAGCGCAGTGACCGATAAAAACCTCAGCAAATCGTCCCAGCCTCCCCTGCCATTGGCTGCCTTGTCCGGCGGCGACACTGAACTTGACAGACAAATTCAACACGCGGCCCGGCTGGCCGATTCGCCGGTCAGTCTGCTTCTGTATGGAGAAACCGGCAGCGGCAAAGAATTTTTTGCCAAGGCGATTCACCAGTCCAGCGCCAGACGCAACGGCCCGTTCATCGCCGTCAATTGCGCCGCCATTCCCGAGGGCTTGATAGAAAGCGAATTGTTCGGCTATGCCCCCGGCAGTTTTACCGGGGCCTTGGGCAAAGGAAAGCGCGGCTTGATTCAACAGGCTGACCTGGGCACCTTATTTCTTGACGAAATCGGTGACATGCCGCGCAGCTTACAGGTGCGTTTACTGAGAGTATTTTCTGAACAAGAAGTGTTGCCGGTCGGTGCGACACAGCCGGTCAAAGTCAGTGTGCGCCTGATTTCAGCCAGCCACCGGGACCTCATGGCCATGGTGCGCAGCGGCGAGTTCCGCGAAGACCTGTTTTACCGGCTGGCCGGTGCCCGGCTCAGTCTGCCACCGCTTAGACAACGGCAGGATCTGGGCTGGGTGATAGAGCAATTGCTATGTCTTTACTCATTGCGCCTGGAAGGTCAGGCCGCCCCCCGGCTGGCGCCTGCCACCAAGGCTTTGCTGCTGAAACACGATTGGCCGGGTAATTTGCGTGAATTACGCAATGTCATCGAGTACGCCAGTTCCGTGGCGCGTGACACGCAGTTACAGCCCGAGGATTTGCCGTCTTACCTGCTCGGCGATGCGCTGGCGCAAACCGCTGTCGCGCACTTGCCTGTGGCGACGGTGGAAACTTCAGGCACAGACGAACGCGCAGTGCTGCTGGCCGCATTACGGCAACGGGCCTGGAACATCAGCTTGACCGCCGCCGACCTGGGCATGTCGCGCATGACGATGTACCGCCAGATGAAGCGTTTGTCTATCGTCAATCCTAAAAACGCCGATTTGAGCTGATACACCAAAGCGTTACACAGGGTGTGACAGTTGTCGCTAGCCTGTGACAGTTGCACCGTACAAATGACCGGAATTTGTCAATACCGGATTGTTTCTGATAGTCCTGTTGCATTTGTCGTGAATTCACGTTCGCGTAAACACCTGTCTGTTTGGGCATATCAATTGCTAATATTTATTAGCCCTGTGCGCTCAATGTATCGGGCCTTTTCAACTTGTCAACCAAAACCAGGAGACTTCTATGACGGATAAACAGCGCCCCTTTGGCGTTTCCATGACTGAAAGAGAGTTCGATGAGTGTTTGCCTGCTGACGAAGCAGCGTTCCGCTCGCCGATACCTACTCAGATCGTGTCAAACGGCGAATACAACCCTATGCCGCAGACAGAAAAGCAAAGGCAGGTTGAGTCCCTGATCAAAGAAATTGCAGACACCGAAGCCAAGCGTCATAACACCACGCGCCGTAAGTTTTTGGCTTCAGCCTCCGGCATGGCCGCGGCCTTCCAAGCCATGAACATGGTGCACGGCGACATGTTTGCCGTCAGCGCTGCCGAGGTGAAAAACCCGGACGCCGCAGGCGACCGCAAAGCCAAATACAAAGGCCAGTTCATTTTTGATGACCAGACCCACTTCATCCGCGACGACTTCAAAGAAGAAGGTTTGCTGGGCCTGACCAAATGGGCCGAAGGCGCCAACGT
>CAMDKD010000062.1 GCA_945901125.1 Bordetella parapertussis
CACCACCACCCCCGCATGAAGTCAACGCCAGTACAAAAAATAAGCATGCAAAAGACCTGATGATGGTGGATAAAAGCATGATGAAGACTCCTTTGAAAGGAAGAATGGCACTTGCATTTATTAAATATATTTAATTATTACAAGTCAACTATTAAATACTAATTTATAAATTTAATTAAATTTTAGCTCTCTGAACCAAAGCCACCCCCGGCAATATCAGCAATGCACCAATCAGGTGATGCCAACCCAGCGGTTCAGCCAAAAACACCCTGGAAACCACGGCAGCCCACAAAGGTGCCAGGTACATGGCCATGCCGACCCGGCTGGCACCGAGCACAGTTTGCGCCCAGCCGTACAAGGTATAAGCGAATATTCCGGGCAACAAACCGACCAGCAGCACCAGTTCGGTCGCCAGCCAGCTCCACTGCGGCTTATCCGCTTGGTTGTATTCCCAGCCGACGATGGGCAGCAAAAGCACGCAGCCTGCCAGGGACATCACCGCCAGTCGGGCAAATGCGCTCAGGGGTGAAGGCCAATGCTTTTGCAACAAAGCAAACACCGCCCAGCAAACCGCAGCCAATAGCACCAGAAAGTCGCCGCTTACCCATTGCACCTGCGACAAGGTCAACCATTGGCCTTTGACCACCACGTGGCCTACCCCGGCGATGGCAAGCGCAAAACCCGCCAATTGCCACCAGCGCAATCGTTCGTGCAGCCAGAAAGACGCCCCGGCACTGATGAGCACCGGCGAACAGGCGTAAATCAAGGCGATGTTCATGGCGGGGGAAGTTCTGGCTGCTGCGTATACCCAGGCACCGCAAGCCACCATGCCGGTAAAACCCAGCGCCAGGTATTGCCGCCAGTGCCGACGGATTTGGCTGCGGTGAAACCAGAGTTCTTTGCGACAGAAAAAACCCAGCACACCGGCAACAATAAGCCAGCGACCCAAGGCCAGCGTATGCGGCTGCACCACGCCAGGCGAGAGCCGCGCGCCGAGGTAATTGAGTGACCATAAAGCAGGGATGAGCCAAATGGCAAAAACCGCCAGTCGCGGGGAAGCTGTCAAACCCATGAATCAGTCCAGCTGTGACAGCAACTCCGCTTTAGCCGCGCCTGCGTATTCAGCCAAGGCCTGCTTAGCCAGCAATGCCACCTCGGCAACAGGCAAATGCTTTAAGCGGTGATCGCTCCAGACCTGACGCCATTTGCGCGCACCCGCCTGCCCGTGTCGCAAACCCAGCATGTGGCGAGAAGCGGCGAACCATGGCACGCCCAGCTTGGCTTGTGTTTGCATGTAAACCACCATTTGCGCTTCGACATCGTCACGCGTCAACAATGATGGCGCGTCGCCCAAGGCCTCGTCCCACCCGCTGAGCAACCAAGGGTTGTGGTAGGCCTCGCGCCCGACCATGACGCCGTCGAGCTGCTGCAAATGCTGGTGTATTTGTGCCATGGAAGTGATACCGCCGTTGATGGAAAACTGCAAGGCCGGAAAGTCGGCTTTCAAACGCAGCACCCAATCAGGTTTGAGCGGCGGCAGTTCACGGTTTTCTTTGGGCGAAATGCCTTGCAGCCAGGCATTGCGCGCGTGCACGATGAAGGCGCTACAACCGGCCTCGGCCACCGTCCCCACAAAATCGCGCACAAAGTCATAGCTTTCGGTTTTGTCTATGCCAATCCGGTGCTTGACCGTGACCGGCACCGACACCACATCCATCATGGCTTTGACGCCGTCGGCGACGAGTTGCGGTTCGGCCATGAGACAAGCGCCGAAAGCGCCGCGCTGCACCCGCTCTGAGGGGCAACCGCAATTGAGGTTGATTTCGTCATAGCCCCATTGTTCGCCCAGGCGCGCGGCTTTGGCCAGATCGGTCGGTTCGCTGCCGCCGAGCTGTAAGGCCACCGGATGTTCTTCTGCATTGAAATCCAAGTGACGCGCTTGGTCTCCGTGTATCAATGCGCCTGTGGTCACCATCTCGGTGTAAAGCAGTGCGCGATTCGAGAGCAGCCTATGAAAATAACGGCAATGGCGGTCGGTCCAATCCATCATGGGCGCCACGCTCAAACGTCTGTCTAACAACTGTGAATTCGAATTATTTTTCAAGGTGGGATATCGTACTGCGATCAGAACAAGTGCATTTGCCGCGATTGCAATAAATAGTCCGCCACAAACTGACACAGCATGGGGTGGTGCGCGTGGTCGTGCCAATGTGGCTGCATGTATTTTTTGCTGTACCAATGCGCCTGGCTTTCCAGATGGCAGCCCACCAATCCCACCGAGCCTTGCACTATCGCCATCGGGTCGCCGTTGGCATAACTGGCCACGGTATCAAAACTGCCGCCGGTGAACGTGGGACCGTCGTAAAAATACATGCGCTCCATCTTGCCGCGCCAGTTCACCGGGGCAGTGGTGCCGTAGGAGGAACGGATATCGGCTTTGGGGCGTTTGATGTATTGCACACAACGCGTACTCTTGAGTAAATTGAAGTAATACGCATCCGCCCAATACGCGCCCATGCAAATGCCCAAGTATTTACCGCCGCGCTGCATGAAGGCGCGCACATCCGCAAGATTGGGTTTGAGCACGCTGCGAAACGTTGTGGCCTCACCGTCGCCGCCGGGGAACACCACCAGATCCACATCGTCAAAAAAACCGGCAGCCACCTTGTGCTTGGTGAACAACTTGATGCGCGCCATCGGTGCTAACGCCGCCATCAACCCGTTGACTGAATCGGTGGAGCATGTTGGATGATGCAAAAAAATGGCAAAGGTCTTTTTCATGACAAAAAATACGCCGCCCGATCCAAACCGGCGCCTGCCCGCAGTCAGCGGTGCCTGCCAATGTTCAATGCGCGATGTTGATCACCACATTGCCAATGGTTTTACCGGCCTCAACGGTTTCATGCGCTTGAACCACCTGGTCTAAGCTGAACTCGGCTCCAATGCTGTGAATCAACTGCTTGCTTTTCAACATGGCATTCAAGGTGTAGACGCAAGGTGCGCGCTGATCTTCAGGCAAGTCGTACACCAGAAAGAAACTGATGGTGAACGAGTTGAACAGCATGGCGCGGAAATTAACCGGCACGTCCATAGGCGGGTTCGAGCCGTAACACACCAGGTGACCGTGGGGGCGCAATATACCTTGAGCCATCCACTGAACAGTGGTGGAAAAATCCATATCAATGATGGTGTCCACACCTTTGCCGTCAGTCAATTCCTTGACCCGAGCGACCACGTCCTCGGTTTTGTAGAACAGGCAATGGTCTGCACCGGCAGCTTTGGCATGCGCTGCCTTGGCTTCAGAACCCACCGTGCCTATGACTCTGGCGCCGATACGTTTAAGCATTTGCGTCACGTAATGACCCACTGCAGATGAAGCGCCAGTGACAAGTACGGTTTGTTTGGTCACGTCCCTAGCCATGCGAAACGCCTGCAAGGCTGTCAGACCCGGTATGCCCATGCAGGCACCGATCTGGAACGACACTTCATCAGGCAAAGGGGCAGCCTGAGCTGACGGCAAACAAACGAACTGGGCAGCGGTGCCAAACGGGCGTTGCCATTGCGCATTCCAGGTCCAGACGCGTTCGCCTATGCGAGATGCGTCAACTCCCTCGCCCACCGCATCGATGATGCCTGCACCGTCGCTGTGAGGAATGATCAGCGGGCCGCCCGGCGGCCGCGCGGTGCGCGACTTGACGTCAGAAGGATTGACGCCGCTGCAATGCAAAGCCACCCTCACCTCGCCGGCAGCGGGTTGCGGAGTGGGCTGTTCGCCGACGATCATCACATCGCGGGCGGTACCGTTTTTTTCGTACCAGGCTGCTTTCATTCGTGTCATCCCATGTGAAGTCCGCCGTTGCAGGAAAAATCTGCGCCGGTGGTAAAGCCTGATTCATCGCCCGCCAACCAGCCCACGATGGAGCCGATTTCTTCGGGCGTGCCCAAACGTTTGACGGGAATGGTGGCGACGATTTTTTCCAGAATCTCAGGCTTGATGGCCTTGACCATGTCGGTGCCGATATAGCCCGGGCTGACCGTGTTCACCGTCACGCCTTTGTTGGCCATTTCCTGTGCCAGCGCCATGGTGAAACCGTGCATACCGGCCTTGGCCGCCGAATAATTCGTTTGACCGGACTGGCCTTTTTCACCGTTCACAGAAGAAATCTGAATAATGCGGCCCCAGCCTTTGTCGACCATACCGGGCACCACTTGCTTGGTGACGTTGAACATGGCGTTCAAGTTGGTGTCGATCACAGCTTTCCAGTCTTCCGGCGTCATTTTCAGGAACATGCGGTCGCGCGTGATACCGGCGTTGTTGACCAGCACATCAATCACGCCGTGCTGTTCCACCGCCTTAGTGAAAGCAGCGGTGGTGGACTCCCAATCAGCTACATTGCCGACCGACGCGTAAAAAGAATATCCCATGGCTTTTTGCTCGCCCAGCCATTTGTCAAAGTCACGGCTGGGACCGCAACCGGCAATGACTTTGTAGCCCATTTTGTGCAGGCGCTGGCATATGGCGGTACCGATACCGCCCATGCCGCCGGTGACGTAAGCAAGTTTTTGACTCATGTTTGAATTCCTCAGATGGTTTTGAAAAGGGGTATCAGCCGGCCTTGGCTTTGACGTAACGGCCGGGCGCAGGTTCTATAACCTTGTGTTTGCCTCTGCCGTAGGTCTTGGGGGCTGCAATTTGCTGACCGGCGTGTTTTTTCAGCCAGGCGTACCAATCGGGCCACCAGCTGCCAGGTTTTTCTTCTGCCTTGGCAATCCATTCGTCAGCGGACTTGGGGAAGTCGGCTGACTTGGCCAGCCAATGGCTGCGCTTACCGGAGGCAGGCGGGTTGATGACACCTGCAATATGACCGGATGCGCCCATGACAAAGCGCTTGGGGCCGGGCAGTGCTTGCGTGGACGCATAAGCCGCAGAGATGGGCACGATATGGTCTTCGCGCGAACCGTAGATGTACACGGGCAGATCTACTTTTCGCAAATCGATTTTTTCGCCGCATATCACAGCTTTGCCGGGTTTGACCAGGTTGTTTTCCAGATAGGTTTGGCGCAAGTACCAGGCATACAAAGGGCCAGGCAGATTGGTGGCGTCGCTGTTCCAGTACAACAAATCAAACGGCGGCGGCGTTTCACCTTTGAGGTAATTGCCGACCACATAGTTCCACACCAAATCATTGGGGCGCAAAAAACTGAAGGTCGATGCCATGTCGCGCCCGGCCATCAGCCCGCCCTGCGAGAACTGGGCTTCGCGGTATTGCACAAAGGGCTCGTCTATGAACACATCGAGCACGCCCACATCTTTGAAATCAACCAGCGTGGTCAACAAGGTGGCGCTGGCCACCGGGTCTTGGCCGCGCGCGGCCAGCACCGCCAAAGCGCTGGTCAGCAGTGTGCCGCCGACACAAAAACCCAAGGCATTGATCTGCGGCATATTGCCTATGCTGCGCGCCACCTCTATGGCCTGTATCACGCCTTTTTCTACGTAGTCGTCCCAGGTGGCGTGGTTCATGGACGCGTCCGGGTTGCGCCAGCTCACGACAAAGGTGCGGTGACCTTGAGCCACCACGTGGCGAATGAATGAATTGGCCGGTTGCAAATCGAGGATGTAAAACTTGTTGATGCAAGGCGGCACCAGCAGAAAAGGGCGCTGGAACACCTTGGGCGTGAGCGGCTTGTACTCGATGAGCTGAAAAATCTCGTTTTCAAAAACAACCGCGCCTTCGCTGCCGGCAACGTTTTTGCCGACCTCGAACTTGCTCTCATCTGTCATGGACACATGACCCTGGCGCATGTCGTGCAACATGTTTTGCACGCCTTGCATGATGCTCTCGCCCTTGGTGTCTATGGCTTTTTGCTGGGCATCAGCGTTGAAGGCCAGAAAGTTGCTCGGCGCGGCAGCTGCCACCCATTGCTCAATAGAGAAGCGGATACGCGCACGTGTTTTTTCGTCTGTGTCCACCATGTCGCTCATGCTCAACAAGGTGCGCGCATTCAGCAGGTACATGGCGGCATTGAAAGCAGCCACCGGGTTGTGCTGCCAAGCCTCACCGGCGAAGCGTCTGTCTTTGAGTACCGGATTGGTTTGCAAGCCCTGCTGCCACAGTTGCTGCATTTCCTGGGCGTAATCCGCTTGCAACTTGGCAAGCTGCTCCGGCGGAAAACTCAAGACGGGTAAAGACTTCATGTGGATGTTCGTTGGGCTGGATGCGAATCATCTTAAGCCATCTACCCCGACAAATCACTGACAAACTTTCAAACTAAGGCTATACCCGCAGCGAACCTGCCGCTGACCCCGTCACGCCGGTGCGAAAAAAAGCCGGGCTGCTGCAAAAAGGTGCACCAGGGGGCGCTGCTGTCGTTGCCCTGCACCTCTGTCAACCCGTGTTGACGCAATAAGTGTCGGGCCAGCCAGGCCAGGTCAGCCATGAACTTGCCTGGCGCGGCGGCCTCTTTAAATCCCCCTGCCGCCAAGGGATCTGATGCGCAAAAAGCCTGCATAACCTCTGGTCCGACTTCAAAAGCCTGCGGTCCTATGCAAGGCCCCAGCCAAACGCGCAAGTCTTGCAGATCGCCGAATTCAGCCAGTTTGTTCAAAGTGGTTTGCAGCACGCCTGCGGCCAGTCCGCGCCAGCCGGCGTGGGCGGCGGCCACCACCCGTGCGCTGCGCAAGTAAAAAAGCACAGGCAGGCAGTCAGCCACCATGATGGTGCAGGCAAGGCCTGACTGTGTGCTCCAACAAGCGTCGGCTTGCAGCAACTGTCCTTCAGGCATTGAATCAATGCACACCAGCTCTGTGCCGTGAACCTGTTGCATGAACACCGGACGCGCACCCCATAAATGCGCTAAGCGCTGGCGGTTGATGGCCACCATGACCGGATCATCGCCGACATGGTCACCCAGATTCAGGCTGTCATAGGGCGCTACGGAGACGCCGCCGCTGCGGCCGCTGCAAAACAAGCGCGCGCCCGGCCAAAGAGGTAATTCAAGCTTCAAAGTCAGG
>CAMDKD010000063.1 GCA_945901125.1 Bordetella parapertussis
CTCAGCAGTTGAAGAAATCAAAAATGAAAGGAGTAAAAAACATAGAACAGCTAAACTTATCCACAACCGAGTAGACCAAATTTTTTAAAACTAGCGGCTCAATTTTGGTTGCAAATAGTGGCTCACTTTGCGGTGCAATTCAACAAACAACCCGATGTGCCCGACACGGTGGTTCGTTGGCTGGACCGCGTGGTGCCCGATGGCACTTGGTCGGGCAATGTGTTTGACTTTTACCGCAAGGTCATTCGCAAACTGACGGCCGACCTGAAGGTGCCGTTTGCTTTGAAAGGTGACACACGGGTGGACGACACGCCCATTCACCAGGCGCTGCGCGAGGCGTTGGTGAACACGCTGGTGCATGCCGATTATTCAGACCGGGCGTCTGTGCGGGTGATCAGGCGGCCATCGGAGTTTGAGTTTCGCAACCCCGGCGCTTTGCGCGTACCGGTGGCGCAGGCGCTCAAGGGCGGCGAGAGCGACTGCCGCAACCGCACCTTGCAGCAAATGTTTTTGATGATCAATTTGGGTGAGCGGGCAGGTTCGGGCTTGCCTCGAATTTTGACCAGCTGGCAAGGTGAAGGGCACACGCTGGAATTGAAGGAATCGTTTGAGCCTTATGACCAATCGGTGTTGACAATGGCTAGGGGGCCGGTAAAAACGTCGGAGAAAACGCCGGGGAAAACGCCGGGGAAAACGCCGGGGAAAACACAAAAGGACATCTTGGCGTTGCTCAGGTCTGACGGTAGTTTGGCCTTCCCTCAGCTCGCCCAAGCTTTGGGTAAATCAGAAAGCGCTGTTGAGCGTGCTGTCAAAGCCTTGCGTCAGGAAGGCTGGTTGGAACGTGTCGGACCTGCCAGGGGCGGTGTTTGGAAAGTATTGAAATGACTGAAGACCAACTCGAACAAGAAGCAAGACAAAAAATTCAGTGACATGCTTGCCAGCGTGATTCAGCGCTACCAAAACCGCAGCATTGAAACTGCACAGGTCATGGAAGAACTGATCGCCATGGCCAAAAAATTTAGAGAGGCTGCGGGCCGGGGCGAGGCCATGGGCCTGACCGATGACGAGGTGAAGTTTTATGATGCACTGGCCAACAATGAATCAGCCGTGCGCCTGCTTGACGACGAAGTTCTCAAAAAAATCGCTCAGGAATTGACCCACAGTCTTCGCGAGAATTTGGCAGTGGACTGGTCAGAGCGTGACAGCGTGCGGGCTAAATTGCGTCTTATGGTCAAACGCATTCTCAAAAAATACAAATACCCACCAGACCAAGCCGAGCAAGCCGTGCAGTTGGTTTTGTCGCAGATGGAAGTATTGGGTGATGAGGGGACTTAGCGATCACTCATCGTTCTCGAGTTCGTCGCGCTGTTCATAATCCCGGCGGCGTTGCGCCGCAAAGGCCTCAAAGTATTCAACCAGCGCGAGCTTTGGCGTGTGTGGCGCGTACACCGGCCGCATCAGCCCGGGGCGATTGCCAACGCTCGCGAACACCGGATCTGTCAATGGTTCATGATCTAAGGGGGCATCAGGCAATGCCAGCACTGACCAGCCGGTGATCAAGTCGCCTTGCTTATTCAGGGTTGTCCAGTCTGATAGGAACCGATGAGTGGCCCACTCTGAACACGAATGGCTGGCCAGCCAGTTCAAAAATCGGAACAGCTCGGTATCAAACCCCGGCATGAATTGCTCAGCCGGATAGGCCTTGCGGTGCGGTGTGGTCATGGTTGCCGGGGCGCTTAGCTCGAGCAGACGCCCCTGGTTGCGCCGTGACTTGAGTTCCGCTTCTGTCCAGCCGGTGTGCTCAATGGCCAAGGCGCGATCCCAGTAACGTGCACGGTCTTGCAGTTCTTGGGCATGCGCTTCGCGTAGATGAAATGCATTGTCTGGACAAAACATGTGGGGCATGCCATAACTCAAATTTTCAGCATGGCGCTCATCCTCTGATTCGTCGATGCTTTGGCGAAGAACATCTTCGGCAGCTTGTGTTTCCTGTGGCCCGCCGTGGAACGAAAAATCGTGGGTGATAGCCTCGATCAATTCATGCAGTGTGATGGAAGGTGGTGCGTGATTTGTGCCCAACGGCAGTTGTACCGTCAACCTGTCCTTTCTGCGCGTACCGATGAGGACCATGGTCAACACGCCAGCGCCGATGATCAGTGGAAGTTCGATGCAGCGGTCAAAACTGAAACTGACCGAGTAGTCGATGTGACTTCCCGCTTTGTATTTCACGCCCCAGAGTTCGGTGTCCTGTGTGAACGGTATGGTTCGGCCACTCACATCCCAATAGCTTGAAGACTCTTTCACGGCATGGATATTTGCCACGCTGTCACCTTCGACTTGTTGCCCGGCTCTGTCTGGTACTAAATTCAGAAATCCCCGGTGTGAATCAGACGGGGCTTCGCTGGCAGCGGCTATCTGCGAAAGCAGACCTTTAGGTAACCGAACCTCTTGATGCTGCGACAACACCAATGCTTGAATTGCAGGTTCCTGCGCGTCTGCATGCTCGATCCCGGTGGCCACTGCCTCACCGGAACGGATGGCCTGGTAGCGAGCCACATAGTCATGCACCCAGTTGCGCGTGTAGATTTCCTTCAAAGCCTCATTGGCCATGAGTAACTCGAAGATGGCGGACAAGCACGTGCCTGCTTGTATGATTATTGTGTCGCCCAGCCGGTGGTGTGCTTGAGCAGTGAAATCAGTGATCTTCTCGCGAAGACCTTCCGGGGTTTCAGTCAATTGACGGGCCCAAAGGCGTCCGTCCGGTGTCAGTTCAAGGCAAGGGTGCAAGGTGTTCTCCGAATCGCAAGCGAGCTTGTTATCGAAGTTAATGCAAATGCCTTGTCTGCGTCAATGCCTTCTACTTACATGGTGGCTCTTATCAACAACGGCCCTCTCACCAAGACTTCAACCGACTGGAAGTGGCTAGGTCGTTTACTGAGTGCTTTCTCCATATTTTTCGCCATTTGATTTCTACATCAGGAAAATGGTTTATGTGTCAGGGCCCTATTGCTTAGATGTGCTTTGAGCGGCAGCGATAAATACGCTGCATGTATTATCCCAATCAATGCTAGGAAATTTATCTTCAACCGTATCCCGTCATCTGGCATTGTGGCTGCTCGTTATTGGCCTGAACCAAGCCGCAGCCTGGGCGGCTGAACCACCTGACACCATGCAAGAACGGATGAAGGCATGCGCCACATGCCATGGCAAAGAGGGGCGGGCGACGAACAGCGGTTATTTCCCGCGGATTGCGGGCAAGCCCGCCGGTTATTTGTACAACCAGCTCATCAACTTTCGAGAAGGCAGACGACAGAACGCGACCATGGCTTACCTGCTGGACCACATGTCCGACCAGTACCTGATGGAAATCGCGAACCATTTCGCATCATTGGACCTTCCCTATCCGCCTGCGCAGACCACCAAAGCGCCTTCAGCGTTGCTAGCCCGTGGCGAGCAACTGGTCCGGCACGGTGACGCAAGCCGTAGCCTACCTGCCTGCGCGAGTTGCCATGGCGCGGCCATGACGGGCGTGGCTCCCGCCATGCCAGGACTGCTTGGTCTTCCGCACGATTACCTCCTCGCGCAGTTGGGTGCGTGGAGCGCCGGCTTGCGGCATGCAGCCGCGCCAGACTGCATGGGAGAAATCACGCGCCGACTGTCGCCGCAGGACGTTGTGGCTGTTGCTACTTGGCTGTCTTCGCAGCCAGTCAAGCAGGGCTTACCTGCGGTGAGCCTGCCTGCTAAACCGACCATGGAATGCGGGAGTGGATTCCGATGAAAGCCATGCGTTGGCGATTAACCAAGACGTTGGTCATGGTCATGTTCGTGTGTATGGGGGGCTTGGTGTTGTTTGTGTCGATGAGCGGCCAAGATGGCAGCCCCGTTGATGAAGCTTCTTCTATGGAGGTACCGGCAGCGCAGTTGGCACAGCGTGGTGCCTATTTGGCCCAGGTCGGAAACTGTGCTGCTTGCCATACCGCGCGAGGAGGCCTGCCGTTTGCTGGGGGCAAAAACATTGACACACCCTTTGGCACTGTTGTCACCTCAAATATCACCCCGGACCGACTGACAGGGATAGGTGCTTGGACCGCAGCCGACTTCTGGCAAGCGATGCACCATGGCCGCTCAAAAGATGACAGGCTGCTTTATCCCGTCTTTCCTTACACGGAGTACACCCGCATCACCAGAGACGACACGGACGCGCTGTTTGCTTACCTGCGCAGTGTGCAGCCAGTCCAACAGACCAATCGGCCACATGCTTTGCAGTTTCCCTACAACACGCAGGCAGCTTTGGCGGCTTGGCGAGCGTTGTTTTTTTCGCCGGAGCCATTCGAGCCCGTGAAGCAGCAGAGCGATGAATGGAACCGAGGCGCGTATTTGGTGAAAGGTCTAGGGCACTGCCAAGCCTGTCACGCGCCTCGCAATATGTTCGGTGCCACCCAGGCTAACAGCGGCTTGAGTGGCGGCTTGATCCCTATGCAAAACTGGTATGCCCCGTCTCTTTCCTCGCCAGCCGAGGCAGGCCTGCAAGACTGGACCATAGAGGAAATCATGCAATTGCTAAAGACAGGCAAGACTGCCAACAGTTCAACTTTAGGGCCAATGGCAGAGGTTGTTTTTAGCAGCACACAGCATCTGAATCAAAAGGACTTGAAAGCCATGGCGCATTATTTAAAGGAGTTGCCGCGACAAGAAAGTGCAAAAGCAGATACTAAGCTTGCCAATGCTGAGAGCCTGCAAATCGGTCGAAAACTCTATCTCAACCAATGCGCTTCGTGCCATGGGGACAATGGCGAGGGGCGTGGGAACTATCCGTCTCTTGTCGGCAATCGCACGGTCATCATGCATTCAAGCGTTAACCTTGTTCGGATCATTCTCAGCGGTGGTTTCGCACCCACAACCGAGGGTAATCCGCGTCCCTACGGTATGCCCCCCTTCGGCCATTCACTCTCGGATTCAGAGCTTGCTGCCGTTGCGACTTATGTTCGAAATGCTTGGGGCAATAACGCCGGGGCAGTCATGCCGCTGAATGTGCACAAAACCCGATGAAAAAGAGGTGTGTACAAATGTTGCACAGACCAAAGACGGTGCTTTGGAGCTTCATTGGCATCGGAGGTGGCTGACCTGATACTCACAAGCTAAACTGGGTAAATGAGGCGACAACCATACTTTGATTTCGTTAAAGCGAACTTAAGCCCAATCTTTGCTTTTCAAGTTTTCTTGCGGCTGGCTAATATGAAAAGAAATTTCATCAGCTTTAACGCCATCTGCATGGTGAGTGCGCTTGTCCTGGCGCTGCCTATGGTCTGCGGCGCACAAACGCTTGACATGAATACATTTAACGCAAGCATGTCCCCTGAGGAAGTTTCAGGTGAAACTTACCGCGATTGCGATGTCTGCCCGAACAAAGCCGGGCACGCCATGATGGAAGACGCTAAGCCGCTGGCCAAGCGCTGTGACACTTGCTCCGACACCGAGGTCATGGGCGTTGAGACTGACACCATGGAGATGTCGCCTGATTTCACCGGCTACACCGACCCGGCAGCGGATTCGCCCGAATCCCTCAAGCCGTTTTGAATATGTCTAACGCTCTCGACCCTTGCGCATGCCCTTTGTGCGGACTAGCCAACCAATGCGCCATGGCTCCGGGGTCAATCTTGGTTTGACGACCCGCCAGCCAACCTGTACCTGCGGTAAAAATCCAGCGCATGCGCCACACCGGCTGTCAACAGGCAGGCAAACACAGGCAGCGGCACCTCAGCTTGTGCCGCAAACCGCAGACCCAGCATCAGACAAAACCCGGGCAGCAATCCCATGCATATGTCTTTGTCTGACAAGCCCAGACCGCTTGCGCGGTAACGCCAGACAAGAAAGACTGCTTCTAGCAAAGTAAAGCCCAAAATCAGGTCGATGTAAAAAAGGGGCAAAGTGGTTGTAAGCAATCGGATTCCCCGTTGATCAGCAAAAGCGCCGTTGTCAGCCGATAAGCATAGCGGTGACTGGCTTGAAAACTCATGGCTGTGGCGCTTTTGAAGCACTACAAAAAATCCGCACGCTGTGTGTCATTGAATTGTCAAATACTTCCATTACCATGGAAATATGGAATCAGAAGCAGTCATCAAAGCCTTAGCCGCACTCGCACAAGCCAGCCGCTTGCAGATTTTCCGCGCCCTGGTGGTGGCTGGCGACACCGGCATGAGCCCCGGCGAGTTGGCCGAGCAATTGCAGGTGTTGCCCAACACTTTGTCGTTTCATTTGAAAGAACTGATGAACGCCGGCCTGGTCACTCAGGAACGCGACGGCCGGCGCTTGATTTACCGCGCCGGTTTTGCCCAAATGAATGCCGTGATGAGCTATTTGACAGACAACTGCTGTCAAGGCCAGTCATGTGAATTGCAAGACGTCACGCAGTGCGCTGCGTGTTGAACAAAGGAAACTCTCATGAACCAGCCAAAACCATTGAACGTATTGTTTTTATGCACCCACAATTCGGCGCGCAGCATTCTGGCCGAAG
>CAMDKD010000064.1 GCA_945901125.1 Bordetella parapertussis
GCATCTTCATGCGCCTGACCTTGCCTAACATGTCCATGGTGATCATCTCCTTGTCCTGCCTAATAGTTAAGCAGGTGATTGAACACCCTGGTCAATTTTGAATCGGCACTACCCTCAATAAATGGTCAGTTTTCGGTCGGCGTCAACAACAAGCCCAGCAGCGTGGCATCGTCATGACCTTCGCACAGTTTCAGCACCCCTGTTTTGTTTGGGCAGACCAGACACGGCTCAAACAAATCGTGATTAATTTGCTCTCTAACGCGATCAAATATAACCAACCAAACGGTCAAGTGAGCGTGGAATACACCCTTTTGTCAACTGAACGTATTCGTGTCAGCTTCAAAGACACAGGTGCAGGTCTGACACCCGAGAAAATAGCGCAACTGTTTCAGCCGTTCAATCGCTTGGGACAAGAGGCTAGCAGCGTGGGTGGCACCGGCATTGGCCTGGTGGTAACCAAGCAATTGGTCGAACTGATGGGTGGTACTGTGGGTGTGGACAGCACAGTTGATGTCGGGAGTGTGTTTTGGGTTGAATTGCTAAGCACACCGGCACCCGAGTTCAAGGCCATAGCTCTTGAACATGCTGCGACCATGCCTGTGGTTCGACCGATCGACGAACTTCAGAAGACTCTTTTGTACATTGAAGATAACGCTGCCAATATGAGGTTGGTTGAGCGCTTGATCGAGCGGCGCACAGATATCAAACTGCTTAAGGCGGTGGATGGACCGCAAGGCATAGCGTTAGCGAAAGCATCATTGCCGGACCTTATTTTGATGGACATCAACTTGCCGGGGATCAGCGGCATTGACGCTTTGAAAGCGCTACGTGAAGATGTTTCCACAACGCACATACCCGTGGTGGCCCTGAGCGCAAATGCCATGTCGCGAGACATTGAAGTAGGACGGCAGTTGGGTTTCTTTCGTTACATGACCAAGCCCATCGTGGTGGAAGAGTTCATGAACACCTTGGATTTGGCTTTTGAGTTAAGTCAAAAAAATATCAGATCGCCCGAGTCCCCTTAAAAGTTTTGGTCTGGAATTTTTCATTCACTTGTATCAGCAGCGATTCCATCATTGCACTCATCAACGGAACAAACCATGATCCCAACCTCAGCCGTCCTGAAGGCGAAACTGCTCATCGTGGACGATCAACTGGCTAATGTGCTGTTGCTTGAACGCTTGCTCAGCAGTGCTGGCTATTGCGACATCTCCTCCACCCAAAATCCAAAGGAAGTAATAGATCTGCATCGACAATATAAATACGATCTGATACTGTTGGATCTGAATATGCCAGAGATGGATGGTTTTCAAGTGATGGAGGGCCTCAAAGCCATAGAGCGCGAAGGCATCCTACCGGTTCTGGTCATCACTGCCCAGCCCAGCGAAAAATTGAGGGCCTTGAAGTTTGGTGCTTTAGACTTTTTGACAAAACCTTTCGACATTGCCGAAGTTTTAGCAAGGGTACAAAACCTGCTGCTGGTGCGCTTGTTGAATGTGGAGACCCAAAAACTTTATGAACAAGTTCTGGTGGAGCAAGACCTGTCTGTGGGCTGCTGCACAACATGTTGCCCCAGGCCATTGCAGACCGGCTGAAAGGTCGATCCAGACTCACGGCGGATCATCTCAGCCAAGCCATTGTGGACAGATACGCCAGTGTGACGGTGTTGTTCGGGGACATTGTGGGTTTTACGGCCTTTTCACAAACAGTCAGCCCCGAGATCATGGTGGGCGTGCTGAATGATCTCTTCACCCGCTTTGACCAGATTGCGGAGAATCACGGTCTTGAAAAAATCAAAACTATTGGCGACTGTTATATGGCGGTAGCAGGTTTACCAGTAGCGGTACCGGACCATGCCGATCGCGTGGCTAACATGGCGATAGACATGCTGATCGCTATTGAGGACTTCAACGCGAGCAGTCAACACCCGATGAACATCCGGATCGGTATCAGCACGGGTGAAGCAGTTGCAGGAATTATTGGTAAGAATAAATTTCTCTATGACCTGTGGGGCGACGTGGTCAACACCGCCAGCCGCATGGAGTCACATGGTATTGCGGGCAGGATACAGATGAGTGAATCTACACGCCAAGCTTTGACCCGACCTTATTCGCTCGAGCACCGCGGTGTCATTGAAGTCAAAGGCAAAGGCGAGATGAGCACTTGGTTCTTGAACAGTCCTGTAAAATAGCACCGTTGGCCACCCAACTTAGGCATTACCTACTCAAAAACCAATCTGCGATTGAAATGCATTCTGTCCATGTCCATCAGCAAATTGATTAAACAAAAGGCTTTGACTGCCGGCGACATATCCCTTGTCATTCAATTGGCATGGGAAGACCGTACTTCCTTTGAGACCATACAAGAACGAGTCGGCCTGTCAGAGGCGCAGGTTATCAACCTGATGCGGGCTGAATTAAAACCCGACTCATTCAGCCTATGGAGAAAACGGGTCAAAGGCAGAACTACCAAACATCGCGCCCTGAGACACCCGGATATGAAGTTCGATGATCGTCAGATTGCAGACCATCGCAGAGCAAATTGCTAAACACTGATTTTTATGAAGGAGCTTACGTGAGTGAAGACCAAAGGTGTTGTGGAACCGGTACTTGCATCATCAACGATGAAGGCGTTTGCTGGTGCGGCCAGGTTTGGGACGGCGAAAAAATGTGCATGCCAAAAGCCATGAAGAGTGATGATCTTGCAGAAGATAAAAAAACAGTTGATAACACTCCCCTTTTGCGTTGATCAATTCATCAGTTTTATTGCCTGAGCTATGGTGACAACACGGCCTTCCTTCAAGGGCAACAAACAAAACTTGCCGAGCAAGCCTTGTCAAGTTTGCGGACGTGACATGACTTGGCGCAAGTCATGGGCAAAGAATTGGCAGGAAGTAAAGTACTGCTCAGAAGTTTGTCGAAAATCCAAAGCAAGCAGCAATAGCCAATGAGTTACGCATTGGTCTGGTTCAAGCGGGATTTGCGCTGGCAAGACCATATGGCGCTGACGCAGGCCAGTCAGAACGGGCCGGTCAGGTGCATATACGTCATTGAGCCGGAACTATGGTTACAAGCTGACGCAGCACTTCAACACTTTGAGTTCATCCGCGAGTCCTTGCAAGACCTTGATACACATTTACGCAGTCTTGGCGGCCAGGTTGAAATCCACCACGGTGAATTAAGCGCTGTATTGACTCAGATTTGGAGTGAAGCTCCATTCACGGGATTGTTTTCGCATGAAGAAACAGGCAATGGGTTTACCTTTTCGCGTGACCTGAAAGTTGCTCATTGGTGCAAAGACCACGGCATACCTTGGCATGAATTTCCACAGTTTGGTGTGGTCAGACGCTTAAAGAGCCGCGACCTGTGGCAAAGCGCCTGGGAGCAGCACATGCGTTTGCCACCGTCAAACTTCGAATCATTGAGGTTTTGGCGTCCGGCAAACACCGGTGTTTTGGCGCTACATGCCCCGACGCATTTGAGGCACAACCCGCCACTGCGACAACACGGGGGACGAACGCTTGCATTGAAAACACTTCACAGCTTTCTCAACGCGCGCAGCATTGGGTACAGAGGCGGCATATCCTCACCTGTGTCAGCCCCTGATGCATGCTCCCGTTTGTCGGCATATTTGACATACGGGTGCATCAGCATGCGCGAAGTGGTGCAGCAAACAAGATCCCACCTCGCTCAACTTCCGCCCCAGGCCAACCGTCACCGCGCCGGCTTGACTGCATTCATCAGTCGGCTTTATTGGCATTGTCATTTCATACAAAAGCTGGAGAGCGAACCAGCCATTGAATGGCGAAATATGCACCGTGGCTACGATGGGCTTCGAGAGCAAGACTTCAACCTTGAATATTTTGAAGCCCTGAAAGACGCGAGAACAGGTTGGCCCATGGTGGATGCCTGCGTGACTATGCTGCGAGAAACCGGATGGCTGAACTTTCGCATGCGCGCCATGTTGGTCTCTGTGGCAGCTTACCCGCTTTGGCTGCACTGGCGTCCGGTTGGTGAATGGCTGGCCACACAATTCTTAGACTATGAGCCCGGGATTCATTGGAGCCAACTGCAAATGCAATCAGGCACCACGGGCATCAACACCACACGCGTTTACAACCCGGTCAAGCAAGCCCAAGACCACGACCCGCACGGACAATTTGTCAAACGATGGTTGCCGCATATGAGGCACGTGCCACAAGCTTGGCTGTTTCAACCTTGGTTGATGCCGCAGCCCATGCACTCCCCTGACGGGATTTGCCTGGACATCATTCAACCCTTGGTGGACTTGGCCACCGCCACACGCGAATCTAAACATCGCCTGCATCAGCTGCGACAAACCCCGGCGGTCAGAGCGGGTAAGAAGGAAGTGATTGACAAACATGCATCTCGTAAAACAATGAACGCAAAGAGAAAACCACCTCTCAAGCAAAACGAAAACAAACAGCAGCTTGGATTTGACTTTTAGGGTTCTGACTATGACAACATCCATTCGCCACCTGGTACTGGTCTTGGGCGATCAACTCGACGAAGACGCCTCAGCCTTCAGCGGC
Organism: Bordetella parapertussis; assembly: GCA_945901125.1. Taxonomy (GTDB): domain Bacteria; phylum Pseudomonadota; class Gammaproteobacteria; order Burkholderiales; family Burkholderiaceae_C; genus Limnohabitans. Next base: position 4,553 of record CAMDKD010000064.1, read on the forward strand.
TTTGATCCGCAGCAAGATGCTGTGTGGATGGCCGAGGTGGACGAAGAATCCACGCATGTGGTGTCGGCCAAGCAGCGGACCACGTTGTTCTTGAGTGCCATGCGGCATTTCGCAGCGGCCTTGCGCGACAAGGGATGGCAGGTTTTTTAGAGCGAGTTAGACGCGGTAGACAACCGGGGCAGCTTGGCCGGGGAGCTTGAAAAAGCCTTGATCCTGTACCAACCCGACAAGCTCATCATGACCGCGCCTGGCGAGTGGCGTGTGCTGCAAAGCCTGCGTGCGGCTGCCGCAAAGCAAGAGCTGGTGTTAGAGCTTCGTGATGACACGCATTTTTTCAGCACGGTGCGTGATTTTGCGGCGCACGCAGCGGATCGCAAGCAAATCCGCTTGGAATATTTCTACCGTGAACTCCGCCTGAAAACCGGCTTGTTGATGGATGGCAAAAAACCCATCGGCGGACAGTGGAATTTTGATGCCGACAACCGGGGCAGCTTTGGCAAACAAGGACCTGGCATATTGCCGCCACCCGTGCGCTTCACCCCGGACGACACCACGCAACGCGTCATGACCTTGGTTAATAAGCATTTTACTCACCACCCCGGCTCGCTAGCGCAGTTCGGCTGGCCGGTCTCACGTGCACAAGCTTTGCTTGCATTAGATAATTTTGTGGCACACCGACTGCCAAGCTTTGGCCTCTACCAAGACGCTATGTGGGAGGGCGAGGTATGGCTTTACCACTCGCATCTTTCAAGCGCGCTCAACTTGAAGTTGCTCAACCCTAGGGAAGTCTGCGACGCTGCCCTCAAAGCGTACCACGACGGGCGCGCTCCTTTGCAAGCCGTAGAAGGTTTTGTGCGGCAGATATTAGGATGGCGTGAATACGTGCGCGGCATCTACTGGACCCACATGCCGGAGTACCTGGAGCTCAATACTTCGAACGCGCAGGCTACGCTGCCAGACTTTTATTGGACGGGGCAAACCGACATGGCTTGTTTGCGCGACGCGATTGTGCAAACGCTGAGCCACGGCTATGCCCACCATATTCAGCGCTTGATGGTGACCGGTCTTTACGCCTTGTTGCTAGGGGTCGCGCCTAAACAAGTACATGCCTGGTATTTAGGTGTTTATGTGGATGCAGTTGAATGGGTAGAGCTGCCCAACACATTGGGCATGAGTCAATTTGCTGATGGCGGCTTGATGGCCAGCAAGCCCTATGTGGCCAGCGGCAAATACATTGACCGCATGAGCAACCATTGCAAAGCTTGCAAATTCAACCCCGCAGAATCAACAGGCGACACCGCCTGCCCTTTCACTACCCTGTATTGGGATTACTTGAACCGGCACGCAGACAGTCTGGCAAAAAATCCTCGAATGCTGATGCAGTTGAAAAATCTCAACAGACTTACAGATGAAAATAAAAAACTGATTAGCGAACAATCCCGAAAGCACCGTATGTCGGTGCAATGAACTGCATTAAGAAACCATGAATGTAAGCGGCTGGCCACGGCACCTTGACCGTTGCGCCAATTCAGGGTTGCGTTTCCCAGCGGTGGGGTAACAGCTCGTCTATGCGACTGTTCATGTGGCCAGGCAGTCTCGTCAGCACATCCTTGAGATAAGCCCACGGATCATGGCC
>CAMDKD010000065.1 GCA_945901125.1 Bordetella parapertussis
TAGGGCATGCCCACGCGCTGCGCTTCGCGCGCCACATCAGCCACGATGTACATGCCTTTTTCACGCGGCACGGCCAGGCCACGCATCACCATGGGCAGTACAAAACGGATTTGCAGCTGCGCGCCGTAATGCTCGGCCAACTGGCGCACACGCGGCAGGGCGATGTAGGTGTAGGGGCTGCGGAAAGAACAAAAATAATGCAGTTGCGCCACCGGCTTGTTTGCGGTGCGCACCGCAGGCGCGCCGTTCAAGGCAATGTCGCGCACGGGCACCAGCAGCGGAGTGGCAGGCTCGCGGCACAGACCTTCGTCGCGCAGGCGCTGCTCTAGATAATGCAATCGGTCTATGCCCCAGTACCACTCGCCGCCATAAAAAAATGTGGCGCCCAGGTAGTGGCCCAGTTGTTTGCGCAGCGCGGTGCCTGTGGCTTTTGCAGCTTGCACATCGGCGGCGGCCTGGCCCGGCGATGGTGCTGCGGGCTGCGCTTGCCCACGCCACAAAGCTTGGCTAATGGCCGCTGCGTCCACCACAAAGCGACCCGCCTGCAAGCTGGCGGCTAGGGCTGTCTCCGCAGCAGCCACGGCAGCAGCATGGGGCTGCGATGTCGGCGCTTCTAATCCGTTAGCACTTGCCAGAAGAGACGCATCCCGCAAGGACCAGTGCCCCAAACGTTCGCGATCAGGCGCTGCCGAATCTTCGGGCGGGCTGACCAAATGGGCCAGCAAGTCCACTTCATAGCGGTGGCCCAAGCGCTCCAGCAATTGCACGCATAAATAGCTGTAGGGGTCATCGGTCTGGTGGAAGTAATGGATTTGCGCAGATGCGCCCTTCATGCGGCGCACCAGGCTGGCGCGCGTACGCCCCCATTGGCGCACGCCGGGATGGGTCAGCACACGGACCACGTGTTTGATAACTGTATTTTTGAGGACTGACATGGGATTTTTGGAGGGCTATAGAACGACTTACTTACGGGCGCAACACGCTAGATTGCACTGCGCCAGCATACATAACTGTAGGGTTCTAAGCCTGCACGCACGACGGGGGTTAACCCGCGATCTGTCGCGCAAAGCGCAGGCGGAGGGGCCCAAGGTACCTTGGAACCACAACTCTGGAAGCCCTGCCCAAATTGATTCAACCGTTTCAACCTTAGGTCTTGCCTCGAAAACTTTCTATGAACGCGTGACATTTTTTTCAAGCATACACCCCAGAATTACGCTCCGGATAGCTCTCAAAAACATGCTCAAAAACCGCCGTGCATTTTTGCCGATAAAGCTCTGGTGGGTATGCTCGAGGCAGGCCTGTGTCCAGCGTGTCTTCAATCGTCAACTTCAACTGTGACCTTGCAGTTGATTTCTGCCGCCAATTCAGCACCAGCAGTGTTTTAAGGCGCTCCAACAACTCACGGGCAACTTTCTTCACTTCAGCCCGCTCCTCCGCCCCCAGTTCAGGGGAGGGTCTGGTCAGGATGTCGAAGATCACCAACTCTTCCTCGGTCATGTTCTCTCTGACATGGCGCTGTTCTTCGTCGTTCAAGCTGTGGGTCAAGGCCAACAGTTCTTGGTACAGCGCCTCGATGGTGCGACTGCCAGCGTTGTAGCTTTCAATCAAGGCTTCAAATTTTTCAGAGAAGTCCGCACGGGTGCGGTTGAGTTCCACCATCTTTTCCAACTTGGCCCGGATGGCGGCTTTCAAGACTTCAAGTTCGGTGTTCTTGTGCTTTGATTTTTCAAATCGCTTGGCAAGGGCTTCAAAGTTGATCTTCGACAAGTCGAGGGCTGGTGGCCCTTCTTCACGGATGGAATGACCGGTGATGGAGTTGTCCAGCAAGGTGTTGATGCCTGCCAGTGCCTTTGTGATGTCTGGTGGGTTGGGGTTCAGCTTGGCGCGAATGGCATCAGCAATCGTCGAGAGACTCGCCACGCGGCTGGCAAATTCCAACACAACAGGGTCGGGCTTGACCGCCTTGTAAAGCATGGACACCAAGCGTTCATGGGCGAAGAAGTCACGCCGCAAGGCGTCTGGCGAAATCAAAGCATTCAGCGCATCCTCAATGGCTTGTAGGCGCTCAAGTCCACCCGCATTCAGTTGCTCCATATCTAACAGCATCACGCTATGTGCTGCACAAAAAGTCGTTGCGGCATCTACCGACTGGCGCAGCTCTTGCACCAATTGGTTCTTGTCCTTGACTGGATTGCTGCCGTTTTTTCCTGCGCCATATATCGCCAGTGCCTTTTCCAGCGATGCAAAGACGTTGGCATAGTCCACGATCAGGCCGCTGTGCTTGCCCGGGAAGACGCGGTTGGCACGGGCAATGGTTTGCATCAGGGTGTGGTTGCGCATCGGCTTGTCGAGATACACCGTCGAACAACTGGGCGCATCAAAACCGTCAGCCACATGGCACACACAAAGGCCAGCCGCAGCGGGTCTTGGGTGTCCTTGAACCGTTCGTCCAAACCCGGGTTGGACTCGTTCATGCGCTTGCGGTGCGGCTCAATGTCCAGCCCCAGCTTTTGCATTTGCTGAATTTCGTTTTGACCGGGCGACACAATCACGGCCATGTCGGTGGTGTTCAATACCTTAAGCCTTTGTTTGAGTTGAGCCATGCGCACATCACGCCGCGCTTGCTCTGCGCTCATGCCACCTTGGACTGGCGCATAGGCTAACTCGCCCAATTCCTTTTGTGTGCTTGCCAAATCTCCCGCCCAATGCTGGTTGACCTTGTCGAACATGCGCAGAGCCGTGGCTTTGTCGATAGACACCACCATGGCTTTGCCCACAAAGCCGCGCCCCAAGAAATGCCGCACGATATCTTTGGCCACAGTGTCCAACCGGTCGTCGCGGGTGATCAGGTGGTACTGCCGCCCCAATTCACGCTCCAGCTTGACTTCTTGTTCAGGGTCAAGGTCGGCATCTTCAATCAATTGATAGATATCGTCGTTCAGGTCGGGGTTGACCAGTTGCAACTCGGGTGTTCGGTTCTCATAGAACAAAGGCACGGTGGCCCCATCTTCAATCGACTGCTGAAAGTCGTAGATGGACACATAGTCACCAAACACTTCCTTGGTGCGCTCTTCGCCTGCAATCAGCGGCGTGCCGGTGAAGGCCATGAACATGGCTTTGGGCAAAGCAGATCGCATGTTCAAGGCCAGCGTGTCGTACTGGCTGCGGTGCGCCTCGTCGGTCAGCACAATCACATCCGAGCGGTCACAGAGCAATTCGGGCGTCTGAAATTTATGCACCAGCGTGAACACATAACGGTGGTTGCCACGCAAAAGTTCTCGCAAATGTGCGCCACTGGTTGCGTGGCACTCATCACCCTCGGCTTCGCTCACTGCACCCACGGCTTTGAATGTCTTGGCGATTTGATCGTCCAACTCGGTGCGGTCGGTCACCACCACAAAAGTCCAGTTGCCCACCAGTTTGCGCAGCACCTTCTGCGCGTAAAACACCATGGAAAAACTCTTGCCGCTGCCTTGGGTTTGCCAGAACACACCGCCACGTCCGTGGCCCAATTTGCGGGCTTCCAACATGGAGGCAATGGCGTTGTTGACCCCCAAGAACTGGTGGTTTTGCGCCATGATTTTGACCAACCCTGCTTTGTGTTCTGAGAACAGCGTGAAGTTCTCCACCAAGTCCAATAATCGGCTTCGGTCACAAGTGCCGCGCAGCATCACTTCCAGCGAGACACGGCGTGGCTCGTCTTCCCGGGCAATGCGTTTCCACTCCACCCAGCGTTCCCAGTCTGCGGTGAGAGAGCCCACGCGGCTGTCTGTGCCGTTGGAGGCAATCATCATTGCGTTGAACCAAAACAAGTTGGGTATTTGCAGTTTGTAGTGCGTCAGGTTTTCGTCAAACGCAGCACGCGCCGGAACGCCGAGCTTTTTGAGTTCAATCACCACCCAAGGCAAACCGTTCACAAAGCCCACCAAGTCGGGGCGGCAGGTGTAAAGCGCTCCCGTCACGCTGAGCTGGCTGACCAACAAAAAGTCGTTGTTGTCGGGGTTCTCCCAATCAACGATGCGCAAGCGCTCGGTCTTTTGCCCGCCTTGGGCATGGTCGGGCACCGACACCGTGATGCCCTCTTTGAGCAAGCGATACACCTCGCGGTTGGCGGCCGCCGGCAACATGGCCGAGCGGTCACGGGCAATGTCGTCGATGGCGTTGTTGATGGCCTCGGCAGGCATGGCTGGGTTCAGCCGTGACAAGGCTTCTCGTAGCCGCACCGTCAGCACCACCTCGCCCTTGGTCTCGCGCCCCAGCGTACCATTTGCGCCAAAGGTCTCTTCCATGGCCGACACCGTTTGCCAGCCCAGGTCGGCAAACAGGCCAATGGCCGGTTGCTCCACCAGTTGGTCTTCGGTGTAGGCGTTAACACTCATGAAGATACTTTTCTGGGTAAAAGCATGGCTGATGAGGACCTATTCCAGTGGAGTCTGTAATTTCCACTAGCCATTTTGTGGAGTCTACTTAACATTTTGCGCTCCACAAAATTGTTTGTTGTCCATGAAGGCTCCACAATCATGTCAAAGCACCTCTTTGCCTTCAGCCAAATTGATCAAACTGGGAAAACACAAGGTTGCCGGCCGCCGACCGCTTCCAGGCTGAAGTTCTCTCAATATGTCGGCTTCACGCAATTGGCGCAAGAGGCTGGTGGTTGTCTTCTCGTGAATCTCGAAATCGCGGAGGAGTTGCTGCGCCAAATCGGTCGATCGAAAAATAGGCTTGCTGAAAATCGCATCCAACAAATGCACCGTGTACTGAGAGTGGGTGGCTGACTGGACCTTGAGCTTCATTTCTTCATAAAGAGTCTGAATAGCCGTCACACGCATGCTGTTCTGGGCGGCTTGGGTTGCAATGGCCCGCAGAAAAAAGGCGATCCAACTGTTCCAATCAGCCTCTGCCGAAATCGCTTTGAGGCGCTGGTAATACTCTTCTCTGTTTGCCTCCAGATACTCTGAAAGATAGAACATTGGTTGCGAGAGCGCTCGTTTTTGGTACAGAAACAGGGGAATCAAAATGCGACCAATGCGCCCATTGCCATCTTTAAACGGGTGCAAAAGTTCAAACTGCGCGTGCACGACTGCCGTTTGCAAAAGAAAATCGACATCGTTGCTGTCCATGTAAGTTTCCCAGGCTTGCAAATGATCAGGCAATCGCAAGGGGTTGGGCGGGACAAAGGTCGCCTGCTCCATGATGCAGCCGTGTTTGCCTATCCAGTTTTGGTCTTTGCGGAACTCCCCCGGGGTCTTGTCTTGCCCTCGCACACTGCTCATCAAAATGCGATGCAGTTCGCGTACAAAACTCAGGCGGATGGGGTAGTCTTTCAAATGCTCTCGGGCTGCATAAAGCGCTTGGCGGTAGTTGGAGATTTCTTGAATATCCTGAAACTTCTCGCCTTGTTTCAATAAACCGGCCTCTTGCTCCAGTACTTCATCTACCGTGGCTTGCGTGCCTTCAATCTTTGACGACAACACCGCTTCCTGAGTGGTCAAAGGAGAAAGCATGATGGCCGGGTTGGGGATGCTTTGTAACAAACCATCGTAACGGGCCAAGGCCGCATTGGCCACGCCCACCAAAGGCAAAAGCAGGCGGTAGTCGAGATCGACCAACGGGAGTTGATCGGGGTTGTAGGGACTTGCGGGGTTAGACATGCTCGGCGGCCTCGACATTGATTTGGCCGGATAGCAGGCGGGGGAGAAGCAGGTCGCGGGTGCGGCGGAGGTTTTGGATTTTCTTTGCATAGGTCTCTGCCGCTGAGCGTATGCCATGCACAGATTTCCCGAACTGCTGTTGAAGAATGATCGGCGGAATTGCTAAATCGATGTCCGAAATAGCAGCGCGACCAAGTTCAGTCTGGCCTGTCGCACCGACTCCCATGCGTTCAAAGGTTTCTTGAAGGCTAAGCAA
>CAMDKD010000066.1 GCA_945901125.1 Bordetella parapertussis
AATGCACCGCTATGGCTGGCCCTAAGCACCTATCGTCAAAAAATGGGCTTGGTGCGCCAGCAACTGCAGGTTGATTTCCTGCCAGCTCTGGCCGGTCAAAGCAATGTACTGGTTGCCAAAAAAGGACGGCGCGTCGATTGATTTTTCTGCAAAATCGCTAAAGGCTTCCTGGTTACGCAGGCCGGACAAGCGGTCAATCAGCAAAGCGCAATTAACGTCCAGCGCACTGTTCAGGGCGATCAGCCGCGACTCCTTACGCGCCAATTCTGACTTGGGCATAGTCGTTTGTCCGGTAACAAAACCGGCCAGGTCAACTACACCAAACAAGCCACCCCGCAGATTGGCCACACCCAAAAACCAGCCTTGGGTGTAGGGGACGGAGTGAGTTGCCACCCATGGGAAAATCTCGCCAGCCTGGCTCATGGGAAACAGGTATTTTTGACCGCCGGCTTCTAATGCCAGCCAGGAGGGCGCTACACCTTGAGTTCGCGCGATTTGCAGCCTGTCCGCCAACCGGGTTTGCAGGTCTCGAATCGCTTGTCTGTTTGCCATGGGTGGGGGTTCAGCGAAAACACTGCGTGTGGAGTGGCCGTTAGCTCAGCGCGTTGATTTTGCTCATCAGCTCTTCAGCATTGACCGGCTTGGTGATGTAATCTCGCGCGCCCTGACGCAAGCCCCAGACGCGGTCAGTCTCTTGATTTTTGCTGGTGCACATGATGATGGGAATATCCGAATAAAGCGGGTCGCGTGTGATGGATCGGGTCAACTGAAAACCATTTTGACCGGGCATCACCACGTCCATCAAGATCAGGTCGGGCTTTTCTTCAGCCAAACGACGAAAGGCATCTTCCGCGTTCTCAGCGGTCTTCACCGAAAACCCGTTTTTGCCCAGCACGTCGGTCAGGTGCATCAATTCAGTCTTTGAATCGTCTACCACCAGAATGTTTTTGATTGTCATTGCACAACTCCTTGTTTGGTGCTGCCAAACTGCGTCACAGTTTGCAGCAGCTGGTCCTTGGTAAATGGTTTGGTCAGGTGATCCTGCGACCCCACCATACGGCCCCTGGCTTTGTCAAACACCCCGTCTTTGGAGGACAGCATGACGATAGGGACATTCGAAAACCTGGCATTGCGCTTGATGATGGCGCAGGTCTGGTAGCCGTCCAAGCGCGGCATCAGAATGTCGCAAAAAATCAGGTCGGGCTGGTAGTCATTGACTTTGGCAAGCGCATCAAAACCATCTTCGGCGAGCAGCACCTCATGGCCGCCCTGCTTGAGAAAAATTTCAGCACTGCGCCGAATGGTGTTGCTGTCATCAATGACCAAGACTTTGAGTCCGGAACTGTTGGTGCTCACTGCGATAGCTCCTGTTAATCATTGATATGTATCGTTGGATAAACCAGAGTCATGCAAGTGTGATGCCGGACCGCGAAACAAACCTCGTGTCCGGTGATTTAAATTTGCACCATTTCGAAGTCTTCTTTACGCGCACCGCACTCTGGACACGTCCAGTTCATCGGCACTTGTTCCCACGGCGTGCCCGCAGCAATACCGTCATCGGGGGCGCCCAACGCCTCGTCGTAAATCCAACCGCAAATTAAACACATCCAAGTCATTGATAGCACCCCAGCATAAATTGCCTTCACATAGAATGCAAGAATTCTACTAGGCACATTGCACATCCGCGACCGCAGCAAAATTACCGCCTATGGCAAACCTCTCTTCAAGGCCGTCGAGTAAGACTGGCAATAACAACCAAACCCAAGCGGAAGCGACTGACATGCTGTCCGTTGAAGCTGAAGAAGCCCCCACTTGCGTGATGACCTTCAATGCAAGCGACCCCAGTGGGGCTGGCGGCCTGACGGCAGACATCTTGGCCGTTGCCTCGGCCGGATGCCACGCGTTGGCAGTTGTGACAGGCGCTTATGTGCGTGACACAGCCGACATTTTTGACCATGTCAGCTTTGACGAGGAAGCCGTGAGCGAGCAGGCACGCACCGCACTGGAGGACATGACCGTCAGTGCCATCAAGGTCGGTTTTGTTGGCAGCCCTGAAAACATCAGCGCGGTGGCCGAGCTTGCCGCAGACTATGCCGACGTGCCCCTGATTGCCTATATGCCCAGCCTGGCCTGGTGGGACGAAGACAAAATTGACAACTATCTGGATGCGTTTCGGGAACTTCTGTTGCCGCAAACCACCATTTTGGTTGGTAATCACAGCACGTTGTGGCGCTGGCTGTTGCCAGATTGGCCGGGCGATCGCAACCCGTCGGCCAAAGACATTGCCAAAGCTGCCGCGCAAATGGGCGTGCCTTACACCCTGGTTACCGGCATACCACTGCCCGAGCAATTCATTGACAACGCCCTGGCCACGCCGCAGGCGGTGCTGTACAGCGAAAAGTTTGAACGTTTCGAGGCGGTTTTCACAGGCGCAGGGGACACCCTGTCTGCCGCCCTGACGGCATTGCTGGCCAACGGTCACGATTTGCAAGCCGCTACCGCAGAAGCACTGACTTATCTGGACCAGTCCTTGAGTGCAGGCTTTCACCCCGGCATGGGCCAGACCGTGCCAGACCGCATGTTCTGGGCGCAAGCCGATGAGCTTGAAGACGAGCTCGACATCGAAGGCATCGCAACATCCGACGACACCGAACTTGCTCTGACACTGCCTAAACCTTTTTTTGAGGTGCCCCCGCACGGCACCACCAAACATTAACCACACCCTAACCCCCTATCAGCCGACTATGACCACCTCCCGCAATGATGTCCTGTTTGAACGCGCCAAAAAACTGATTCCCGGCGGCGTCAACTCTCCTGTTCGTGCTTTCAAGGCGGTGGGCGGTACGCCACGCTTTGTGCAACGTGCGCAAGGTGCGTATTTTTGGGACGCCGATGGCAAGCGTTATATCGATTACATCGGTTCTTGGGGGCCGATGATTCTGGGTCACGGCCATTCTGGCGTTATCGAAGCCGTCCAAAAAGCCATGATGGACGGTTTTTCGTTCGGGGCACCGACCGAGCGCGAGGTCGAGCTGGCCGAAGAAATCGTCAAGCTCGTCCCGTCTATTGAAATGGTACGCCTGGTGAGCTCTGGAACCGAAGCCGCCATGAGCGCGCTGCGGCTGGCGCGTGGTGCCACGGGCCGCAGCAAAATCATCAAGTTTGAAGGTTGCTACCACGGCCATACCGATGCGCTGATGGTCAAAGCCGGCTCGGGTCTGGCCACCTTTGGCAACCCCACCAGCGCTGGCGTTCCGCCCGAGGCGGTGCAGCACACGCTGGTGCTGGAGTACAACAACATAGCCCAACTGGAAGAATGTTTTGCCCTGCACGGCAAACAACTGGCCTGCCTGATGATGGAGCCGATTTGCGGCAACATGAACTTTGTGCGCGCCACACTGCCCTTTATGAAACGCTGCCGCGAGCTGTGCACCGAGTACGGCGCGCTGCTGATTTTTGACGAGGTCATGACCGGTTTCAGGGTCGCCCTGGGTGGCGCGCAAAGCCTGTATGCCGAGCTGATTCCCGGCTTCAAACCCGACATGACGGCCTTGGGCAAAGTCATTGGTGGCGGCATGCCGCTAGCGGCCTTTGGCGGCAGCAAGGCCGTGATGGAAATGCTGGCACCTTTGGGCGCGGTGTACCAGGCCGGCACACTGTCCGGCAACCCGGTGGCCACCGCCTGCGGCTTGGCGACCTTGCGAGAGGTACAAAAACCAGGCTTTTACGAGGCTCTGGCAGAGCGCACCAGTAGCCTGGTGACAGGTTTGACCGCCGCCGCCAACAAAGCAGGCATCCCCTTTTGTGGCGACAGCCAAGGCGGCATGTTCGGCTTTTTCTTGCTTGGGCAGTTGCCGCAAAACTACGCCACGGTCATGACCACCGACAGCCCGGCGTTCAACCGCTTTTTCCACGCGATGCTGGACAAAGGCGTGTACTACGCGCCAGCCCTTTACGAAGCCGGG
>CAMDKD010000067.1 GCA_945901125.1 Bordetella parapertussis
TCCCACTCTTGCAGCGTGCGCACAGAAACACCCAACAACTTGGCACACTGCGATTGCGACAAATCCAGCTTGGCGCGCGCCTGCCAGGCATCAGTCACTGGCACTGAGGTGCTGCGTGCGAAGGTACCGGCCTTCATCTCGCGCACGGACTGAAGCAAGTCGGCTTGGAATTGAGCCATTTCCATATCTGACGCACTATCGGCGTGCGCTTGAACAAGACGTTTAGGCATTTTCAAACTCCTTTTTAAGCGCCAACAAAAAGTCGGCCGGCAGATTGTCAAAATTCGATTTGGTGTAGGCCATGAGCAGAACAATACGTCCGTCTTCTAATTGGTTGTAGTACACCACCCGCGCGCCTCCCCGCTTGCCCATACCTTGACGCGACCAGCGGACTTTTCGCAAACCTAGCGTGCCGGGAATGACATCACCAAACAATGCATTGCCAGCAAGCCACACTTTGAATTCCATCAGTTCGTCGTCAACCCAGATTGCACTTGCGAGGCGCAGAAACGTGGGGGTTTCGACAATCGTCAGCATCATAGACATTGTACGCCATAGACGTATAAAAAACTGACAGCACAGCTATGTATTGAGGAGCTGCTTGAACCCGATGTTTGGTCTAGCTCTACTTTTTAGACCCGACAACAGTACTTCTGAGCCCCGGCAGGTCCAAAACACGAAGTCCGCCGTATTCAACCCGCAGGCTGCCCTGGGCTTGCAGGGCGCAGAGCGCCTCATTGACCCGCTGGCGTGACAGGCCGACCAGGTAGGCCAGCTCTTGCTGGGTGATGCGCAAAATGTCTCCCACGCCCGGGTACAGCACCGGGTTACACAAGGCGGCCAAGGAACGGGCCACGCGTACATCAGGGTTGTTCAGACGGTCAATTTCGCGTGCGGCAATGAACTGGCCCAGCCGTTCGTTGAGCTGGTTCATGACAAAGCGGTTAAAACCGATCGAGTGGTCGAGCAGCCATTCAAAGGTGTCCACCGGCAAGCCAGCGACCACGCTTTTGCGCAGCGCCTGAATGTTGTAGCGGTAGGGCTCGCGTTTGAGGACGGTGCCTTCGCCAAACCAGCCGCCAGGCGGCACGCCGGTGTAGGTCATGGTCATGCCTTGGTCGTTATCGCTGCTCATTTTGAGCAAGCCTTCGACCACACCGAACCAGTAAGTCACGGGCCGGCCTAACCGACAGACGAAGTCGCCCGGCGCGACATCGCCTACTCGCAGTTCGGCAACGGCTTTGTCTCTTTCCTGGAGCGTCAGCAATTGAAGCCAAGGAATACCGGCCAACTCAGAGGCGTCTGCGTGGCGGCGGTGGATGTGAAGTGGTTTTTCGAGTTGCATGACATCAAAACAAAGCTTTCGCCTGACGAACCGGGGCCTAGGGAAAGTCCGGGGGAGTATTGACCCTTGAATTGTCGTCGAAATGACAACATAACGTCAAATGACCGCCTAACATTCAGGCTGAGGCAGTCATCTTGCCGCGTACTGCACACCTTACGAAGCACCGGACCATTAGAGACACGAGACAAGCATGCAAACCACGTTTCCCCAATTGCTGATCAAGCAAGCTGCTGAGCGCCCCGATGCGCCCGCCATGCGCGAAAAGGAATACGGCATTTGGCAAGCGCACAGCTGGTCGGCGCTGGCACTGCTGGTTAAACATATTGCCTGCGGCCTGCATCAGACCGGGTTGATGCGCGGCGAGCACATGGTGGTGGTGGGCAGCAATCGCCCACGCCTGTATGCCACCATGCTGGCGGCTCAGTCATTGGGTGCCATTCCTGTGCCGCTGTACCAGGACGCCGTGGGTGCTGAATGTATTTTCCCGATCAACAATGCAGACGTACGTTTTGCGTTTGCTGAGGACCAGGAGCAGGTTGACAAGCTGCTGGAGATTCGCGGCAGCTGCCCGCTTCTGAGTGACATTGTTTTTGACGAACCGCGCGGACTGCGCAATTATTCAGAACCCGGTTTGCAGTCGCTCGACAGCCTGATTGACATCGGCAAAACCTTCTGCAGCACGCACCCCGACTGGTACGCAGCTGAAGTGGCCAAAGCCAGCCCCGGCGATGTGGCCGCGATGTTTTTTACCTCAGGCACAACCGGCAATCCCAAGGGCGTGGTGCACACCCACCACAGCTTGATCGACCGCGCCCAGGCCGGTGCCGACTTTGACCACCTCGGCCCCACTGAAGAGGTGTTGGCTTATTTGCCCCCGGCTTGGATTGGTCAAAACATCTTCAGCTACGCCCAGTGGCTGTGCTGTGGGTATGTGGTCAATTGCCCCGAATCAGCTGCCACCATGGCCATCGACCTCAAAGAAGTCGGCCCCACCTATTACTTTGCCCCGCCCCGTGTGTTTGAGGGCTTGCTCACCAGTGTGATGATCCGCATGGAAGATGCGGGCTCCATCAAGCGCAGCTTGTTCGAATACTTCATGAATGTCGCCCGCGCCCACGGCCCTGCGCGCATGGATGGCAAGTCAATTGGGCTGTGGGCGTCGCTCCAGTACACCTTGGGCGACTGGTTGGTTTACGGGCCGCTGCGCAACAACTTGGGCATGTCGCGGGTGCGTGTGGCCTATACCGCCGGTGAGGCTATTGGCCCAGATTTGTTCACGTTTTACCGCTCCATCGGTGTCAACCTCAAGCAGCTCTATGGCTCGACCGAGACCGCCGTGTTCGTGTGTTTGCAACCCGACAACGAAGCGCGTGCCGATACCGTTGGTGTGCCTTGCGCGGGTGTGGAGATCAAGGTGGCCGACAACGGCGAAATCTTGGTCAAGTCGCCGGGCTTGCTCAAGGGCTATTACAAAAACCCCGAAGCCACCGCCGAGGTGCTCAGCGCCGATGGCTGGTATCACACCAGCGATGCGGGGTTTTTGGATGCCAGCGGCCACCTCAAGATCATCGACCGCGTCAAAGACGTGGGCCGCATCCAGGGCGGTGCCAACGACGGCGCGATGTTTGCGCCCAAATATGTCGAGAACAAGCTCAAGTTTTTCCCGCACATCAAGGAGGTGGTGGCCTACGGTGACCAGCGCGAAAAAGTGTGTGTGATGCTCAACATCGACTTTGACGCCGTGGGCAATTGGGCCGAGCGCCGCAACCTGCCCTATGCGGGCTATACCGACTTGGCGCAAAAACCCGAGGTCTATGCATTGATCCAAGACTGTGTGGAAAAAGTCAATGCCGACCTGAGCGTGGACAACTTGCTCGCAGGCAGCCAGATCAGCCGCTTTTTGGTGTTGCACAAAGAGTTGGATGCCGATGACGGCGAACTCACCCGCACCAACAAGGTTCGGCGCGGCTACATCGCCGACAGATACCAGGTGCTGGTCGACGCCTTATACGCCGGCATGACAGCTCAATTCATTGAAACCGCCGTCAAGTTTGAGGACGGGCGCAGCGGCAGCGTCAGCGCCACCTTGCGCTTGAGCGATGCCAAACTGTTTGCACCCGTCGGGAGGGCCACATGAGCAACAAGCGCATTGGCGACGTCATCTTGGACGTGAAAAACATCAGCTTGGCGTTTGGTGGCGTCAAGGCATTGACCGATATTTCTTTCGATGTGCGCGAGCACGAAATTCGCGCCATCATTGGTCCCAACGGAGCGGGCAAAAGCTCCATGCTCAATTGCATCAACGGCGTTTACACGCCCCAAAAGGGCACCATTGCTTTTCGGGGTCAAACCTTTGACCACATGGACAGCCGCCAGGTGGCCGAGATGGGTATTGCGCGCACCTTTCAAAACCTGGCCTTGTTCAAGGGCATGAGCGTGCTCGACAACATCATGACCGGGCGCAACCTGCGCATCAAAAGCAATTTATTGCTGCAAGCCCTGCGCATTGGCCCTGCCGAGCGAGAAGAAATGCAGCACCGGGCGTATGTCGAACAAATCATCGACTTTTTGGAAATCCAGGCGTACCGCAAAACCCCCGTGGGGCA